>NZ_BQXQ01000012.1 GCF_030159055.1 Acidovorax sp. SUPP3334
TCGCTCCTCGTCAGAGAGCGCCAACTCGACCTTCGGTCTGCCCATTCTCATCGCGGTATCTCCGGTTCCAACATACCTCAATGGCATGCACGATTAATGCCAGAAAATAACGGGACGGGACACTAGACCTGTTTGCGCGAGTGGGCCTATGGGCGCGTATGGGCTAACAGCAAGGAACGCACAACATGGTTGCCTGCGTTCCTGAGCTACTACAACGCCAGAAGGCCCCACTCGGCCTTGGGCTACAGACCTCCAGCTTCCCGACTTGCCGGGTATAACCTATTGCAACTCGACAGTTAGGTAGCGTGTGGCGATCCATCGGAGCGTGTTCCCGCCCTCAAAGATGGCGATGAACCCAAGCGCAGGCTACGGCTTTACAACCTGGCTTTCGTCCCTACCTCTCCTCTATCGCCGTGTAGGAAGATCTGTCACGGACTGCCCGTGGATCGCCTTTGGCCGCAACGGCAGGGCTCTCACCGATGCGCGATGAACTGCGGCCCTATATCAACCCCACCCGGAGAAAACTTCCCATGCTGAATTTCGACTTCCACAACCCCACCCACATCGCTTTCGGAAAAGGCCGCATCGCCGACCTGGATCGGCTGGCCCCGGCGCAGGCCAAGGTCTTGATCCTGGTGGGCGGTGCCAGTGCCGAGAAGACCGGCACGCTGGCCGAGGTGCGGGCGGCGCTGGGTGCGCGCCAGCACGCCACGTTCGCGGGCATCGAGCCCAATCCGAGCTACGAGACGTCGATGAACGCCGTGGCGCAGATTCGTGAGGGCGGGTTCGATTTTCTGCTCGCGGTGGGTGGTGGCTCGGTGATCGACGCGGTGAAGTTCATCGCCGCGGCCGTGCCGTTCGAGGCGGGCGACCCGTGGACCATTCTGGAAAAGCGCGGCAGCAATATCGCCCGTGCGCTGCCGTTCGGCACGGTGCTGACCTTGCCCGCCACGGGTTCCGAAATGAACAACGGCGGCGTGATCACGCACCGCGCCAAGGGCGCCAAGCTGGCGTTCGGCAGCTCGCACACCTACCCGGTGTTCTCGGTGCTGGACCCCACCAAGACCTACACCCTGCCGCCGCAGCAACTGGCCAATGGCGTGGTCGATGCCTTCGTGCACACGGTGGAGCAGTACCTCACCTACCCCGTGGACGGCGCCGTGCAGGACCGCTTCGCCGAAGGCATTCTGCAAACGCTGATCGACGTGGGCCCGCGCATTCTGGCCGCGCCCGAGCCGGTATATGACGACCGCGCGAACCTGATGTGGACCGCCACGCTCGCGCTCAACGGCCTGATCGGCGCCGGCGTGCCGCAGGACTGGGCCACGCACATGATCGGCCACGAACTCACCGCGCTGCACGGCATCGACCATGCGCGCACGCTGGCCGTGGTGCTGCCATCGCTGCTGCAGGCGCAGCGGGGCCCCAAGCGGGCCAAGCTGCTGCAGTACGGCGAGCGCGTCTGGGGGATTCGTTCGGGCACCGAGGATGAGCGCATCGATGCCGCCATCGCCGCCACGCGCGACTTCTTCGAGCGCATGGGTATCCCCACCCGCCTGTCGGCCTACGGGGTGGGCGCGGAAAGCGTGGACACGCTGGTGGCGCAACTGGAGGCGCACGGAATGGTGCGGCTGGGCGAGCACCGCGATGTGACGCCCGAGGTCAGCCGCCGCGTGCTCGAAGCAGCGCTGTGAGGCGGCCTGGCGCGATGTAGGGCGGGTGGTCGGAGACGTTCGCTCACCTTTTTCGAAGGCCGCGTCTCTTTCTTTTGCGGGGCGCGACCCCAAATGCCTTCACTGCGCGCCGGCGATCACGCCAGCCTCGACCTACTTCCACTTCCACTCCATTCGTCTTCGACCCCTTTACGAAAGCACAGCCATGGCAAAGAAAATCCTGATGGTCCTCACCTCCCACGACCAGTTGGGCGATACCGGCAAGAAGACCGGCTTCTGGCTCGAAGAATTCGCCGCGCCCTATTACGTGTTCAAGGACGCCGGCGCCGAGATCACGCTCGCATCGCCCAAGGGCGGCCAGCCCCCTCTGGACCCCAAGAGCGACGAGCCCGATGCGCAGACCGACGCCACGCGCCGCTTCAAGACCGACACCGAGGCGCAAAAGCACCTCGCCAGCACGCTTCCGCTGTCCGGCATGAACCCGGACGACTTCGACGCCGTGTTCTACCCCGGCGGCCACGGCCCTCTGTGGGACCTGGCGGAAGATGCCCAGTCGATCGCGCTGATCGAAAACACCTTCGCGGACCGCAAGCCGCTGGCCCTGGTGTGCCACGCCCCAGGCGTGCTGCGCCACACCAAGACCGTGGGCGGCCTGCCGCTGGTGCAGGGCCGCAAGGTGACCGGCTTCACCAACACCGAGGAAGAGGGCGTGCAGCTCACCAAGGTCGTGCCCTTCCTGGTGGAGGACATGCTCAAGGAGCGCGGCGGCCAATACGCCAAAGGCCCCGACTGGGCGCCCTTCGTGCTGACCGATGGCTTGCTGGTGACGGGGCAGAACCCCGCATCGTCCGAGCCGGCGGCGCATGCGCTGCTGAAGCTGTTGGGCTGAGTTCACACGAACCTGCTTACGCAGGCCATCGCAAAGCCCCCAGGCGGATGCCCGCCTGGGGGCTTTGTTTTGTTGGAATGTTTTTTGCATATTAAATAAATTGATTTCAATCATGTATTGAATTTGCAGTCTGTAGATAAGGCGTTCTACTGGCTTGCATAAAAAAAATCGAAATCATCGCGGAAATTTTTCGCATGATGGGGCTATCATTTAAATTCTTGGAAAGAGATTCTTCTTGATGGGTAAATAATTAGTAGCCATGAAAAATATAGTCATTGTGGGAGGTGGAATATCAGGGCTCACCTTGGCACTCGCTCTGCATTTGAAGGGTATTAATGCAAAGGTGTTTGAGGCCGCTCCAAAAATAAAGCCCCTTGGTGTCGGCATCAATCTCCAGTCCTATGCGGTAGAAATACTGCATAAACTCGGGGTATTGGACAGAATCGCGCATCAGGCCATCCTCACCCAGGAGATGGCATTTTTCAACCGGCAAGGGCAACAAATCCATGCGTTGCCCTTGGGGCGATACGGCGGCCACCCATACCCTCAGATATCTGTACATCGGGGAGTATTGCAGCAGACATTATTGGAAGTGGCGAAGGAAAGGTTGGGGGATCAATTCCTTTTCACCGGCCATTCATTCATCTCTGCAGCCCAGGAGGGTCGTTGCCTTCGGGCGAATTTTTTGACGGCGGCGGGAGAGAAAACGATTTGCCAAGTGGAATGTGATGCCCTCATCGGCGCCGATGGCATCCATTCAAGGGTGTATCGATCAGCCTTTCCCGAGGGGCCTCCACTGCGGGAGGTGGGCGTTCAGATGTGGCGTGGCATGACGGTGGCGCCCTGCTTTCTGACAGGGGCGACCATGGCACGGGTCGGCGTGCCCTCGCACGGAAAACTGGTCATCTACCCCGTCAAGAACAACGTCAATGCCCAAGGTGACCAACTCATCAACTGGGTCGCTGAAATCGACTCGGAGATTTACAAAAAAACGGAGGCGCCCGCCCTTCAACACAAAGAATATCTCGTTGATTTCTTTGCCTCCCGAAAATTCGACTGGATCAATATCCCGGAGCTGATCGGCCAATCGGTGGCTCCGATCATCAGTATGCCCATGATGGACCGTGATCCGGTCGAACGATGGCAGTCCGGATGCATCACGCTGATCGGCGACGCCGCCCATCCGATGGCTCCCGTGGGTTCGAATGGCGCTGGGCAGGCGCTGTTGGACGCTTACAGCCTGAGTGTCAGGCTTGCTGAAGACAGCGTGGAAGAGGCTTTCCGGGCTTATGAAAATGAACGCCGTCCCCTGACTTCGAATATCGTGATGACCGACCGGCAGGGCATTCCGGACCAATTAATAGACATTGTTGACCGAAGAACCGGCGGACGCGCTTTTGCAAAAATAGAAGAAGTTCTCTCTCCAGAAGAGGCTGTCCGATGGGCCACGCCGGATTATCAGGCCCGGCCGTGGGATTCGAAAAACCAGGGTGCCGGATTGTTGACCCATGCATGAGATGGATGGCCTTGATCGGCGCGAACGGATGAAATTGGATTTGCAACCATGAATGAAAAAATGCTGAGCGCTAAATTCTCGACAAACTGGGTGTCTTTTCCTCTCCAGGCCTTTCCGGAAGACAAATTGACCTGGCTTTTCGCGCCGGGGTCGCTCACATTGAAAGTCAAAGCACTGGGCGACTATTCGCTGGAGGTGGTGGACCAGCGAGTTGCACCGGCAGATCATTTTGATGCGCATGCGCTGCGTCTGGCAGCCGGCTCCCCCGTTTGGACACGCGAAGTGTTGATGCGGATCAATGGCGTGCCCTGCATCGCCGCGCGGAGCGTGACGGGGATCCACGCGCTTCAAGGGCCCTGGGCGGAACTGGCGGATTACGGCCAGCGGCCCTTGGGAGACCTGCTACACCAGCATCGACTTGGCCCTGACGCTGTCACCCGTATGCCTTTCGAATGCGCGGAGCTCAGTCCTGGCGACCCTCTGAGCCTGCTTTCTCGCCGCTTTGACACTGATAGCGAATCGCTGTTCGCGCGACGCTCCGCATTCGTTCGCCGCCAAACCCCCTTGCTGGTCAGCGAGTGTTTTCTGCAAGGGTTCTGGCGCACGGTGGCGCTCCTGCCGAGTAGCACGCTGCAGGATAGTGCGGAGACGGGGCCCATCTGATCTGTAGACCGCCCTGTTTCGGAAAAACAAGGCCCGCGCGGCCGTCGCACCGCTGGAGGCGATCAAAGGGGTAGCACATCCATGGGAGGACCGGTCTCGCGAACGCCGGTAACGAACAGCGCTTTCTGCCCTACAGCGGCAGGATGCCCGGCAGCAGCGGCCGGTCCAGCCGCTGGCGCCACCATTTGAGCGCCTCCCCCATGTGGTCGGGCTTCCACGCGAGCCAGAAGGTTTCGTCGGGCCGGGATTCCTCTACCGGCAGCTCCACCAGCACGCCCGTTTCCAGTTCCACGCTAATGCACGCGCGCGGCAGAAAGCCGTGGCCCAGGCCTGCGGCCTGGCAGGCGATCTTGGCCTGCATCGATGGCACGGTGATGCGGCGCTGGCCCGATTGCAGGCCCACCGTGCGGTCGGTGAGCGAGCGCGCGCCGTCGCCTACCACCACCGCCGTGTGGTCCAGCAGGTCGGCGCGGGTCAGCGGGCGCTGCAATTGCGCCAGCGGGTGAGTGGCCGTCACGCAGAACGCGAAGGCCAGGCTGCCCACCGCCGCCGCCTTGTAGCCGCCGCCCGGCGGCCCTTCGCCTGCAGCCACGACGATGTCCGCGCGGCCTTCGCGCAGTGCCTCCCACGTTCCGGTGAGCGCCTCGCAGCCGATGCGCAAGCGCGTGCCGCAGTGCAGGTCTTCGAAGGCGCAGATGTCCTGATTGAAGGCGCTGGTGGGGATGAGCGAGTCGTGCACCAGCCGCAGCTCCGACTCGAACCCGGTGGCGATCTGCCGCATGCGCGATTCCAGCTGGTGCGCGGCGGTGAGCAGCCAGCGGCCTTCCTTGAGCATCTCCTGGCCTGCGGGCGTGAGCGCCACGCGCGGGCCGTTGCGCGTGAAGAGGGCGATGCCCAGTTGCTCTTCCAACTTGCCGATGGCGTACGAAATGGTGGAGGGCACCTTGTGCAGCCGCTCCGAGGCGCCGGCGAAGGAGCCGTGGCGGGCGATGGCGTCCACCAGTTCGATGGCTTCGAGGGTGAGTTTCAGCATGGCTTGCGGGCGATGGATTGAATCATCGAAATTATCGATGATGAATGGCGAAACCTTTCAACCTGAGGCCCTGCCTGCTGCGGGATACTTTCTTCACCGCAGCACTGAAGCCCAATGAAATCAAGGAGATTTCAGCGAGAAGCCCACAGTGTGAATTTCATCGAAGACCCCGAAAGGAAACGCACCATGCTCGATATCCGCAAAGCCCACCAACGCGGCAACGCCAACCACGGCTGGCTGCATTCGCGCCACACCTTCTCGTTCGGCCACTACCGCGACGTCAAGCAGCAAGGTTTCTCGGACCTCTTGGTCATCAACGACGACCGCGTGGCTCCGGGCAAGGGCTTCGGCGAGCATCCCCACCGCGACATGGAAATCTTTTCCTACGTGCTGGAGGGCGCGCTGGAGCACAAGGATTCGATGGGGACCGGCTCGGTCATCCGCCCCGGCGATGTGCAGATGATGAGCGCCGGCACCGGTGTGCGCCACAGCGAGTTCAACCACTCTGCCGAGGAGCCGGTGCATTTTCTGCAGATCTGGATCGTGCCCGGCGTGGTCGGCGCGGCGCCCCGCTACCAGCAGGTGCATTTCAGCGAGGCTGAAAAGCGCGGCCGGCTGCGCCAGATCATCTCGCCGGAAGGCACCGATGGTTCTCTGGCCGTGCACCAGGACGCCCGGGTCTATGCGGGCCTGTTCAACGGCAACGAAACCGCCGAACTCGATGTGGGCCCCGGCCGCAACGTGTATGTGCACGTGGCCCGCGGCAGTGTGGAAGTGAACGGCGAACTGCTGGACGAAGGCGACGGCGCCCGCATCCGCAATGCCGGTGGTGCCCTGCGCTTTGCCAAAGGCGACGACGCCGAAGTGCTGGTGTTCGACCTGCGCCCCAACGAACTGCCCGCCATGCCGCACTGATGTGTGATGAGGGGCGGCCCTGCCGCCGCCCCTTCCAGCCTTTCTCGTTTCTTCGGCCTCCCGCCTTTTTTCTTCATTCCACCGACATTCCGGAGCTTCACCATGACCGCTGCAACCACCACCCAAGCCAACGCCAGGAACACCGCCAAGCCGGTCGCCACCGCCACCCCCGGCGCCATGCTGCTCAATCCGCACGACCACACGCTGGTGATGATCGACTTCCAGTCCCAGATGGCGTTTGCCACGCACTCCATCGATGCGATCACGCTGCGCTCCAACGCCGGTCTGGTGGCCAGTGCGGCGGCCGGCTTCGGGGTGTCGACGATCCTGACCACCGTGGCGGAAAAGAGCTTCAGCGGCCCGATGTTCGACGAAGTGACCGCACCGTTTCCCGGCCAGGCGCTGCTGGACCGCACATCGATGAACACCTGGGAAGACGAGGCCGTGATCCGCCGCATCAACGAGATCGGCAAGCCGCGCATCGTGCTGGCCGGCCTGTGGACCAGCGTGTGCATCGTGGGCCCGGCGCTGTCGGCGCTCGACCAGGGCTTCGAGGTGTACGTGATCGCCGATGCCAGCGGCGACATCTCCGCCGAAGCGCACCACCGCGCCATGGAGCGCATGGTGCAGGCCGGTGCCCGCCCCATCACGTCGCTGCAATACCTGCTGGAGCTGCAACGCGACTGGGCGCGCACGGAAACGTACGACATGACGACGGGCATCGCCAGGAAGTTCGGCGGCGGCTATGGTCTGGGCATCACCTACGCCAAAGCCATGTTCAACGCCCACGAGGGTTGAAAGAACGCTCCCTTCGCGTTGCCGATCCCCCAAGGAACCTGCCCATGAATCCGTCCATGACCTCGCCCACTGCCCCTGACCTGATCCTGCACAACGGCCGCTTCACCACGCTGGACCGCGCCAATCCCACGGCCAGCGCGGTGGCCATTGCCAACGGTCGCTTCATTCAGGTGGGCACCGACCGCGAGGTGCTGGCGCTGGCCGGGCCGGGCACGCGGCGCATCGATTTGAACGGCCGCAGCGCGCTGCCGGGGCTGATCGACAACCACCTGCACATCATCCGGGGCGGGCTCAACTTCAACATGGAGCTGCGATGGGACGGCGTGAAGAGCCTGGCAGATGCCATGGGCATGCTCAGGCGCCAGGTCGCCATCACGCCCGCGCCGCAGTGGGTGCGCGTGGTGGGCGGTTTCACCGAGCACCAGTTCGCTGAAAAGCGGCTGCCGACCATTGCCGAGCTGAACGCCGCGGCACCGGACACGCCCGTCTTCATCCTGCACCTGTACGACCGTGCACTGCTCAACGCCGCCGCGCTGCGCGCCGTGGGCTACGGGCGCGACACGCCCGCTCCGCCGGGCGGCGAAATCGTGCGCGACAGCGCCGGCAATCCCACGGGGCTGCTGCTGGCCAAGCCCAATGCGGCCATCCTCTACGCCACGCTGGCCAAGGGGCCCAAGCTGCCGCACGAATACCAGGTCAACTCCACGCGCCACTTCATGCGCGAGCTGAACCGCCTGGGCGTGACGGGCGCGATCGACGCAGGCGGGGGCTTTCAAAGCTACCCCGACGACTACCAGGTGATCCAGGAGCTTGCCGATGCCGACCAGCTCACCATTCGCCTGGCCTACAACCTGTTCACGCAAAAGCCCAAGCAGGAAAAGGAAGACTTCCTGAACTGGACGGCCACGTCGCAGTACAAGCAGGGCACCGATTACTTTCGCCACAACGGCGCGGGCGAGATGCTGGTGTTCTCGGCGGCCGATTTCGAAGACTTCCGCCAGCCGCGCCCCGACATGGCGCCCGAGATGGAAGACGACCTGGAAGGCGTGGTGCGCATCCTGGCGCAAAACCGCTGGCCCTGGCGCATGCACGCCACGTACGACGAGACCATCGAGCGCGCGCTCGACGTGTTCGAGACGGTGAACCGCGACGACACGCCCCTTGCCGGCCTGAACTGGTTCTTCGACCATGCCGAAACCATCTCCGAAAAATCCATCGACCGCATCGCCGCTTTGGGCGGCGGCGTCGCCGTGCAGCACCGCATGGCCTACCAGGGCGAGTATTTCGTCGAGCGCTACGGCGCCGGAGCGGCCGAGGCCACGCCGCCCGTCAAGCGCATGCTGGAAAAGGGCGTGAAGGTGTCCGCCGGCACCGACGCCACGCGGGTCGCCAGCTACAACCCGTGGGTATCGCTGTCGTGGCTCATCACCGGCAAGACGGTGGGTGGCCTGCAGATCACCCCGCAGCGCAACTGCCTGGACCGCGAGGCGGCACTGCGCCTGTGGACCGAGAACGTCACCTGGTTCAGCAACGAAGAGGGCAAGAAGGGCCGCATCCAGGCGGGCCAGCTGGCCGACCTGACCGTGCCCGACCGCGACTTCTTCGGCTGCCCCGAATCGGACATCGCCGACACCACGGCGCTGCTCACGGTGGTGGGCGGCAAGGTGGTCTATGGCGTGGGCGAATTCGCCCGTTTCGACGACGCCGCACCACCGCCCGCCATGCCCGACTGGTCGCCCGTGCGTACCTTCGGCGGTTACGCCGGCTGGGGCACGCAGGAGGGCGCGCCGCTGCAAGCCGTGGTGCGCCGTGCCGCCGCCGCGTGCGCCTGCGCCAACGACTGCAACGTGCACGGCCACCAGCACGCCACGGCATGGAGCAGCCAATTGCCCATCGCCGACCTGAAAGGCTTCTGGGGCGCCCTGGGCTGCGCCTGCTGGGCGGTGTGACCGTGTTGGCGGATGCCATGGACGCGCTGCGCCGCGCCTTCACCGCGCCCTGGGTGCAGTCGCTCGCGCTGCTGTGCCTGTGCGCGGCCTACCTGCAGGGCGGCATCGACAAGGCGCGCGATTTCGCGGGCGCGGTGGCCGAGATGCGCGGCTTCGGCCTGGCGCCCGCCGCACCCGTGGCGGCTGCCACCATCGCGCTGCAACTGGGCGCGTCGGTGCTGATCGTCTCGGGCTGGTACCGCTGGCTGGGCGCCCTGGCACTCGCGGGCTTCACCGTGCTGGCGGCCTTTCTGGCCGACCGTTTCTGGCAGGCGGCGCCCGCCGAGCGGCAGCGCAGCGCCAACGCATTCTTCGAACATTGGGGCCTGGTGGGTGGCATGCTGCTCGTCGCCTGGCACGACCTGGGAGGCCACCATGCCGCATGGCCATCATTCAACGTCTTCTTCGTCCACACCGCCCGCTGGCGCGGCATCCGGACCTGAATCCGCATCTGCATCCGTGCCGGCGTCCGCGCCTTCGGGCAGCTTCGCCCCGCTGCGCCTTCCCCTGTTCGCGGTGCTGTGGGCCGCCACCGTGATGGGCAACATCGGCAGCTTCATGCGCGACGTGGCCAGTTCGTGGATGGTGACCGAGCTGTCGTCCAGCCCCGCCGCCGTCGCGCTGGTGCAGACGGCGGCCACGCTGCCGATCTTTCTGCTTGCCATTCCAGCGGGCGTGCTGTCGGACATCCTGGACCGCCGGCGCTTTCTGATCGCCGTGCAGATCCTGCTGGCCTGCGTGAGCGGCACGCTGCTGGTGATGGCCCGCACGAACACGCTCACCGTGGAATCGCTCATCGCGCTCACCTTCGTGGGCGGCATCGGCGCGGCGCTCATGGGGCCCACGTGGCAGTCCATCGTGCCCGAGCTGGTGCCGCGCAGCGAGCTGAAAAGCGCGGTGGCGCTGAACTCGCTGGGCATCAACATCGCGCGGGCCATCGGCCCCGCGGCCGGCGGCCTGCTGCTGGCCAGCTTCGGCGCGGCGGCGGCCTATGGGCTGGATGTGTTGAGCTATGCCTTCGTGATCGCGGCGCTGCTCTGGTGGAAGCGGCCCAAGGCCGAATCGACGGGGCTGAACGAGCAGTTTTTCGGCGCCTTTCGCGCCGGCCTGCGCTACGCCCGCGCCAGCCGCGAACTGCATGTGGTGCTGCTGCGCGCGGCGGTGTTCTTTCTCTTCGCCAGCTCGGTCTGGGCGCTGCTGCCGCTGGTGGCGCGGCGCATGCTGGGCGGCACGGCGGGCTTCTACGGCGTGATGCTGGGCGCGGTCGGCGCGGGGGCCATCCTGGGCGCGGTCCTGCTGCCGCGCCTGCGCAAGCGGTTCGACGCCGACGGCCTCGTGCTGCTGGCCTCGCTGCTCACGGCCGGCGTGATGGGCGTGCTCACCCTGGCACCGCCCCGCGAAGCTGCGGTGGCGCTCATGCTGGTGCTGGGCCTGGGCTGGATCATCGCGCTCACTACGCTGAATGGCGTGGCCCAGGCCGTGCTGCCCAACTGGGTGCGCGGGCGGGGCTTGGCGATCTACCTCATGGTGTTCAACGGCGCCATGGCGGCCGGCAGCCTGGGCTGGGGCCTGGTCGCGGGGCAGGCCGGCCTGCCGGCCACGCTGCTGGTCGGTGCGGGCGGCCTGGTGCTGGCGGCCGTGCTCTTTCACCGCGTCAAGCTGCCCACCGGCGAAGCCGACCTGCAGCCGTCCAACCACTGGCCCGAGCCTTTGCTGGCAGAACCCGTCGCGCACGACCGCGGCCCGGTGATGGTGCAGATCGAGTACCAGATCCGCCAGCCCGATCTGCCCGCTTTCCTGCAGGCCATGCAGCACGTGGCGCGGGAGCGCCGCCGCGATGGCGCCTACGCCTGGGGCGTGGCCGAGCACACGGCCGAGCCGGGCCGCGTGATCGAGTGGTTCCTGGTCGAATCGTGGGCCGAGCACCTGCGCCAGCACGGGCGTGTTTCCAGGGCCGATGCCGACCTGCAGGCCGATGCGCTGCGCTATCACGTGGGCCCGGGCCGGCCCGTGGTGCACCACTACCTGGCGCTGGATGCGCAGAGCGTCGCCGCGCCGCCAGCCCCTGCGGGTTGATGCTTGCGGCCGCGATGCTTGGGCGGTGGCGCTTCTCTCGTGTGCCGACTTCAAGCAAAAAAGGGCTTCAGCGCAATATTCACTAGGGAGTATTGCTATATAAATAATAGCAAACCTGCGCTGTGCCCGCTGGCGGGTTCGAGCGCTTTCGCGCCCCACCGACGATCCGTTACGCCAACTGAACCTCGATGCGCCGAGGCTGCGCATGCTGTGCCTTGGGAATGCGCAGTTTCAGCACCCCGTTCGTGAGTTCGGCCGACACCCGTTCGGTGTCCAGCTCCTTGCTCAGGGTGAATACGCGGCGGAACCGGGCCAGGCCCACTTCCGTGTGGCTGGAGGTCAGGCCCTCGGGCACGGTCAGGTCGGATTCGGCCTCGATCGTCAGCGTCTCCGCCTCCACCTGCAGGTTGAGCTTGTCGCGGCCAACGCCCGGCAGGTCCGCATAGAGCGTGATGCCGCCCGAGTCCTCGATCACATCGACCGGCGGCGTGAGGGCCGCGTCGGCGTAGCGGGAGCGGTCCTGCGCCGCCGGGCTCTGCTGGCGGGCGGTGCCGGGCTGGGCGTTGCGGGCGACGTGGCTGTTGTTGCTGCTGTTGCCGTTGCTGTTCGAAGTCTGGATATCGTTGCGCATGGCTGTTTCTCCTGTCTTCTGTGGAAAACCTCCGGGTTACTGGATCGTGATGCGCCGCGGTTGTGCCGAGGCCCGCCGCTGCACGGTGATGTGCAGCACGCCGTCCCGCAACTGGGCGTTGACGGCGTCCGGGTCGGCGTCGTCCGGCAGCGTGATCACGCGGCGGAACTTGCCGTCGAAGCGCTCGTTGATGTGCGCCGTGGCCTTGGCATCGGCCTCGGCGATGGCGCTCTTGCGCTCACCGGCGATGCTCAGCAGGCCGCGCTCCAGATGCACTTCCAGCGTGGCCGGATCGACGCCGGGGGCGAAGGCATACACCTCGATGGACTGGGGCGTCCCGCCGACGTTCAGGGCGGGAAACCCGTTGCGGGCGAAGCCGCGGATGGTGGGCGACAGATCGAAGGCCTGCTGCATCTCGCGCTGCAGGCGATCCATCTCGGCGAACATGTCGCGCGGAAACAGGGATCGGTACATGGCGAAACCTCCATGGATGACGTGTCGTTGATGGAAAAAAAGAACGGAACGCCGGCGAAGCTCCGGCGCTTCCGGTGTCTGAACTAGCAGCGGGTTTCAGGTTTTCAAGGGGAACCGTGCAAAAAATGAGAGCCTGCAGGTTGCAGCGCTCAACCCTGTTGAAAGAACCATAATCACCACGCTACGCGGGACGATGGCCGCGTGGACCTGGATTCCCATCAGGTTGAAGCTGCGTTGTTCTGCCTTTCGCAGTTCACTGTCTCAAGTCATAGCCCCGGCCGATGAGATGGTGCAAGAGTTCGGTGCCTGAGCCGACGACCTGAAGGTCGGCCTGGACAATGAAAGCGATCAATGGTCGCCGTAGAGGAATGCCTGTCTGCAGACCGACGTCCGTAAGATAGTTGCCGTCCAGTGGGCGCTGACGCAGGCTGGCCCACAAGAACTATGAGATTTTGATGATGGCAAAACATGTCACTAACCCCAACCAGCTCTCCAGGCTGGTTTTAAACGGCTACAAGTCGATTGCCGAGTGCGATCTTCCCTTGGGGTCGATCAACGTGCTCATCGGGGCCAATGGTGCAGGCAAGTCCAACTTCATTGGGTTTTTCAAACTCATCGGACGCATTCTGGATGAGCAGCTCCAGGTGTTTGTGGGCGACGCTGGCGGACCCGATGCGATGCTGCATTTTGGTCGCAAGACCACCGAAGTACTCAGTGCAGAGCTGTACTTCGGCAACAACGGCTATCGCTTTCGGCTTAAACCCACCCAGGACAACCGCATGATGTTTGCCCATGAAGCGCTGTGGTGGAACATGCGTGGTGAATGGCAACCTGAGTCAGGCCATTTTGAAACGCGGTTCAAAGATGGGCAGGGCAAGGGGTATATCTGGGATTACACCGTCCCTGCCATGCGCAGCTGGCGTGTCTACCACTTCCATGACACCAGCATCAGCGCCATGGTCAAGCAGGTGCATGGCGCAGGCGACTACCAATATTTGCGCGAAGACGCCCGCAACCTTGCGGCGTTCCTCCAGCACCTGAAAGATCAGCACGCGAGCCACTACCAGCGCATCGTCAAGTCGATCCAGCTGGTGGCACCGTTCTTTGGTGACTTTCTCTTTCGCCCCTATGCGGGCAATCCAGAAAAAATCCAGCTCGAATGGACCGAGGCCGGGCACGACGTGCCATTTACCGCCAGCGCTTTATCGGACGGCACCCTGCGCTTCATCTGCTTGACCACTGTGCTGCTGCAGCCCGAGGAATTCATGCCTGCCACCATCCTGATCGACGAGCCTGAGCTGGGCCTGCATCCCTTCGCCATCACGATGCTCGGGGCCATGATGAAGTCCACCGCGCAGCAGCACCAAATCATCGTCTCCACCCAGTCGGTGGAGTTGGTCAATGAGTTCGATGCCGAGGATCTCATCGTGGTGGACAAGAAGGGCGGCGCATCCAGCTTCACCCGGCCCAGCGCCGAATCGTTGGGCGAATGGCTGCAGGACTACACCCTGGGCGAGTTGTGGAAGAAAAACATCCTGGGCGGAAGGCCGCAGCGATGAGCCGCATCTACGTGGTGGTGGAGGGCCAAACCGAAGAGGCCTTCGTGAGCAATCTGCTGGTGCCGCACTATGCCCGCCTGGGCCGGTTCTTCACCCCCATCATCGTCAGCACCAGCCCGGGGTACAAAGGCGGCGTGGTGAGCTATGCCAAGGTCAAGCCGCAAATCGTGCGGCTGTGCAGGCAAGACGCAGACGCCTGGGTCACGACCCTGTTCGACCTGTATGCGCTGCCCACCGACTTTCCGGGCAAGGCAGCGCCTGCGTACCCTTCCCGTGCCAGAGGCAGCGCCAAGGCGCAGTATCTGGAGGCTCAGCTCCAGCAAGACATTGCCGAGCCCAACTTCCTGCCCAACCTGATGGTGCATGAATACGAAGCCCTGCTTTTCACCCAGCCTGCTCAGTTCTCTCAATGGACGAGCAATGCCGGAGTGCCAGCCACGTTGGCCCGGGCGGTGGCGCAGGCCGGCTCGCCCGAAGACGTGAACGATGGCCCGCACACCGCCCCGTCCAAGCGCATCCTGGCTGTCATGCCCGAATACGAGAAACCTTTTCACGGCCCACTGATCGCCTGCGACATTGGGTTGACCGCTCTGCGGCAGGCATGCCCGCATTTCCACGCCTGGCTGCTGGCTGTGGAAGCCATTCCTTGAATCCCTTATGGCACACCACCAAAAACCAGAACTCACCTGAATCGGAAAAAACCGAAGTCTTCGGCGGGAGCCGCGCATTGCGCTGGAAGACCGGGCCCGCAGCTACCACGCCAGGCAGCGCGTGACGGAAACCGTGTTGAGAGTTTGATGAGAGTGGCTGTCAGCGTTTTTTTTGGTCATGCGCTGGCAGCTATTGAATCCAACTCAATGTTCCTGCCGCCGCCATGCTCGGTATCTCAGGTGGATGCCCCGGCAGTCGTGTGAGCCCCGCTGGCTTCCACCTCCACCACGCAGTCGTAGAACGTCGGGGCCGCGCCGATGTCGGTCAGCGCCTGGCTGGTCAGCTCGTTCACGTTGGTGCCGTTCACGCCGAACTTGCGCCACCAGATGCCGAGCCCGTTGACCACGCCGGGGCGGGCACGGTCGTTCACGGCGGCGTGGCATTCGTAGCTGCCGCGGTCGTTGAACACGCGCACCAGGCTGCCGTCGGCGATGCCGCGCGGGGTGGCGTCGTCGGGGTGGATCTCCAGCACCGGCTGCGTTTCGATGTTGCGCAGGCTTTGCACGTTCACGAAGGTGGAATTGAGAAAGTTGCGCGCGGGCGGCGAGATCATGGCCAGCGGGTAGCGGCCGCCGGGCTGCGGCAGTTCGTGGTTGGGCACGTGCACGGGCACGGGCGCCAGTCCTTGCGAGGCCAGGCGTTCGCTGTAGAACTCGCACTTGCCCGACGGCGTATGGAAGCCGCCTTCGGCAAACGGCGCGTCTGGCAGGGGCAGGGGGGCGAAGCCGATCTCCAGCAGCTGGGCGAAATCGATCCGGTCGCCGAAGGCCTGGCGGCACATGGCTTCGTCGTCGTCGGCAAAGCAGGGGTCGGTGTAGCCCATGCGCGCGGCCAGATCGCGAAAGATGCGCGTGTTGGAGCGCGACTCGCCCAAGGGCTCGATGGCCGGACGGTTGAGCAGCACGTCGGTATGGCCGTAGGACAGGTGCACGTCCCAGTGTTCGAGCTGGGTGGTGGCGGGCAGCAGGTAGTCGGCGTAGTCGGCCGTGTCGGTGCGAAAGTGCTCCAGCACCACCGTGAAGAGGTCGTCGCGCGCGAAGCCCTTCGCCACCTGCGCGGAATCGGGCGCCACGGCTACGGGGTTGCTGTTATAGACCACCACCGCTTCGATCTTCGGGCCGAAGGTGGTGGAGGATTCGCGCAGCAGGTCGTCGCCGATGGTCACCATGTTGATGGTGCGCGGCACCTGGCCGGTGTGCAGGTCGGGGCGTTGCAGCACGGCGCGCTGCACGGGGTAGTGGCCGGAGCTGGAGAGCAGCAGGCCGCCCGCGCGGTGGCGCCACGCGCCGGTGAGCGCGGGCAGGCACGCCACGGCGCGCGTGGCGTTGCCGCCGCCGCGCACGCGCTGCATGCCGTAGTTCAGCCGGATGGCGGCAGGCCGCGTGGTGCCGTAGTCGCGCGCCAATTGGCGGATCTGCTCCACGGGCAGTCCGCAGACCTCGGCCGCGCGCTCGGGCGGCCACTGCAGGGCGCTTTCGCGCAGCGCGTCCCAGCCCACGGTGTACCGCGCGATGTAGTCGTGATCGAGCCAGTCGTTCGCGATCAGCTCGTGCATGAGCGCCAGGGCCAGCGCCGCATCGGTGCCGGGGCGCAGCTGCAGGTGTTCGTGGCACTTTTCAGCGGTCTCGGTCTTGCGCGGGTCGATGCACACCAGCCGGGCGCCGTCCCGCTTGGCTTGCTGTGCGTAGCGCCAGAAGTGCAGGTTGCTGCCGATGGAGTTGCTGCCCCAGATGATGATGAGGCGCGACTCGGTGAAGAACTCCACCTTCATGCCCAGCTTGCCGCCCAGCGTGTAGTTGAGGCCCTCGCCACCCGCCGTGGAGCAGATCGTGCGGCCCAGGTGCGAGGCGCCCAGGCGGTTGAAAAAGCGCCGGTCCATGCTCTCGCCCTGCACCAGACCCATGGTGCCCGCGTAGCTGTAGGGCAGGACGGCCTGCGGGTCGCGGGCGGCGATACCGCTAAGGCGCGCGGCGATGTCGGCCAGTGCGTCGTCCCAGTCCACGGGCACGAACTGCGCGCCCGGACCCTTCGGCCCCACCCGCTTGAGGGGTTGCAACAGGCGCTCGGGGTGGTTGGTGCGTTCGGCGTAGCGCGACACCTTGGCGCACAGCACTCCGCCGGTGTGCCCATGCGCGGGATTGCCCTGCACCCGCGTGGCGACGCCCTTGTCCACGGTGGTCAGCAGGGCGCAGGTGTCCGGGCAATCGTGGGGACAAGCCCCCCGAACTTGCGTGACCGGCTCGGAATCGGGGGTTTTTTCAGTCGTGGACATAGGGTTTCTACTAACTTACACTCGCCGCAGCCGCGATGGCGGGGGTCGTAATCCCGAGACATCGACGTTTTTTTGGATCTAAGAGGGGATTTCACCATGAAGCAACTTGCGTTGGGGCGCCGACGTTTTTCCATTGGGCTGGGCGCGGTAGCGCTCGGCGGTTTCGGGCTGGCGCGCGCGCAGGCAGACACTCCCCTCGTGCTGGGCCAGTCCGCACCGTTCAGCGGCCCTTCCGCGCAGCTCGGGGTGCAATTCCACCAGGGCGCGCAGCTGTACTTCGAGCAGTGGAATGCCCAGGGCGGCTCTGGCCGGCGCACGGTGGAGCTGCGCACGCTGGACGACGGCTACGAGCCCGACCGTTGCGCGGCCAACACACGCAAGTTCATCGCCGATGACGTTTTTTCGCTCTTCGGTTACGTGGGCACGCCCACCAGCCTGGCGGCGCTGCCGCTGCTGACGCAGGCGAAAGTGCCGTTCTTCGCGCCGTTCACTGGCGCCGAGGCGCTGCGGCAGCCCTTGAACAAGCTGGTGTTCCATGTGCGGGCCTCGTACAACGATGAGACGGCCGCCATCGTGAACAAGCTCACCTATCTGGGCCTGAGCAAGATCGGCGTGTTCTACCAAAACGATGCCTTTGGCAAGGCCGGCCTGGAAGGCGCCGTGCTGGCCCTCGGTGCCCACCAGCTCAAGCCGGTGGCCCAGGCCATCGTGGAGCGCAATTCGGTGGATGTGGATGCGGCCGTGCGAACGCTGATCGCGGCCAAGCCCGAGGCCATCGTGCAGGTCGGCACGTATGCCGCCAGCGCTGCCTTCGTGCGCGCGGCGCGCAAGGCGGGCTACGGCGGCACGTTCTACAACCTGTCGTTCGTGGGAACGCAGGCGTTGATGGACGAGCTCAAGGCCGATGGCGCGGGCGTGGTGGTGTCGCAGGTGATGCCTTCGCCCTACCAGTCCGCGCGCCCGCTCACGCGGGAGTTCCAGGACGCCATCAAGAAAGGCGGCAACAAGGTCCAGGCCAATTATTCCAGCCTGGAAGGCTATGTCGCCGCGCGCGTGTTCGCCGAGGGGCTGCGCCAGGCCGGCGCCCGGCCCACGCGCGAATCGCTGGTATCGGCGCTGGAGGGCCTCGGCGCGCACCAGATGTCGGGCTTTCAGGTGGCCTTCGGCCCAGCCAACCATGCTGCCTCGCGGTTCGTGGAAATGTCGATGCTGACCGGCGACGGCCGCGTGCGCGTCTGACCCGGCGCGCTCTGGGGAATGACTAAAGCTGGCGCGTTGCCGCCAGCCCCTGCATGAAGGCCTCGCAGCGGGCCAGTTGATCCAGCGCGACGTATTCGTCGGGCTGGTGCGCCTGCTGGATGCTGCCCGGCCCGCACACCACGGTGGGAATGCCGGCATTCTTGAACAGGCCCGCTTCGGTGCCGAAGGCCACCAGCGTGGTGCCCTGCTCGCCGGCCAGGCGCTGCGCGAGCCGCGTCACGGGGTCGTCCCGGTTGCCCAGAAAGCTCGGAATCTCGCAGATCGTCTCGAAGGTGATGCCGGTGTTCGGCGCGACTTTCTGCATGGCGGGTTCGAGCGACTTGGCATAGTCGCGCACCTCGGCCTGCATGCGCGCGGCGTCGGCCGTGGGCAGATCGCGGAATTCGTAGCGGAACTCGGCGTCGCGCGGCACCACGTTGTCGGCAATGCCGCCGTGGAACTGGCCCACGCTGGCGGTGGAAAACGGCACATCGAAGCCTTCGAAGCGCGGCTCGTCCCGCTCGAAGCCTTCGGCCATGTCGCGCACGCGACCCACCACGCGGGCCGCCATCTCGATGGCGTTCACCGAATGCGGCGTGAGCGAGGAGTGCGCCTCCTTGCCGCGCACGCAGCATTTGTAGCGGTACACGCCCTTGTGCGCGATGGCCGGCACCATGCTGGTGGGCTCGCCCACGATGCAGGCCACCGGGCGGATGCCGGCGTCTTTCATGTCGGCGATGAGTTCCTTCACGCCGAAGCAGCCCACTTCTTCGTCATAGCTGAAAGCATAGTGAATGGCGAAGGGGGCATCGCTATTGAGGAAGGCTTCGGCGTGCGCCAGCGCGATGGCGATGAACGCCTTCATGTCGGCGCTGCCACGGCCGTAGAGGCGGCCGTCCTGCACGGTGGCGCCCAGCGGATCGAACGTCCAGTCCTGGCCGTCCCATGGCACGGTGTCGGTGTGGCCGGAGAGGATGATGCCTGCGGGCTTGCCCTCTCCCAGCGTCGCGAACAGATTGGCCTTGGTCTTGCTTGCGTTGTAAGTCACCCGGCACTTCACCCCGAAGCGGGCCAGTTCCTGCTGCGCGAAGTCGATCAGCGCCAGATTGGGGTTGTGGCTGACCGTGTTCATGCGGACCAGGGTTTGAGCGAGCGAGAGGGCGTGGTCAGAGATCATGGGTGGAGTTTCCGATTCCCGGTCGTCGGGCTTTATGCGCCGGGGCTAGACTGTGAGACCGCTAAGGAACAGGCAGACATTATGAAACTCATCGATTCCATCGTGACCGAGGCGGCCTCGATTGCCTCCGTGCGCCGCGACATCCACGCCCATCCCGAACTGTGCTTCGAGGAAGTGCGCACCGCCGACGTGGTGGCCGGCAAACTCACCGAGTGGGGCATTCCCATTCACCGCGGCCTGGGCAAGACCGGCGTGGTCGGCATCGTGCATGGGCGCGACGGCGGGGCTTCGGGCCGTGCCATCGGCCTGCGCGCCGACATCGACGCGCTGCCCATCACCGAGTTCAACACCTTCGCGCATGCCAGCACGCACCCCGGCAAGATGCACGCCTGCGGCCACGACGGCCACACGGCGATGCTGCTGGCCGCGGCCCAGCACTTCGCCAAGCACCGCGATTTCGACGGCACCGTGTACCTGATCTTCCAGCCGGCCGAAGAAGGCGGCGGCGGTGCCCGCGTCATGATCGAAGACGGCCTCTTCGAGCAGTTCCCCATGCAGGCCGTGTTCGGCATGCACAACTGGCCCGGCATGAAGGCCGGCCAGTTCGCCGTGAGCCCCGGCCCGGTGATGGCGTCGAGCAACGAGTTCAAGATCGTGATCCGCGGCAAGGGCAGCCACGCCGCGATGCCGCACATGGGCACCGATCCCGTGCCGGTGGCGTGCCTGATGGTGCAGGCGTTCCAGAACATCATCAGCCGCAACAAGAAGCCGGTGGACGCAGGCGTGATCTCGGTCACCATGATCCACACCGGCGAGGCCACCAACGTGGTGCCCGACAGCTGCGAACTGCAGGGCACGGTGCGCACCTTCAGCATCGAAGTGCTGGACATGATCGAGCGCCGCATGCGGCAAGTGGCCGAGCACACCTGCGCCGCGCATGAAGCCACGTGCGAGTTCGAGTTCGTGCGCAACTATCCGCCCACCGTCAATTCGCCGGCCGAGGCCGACTTCGCACGGCAGGTCATGGCCGGCATCGTGGGCGAGGCCAACGTGGTGCGGCAGGAGCCCACCATGGGCGCCGAGGATTTCGCCTTCATGCTGCAGGCCAAGCCGGGCGCCTATTGCTTCATCGCCAATGGCGACGGCGATCACCGCGCCATGGGCCACGGCGGCGGCCCCTGCACGCTGCACAACCCGAGCTACGACTTCAACGACGACCTGATTCCGCTCGGCGCGACCTACTGGGTGCAGCTGGCGCAGACCTGGCTGTCCCGGCCGGCCGGCTGATTTTTCCGGCAACGTGTGCCCGCAGCGCTTCGGCGCCCGGGCCGCGCCCACCCTCTTCGCATCCGGTGCCTGGCGCACCCCGGGGCCCTGCCGGCGACGGCAGGGCGTTTTCGCTTTTTTCTTTCTCTTCAGTCCATCGGCTCCCTCTCGAACGGAGATCTTCATGATCGATATCGTCCCGGCGTTTTCCCCCAGCTATGCGCGCGCCCGCACCCAGTTTCTGGAGGCCGCCGCACAGGCGGGGCTGCTGGTGGAGTCGCACACGCACCCCCTCAAGGGCCGGGATGGGGAGACGCTCGCGATGGACGTGGTGCGCGACGGCCCCGCCAACGCCGAGCACCTGCTTTTGCTGACCAGCGCCTGCCATGGCGTAGAGGGCTACTGCGGCAGCGGCGTGCAGGTTTGCGCGCTGCATGACGCGGCCTGGCGGGCGAAGGCGCGCGAGCAGGGCGTGGCCGTGCTGTACGTGCACGGGCTCAATCCGTATGGCTTCTCGCACATCCGCCGGGCCACGCACGAGAACGTGGACCTGAACCGCAACTTCCACGACTTCACCCAGCCGTTGCCGAAGAACGACGCCTACCGCGAGATCCAGCCGCTGCTGCTGCCCGACCAGTGGCCGCCCACGGCCGACAACCGCGAGGCCGTGCAGCGCTTCATCGAAACCCGGGGCGAGGCCGCCTGGCAGGCCGCCATCACCCGCGGCCAGCATGAATTTCCGGGTGGCCTGTTCTTCGGCGGCACGGCACCCACCTGGAGCAATCGCACGCTGCGGCAAGTGCTGCGCGAGCAAGGCGAGCATGCGACGCGCATCGCCTGGATCGACCTGCACACGGGGTTGGGGCCCAGTGGCCACGGCGAGCGCATCTATGCCGGTCGCGACGATGCGGCCTCGGTGCAGCGTGCGCGCGACTGGTGGGCGGGTGGCGGCGCGACGCCGGTCACGTCGATCTACGACGGCTCGTCCACCTCCGCTTTTCTCACGGGACTGATGTGGAGCAGCGTGTACGAGGAATGCCCTCAGGCCGAGATCACGGGCATCGCGATGGAGTACGGCACCGTGCCCGTGCTGCAGGTCATGCAGGCCCTGCGCGCCGAGCACTGGCTCAACCTGCACCCCGAGGCGCCCGCCGAACTGGCAGCCCAGATCCGCACGCAGATGCTCGCTGCCTTCTACACCGATACCGATGCCTGGAAGGGCCAGGTGGTGAGCCAGGCGCGGCAATCGATGTTCCAGGCTGTGGACGGGCTTTCCGGCACCGCCTGACGCGCCCTTGCACCCCCTGGCCCGGTCGGTGACAACCCGGACTGGCATTTTTCGCGAATAACGCGAACAATGGTCTTTGCGCGCATCCCGCAGCGCCACGCATGGTCCGCTGCACAGCGTGCCTGCCAAGACACCCATACGGAGGGGGCTGACATGGAGGTTGGACAAGGACGGAGCACGCTGGCGCGCCGGCTGATGCTCATCAACGGAACCATCTTGCTGCTGCTGGTGGCGTTGGCGGTGGCGATCTGGGTGATGATGGGCCAGACCCGCGACGATGCGGAGGTGGTGCGGTCCACGAATGTGCCGCAACTGCAGCGCATCGCGGCCCTGGAGCTGAACGTGACGCGGGTGTCGCTGCAGTTGCGCCACTCGATCCTGGCGCGCAGTCCGCAGGAACTGAGCACCACGCTGGCCGACATCGCCGAAAAGCGCCAGCTGCTGCAAAAGACGCTCGACGAATTCGGCGCCAACATGATCTCCGACGACGGCCGCAAGGCCTACGAGCCGTTGCCCGCCCTCATGCGCGCGTTCTGGGCGGTGGGCGAACAGAACCTGGCGCTCATCCAGGCCGGGCGCAAGGAAGAAGCCTTCGCCTTCCTGGTGGACCAGACCATTCCCGCCCGCAATCGCCTGCTGACGCCCCTCGGGCAGGAAAAAGACCGGCAGGGCGAGCGGTTGTCCGCCCGCATCAACGAGGTCCGGGAAAACGCCGCGACAGGCCGGACGGTGGCCACGGTGGCGGTGCTGGCCGTGGTGGCCTGCCTGGCCGGGTTGAGCCTGTACCTGCGATCGGTGGTGCGCCAACTGGGCGCCGATCCGCAAGAACTCAAGCGGGTCGCGAACGCCGTCGCCGGGGGCGACCTGGCCTCCCGCATCCCCGTGCGCGCGGGGGACACGAGCAGCATCATGGCGGCCATGGCCAGCATGAGCGGCCGCCTGGCGTCCGTGGTGCGCACCGTGCGGACCAGCGCGGAAGGCGTGTCCGGCGCCAGTGGCGAGATCGATGCGGGCAACCACGACCTGTCCACACGCACCGAGCGCCAAGCCTCTGCACTGCAGCAGACGGCGGCGTCGGCCGAACAGCTCGGCTCCACCGTGCGCCAGAACGCCGACAGTGCGCGCCGTGCCAACGAACTGGCACAGACGGCGTCCTCCGTGGCGGAACAGGGCGGTGCGGTCGTGGCCGAGGTGGTGGACACCATGCGCGGCATTCAGGACAGCAGCAGCAAGATCGGCGAGATCATCGGCGTGATCGACGGCATCGCCTTCCAGACCAACATCCTCGCGCTGAACGCGGCGGTGGAAGCGGCCCGCGCGGGCGAGCAGGGTCGGGGCTTCGCCGTGGTGGCCAGCGAAGTGCGCAGCCTCGCACAGCGCAGTGCCGACGCCGCCAAGGAAATCAAGGGCCTCATCACCGCCAGCGTGGACCGCGTGGAGCGCGGCAGCGCGCTGGTGGACAAGGCCGGCCACACCATGGCCGAAGTGGTGGCGTCCATTCGCCGCGCCACCGACCTGATGGGCGAGATCAGCGCCGCCAGCGCCGAGCAAAGCAGCGGCGTCGATCAGATCAGCGAAGCCATCACGCATGTGGACCAGTCCACTCAGCAGAACGCCGCGCTGGTCGAGGAAATGGCGGCGGCCGCCAGCAGCCTGAATGCCCAGGCCAGCGAGCTGGTGCGCGCCACCGCCGTGTTTCACCTGGGAGATGAGGGCACGCTGCACGCAGGCCCGGCGGCGGCCCCGGCCCGTGCCGCCAGCGCACCGGCCCGCCCGATGCCCGCTCCGGCGCCGCGATTCGCAGCCCCTGCGGCGGTCAAGGCACCGGTCGCAGCGAAGCGGCTGGGGTCGGCCAGTGCCTCGGCCCGATCCACGGGGGCCTCGGCTGCGCCTTCGTCCAAGCCTGCCGGCACGCCAGCGCCCCCGGCTGGAAAGGCGGCATCAGCGACGGAGGGCAAGCCGGCCACGCCCGCACCGGCGCCAGCGGCTCGCAAGTCCGGGGCGGACGACGATTGGGAAACCTTTTGAGCCCTTGCGGTCCCAGCCAGGACGCCGCGGGCAGCCCCTGCATTCCTGGCAGCCATTTTTTGATGCGCAAACCCGCCGGCAGGCGGCACGTAACCGCCTCGCCGAGCGGCCGGCACCTGCGTTAAAGGCCGTGCCTGAGGCCCTAAGATGGAAGTTTCACCATCAACGGAGACCTTTTCCATGTCCGATCTGAACACGGCGTTCGAAGCCGCCGTCGCCCAGTCCAAGAACCTCAGCGAACGCCCCGACAACCCCACGCTGCTCAAGATCTACGCGCTGTACAAGCAGGCCACGGCCGGCGACAACGCCGAAAAGAAACCCAGCTTTTCCGACGTGGTCGGACGGGCCAAGTGGGACGCCTGGGAAAAGGTCAAGGGCACGCAGGCCGATGCGGCCAAGCAGCAGTACATCGACCTCATCGAATCGCTGAGCTGAACGCCCGGGCGAGCCGCCCTGGTCGCAAGAGCCTGCTGCGGTGCCGCGTTGTTGCCGGCTGCGTGAGGGGCTCAGGCCGCGGTGGGCGAAGGGCGGCTCAGCAGCTTGTCGAACTGCGCATCGATCTCGGCGGCGATGCGGTCCTTGAACGCGCCGAACAGAAAGCCCAGTTCCGCCTGCAGTTCGAAGCGGTCGGCATGCACCTGCAGCGTGCCTTCGATGCCCGGACGCTGAAAGCGCAGCGTGTCCTGGGCCGAGCCCTCTTCGTAGGCGCATTCCATTTCGAACTTGGCCTGGGCTTTCTGGGCCCACAGGCCGGCGATCTTGCGCGCTTCGGGCAGGCCGAGCTGGTGGGGGCGTTGGATGTGGATGTCAGGCAATGGGTTTCTCCGGAGACGTTGCGGCGGGCAGCAGGGCGCGCATGGCGGCCTGGCGCTGCTCTGGCGGCTGCGCCGCGAGGCGTTTGACCGCATCATAAAAGCGCGGCCAATCACGGCCTTCGCGATGGAACAGCGCCTCGAAGGCCGGCACCCATTCGTCATAGGCCGCCTGCGCGCCGAAAGCGGCGTTGTTGGCCTCGGCCACCCAGCGGTCGTAACCCGACAGCTGTGCGGGCGTGGCGCCGTCTTCGGCGATCCATCGAGCGCGCAGCGCGGCGTAATCGGCGCGAAACGCCTGCATGGCATCGTTTTTCAGGGCCTCGGCCTGCGCGCTGGCCGGGGGCGAAGCCGGGCCTTCCGAAGCATCGGACCCGTGGGCGGCATAGATGGCCGCCAGCCGTTCGCGGGCGGCGCGCGTGAGGGTTCGAAACGCATTGCGCCGCACATCGCCGCGCACGTAGTCGGCACGCGCCTGCGCAGTGGCGCGCTCGGCCAGCCAGCGCTCCACGCCCAGGCGCTCGACGGCGGTGGCGAATGATTCGTTGAACAGCGTGTCCCCGTTGGCATAGACCACCTGGTGCGCCAGTTCATGGAACAGCAGCCGCACGAATTCGCCTTCGGGCCAACCGATGAAGGTGTTGAGCAGCGGGTCGCCCCCCGCCCAGTTCATGTAGCCCAGCGTGGAATAGGCGGGAACGCCATACACCCCCACTTCCAGCCCTTGGGCTGCCAAACGGGCGGCTTCGGCCCGGGCATCGGCCTCGCTGAAATAGCCGCGGTAGCCGATGCAGCCCGTGATCGGAAAGCACCAGCGGTAAAGCGTGAGCGAATAGGGTTTCGCGGCCACCACGTTCCACACCGCCGCGCGGCGGCCCAGGTCGGCATAGCGCCGGTAGCTGGCGTTGTCCGGCAGGCCCAGATCGGTCACCGCGAAGCGGCGGGCCTCTTGCGCCAGCGCCAGGCGGTCGCGCAGGGCCTGCGAGGTATCGCCGCGCGCCAGCCACGCATCGATGGGTTCGGCCGCGTGCATGAGCTGAAGGTGCCCGCGCACCGATTGCCAGTAGTAGGCCAGCGATTGCCCCGTGCTCGCGCAGCCGGAGAGAACCAGCGAGCAGGCCAGCAGGCAGCGCCGTGGCCACCGGGAAAGCGGCGTCGAAGAGGGAGTCAGGGGCATGCGATTTGGGTTCGGCAACGGGCCCCCGAGGATAGCGAAGCCGCAGCCGCCCTTGGTGCCAAGGGGGCTGGGCCGATGCGCGCCTGTGCATGGGCCTTCGCCGGCCCCGCAGCGGGCAAAATTGCGCCATGCCTGCCAAAGCCCCTCTTCCTGCGGAACCTCAGCCCATCCCCGTGCACGCCAGCGCCGGCCTGTTCACCGACGAGGCCGGCTGTCCTCGCTGCCAGTGGTGCAGCGCCACGCCGCTGTACCGCCACTATCACGACCACGAATGGGGCTTTCCGGTCGCGGATGACCGGCGCCTGTTCGAAAAGCTGTGTCTGGAGGGTTTCCAGGCAGGGCTCAGCTGGCTCACCATCCTGAACAAGCGCGAGGCGTTTCGCGCGGGTTTCGCGAATTTCGAGGCCGAGCAGGTCGCCCGTTTCGATTCGGCCGATGTGGATCGCCTGCTGGCCGATGCCGGCATCGTGCGCCACCGCGGCAAGATCGAATCGGCCATCCACAACGCGCAGCGCGTGCTGGAGCTGCGGCGCGAGTTCGGCTCGCTGGCGCACTACGTGTGGCGCTTCGCGCCGGCCGCCGCCGAAGGGCGGCCCGAGCACATCACGCTGGAGGCGGTGCGGGCCATGCCCACCACGCCGGCATCGGTGGCGCTGTCCAAAGACTTGAAGAAGCGCGGCTTCAGCTTCGTCGGCCCGACCACGATGTATGCCTTCATGCAGGCCATGGGGCTGGTCAACGACCATTTCGAAGGCTGCAGCGCGCGCGCGGCGGCCGGGGCGGCGCGTGCGGCGTTCGCGGTGCCCGGTCCGGGCTGATCGCCGGGACGCGGGCTACACCACCGTATCGGACCGGATCACGATGCGGTCGAAACCCAGGTGCTGCATGCACTCGCGCAGGATGAGCAGCGTGGCGGCGAAGGCCGTGCCTTCGGGCAGCCCTTCCTGCGCCGGCGGGCGGCCCATGGCCACGGCGGCCAGCCGCTGGAAGGTGCGTTCCACGGCATCGAGCGGCAAGGCCATTTCGGGTTGGGCTTCGACGCCCGCTGCCAGCGCCACCTGCCGGATGCCTGCATCGGCCGTGTAGAGCGTGGTGCCCGGCGGCAGCACGGCGTACACCGGCATCACCGCGTCCTCCACCATCTGGATCGCGTGCTCCAGCTCGCCTTCGGCCGGCGGATCGTGCCGCAAGCACGCCGCCGCCGTGGCGTAGTAGCCCACTTCCAGGGTGCGCAGCAGCCGGGCCTGGGCCTGCGTGCCGCTCGCGATGGAGGAGTGGCCTGCCCCGATGCGCAGCACCGTGATCGGGCTGCCGGCCAGCGGGCCCGCCTGCAACGCCTGGTACAGGGCGCCGGCGTCGTTGGGTGAAAGGTGGGTGGACATGGTGCGGTCCCGGCAGATGGAAAGGGTGGATCGATTGTGCCTGCTGGCGGATCGCTGGTCCCCGATCAGGCCGCACGGGCATGCACCGCATCCATGCTCCATGCCGAAGCCCAGCCCAACGCTGCGGTCGTGGCTGGTGGGATCGCGTTGCTGCCGGTCCCGGTGACCTCCGTGCAGCGCTCAGCCGTCGCCCATGAAAAAAGCCCTCCGGAGAGGGCTTTGGCATCGCGCTGGGCGCGAAGGGGGCTTGTTCAGCCGCCCTTCTTGGAGCGCTTGCCGGGGTTCTTCTTGCTGCGGGTGGCGACGCCACGCTCCAGGCTCACGCGCTGGCCGCGGCCGGGGGTGGACAGGGTCACGCCGGGCAGTGGCTGTGGACGGGGGGCGCGCTTGCGGTCGGCTTCGGTAACGATCTTGTTGCCCATTTGGGAGGCTCCTGGAGAGAAAAGTGAAAAACACGCTATTAGGCCATAGTGCGGCCGCCCTTTGTCCCGGCGGGTGCCGGGGGGGCTTGCGGCGGCAGCACGCGCGGCCTATTCGGGCAGCACGGCGGTGGCTTCGATCTCGATGCGCGCGCGCGCTTCCATGAGCCCTGCGACCTGCACGCAGGCCATGGCCGGAAAGTGCTTGCCCAGCACCTCGCGATAG
The DNA here is from genome assembly GCF_030159055.1 of Acidovorax sp. SUPP3334. GTDB lineage: Bacteria > Pseudomonadota > Gammaproteobacteria > Burkholderiales > Burkholderiaceae_C > Paracidovorax. Next base: position 28,213 of record NZ_BQXQ01000012.1, read on the forward strand.
GCGGCGCCCAGCTCCTTCAGGCGGGCGTTGTATTCCTCGCGGTCCACCACGTACCACGTCATGCGCACCAGGTGTTCGGGGCCGGCGCCCCCGGCTTCGAGCACGGCACGCACGTTCAGGAAGGTCTGGCGCGCCTGGGCGATGAAGTCGTCGCTCTCGAATTCCTGGCGGGCGTTCCAGCCGATCTGGCCGCCCACGAAGAGCAGCGTGCCGCGGGCGGCCACGCCATTGACGTAGCCCTTGGGGGGCGCCCAGTCGGGCGGTTGGAGTCGGGTGTGCAGGGTCATGGCTTGGGGGCGGATTCGGACGGTGCGGCGGCCGCAGCGCTGTCGCGTGCCAGCGCGGCGGCCTGGCGCAGCTTGAAGCGCTGCAGCTTGCCGGTTTCGGTGCGCGGCAGCGCGGCGGCGAACTCCACGATGCGCGGGTATTTGAACGGGGCGATGCTGGCCTTCACGTGGTCCTGCAGCACCTTGGCCATGGCGCCGTCGCCGGTGTGGCCGGCGCGCAGCACGCAGATGGCCTTCACGACCATGCCGCGCTCTTCGTTGGGCACGCCGATCACGGCGCATTCGGCCACGGCAGGGTGGCGAAGCAGGGCGTCTTCGACCTCGGGGCCGCCCACGTTGTAGCCGGCCGTGATGATCATGTCGTCATCGCGCGCCTGGTAGAAGAAGTAGCCGTCGGCATCCTGCACGAAGGCATCGCCCGGGTGGTTCCAGCCGTTCTTCACATAGTTGCCCTGGCGCGCATCGTCCAGGTAGCGGCAGCCCGTGGGGCCGATCACGGCCAGCTTGCCGACCGTGCCGCGCGGCAACTCGCGCCCGCGCCCGTCCACCACCTTGGCCTGGTAGCCCGGCACCACGCGGCCGATGGCGCCGCGCCGCACGTCGCTGCCGGCCGACGAGATGAAGATGTGGAACATCTCGGTGGCACCGATGCCGTCGGTCATCTCGATGCCGGTGGCGTCCTTCCACAGCTGGCGCGTGGCGTCCGGCAGGGCCTCGCCCGCGCTCACGCAGGTGCGCAGCGCCGGCAGGCCCAGGGCCTTGGCGAAGGGCGCCATCTGCCGGTAGAACGTGGGCGCGGTGTAGCACACGGTGGCGCCCACCTCGCGCATCAGCCGCACCATCACCTCGGGGGTGTAGGGCACGTCGGGAAAGTACACGCTCGCGCAGGCGGCCATGGGAAAGAGCAGCAGCCCGCCCAGGCCGAAGGTGAACGCCAGCGGCGGCGAGCCGACCACGATGTCTTCGGGCGTGGAGCGCAGCACATGGTGCGGCCAGGCCCCGCAGGCCGCGAGCACGTCGCGGTGGCTGTGCACGGGCGCTTTCGGGTGCCCCGTGGTGCCGGAGGTGAAGGCCATGAGCGCGATGTCGTCGGCCGATGTGGGGCAGGCGGGCAACGGCGCGCACCCGGCCGCACGCACCAGCAGGTCACCGGCCGCCGGCGCGGTGTGAAACGGCACGATGGTGCGCAGCACCGGGTGCTGGGCCTGCGCGGCCTGCAGCTCGTCCAGCAGCCGGCCATCGCACAGCGCGGCAGCGGGCTGGGCGCGTTCGATCACGTCGGACAGCTCCCGCGCGCGCAGCAGCGGCATGGTGGCCACCGCGACCAGCCCGGCGTACACCACGGCCAGCCAGGCCAGCGACATCTCGGGCGTATTGCCGCCGCGCAGCAGCACGCGGTTGCCGGGCACCAGGCCCAGGCCGTTGACCAGCACGCTGGCGATGCGCGCCACCTCGTCCTGCGCCTGCGCGTAGGTCCAGGTGCGGGCGGGCGAGCGCAGCAGCGGGCGCCCGCCGTGGCCGGCCTGCGCCGCGCGCTCGAACAGCACCTGCACCAGGTTGGCCTGCGGCGGCACCTGCAGCTCGGGCAGGTCGTACAGCAGCGTGGGCCACTGTTCCCGGGGGGGAAGGCGGTCGTGGACGAATGGGTCGGTCTGTGCGCTGGGAATCATGGTCTGCTACTCCTGCAAGACGGTTTTGCCGATGATGAGCTGCTGCACTTCGGTGGCGCCTTCGTAGATGCGCAGCGAGCGGATGTCGCGGTACAGCGATTCGACCTTGGCGCCCACTTCCACGCCGCGCCCGCCGTGCATCTGCAGCGCCATGTCGATCACGCGCTGGGCGTTCTCGGTGGCGGTCATCTTGGCCATCGCAGCGGCGACGCTGCGATTCCGAGCCTCTGCGGCGACGCTGCGATTCCGAGCCTCTGCGGCGACGCTGCGACTCCGAGCCTCTGCGGCCACGCTGCGATTTCGAGCCTCGGCGGGGCTGGGTGTGTTGCCTGCGGACAGCGATTCATCGCGCATCCAGGCGGCCCGGTACGTGAGCAGTGCGGCGCTGTCGACCAATGCCGCCATTTCGCCCAGCTTGGCCTGCGTGAGCTGAAAGTCGCCCAGCGTCTGCCCGAACATGCGGCGCGTGCGCGCGTGGTGCACGGCCTCGGCGAGGGCGCGGCGCGCCATGCCCAGTGCGGCGCCTGCCACCGAAGCGCGAAAGATGTCCAGCGTGCGCATGGCCAGCTTGAAGCCGCCATGCAGCTCACCCAGCAGCGCATCGGCCGGCACGGTGCAGCCGTCGAACGCGAGCTTGGCCAGCGGGTGCGGCGCCATCACGTGGATGTGCCGCGAATCGTCCAGGCCGGGCGTGGGTGCATCGACGACGAAGGCGCTGATGCCGCGCGTGCCGCCGGCCGGATCGGTCTTGGCGAAGACGCAGTAGAAGTCGGCGATGCCGCCGTTGCTGATCCAGGTCTTGGTGCCATTCAGCGTGTAGGCGCCCGGGGCATCGCCTGCCGCGTCGGAGCCGTTCTGGCCTTGTGCCGGCGTATCCATTGCCTGTGTTGCTATGGTTTGCATAGCGCCCACGTCGGAGCCGGCGTCCGGCTCGCTGAGCGCGAAGGCGGCGATCTTCTCGCCGCGCGCCACGGCGGGCAGGTAGCGCGCCTGCTGGGCCGCGCTGCCGGCCAGCGTGATGGCGCCGCTGCCCAGGCCCTGCATGGCGAAGGCGAAGTCGGCCAGCGGCGAGTGATAGGCCAGCGTTTCGCGCAGCAGCACGAGCGCGCGAGAATCCAGTTCGGCCAGCGCGCCGCCATGCTCGGCGGGCACGCAATAGCGCAGCCAGCCGCCATCGCCCAGGCGGCGGACCCAGTCGCGGCAGGCGGCGCGGTCGTCCGACTCGTCCACCGCCTGCGCGGCGGCCCAGGGAACGAGGCCGTCGATCAGCGTGCGGTGTTCTTCGCCGAAGAACGGCAGGGCGAGGTGCGCCGTGGAGGGTGCGGCGGGTGCGGGGGGCGTAGCGATGTGCATGGGCTCAATCCCCCGCGAACACGGGCTTCTGCTTGGCCGCGAACGCTTCGTAGGCGCGGCGGAAGTCCTGCGTCTGCATGCAGATCGCCTGGGCCTGGGCCTCGGCCTCGATGGCCTGGTCGATGGTCATGCTCCACTCCTGGCCCAGCATGGTCTTGGTCATGCCGTGCGCGAACGTGGGGCCCTCGGCCAGCGTGCGGGCCATGCCCTGCACCTGCGCCAGCAGGTCGGCCGATTCGTGCAGGCCGTTGAAAAAGCCCCAGGCCAGCCCTTCCTGCGCGGTCATCGCGCGGCCGGTGAACAGCAGCTCTGACGCGCGGCCCTGGCCGATCATCCGCGGCAGCAGCGCGCAGGCGCCCATGTCGGCGCCGGCCAGCCCCACGCGGGTGAAGAGGAAGGCGGTGCGCGCCGCGGGCGTGCCGTAGCGCAGGTCGCAGGCCAGCGCCACCATGGCGCCGGCGCCCGCGCAAATGCCGTCGATGGCGCCCAGCACCGGCTGCGGGCAGGCGCGGATGGCCTTCACCAGGTCGCCCGTCATGCGGGTGAACTCCAGCAGCTCGGGCATGGTCATGCCGGTGAGCGGGCCGATGATTTCATGCACGTCGCCGCCCGAGCAGAAGTTGCCGCCCGCGCCGGTCACCACCACGGCCTTCACATCGGTGGCCGTGCGCAGCGCGCCGAAGAAGTCGCGCAGCTCGGCATAGCTTTGAAAGGTGAGCGGGTTCTTGCGCTCGGGCCGGTCCAGCGTGATGGTGCCCACGCCGCCGTCGAAGTGCCATGCGAAATGCTGTGCCGCGTAGGGCGCCCGGGGCTCGAACTGCGGGCGCATGGGGTTGCCTGCGGAGATGTAGTGCTTCATGCCTTGCTTTCCTGAAAGGTGGGGGCGGGCTGCGCGTGCGCTTTCACTTTGCCGAGCAGCCGGTGCAGGGTGGCGATGTCGCGCTCGCCCAGCGGGCCGAACGCATCGACGATCCACTGCGCATGCGCGTGGGCCATCGCGTCGAACTGTTCGCGCCCGTGGGGCGTGAGCCGCACGAGGAACACGCGGCGGTCGCCCGCCACGTCCACGCGCTCGACCAGGCCTTCGGCGACGAGCTGGTCGGTGATGCCCGTCACGTTGCCGCTGGTGACCATCATGCGGCGCGAGAGATCCTTCATCTTCAGGCCCTCGGGCGCGCGCTCCAGCTGCGCCATCAGGTCGAATCGCGGCAGCGTGGTGCCGAACTGGTCGCGCAGCCGGGTGCGGACCTGCTTTTCCACCAGTTGCGTGCAGGTGAGCAGGCGCAGCCACAGGCGCAGGGCCTCCGGGTGCTCGCTGGGCGCGGCGTCGTGCAGGCGGGCTTCGAGGTCCATCGCTCTCAATCCGTCGCTTCGGTTGCTATTTTTTTGATAGCTATGCTCCCTAGTGGTGATTGCGCCAGGGCCTGTTTTTGCTTGGATGCCTCGCGCAGCATCTGGTCGCGGCCGGCCCAGTAGGGGCGCGGCCAGTGCACCTGGCGGCTGGCCGCCTCGCCCAGTTGCGCGGCGGCGTGCAGCGTCCAGGCGGGGTCGGCCAGGTGCGGTCGGGCGATGGCGCACAGGTCGGCGCGGCCGGCGGCGATGATGCCGTTGGCATGGTCGGCCTCGCTGATGGCGCCCACGGCCATGGTGGCGATTTCCACCTCGTTGCGGATGCGGTCTGCGAACGGCGTCTGGTACATGCGCCCGTACACCGGCCGGGCCGCGCGGGTCGTCTGTCCGGAAGAGACGTCGATCAGGTCGCAGCCCGCGGCCTTGAACCACCGCGCGATGGCCACGGCGTCGTCCGGCGTGGTGCCGCCGGGCGCCCAGTCGTGGGCCGAGATGCGCACGCTCATGGGGCGCTCGGCGGGCCATGCGGCGCGCAGGGCCGCGAACACCTCCAGCGGGAAGCGGCAGCGGTTTTCCAGGCTGCCGCCGTAGTCGTCGGTGCGCTGGTTGGTGAGCGGGCTGATGAAGCTGGCCAGCAGGTAGCCGTGCGCGCAGTGCAGTTCCAGCCAGTCGAAGCCGCAGGCCGCGGCGCGCTCCGTGCTGGCCACGAAGGCGGCGGTGAGCCCGTCCATGTCGGCGCGCGTCAGGGCGGCGGGTGTCTGGTTCTGCGGGCCGTAGGGCAGGGCGCTGGCGGCGCGCAGCGGCCAGTTGCCGTGCGGGTCGCCCTCGGGCAGGGGCTCGTCCGTGCCTTCCCAGCCCACGCGGGTGGAGCCCTTGGGGCCGCTGTGGCCCAACTGCAGGCCGATCTTCGCGCGGCTGCTGCCGTGCACGAAGGCGACGATGCGCGCGAAGGCGGCTTGCTGGGCATCGGTCCACAGCCCGGTGCAGGCGGGCGTGATGCGGCCGTCGGGCGTGGGGCTGGTCATCTCCACCATCACCAGCGCCGCGCCGCCCAGCGCGCGGGCGCCCAGGTGCACCAGGTGGAAATCCTGCGGCACGCCATCGACCGCGCTGTAGGTGGCCATGGGCGAGACGACGATGCGGTTATCGAGCGTGAGGCCGCGCAGCGTGAAGGGCGTGAGCATGGGTGGCACCGCGCCGCGTTGCCCTGAAGCGGCCGGGGCCGGGGCGGCTTCCACCGGGCCGCGGCCCACGGTGGGGCGCGCCTGGGCCAGCCAGGCCTCGTAGCCCTCCAGCCACGGCGCATCGCGCAGGCGCAGGTTTTCGTGGCTGATGCGCTGGCTGCGCGTGAGCAGCGAATAGGCGAACTGCTCCACCGGCAGGCGGCTGTAGCGCGCCACGTTCTCGAACCATTCGGTGGAGTTGCGCGCGGCGTTCTGGATCTTGAGCACCTCGACGCTGCGGCGCGCCTCGTAGTCTTGCAGGGCGGCATCGAGCGGCGCGCCCGTGGCGAGCGCCTGGGCCAGGTCGATGGCGTCTTCCAGCGCGAGCTTGGTGCCGCTGCCGATCGAGAAATGCGCCGTGTGGGCGGCGTCGCCCATCAGCACGATCGGCACGGACTTGCCGCCAACGGTTTCGCGGTGCACCCAGGTGTTGCAGATCACGCGCGGAAAGCGAATCCAGTTGGCCGAGCCGCGCAGGTGCGTGGCGTTGCTGATCAGCGCGTGCCCGCCCAGGTAGGGCGCGAAGAGCTTCTCGCAGAACGCGATCGCCTCGGGCTGCTCCATGCGGTCCAACCCATGGGCCTGCCACATGGCCTCGGGCGTCTCGACGATGAAGGTGGAGGTGTCCGCATCGAACTGGTAGGCATGGGCCTGGAACCAGCCGTGCTCGGTTTCCTCGAAGGCGAAGGTGAAGGCGTCGAACTTCTGGTGCGTGCCCAGCCACACGAAGCGGCAAAGGCGCAGGTCGATGTCGGGCTGGAAGACCTCGGCATAGCGCGTGCGGATGCGGCTGTTCAGGCCGTCGCTGGCGATCACCAGGTCGGCGCCGTAGCGGGCGGCCAGGGCCTGGTCGTCGGCCACGTCGGTCTCGAACACCAGCTCCACCCCCAGCGCCAGGCAGCGCTCCTGCAGGATGTTCAGCAGCCGCTTGCGCCCGATGCCGCAAAAGCCGTGGCCGCTGGAGCGCACGCTGCGCCCGCGCAGGAACACCTCGACGTCGTCCCAGTGGTTGAACGCGTCGCCGATCTGCGCGGCGCTCTCGGGGTCCGCCGCCTGCAGGTTGGCCAGCGTCTGGTCCGACAGCACCACACCCCAGCCGAAGGTATCGAACGGGCGGTTGCGCTCCACCACCACGATGCGGTGCGCCGGGTTCTGCCGTTTCATCAGCAGGGCGAAATAAAGGCCGGCGGGACCACCACCGATGCACAGGATGTTCATGCGAGAAAATTTTAGGCTTAAACAAAATGCTGTCAACGGGATTTAGCCGGCCTGTCGGACAACCGCCCATTGACGCTGCCCGGCACCGGCTGAAGAATCGAAGGCATGCCGAGGCGGCGTTCCTGCCCTTGGCGCAGTGGCCGGCGCGCAGTCGGACTATCCTTTCACCCGCGACGACCTGTACGGCCGCACCGGCCCCGCCGGACCTCGACGGCTGCCACTCCCTTTTTTATCGACGGAATCCCTGACTGCCATGCTCTACAAATTCAAATCCCGCGCCACGGCCGATGTCATCATGCTGGAGCCCAATGGCCGCCAGTTGCTGCAGATCATGGGCAAGTCCACCGATCCGCACGGCATCGTCACCGCAGCGCAAATCCCCGCAGCGCTCCAGGCGCTGGAGGCCGCCATCGCTGCCGACGAAGCCAAGGGCCGGCCCGATGCAGCCGAGGAAGACGCCGCCGGCGAGGACGATGCTGCGGGCGAGCGCTCCGATACCGTGCGCCTTCGCCAGCGCGCGGCCCCCATCATCGACATGCTCAAGCGCAGCGCAGCCGAAGGCCACGACGTGGTCTGGTAACGCGGCGCCCGGTCCCGCGCCGGGCCACGTCTCCTGGCGCGGGCAGCGGAGGGCAGCGGAGGGCGGCGGATGCGGTGGGGCTTGCTTCGCGTCAGCGCTGCGCAAGCAGGGCAGCCGCTGCCAGCGTGGCAACGGTCGATGAATGCATGCGGATCTTCCTGGATGGACCGGGCCGTACTGGGCCGGACGGGGGTGGGCGAGCGGAGAATCGCCCGGCCTTAAAAGTTCTGAATCCTGCTTCAAAACGGCGGTGAAACGGTGATTTCTCGCGTCCGTGCCTCTAAAGTCCACGGTCCGAAGCGGCGGGGCGTGAACGACATGAAGACCAACCCAGCAACATCGCCCGTCCCGCCGCTGATCCCGCCCATCCTCCCTGCGTTTGAACCGCCTTCCATGCTGACACTCGTCCCCCGGGGAATCCTAAACCACAACCCTGGCAACATCGTTCGCAGCCACATCGGCTGGCGCGGCATGGCCGACGACCAGTCGGCCGACGCGCATTTCGCGGTGTTCACCGAGCCTTACTGGGGCCTGCGCGCCATGGCATTGCTGCTGCGCAACTACCAGGCCAAACACCAGCTGTGCACCATCGACGGCATCATCCGCCGCTGGGCGGAGTCCCGCGAAGGCGACGCGTGCGACTACGTGCGCGAAGTGGCCGATGGCCTGGGCATCAGCCGGCACGCTTTCGTGTGCCTCGACGCAGCGACCCTGCCCCAGGTCATGCGCGCGATCATCGGCCGTGAAAACGGCATGCAGCCGTATCCCGATGCGCTGATCGCCCGCGCCGTGAGCGTGTTCTGAGGCGGCACGGTTCGATGGCGTGTCGGGGCAGGCCGCCAGAGTGACGGCACCGCTCTATCGCTGAGGGAGACCCGATACCGACCGGCTCAGGTCCTGCGCTCGCTTCTGGTTCAGCGCGGCCGTGCAGGCAAAACGCCTCAGGTTTAGCGCCGCTCCAATGGCACCACCTCCTAGCGAGGCCGCGAAAGCGCACTCCGTTTCGCGGTAGCGAGCAAATGCCTGTCCTGCCGCTGCCAAGTGTTCTTTCGTAGCCCTGGTGAATTTAGCGTCCTCATCCCACCCGGCGATTGCGCGCAGTGCGGTTGCTTGCGCGTCCTTCAGCGCCTTTTCGCTCTCGCGGACCTTCTGTTGCAGGCAATCGCGCATGTCAACCTGCGAGCCTGCGGCGCTGCATTCTTCGCGCAACTCCCATTCGTTAGGTGTGTGGGGAGCGGTGGCCGCGCTGGCGGCTAACGGCCATATCAGCATGGCGGCGAGGCTCAGGGTGGCGGTTATGGAGTGCATACGGAAGCCTTTCCTTTGCGAACAAGTTTGATTGCGTAGTCCAGTTTTTTGGCGTAGTTGGATTCGCCGCCACCGTTGTAGCGCTCTGCGATCAACGCGGGAGGCCGCCAGAGTGACGGCGCCGCTCTACCGCTGAGGGAGACTCGATACCGACCGGCTCAGGTCCTGCGCTCGCTGCTGGTTGAGCGCGGCCGTGCAAGCCAGACGCTGCAATTCCAGCGCTGCCCCGATGGCACCGCCTCCAAGCGATGCCTGGAAGGCGCATTCCGTCTCGCGGTAGCGCGAAAACGCCAGTTCTGCCGCTGCCAAACGGTCTTTTGTGGCTCTGACGTATTTGGCGTCTTCATCCCACGTGGCGATGGTGCGCAAGGCTTTTGCTTGCGCGTCCTTGAGCGAATTCTCGCTTTCCCGAGCCTTATCCCGTAAGCAGTCGCGCATGCCGACCTGTGAGCCTGCTGCGCTGCACTCCTCGCGCAACTCACGTTCGTTCTGTGTTTGACCAGAAGTGGTCGCGCCAGCGCTTGTGGGCGCGGCCATGGCAGCAGCTAAAGCCAATATGGCGGTCATGGTGCGCATGCGGGGGCCTTTCCTTTCCGACTCTACCCACAGCATCGCCTTGATCATCTGCCAATCGAGCGGCACATAACCGGAAGTGCCTGCGAGGTGTCGGTTGAACTCGTTTACCGCTGCCTGGATTTCGCAATCGTGACTGGCCCAACGGGGGTTTTGCTCCGCTGCATCGACGCCATCCTGCCATTTCTCCATCCCTGTCTTGTTGTTCCCCTGAGCTGCCATGTTCTATCAATAGGTGGTTTGAGCGGCTGCAGTGTAGTAGGGGAAGGGAGCGTGTGTTCGTCAGTCGCCCCCCTGGCGCTCGAAGTCTCCTCGGTGAAGCGCGCCGCGATATTTGATCTCACAGAACTGAGATAAATCGACAGCGGCCTACTTTCGCGTGGCGAAAGTAAATTGCATTACGGGCGGGATGGGACGATCAGTTTCGAACGGGGCGGCGGTACAAGCTCCAGCTTGTCTGCAGCGATGTGTTCCGCATGTCCTGCACCAGGCTGACAAATCACTTGGTTGCCAACCTGCCCCACCACGGTGTATTCACTACCCGATGCGCCCTCGGACGTGATCCGAACAATGTCGTTGTTTTGAAAGGTAGTCATGGACGCATTGTCCTATGCCTCCCCCTCCACATAGGGCAGTGAAGGGGCCGGACCTTCGATCACGCCGTCCCGCACGAAAACCCGCTGCCCCGCCTGGACGTCTCCACGGGCCTGCAGCACGCCCCCGCCAGGCATGGCCACGGTGGCCACGCCCTCCACGACGGCGGTGACATCGCCCACCTGCAGCGGACGGGCTGGAATCAGGTCCAGGAACTCTCGGTAGGCGTTACGCATGGGTTTCGATCGACAGGGTTTGGCGCAGGGTCGGGCGGCTCCACTCGATGGACGTGCTGCGCACGATGCCCATCACCGTCTGGTCGCCTACGTGGCGCACGAACTGGCCCGGCACAATCACGCCAGTCTCTGGCAGCACCTGCATGCGCAAGGTGACATGCCCCTGGCGGCCGGTGTCCGACAGCTCGGCGATGCCGCGGGCGCGGTGGACGTCTGCATGCGTGATCAGCGCGTGTGTGACCTGGGGCGCCAGCACGTTGCCTGCGGTCCCGGCCCTGCTGAAAGGCCCGAACACGCCCGCGCTCACGCCCCCGAGGAACACCCGGTTGTAGCCTGGGCGGTCCACGTACTCGGTACCGACCACCTCGGCGGCCGCGCCTGGAATCTCGAAGTCCGGTGTGATGCCGCCCCAGGCCCAGGAGGCGGCCGGGTAGCGCGGCAGCACCCGCAGCACCGGATCTGTCGGGTGCGGCTGGACATAGCCGCCCGCGGCCGTGGCGATGTCGTTGATCGCGTCGATGTAGGTGCCCTGCAGCGCCCAGGCGCCCGCCGGCACCAGCCAGTCCACGATCTGCCAGTCCAGCGCCCAGCCCATGCTCACCCCATTGACCGTGAGCACGTCGGCCGCGAGCTGCTGGGCCGTGCGGGGCACCGCCAGGCTGAACGACAGCGCTGGAGCGTAGGGAGCGCCCAGGATCGACGCCTTGCCCTTGCCGGAGACCGACCAGCGAACCTGGGGCAGGAAGCGCCGGTCCTTGACGGTGCGCTCCAGGCGCAGCCGAAACGGCACGCCGTTGACCACCACCTCGAGCTCGGCCGGATCGCCCTGGCCGTCGCGGCCCAGGTGCGCGGAGGCATCGTGGTGCAGTGAGGCCGACCACGACCAGGTCCAGCTCTGGTGGTCCAGCGACATGCTGAAACTGTGGGCGCTCAGCTCGGCGCCCGTATCGACGCGATGCAGGGTGATGTTGTTGGCCACGATATAGGTCCTACGAACGGGGACGATGACAGTTGCGCCTGGCTCCGGGGTGGAGTGGCCATCGCAGATGAACACCAGGTGCGCCGGCACACCGTGATCGGCAAGCGCATCGAACACCAGGTGCACCGGCACCTCTGGCACGTAACACGGGTCCGGCTGGGGCGGCTGCGCGGGCGTGGACACCCCTGGCGGGGGCACCCAGGCCTCTTGGTAATGGTTGCGCCAAGTGCGCGATCGCGCCAACGCGATCCCCATGCCGTCGGCCACCACGGCCGACACCCGAAGGCCCTCCTGCCAGTGCTGGGCGATCACACGGCGCAGCGGTAGCGCCTCCTGAAACCGCTGCACCCGACTCATGGAGCGGCGTGCAGCGTCCTGCCAGTGCTGGGCGACCGCATGGCGCAGCGGCAGCGCCTCCTGGAACCCTTGGCGCACACCGGGGCTGGATACCCGGGCCGCCTCCTGCCAGACTTGCCGCACCGCAGCGCTCAGGATCGCGGCGGCCTCGTAGCGCGCCAGGACAGCCGTGCCCAGGGCAGACGTGTCCTGCCAGTGCTGCCGCACGGCTGTCTGCAAAGGCAGCGCCGCCTGATAGCGCTCGCGCACCGGCACGCTGCGGCGCACCGCGTCCTGCCAGCGCTGGGGCACCGTGCTTGCCACTGGGCGGGTCACATTGACGTCGTAGCCGACCGAGGCCACCAGGCGCAGGCCGGTGATCTGCCCCGCGGCGCGGGCGCGCACCGCCGAACGCAGCAGGATCGGCGCGCGCAGGCCCGTGATCGACCCGGCTGCCAGCAGCTCGACGGCCTCGCCCGGGCCGTCGCCGCCGTCGTCGCCGAAGACGATCTCGACAGGCGACCCGGCCGAGTTGGCCGCTTGGCCGAAGATCAGATCCAGATCGCCCGCCACGTCCGGCCTTACGTCAACGCCGAGGCGGCCAGGACCACCAGCCCGCCGGCCAGCAGCAGCGGGCTGTCGTCGCCCTCGGGCGTAGTGCCGCCGACCACGCGGAAGTCGCCCCCGTGGTCGGCATCCGTCACGCTGCCCTCGCTCACCACGATGCCCGAGGCGCCGATCCACACACCCCAGCGCGGCACGCCCGCCACCATCACCAGCGCCCCGCCCGCGTCCTCGGCATGCCACACCAGGGCGCCGTTGACGATGGAGGCGCAGGGCTTGGCGAGCACGATCTCGGCCTGGGGCGTGCCGCCCGCGGCCCCGGCAATCGTCGTCGGCCGGGCGGTGGTGTGCAGCCGCACCCGGGCCCGGCCGCTGCCGGCGTCCGCACGCGCGATCGTGGCCTCCAGCTGCGCGAACGCCACCTCGGGACCAATGCGCCAGGTACTCATGGCTGTGCCTCCAGCCGGTTGGCCGCGACGGGCCGGTAGTTGCCGGCTTGGTCCTCGGCCAGCACCAGCCACTGGTGGGCCATGTCGATGTCAGTGAACTCGAAGGCGCCGGTGGCGGCATCGCTCCACGTCTCTCGGGCCACCAGCTTGTCGCGCTGGCGCAGCAGCACCACGCGCGATCGCGTGGGCAGGTTGGTCACGCCCTTGGTCTTTGTGGTGCCCCAGATCCGCCCCGCGCCGCCGAACTCCATGTCGCGCGCGATCGCGGCGGCGGCGGGCGCCCCCGCCCTGAACGCCGGAACTGGACTCGCCGTGAGCAGTTGGGCTCTGGATCCCAGCACGGGCACAGCGCGCAATGCCCCGGCGCGCGCGATCCGCACGCCACTGTCTGCATAAAGGTTGTCCACCTTGGCATTGAGCGTCGGCGTACCGGCACTGAATGCCCATCGACCGATCTGCAACGGCCGCGTGGGAGCGGGCAAGGTCCCCAGGCCGCTGCGTGAGGCAACCTGCACGCCATCTCGGTAGATCGCGCCATTGGTGCCCGCACGTACCATCCGCCAACGCTGTGCGACATCGGCGGTATAGGTGGCATCCACGAATTGATCTGTTGGATTGGTCTGGACCCAGAAGTAAAAGCGCAGGTATCCAGGGAGCACGCGTATCGATAGCCCTGGCGATGTCCAGCTCAGCGAGTTGGTGTCGTAGAAGCCATGGTGCCAAATCGCACCCAGGACCTCACCCGCCGCACTGGGAATGAACAGATCGAAACCGATCTCGTACTCGTTGCCCAGATGCAGGTCAGGGCTGTTAGCGATCTCGAGGTAGTCATCCCCTCCTGACAGGACCAGATAGGGCGTGCCGTCCTGCAGCGGTGCCGTGCTCTCGATGTGCGCCCCGCCGAATGTAGTGATTGCATGACCGTAAGCGTCCGTGATCGCCGGGCCGTTGAAATCCATCGCGAACACGTGCTGGCGCAGATCGTCTACCGAACCCAGCGTGTGCGCTCCGGGGAACAGCAGCCCACTGACCTCGCCAAGGACCGACCACGCGCGACCATCGGTCGAGGATTCCAGACGCAGGTCGCACGGATAGCGAGCCTGGTCAGAACCGGCGCCGATCGCCAGATACAGAATGTCCACCGCGCTCCCGAAGTCCCACACCAGTGCCCAGCCGGGCGCCGCCACTTGCGCCGCATCCCAGGTCACCGCGGCGGTTGCGGACCCATCCTGCAGCGCCGCCAGCGCCCCTGCCACCGGCGCCATGCGGCTGGTGAGCGTGGCCGACAGGTCGGCGCGCCCGGCGCCGGTGTAAAGCGCCACCTCGCTGATCGAGAGCGCCCCCAGGCCCCAGGGCCGCACGGCGACTAGGCGCCAGTAGCGTGCCGCGGCCATCAGCGGCTCCAGGGGCCGGTGAGGTCCACGAACACCGTGCCGCTCGCCTCGGCGCCAGCCACGGGCGAGCCCACGCGCACCGCCATCAGCGTGCGGCCGGAGTAGTCCTGCGTACCCAGGACCGTGCCGCGCGTAACGAAGGCCCCGCCCATGTCCTGGATCGGGTGCAGCAGGCCCGGCAGCGTGCCGCGGATGCCCTGGCCGACCAGCTCCAGCGCCCCGGTGAGCAGGCCGTTGTTGGGCGAATTGGGGTACACGCCCCAGGCGTACCCTGCCACGCCCGCGTACACGTCGGGCGTGCTGCCAGTGTGATGCGCGCCGATGCGCTGGGCCGCGATCGCCTGCCCGACCCCGGTATGGGCCCGGGCGAGGTAAGCACCGCCCCGCGCACTGCGGTGGCTGAACCCACAGCAGCCGTCCGGCGTCGTGGTCTGTGCCACCTGGTCGGCCTGGTTGCCACTGACCAGCCAGCCATAGGCATCACCGCTCTTGAAGCTGGCGATATCGCCCGCGTACAGCAAGGTGTAGCGGTCGATGCCCTGCGGGCTCACGGCCAGGTACAGGCCGCGCTCGTCGGTCACCACGATCCACGGGCGGGCGGCGGTGCTGGTCGCGCCGCTCTTGGGCCAGTACAGGCCCCCCGCCACCTGCGCATCGAGCGGGATCGCGCCCAGGCCCGTGCCGATGTCGCTCATGGACTCGTAGCCACGCACGCGGGCATTCGTGGTACCCGTGTCATCGACCCGCAGCACGCAGCCCGTCGCCTCCACCGCCGCGGGCTTGAGGGCTATCACGTTGTCGGCCTGGCCCGCGTACAGCTCTTGCCATCCTGCCGGGGCCATGCGGCTGGTGATGCTGCCCGCAGCCGCGCCTGCCGCCGCATCGGGCGCCGCGAAGGTGACCCGGTCGGCGGCGACCGTGAGGATGCGCCGCTCGCCGTTGAGGCCGTCTCCGGTCGCTCCGGCAAAGAGGGCAACCGAGCCCACGCGGTAGGGATGGCCCGAGGCGTAGACGGCCGTGGCCACGCCGGCGGTGACGGTGAGCGACGCCACGGCGCCGGCCCCGAATCCGTCCACGAGGCAGGCTTTGAGAACGGCGCGCAGCGCGCCCGCCGTGCCAGACAGTACGGGCGCACCAGCCTGGCCGGAGTCGAAAACTTTGATGGAGGTACTCATGATGGTCCTTGGTGTCTGGTGATGGGAAGGGCTCAGGCCGAGGGTGGACGATCGACGTTGCCGCGGGGCAGCAGCTCAAAGGAATAGTCGATGGCGCTCGCCACACCGGGCTGCACCGCTCGGATGGCGGCGAATGGGTAATACGCGCCCACGGTGGGCAGAAACAGCACGTTGCCCGCCGCCCAGCCGTTGCCCCAGCCCGCAGACCGCAAGGTGAAGTAAGGCGCGCCGCTGATCGGGTTGATGGGAGCGATGTCGGTGTTGCGGCTGTACGTGCCGACGTTGCCCACGTGCTCGCCGATCACCTCCACGTCGGTGCCGCCGGTCAGCACGCGCAGCGCGAAGCGCTCGGTCAGCGCGCCGGCATTGGTCACCTGCACGGGGAAAGCGCCGTCGTTGTAGGTCGCCGGTGCCGGACCCGCGGGCCCGACGGCATCGAGCCAGGTCACGCCGTCCCAATTGAGCTGGTCCCACACCGGCAGCGCGCGGGCGGCCAGGTTGCCGGACATGAGGGCCGAGGACACCACAGTCCCAGCCGGGAACGCGTGCGAAAGCTGCTGCGTGAGCTTGATCGTGCCGTCGATCTGCACGTCGGCCGCCCGCACCATCTGCTCGATGCGGTGCAGCACCCGCACCGGCTGCACCCAGGTGGCAGGGTCCACGATCTGCACGGTGCCGGCGTCCAGATCCGCCGTCCAGCCGGCCTGGATCAGCTTGCCGTCGGCGCCGACCAGGTGCACGCGAGACAGCCGCGTGCGGGCCGCGGAGACCGTCTGCCCCGCGGCGTACGTGGCCGCCGGCACGGTGCCGGTGTGGCCCACCACCAGGTAGCTGCCCACCCGGTAGATCGGCACCCGGCCATCGGGCGGCAGGCGCACGGGATCGAGGCCCAGGATG
The DNA here is from genome assembly GCF_030159055.1 of Acidovorax sp. SUPP3334. Classification (GTDB taxonomy): domain Bacteria; phylum Pseudomonadota; class Gammaproteobacteria; order Burkholderiales; family Burkholderiaceae_C; genus Paracidovorax. The sequence continues at coordinate 44,399 of NZ_BQXQ01000012.1, forward strand.
TCCGCGTCCAGCGGCAGGTAGAAATACGCCACGCTGTTGTACCGCAGCGTGGTCGGGTCCACGGGCCAGGGGCGCCAGATCTTGCCAGCCTCGACCGCGCCCACGTCGGCCGCGCGGTACCACCACTCGGCCTTTTGCGCGGGGGTGAGGTCCGCGTCGGGAACGAAGTCGCCGAACTGCAGTTCTCCCACGCCGGCCTCGTAGTCCATCCGGCCGCGCATGTGCTCGCCCGTGAAGTTGCCATCCAGGCCCGCCGTGGCCGTGAGCGCATTGCCCTGCAGGTCCAGCAGCGTGAGCACCAGGCCTCCCGGCTTGATCGGCGCGCTCTGCGTCCGGAAAAACACGCTCGCCGTGTTCCAGGCGCTGCGCTGGGTCCACAGGCTGGCAAGGGCGAAGGCGGTCGGGGCACCCGCCACCACGTAGTCCGTCATGCGGGCGAGACCCCGGCCGTAGTCCACCGTGCCACTCACAACGCCAGGCGCGGCATTGGTGCGGCCGCGGTACAGCACGCCTTCGAAGTCGTCGTAGTTCTGCCCCATCCACACGATGCGCACGCTGCCTGGCACGATGCGATCCGTCGTGTAGCGGCACAGGTCGATCACCACTTCGGGCGGCGCGAATTCTTCTTCGTACGCATCGGGCGCGAGCGGCGCGACCTTGTAGCGCACGATGACCGTGCCCAGCATCTGTTCGCCCACAGCGGCGGTGCTGTACTCACCGCCTTTGCTGGAGCTGCTGCCGGACGAAGACGTGGATGCCACCCGGTCAAACTCCTGGGCGTCCTCGTAGTCGCTGCTGTAGCTCTCCGTGGTCTTGTTGTAGCTGACCAGCTTGAGCACCACGGTCTTGGCCGCATAGGCTACCGTGCCCAGGCCCGCCACGAAGCCGCCCGCGCCGTCATCGGTGGCGCGATGGAGCGTGATGACGCGGTTGGAGTTCGTGGTGTCGCTGCCCGACGTGCGGCTGTAGCGGCTTGTGGTGTTCAGCGTGCCGATCACGTTGAGGAAGCCCGAGACATACGGCCGGCCGTCGATGACCTTGCGCTCGACCGCCATGCCGGGGACCAGGTTGCCGTAGCGCTCCCAAAGTGGCTCCTCCATCCAGCTCAAGGCGGTGATCGCCTCGGGCGCCTTTGACATGCTGGCGCTGGTGAGCTTGGCGCCGCTGGTGCTGCTCACCTCCTGCGCCGTGGACCATGCGACCTCGATGCTGCCCGCGATGGGCTGCTGGGCCAGCGTGATCGTGGCCGAGCCAGTCGGGTCCAAGGCAGGCCCGGTAAAAACCTCCTCCTGCATTGATGCCGCCGTGTAGCTCGTGGAAAACGACCCGCCCGCGTCGATCATGGCGGCCGGGCGCAGGAAGATGCTGGAGCTGGGGTAGTCGATCTCGCCGGCCGCATCGCCAGCGAACTTGCCGGCGCCGTTGTCGGTGGCGGTGCGCATCTGACCGCCGGACAGCCAGGTGATGGTGACGGCGCCCGGGGTGGCGCCCGGATGGGCCAGCGTCCACGAGTACTCCGGCGCCCGCACCTGCGCGCCTTGTGCCGATCGGTTGTTGTAGCCCACGCGCTCGGCCCACTGGATGAGGATGCTGCTCGCGTCGTCCGGCATTGCCAGCAGAGTCATGTCCACGCTGCCGGTGGCGTAGATCACCCGGCCAGATCCCGAGCCGGCCAGCACGCCGGTGCCGTCGTCGGTGAGCGTGTACCAGTTGCCGAGTGCCCGGTAGCTGATGACCACGGTGCCGGGCTCGGGCAGCGGCTTGAGCATCGCGACGTATGAAAACCCGCGGTTGCTCTGCCCGATCTTGACGCGCTGGGTGTGGGCCGCCACGGCGACTTCCACACGGCGGGGTGCCTCGGCCAGCACGATCGTGCGCTCCGCTGCAGGGCGCTGGTCCAGCGCGGTGGTCTCGGTGCGCGAGCTGGGCACCAGTTGGGTGTAGATGCTGGCGACGCGCACCACCGAGTCGCCCAGCGCGGCGGGCGCCGCAAGGGGCGATGCGCCGTAGTACACCGCTGCATCGGCCACGGTGGTGTCGCGGATCACGGCCTTGCCGGCAGCAGGAGCGTACTCGCGCGATGGCGGCGAGCCAGGGAAGGCATAGCGCAGCGCGTCGGTCAGGTCCACCTTGGTGACCGCGCCCTGATAGTCCACGAAGCCGCCGCTGGAACCGTAGGTGTAGGTGCGCTGCTCGGTCTCCGTGCGCGTCACGCGCACGAACTGAACCCGCTCGGTCGGCGTGCCTGCCTGATACGTCAGCACGAGGGTGCGCCCGATGTCCGGCGACGGTGTGCCGGGGCGATGGAAGATCTGGATAGAGCGCATGCCGACCACGTGGTCCTCCAGCAGGTAGCCCGACCACTGGGTGCCCTCGATCAGGTACGCGGCGATCGCGGCGGCGATCTCGGTGCGCCGCGCGAACAGGCCGCACTTGGCGAGCGTGATGCTCACCTGCGGATCGGTGGGCAGCTGCGACAGCACGATGTTGCTGCCCATGTACACGTCGGTGTTGGGCGTGAGGACGCCCACGTGCAGCTGGCGCATGGACACGTTGCCGCCAGCGCGATCGGTCTCCGTGACGTCCAAAAAAATGTTGTTGTTGCCGCCATAGGGGATCACGGTGCCGGTCGGCCCGCCGCCGCCCTCCGGCACGTCGGCCATGACGCGGCTTGAGAAAAGGTGGATGTCACCGTCCTGGATGGGCATGGTTCAGACCTCGAAAAACTTGAAGGTGGGGAGATAGAGCAGCTCGGGCGTGATCTCGCCGTCCTCGAGCTTGTGGATCGGCTGGGCCTGGAAGCCGCCCGCGCCGTGGTCGAACATCACGCGGTAGGTGTCGCCGCGCAGCACCAGGTCGAGCTCGATGCCGGGCAACTTGGCCCAGGCCTGCAGCGTGGTGCACAGCGCCCGGGTGATCCAGGCCGCGGTGTCGGTACCGACCAGCGTGATGGGCCGGCCAGCCTGCTTGACGGCGACGTCCACGAGCAGCGCGCCGGTGGTGCTGTAGGCCGTGGCCTGATCGACCGGGCTCCAGCCGAATTCGTCGGTCCACTGCAATCGATCGCTGATGTGGGCCGTGGTGCCGTTGTATGTGAGGGTGATCATGGTGTTGCAGTGCCTCAGATGGCGGCGCCCTTGGCCTGGGCGAGGTCGCGCAGCAGATCGATCTCGGTCTGAGCGCTCTGGGCATCGACGTGGCGCGTGGTGCCGCGGACCACGCCCCAGTCGCCTGCGCCGTTGATCGTGATGTTGTTGACGTAGGTGGCGCCGCCGGTGCCTGGGGCTGGCGCGGGCGACGGGGTTGGCGATGGAGCGGGCGACGGGCTGGTGGAGGGCGTCTTGTTCTTGTTGCGCTCGTACTCCAGCATGGTGTTGGCTTCTGATTTGCCATTGCCGTACTGGTAGTAATCCACCATCTTTCCCAGCGCCTCGGCCAGGGTGGAAGATGGGCCACCCCATTTCTTTTGCGCTTCGCTGGCCACGTATGGCACGGAGCCGTCGGGCTGGACAAACTGAGCGGCCAGGCGCTCTGCGAGCAGTTCGTCCATACCGGCCTGCTTGAGGTAGTCAATGATGGCGGCGCGGGTCCATACCCACTGCTGCTGAACGTTGCCCTTGGCATCCGACGTCATGCCGTCCTTGTTGCGGAACTGGTAGCCGCCCGTGCCCACTTCTTGGACGCCAGGACTCAGTTCCTCTCCACGGGTGCTGCGCCGGCCAGATTCGAACAAGCCTTTGTCACCTTCGCCCGGACGTCCGTACTTCTCGGCCATGCGTTGCTGGTACTCCTGCAGGGCACGGCTCGCAACGTTGATCGAGGAGCCGACGCCAGTCCAGTCCTTCACCATGCTGCCTGCCGCGCGATTGCTGGAGTTTGCGACGTCCGCGAGCGAGTCGCGCAGCTTGAGCGTGCTCTTGCCGGCGCTGTCGATGACTACTTCGAAGCCACGCACGGCGGCCTGGCCTTCAACCCAGGCGGGTGCAATACCTTTGTTGGCAGCGATGGCCGCCTCGGCTGCTTTCTTGAAGCCCTCGCCGAGCTCGCGAGCACTGGCCGTACCGCTGGCCGTCAATGTGTCGTAGGCATCCTTGGCATTCGTCGCGGTTTTCTTGAGCGACTCATCGGACGTGATGCCGAGTTGCTTCATTGCTTCTCGCACGCTGTTGATCGCCGGAGTCGCCTTGTCCATGGCATCTTTCAGCTCGTTGGCTTTCTCCCGCGCCTGGTCAAGCAGCCCGTCGGTGATCTTGTCTCCGAGCACTTTGCGCAGTTGCTCGATACGACCGCGCAGGTTGTCGATCGCAGCCTGGCCATCGGTCGTTTCGATCGCTTTGGACAGACTTGCAACCAGCACCCGACCGGTATCTACTCCCTGCGCCTTGAGGCTATCCAGCCCATTCACGATGGCTTCTACATCGTTGATCGCACTACGGGAAGCCGCTCCGATCTTCCCCTGAAGCTGGTCAAACTCCAGGCCGGTTCGACGCACAGCCTCGCGCAGCAAGCTGTCCATCAACTGCGCAGCCCGCGAACTCTCCCGGGTCAGCACCGCAAACGCCGCTTCCGACTTCGCTTTCAACGCCGTGAACTCATCGCCAGACACACCACGTGCGATTGCGGCTTGCACCGCAACTGCCGCCTTCTCGGCCTCTGCCTGCGCTGCCCCGAATGCCAGCCGCGCCTTCACTTCGAAGTCGGCCAAATCCTTGCCATTGAGCGCTTGCGCCCAAGCCGCCTGCAACTCGGTGGCGGTGATCTTTCCATCGGCAGAGAGCTTTTCCAGTACCGCAGAGAAGTCACGAATGCCTTGGACTTTCGTCAGGTCGAACGAGTCCGTGGCCTTCTTCAAGGCCTCGGCTGTGCTGTTGCCTTCTTTGGTGAGTTGCTCAAACTCGGCCACGCTGGCACGCGCTGCCTTCGAAAGATCAAACGTGCGGTCAATTGCTGCCTGGATGGATACGGCCAATCGCTCCCGATCTGCGGCCGCTTCCTTGGCGATGTCCGCCTGCAGCTTCTCCGCCCGGACGAGTTCCTCCGTGCGGTCCTTGTAACCCGCCAGCTTTGCAGCGCTCTCGCCGATCCAGGTGCCGATGTCCTTGAAGTTCGCGGCGATGGCAACCAAGACAAAAGTAGGCAGGCCACCCAGCATCCCCGCGAACCGCCCCAGGACACCCGTGCCAGCAGATACCGCTCCCGAGGCGGCGCGCACCTGTGCGCCTAGCCCTGAGAACGCACCAGCAAACCGGTTCGCACTCGAAGCCGCAGCGGCATTGGCTGTGGCATTGGCGCTGGTCGCTGCCGTGTTGGCTACTTTTGTTGCAGCGTTGGCAACGATGGCGACAGTGTTTTGCACTGTGGCAGCGGTGTTTGCTGCAGTGGCGGCGGTGCTCCCTGTTGTTGCAGTCGCCGCCCCTTGTGCTGCCGCGCCGATGCCCAAAAAATGCTGCGCCAAGCGCAGCGCAGTAAACGCTGCCACCGCCTGCCCAGCATCAATCAACAAGCCTGCAACGGTCCGTAGATTGTTTGCCAGCGCCTCGATCCCCTTCGCCGCGAGTGCACTGGAACCCGTGGCCTTGTCGGTCTCGCCCACGTACAGCGTCCATTGCGTGGACAGATCCTGCAAGGCGCGGCCCACGGTGGGCGGCAGCTTGGCGAACTCGCCGGCCACCGTCTGGCTTTGGCCCTTGAGCGCCTTGATGACGGTGTCGCTGGTGAGCAGGCCGGCTTCGGCCATCTTGCGCAGCTCGCCGGTGGTGACGCCCAGCCCATCGGCCAGGGCACGCGCCAGGCGCGGGCTTTGCTCCATGACGGAGTTGAATTCGTCGCCCCGCAGCGCGCCGCCTTGCAGACCCTGCACCAGCTGCGTGATGGCGGCGCTGGAGGCTTGGGCGCCAGCGCCACTCAGCTGGATGGCCTGGTTGATCGTCTCGGTCAGCGCCAGGCTTTGCGCGCTCGCCTGGGCCGTGGACAGCCCGGCATCCTTACCGGCTTGCGCCAGGCGGGTGAAGAGCACCCCCGTGTCTTCGAGGGCGCTGTGCGTGCGCAGCGCCACCTCGGTGACGCCCTGCCAGCTGCGGGTGAAGTTGTCGCCTTCTCCGGTGACCAGCTTGATGCGCGACTGCAGGTTATTGAACTGGTCGGCGATCTGCCCGACTTCCTTGACGCTGAGCACCACCCCAAGACCTGCCGCAAACCGGGTGAGCATCTGCGTGGCCTGGGCCAGTTCGTTGCCCATCTTCACCTGGCCAGCCGCGGCCGTCTCGCTCGCCGCTCCGAGTTCGCGAGCACGCTGCGCGGCCTGGTCGGTGGCAGCGGACTGCACCCGCAGCGCCCGCGCGGTGTTGTCTGCGGCCTGGAGTTCCTGACTCTGCGCCTGGGTCAGTGGGCCCAGTGCCGACAACTGCTCGCGCCGTGCCTGCGCCACCTGAGCGACCGCAGTGGCCTCCGCGCGCAGACCCCGGGCAGTCAGGGCCAGCTGGTCCGACTCGATCTGCCGCAGCCGGTTCTGCGCCTGTATGGCGGCCGCCTGGTCGCCCAGCGCCTGGGCGGTCTGCAGCCGGCCTTGCTGCTCTTCGCGCGCAAGGACCAGGTGCTGGCGCTGCAACTCGATCTCGGACTGGTCCACCTGCAGTCCGGCCTTGATGGCGCGGGTTTTCGCGTCCACCGACGTGGCGAGCTCCGCCAGCTCGCTGCCGGCCTTGTCCGAGGCTTGGCCAACGTCAGCCAAGCCTTTGCTCGCGGCCTGCGAGCCGGTGCCCAGTGCATGCGCTTGCGCTTCAGCCTGGGCCTCGGCGGTAGTCAGCCGGCCAATGCCGCCTTGCGCCTGCTGGGCATCTGCGCCCAGCTCGGCCACGGCCTGGCCCGCGGCGCTGCTGCCCGCGCCCAGATCTGCTGCCTGCTGCCTGGCCTGTCCCTCGGCCGCAGCCAGCTGCTGCAGGCCGCCTCCTGCCTGCGCCGCAGCCTGGCCCACGCCGTCCACCTCTTGCGCCGTGGTCGCGGCGCTGCTGCCCAGCTCCGCACTGTTGGCTTGTGCCTTGTCCTCGGCCGCGGCCAACTGGTCCAGGCCTCCACCCGCCTGGCCAGCCGCATCGCCGAGCTTGTCCAACCCGGTGCCTGCGGCTGTGGCGGCCGACCCCAGCTCCTTGGTGCTGTCCTCGACCTTGGCCACGTCGTTGGCGAGTTCGCCCAGTCCGGCGTTTTTCACCCGGACGGTAAATTCGATCTCGTTTTCGTTGGCCATGGCAGGAGGTCAGGGATGCGGGAGGGGGAACAGAGAAGGCCGCGCGCCGCCTGGAACTGCGGCGGGCGGCCCAGGTGCCGTCGCGGTGCGATCAACCCATGCGGGTGCGGTAGTAGCGGCTGATGCCGGCGCCGGACTTCGTTGGATCCATCAGCACCGTTCCCTCGACGTCCAGCGCATTGAAGCCCTTGCCGATCAAGGTCAGGTTCTTCGTGATGCCCTGGCTGGCCCGGAAGATGTTCACAACCACCGGGTTGCCGCTGTCTGCCTCGTTCAGTCCACCGAAGATCAGTTCCAGCTCCACGGCCTTGGTGGTGAGCGCCTCGATCGCTGCGTATTCCCCGTAGCTGTAGCTGACCCAGAGCTTGTCGGCGCTGGCCACATCCGCGGCATCCGCCAGCAGGAAGACCCCTTCCGGCCGCACCTCATAGTTGCCGGCCATGTCCACCACGGCCGCTGCCGCAGCGGTCGCCCCCTTCTTTAGCACGACGGCCGTAGGGCTGATGTGTTGCAGCGGCAGCAGGCCACCCAGGGTGGCGACATGTGGTTCATCGGCTTCGGTACCAGCATCGATCGATTCGACGGTACCAAGCACGCTGCGCGCCAGGTTGATCACGTTCAGGTCCGCGAACTTGGCCTTGATCTTGACCTCCTTCACACGCCTCACTTCAGCGTGGGTGCCGCCCCCGATCGCTGTCATGTCTTCCTGGGTTTGCACGTCCTCGCTGTGCTCGAGGCCCAGCTCAAGGACGTTGCCCACTGGCATGGGCAGCACGGTAGATCCGTAGGCGCGGGCGTAGACCTGGCCCACCGTCATGCTGGGTTTGTAGATTTGCTTGGTGACTTCGATGGCCATGGTGGCTCCTGTAAAAAATCAGCGTTGAAACACCGTCTCGACCAGGAAGGCGAGCGGCAGATACATGAAGCCCGCGGCGCTGATGCCGGAGCCTGGTGCGGGTGCCAGGCGCATCGGCCCGGCCACGTTGGGGGGGCGATAGCCCATGAGGGCGGCACCGGCACGGGCTGCGAGCTCGCCGGCCTGGGCACGGACGGCCTCCCCCGTTTTGAGGGTGCGGACGTTGCGCACCGCTGCCACGATCAGCCAGGTGTGGTCCAGCCGGGCGGCCGCCCCATCGGCCCGCGCTTCCAGCACCCGAAAGCCGTTCCACACCACATGCACGGCGGGCGTGGGCTGGTTCTCTTCCTTGATGCCGGACAGGTCGGTGGCGGTGAGCACGTGCACGGCTGGCTGCAGCCCCTTGAGCGCTTCCTTGAGCCGATCCACGATGTGCGGCTCGGGCTCCAGGAAGTTGTTGGGATGCGCCGGTACGACCGGGGCGGTGGCCATCAATAGGCCCCCCAGTCGAAGGCGCTACCAGGGGCGCGGGTGACCATGTGGCCGGCGGGTTGCGCCACCTCGGTATCGGTGCCGCCCAGGCTGCGCCGCGGCGCAGATCCTCGGGCACGGAACTGCCATACAAGCGCTTGAGCGCGATCGCCGCGACGGCGCTGGGCAGGCTGCTGCCCTTCACCAGGTCATCCGGCAGCGGCATGCGCACGCGGTAGCGCGGGAAGAGGTAGGTGTCGGCATGGCGGCTGGCACGATCCAGTGCGTCCTGCAGTCGAGCCAGGGCGGCGGCTGCAACCGCCACCGCCTCGGGCTCCCAGGCACTAGTGTCGCCACCGCCGGCCGCTACCGAAAGTAGCGCGCTGTCCAGCACTGCTTCCGGAGCGCCGCGCTGTGCCAGCTCGCGCCAGCCATCGGTGGCGGCGTTGGCCAGGTCGGTCAAGGTGGCATAGGCGGCCATCGTGGGACCAGGCTTCAGCGCTGTACGCGGATGAGGTCGCCAGCGGCCGTCGCCGCATCGCGGGCACGGCCAAAGGCTGCGCCACTGGCGAGCGTGATGGCCCGGCCTTGCGCGTCCGGCTGGACCTGGGCACCCAGCGCGATCGCCCCGCCGGCTTCCACCAGGATCTCACCGTGCGTGCTCACTCCGGCTTGCTCGCCGATGTCGTAGTTGGTGTTGGGCACACCCAGCGCCGGATCGGTGGCGACCGCGGTGGCGCCCGCGAAGTTGGCAAAGCGAAAGCGCTGCAGCGCACCGGTGGCCAGCACCGAGGTGGCCATGAGAATTTTCTCAGTCAACATGGGTTGCTCCTTCAGGGATCGGAATCACGAGGCCCGCCAGGCGCTGCGCCTCGGCACCCCACAGTTCGATGTCGTAGCCGACGCCATAGACGCGGCCGTTGTGGCGGATGGGCACCGAGCCCACGATGTAGGTGCGCATGCCGAAGGCTTCACGACCAGGCACCGGTGGATCGCCTGCTACTGCCGGCGCGCCGCCCAGGTCGCCCGAGTCACTCGACTCGCCGAGGTCGCGGCCGATCGGGCCATCGCCTGCACTGGCTTGCCCGTTCTGCGGCGTTTCCAGCGCTGCCGTGCCGGCCGCCTGGGCCACCGGCGCGGTACTGGCGTCTTGGGCCGCAGGGGCGCCTTCGGTCGGGGTGGTACTGGCATCGGCTGCGCCTTGCGTGTCAGCGGTCGAACCGGCGGCCACGGAGTTCGGGGTGGATCTCTTTGCGGTGGCCATGATCAAGCCGCTCCCGCCACGAGGTAGCCCGCTTCCGCGCCGAGCATGTAGGGGCGGAAGATGTCCGTGTTGCGGATGATTTCCAGCTTGCCGTCTTCGGTGCGGGTGTCCACCACCGGATTGCCCCTCTTGCGCAGCGTGTAGCCGAAGCTGGGCTCGTAGGCCGAGCGCACGGGTGCATCGCCAGCAGCGGCCGGGGCAGCGGTGGGGACATAGGCGAGCACCAGCGTGCCGCCCCACAGGTCTGTCACCGCGCCCGCATCGGTGGCATACACCCCCTTGCCCACCACGATGTTCTCGATCTCGAAGATCTCGCGCAGGTCGGCCAGTTGCACCAGGCGCGAGCGTGTGTCGCTCAGGATCGCCTTGAGCTTGGGGTGGCGCTTGAGGGCGCGCCAGCTCTTGTAGCCGATCACCATGGTGTTCGGCTCCTTGACCACCTTGTTACGCACGGCGGCCTTGGCATCGTCCACCACGCCCTCGGGGTCGCTTTCTTCGTTGGTGAACACGTCCGTGCCAGACAGGACGACCTTGTTGCCCGTCGGGTAGTTGGCCGGGTTCTGGGTCATGCCGGCCACCATGGCTTCGTGGCGCAGGCGGATGCCCTCCACCACGCGATTGGTGGCATGCGCCTGCAGCGGAAAGGCGGCTTCAGCGTCTTCGCGGTAGTCGATCGGGTATTCCAGATCGTGCTCGTCCAGGCTGACGTCGATGCCGTCGAGGTCTTCCGGGTTGATCCGGTTGGACTTGGCCCGCAGCGCGCGCTCGGTCGCGTAGACCTTGAACGCTTCCTTGCCAAAGCGCGGGATCTTCCCGCCTTCCTTGTCCAGCGTCACGAACGGCAGCAACTGGTCGCCCACGAAGGCGGCGTTGCTGTAGCCGATGGCCAGCGCGCTGAGGACCGGGTCCACCACGCGCAGTTTGCTCAAACGTCCCATGTGTTTCTCCTTGAGGTATGGGGGTCGGTTACTTGTTGCGCATCACGGCGTGGGCCGCGGTGGCGTAGTCCACCTTGTGCTCTTTGGCATGCGCACGGATGCGCTTGTCCAGGGCCACGCGGTCTGGGTCGGCGCCTTCGGCGAACTCCACGGGCGTGGTGGCGTCGGCGCCATCCCCCGCGGCACGTTCGCGGGTGGCCTGCTCGCCGAACTCCACTTGCTTGGGCAGCGCCTGCAGCAGGTCGCGGAACACCTGGTGCAGCGGCTTCTTGTCAGCGCCTTCGCCGAACGCCACGTCGGGAGCGGCCTGCAGTTGCGCGCCGATGGCCGCCACCTGGCCCTTGAGGGCGGTGGGGATGCGTGCTTCGCCGGCCATGCTTTCGGCGAAGGCAGCGTTCTCGGCCAGCACTGCGGCCTGCTTGCGCTCTTTGTCAGCGGCCTGCAGCACGGCGATCTGCCGTGCCTGGGCCTCGTTTTCGGTGCGCAAACGCGCGGCTTCTTCTTCGGTCACTGCGGACTCCTTTGGTGGTGGATCGGTGGGGGAGGCTTCGCCTTGGGCGAACGCCACGGGCAGGCCTTGCGCCTGGCGGGTTTCGTTGACCGTCTCGGCAGCGCTCAGCTCAAGAGCGCGCACGTCGTAGTTGGGGAGCACCTTGTCAGCGTCTTCCTGGCCGAACTTGCCCAGAACCCACTCGCGCAGGTTGCGCAGCAGATTGGCAGTCGTCATGGCGTCCCACTCGCCGAAGGCCACGCCCTCCGCAAAGCAAACGCAGCCGTCGTCTGCATCGCCGAACTCGGGGTCGTCCAGGCCCTTGACGCCGGGAGGATGCGCACCCAGCACGCCGATGTGCCGCAGGTACCACACGCCAGGCACGGGGTTGTTGGTGGCATCGGGCCGGTAGAACTTGGCGCTGACCGTGCCCCAGCGGCCAGTGCGTGCCTCTTCGGCAAACGCTGGGTCGACCTTGGACGGCAGCGCGTAGAGGCCGCGGGCCTGCACAACCAGCTGATCCGCCCAGCCCTGGGCAGGCGCGTCAAGCGCGGGATGGCCCTTGACGATGGGGGCCTTGTGAATCTTGGGGTCGTAGGCGGCGGCGGTGGCGGCCAGATCGGCATCGCCGAACTCGATGGTCTCGCCTGCGACGGTCGTCCAGCGGCCGGGCTTGAAGATGTGCAGGGGCTTGGTGGCGGGGGCGACTTGGGGCATGGACCGCAATGTCGCGCGGCAGGCCCGCTGCGCCTAAATCAAGCGCTTGAACGTTTCGAGGGGTGGCCTCGCGCGCGGGCGAGGCGGACTATTCCAAGACGAGGCGGCCCTGCCGGCGGCCCAGATCGTCCTGCAGCATGGCATCCATGATCTGGCGCACGCGGGTTGGGGTCAGATGGTACTCACGGGCCAGCTCGTTGTAGTTGCGCCCGGTGAAGCGCTCGTACATTTCGCGGTCGCGCAGGCTGGCCCGGTAGCGCAGGCCCTTGCCCAGGTAGAAGTTGCGGCCGCCTTCTTCCGCGCTCAGGCGCTCGGTCTGCCGCAGCGCCAGGGTGGCGAGCTTGTGCAGGCGCTGCGGGGTTGGCTCCGTCTCCTCGTCTTCCACCAGTTGCACGAACAGCCACTTGGCCACGGTGCGGAGGTTCTCCGGATACCCTGGATCGAGCTGCTCGTGCAACGGGGCGAGTTGGGCCAGATCAAGCATCGCCGTCGCCCCGTGCCACCCACGCCTTGAGCGCCTCGATCAGCGTGTCCAGCTGCGGCCCGGTGGCGAAGCGCAGTGCCGACACGCCGACCTGGCGGTGCACCCAGGTGTCGAGTGCGGCCTGGCTCTTGTTGTTGACCAGGCCGTCGCGGTGTAGCTGGTGCCACAGCGCCCACACCTTGCGCTCGCGCGGGCTGGCCGCCTTCTTGGCCTGGTCGAACTGCTCGCGGGTCAGCGGGCGGCGGCGCGTGGTGGCCGGCACCAGGCCCTGGCGCTCGGCCAGGCCCTGCATGTGGTCGCGCACGCGCTGCTGCTCCGCTGCGGTCATGGCCTTGCTGCTGGTCTTGCCGGTGAGTTGCTGCAGGAGCACGCGGTAGTCGTCATCGCTTTGGGCCAGCTTGCCCTTGAGCACGTGGATGGCTGCGATGTGGTTCGCGGTCATCATGCAAGCCCTCCGTGCAAAAACGATGCGATGCCATCCGTCTGGTGCGGGCCAGTCATGGGCGCGACCTGCCTGCGGCGGTCGGGCGCATAGGACTCGTAGTAGCAGGCTTTGCAGCAGTGATAGAGCCCGCCCGTGCCGCGGGGATCGCCGAAAAAGAACTCCGTGTCGGCCGGCCACGACTCGCCACACTTGCGGCACAGCTTTTCGCCGTTGACGATCTCACTTTTCGGTCGCGCCATGCTCACCCCAGTAACAGTGGCCCCAGCCACCAGTTCCAGAGACCGACAATGCTGGTCAGCAGAAACACCGCCTGCTGGGCAAACATGCGCCAGTGGCGATTGTTGAAGCTGAAGATCAGCCAGCCCACATTGCTGACCAGAAACGCACCGAATCCGAGCCCGGGCGGATAGGCCGTGGCCAGGAGCATCGCCCCCAGCATTCCGAACACGGCAGCAGCCGTTTCAAGGGCAAGTGCACCTCGCATCAGCGGCCCCTCGTTTTGAAGGCCACGGAGACGCTTTGCGGCATTTCCGCACCCGGTGCCCCGGCGCCGGCTTTGGGACGATTTGGGACGGGTTCTGGCGCGTCGGCGGTGCCTCTGGCCCCGATGGCGGCGGCGAGTACGAGTAAAGCCCGGTCAGCGTCTGCCCCGGTGAAGCGGATCGTCGTGCTGCGCGAGGTCTGACGTACACGGATCGTCATGCGCGGCTCCCTGCGCCGCCGAGCGCTTCGATCAGATCGGGAATCAGCTTCGCCAATTCGCCCGTGGCGATGGCCACGTCGGTATCGAAGCCGCCTTCGTCGGTCTTGGTGCCGTCGAACACGCAGTCGAGGAAGGCGATCTTGCGCACCTGCAGGCAGTCGGTCAGCAGGAACGACACGCGGTCGTCCCAGGTCATCGCGAGCTTGGTGGGCAGCTTGCCGGCGGCGATGTGCTCGCGCACTTCGTCGTCCACCATGGCGCCGTGCTCAGCGCCGCGGGGCGGCACCCAGCCGATGGACTTTTCTTGCGTGGCGCCGCACTCGACGAATGGCACCTTGGCGAGGGCTTGCTCGACCTGGTCAAGCCTAGCGGGCAGGCTGGTGACGCGGTAAATGATGGCGTTCTTGATCATGGATTCCTCACTTGAGCGCGTGACGGGTCACGGCAGTGATGCCGTTCGGAAACGGCGAGCCATCGGGCAGCGCCGCGGTGGTGGCGGTCGGCGGCTCTTCAAGGAACCCGGCCCGCTCTTGCCCGGTGGCCTTGAGGTACTCCACTTCGACCTTGGCTGTGTCCACAAGCACGGAAGCGACCTGGGCAACGGCACGGGCGCGGTCAGGCTCCATGGGCTTGTCCCGGTCGCGCAGGTCGGCGAGCGTGTCCAGCAGGTGCTGGCGCAATTGGCTGATGTGCGGCGAGGCGGCTGCGGTGCTCATGCTTTTGCTCCTTCGCCAGACTCCCTGGCGATGCGATTGACTTGGCGGGTGATGGCCCCTTTGAGCTGGACCAGACGCGCAAGCTCAGGGCTCTTGTTGCGTGGGTGGTTGCGGCGAGCGTTCTCGGCCCGCGTGATGCATTCGAGCCGGTCCACCGTGATCTCTTGAGACTTCACGGTTTTCTTGCCAGGCCGGAACACCACGATGTGGCCGGCCGGGATGGCGCCATGGGCTTTGATCCACACCAGGCGATGCACGGCCACCCAGCGTCGCGCCGGGTAGATCGACGGGTCATCCGTCATCTTGCGTTCCAGGTAGCCGTCGGCGCAGATCCGCTCGCTGCCGATGGGCACGTAGTTATGACGCGCGGCACCTCGCAACTGGCCCTTCTTGAACTGGGTCGCGCGGGTGTTGGGGTGAGTGCCCGTCACCCCTTTGACGCCCTTGTTCCACGGCCTCGAGCCTGGCTGGAATCGAGATGCGACCATCGATGGCAACTGGTGCCCTCGATTGATGCGCCTGGACATATCCGAAGCCATGAAGGCGTCAGATTTGCACAGACCCAGCTGATGCGCCTTGCGGTACACCGCCTCGACCGGCCGCCCGAGTTCGCGGGCAAGGGTGCTCGCCAACAGATCGGGATACAGCTCGCGCAGCCGGCGCACTTCGTGTGGCGTCCAGGCGCGGCGCGGCGGCAGTATGTCTTGTGACTTGGTCATGGAGCCTCCACCGACTCGTCATCCTTCAGGGCAAGGGCAACCGTCTCGATGGAGTCAGCCAAGCCACCGAGTTCGTTGACACAGTACTGGTCCAGATCCTCCCACTGCTCAGCCATCTGCATAACGCTTTCGCGCATGGTTCTCAAGCGGCGGATGTGTCGCGCCGCGAGTTGCTTCTTGGTAGGTGCGCTCATGCCGTGCCGCCTTCCTTGACCTCGCCTTGGGTGAGCTCCTGCCGCACCTGCAGCAGGCGTTGCGTGAGTAGGCCCAGTTTGGACTCGCGGCCCCAGTCGCCCGGGCGGCCCGCGTACTTGAGCAGCGGGTCAAGCACGTTGATCCACTTGGCGCGCTCTTCGATGGATAAAGAGCACGTAGCGAGAGGCAAATCATCGAATGTCTTAGAGGCCGGTGCGCTGACGACCGCTGTAACGCGGCGCAGCACCTCGGCGAGCTCTTTGCGACTGTAGATGCCAGCCTCGAAGAGAGTGCCATCTTCTACTTTGTCTGCGATTACGGCTGCAAGTCGCACGAGCTCAGCAGAGGCAGCAAGTTGGACTGAGGAAAAAGTTGTCATGCTCATTGCGTCACCTCGGCCGAAGCCTCAAATGGCGTGACGATGAAATCCTCGACGCCCGTCACGATGTTGATCCCAGCAATGCCCCGCACCGCATCGGGCTCGTTCAGCATCGCTTCCTTGTTGGGCTCGTTCTTAACGCGCACGAAGCGGCCAAGGCCCATGCGCAGCAGGGTATCAAGCACCGGCTCGACGCCCCGGATGGAGACGCTGGGCGGGCGTTGCCGCCAGCTCACTTCGCCGGTGACCAGGTTGGCCGTCTTACCCAGCTTGTCGGCCTCGCCGCACAGCTCGACCCGGTGCGCTTCGCACCAGGCCTGGACGCCCGCCTGCAGGGATTCGATCCGCTGCGCCAGATCAGAGAGCGCGGGCTGGTGTTGCTGAGTGATCGCCGCGATCGCGTCGTTCATGGTGGCGCGTTCGCGCTCAAACTGGCGCTGCAGGTCGCCGATCAGGCGGATGGATTCGGCGCAGTCGTTCTTGCTCTGGGGGACTGCGGCCAGGGTCTTGGATTTGATTCGGGTTGCCATGGCGGCTCCTTTCAGTGGATGGGGTTGTTGGCGCCCAGGCCCTTGCCTGTCGCACTGGCTTTCATGAGTTCGCCGGCATAAATACCCATGGCGAAACCGGCAGCACCAAGCGCGTCGGCTGGCAGCTGCATGCAGACGAAACGATGCACACGGGAAAGTCCTTCCAGGACCAGGAAGGCGTCTTGCTCGCCTTCCAGCGCTTGGATGATTCGGCGCGCGATGACCTCCGCGCGCTCCGAAAACTCGCTCTTGCTCAATGGTGGTTGGTGCATGGGTACGTCCTCTCAGCAGCGGTAGCCGCGGCTTTCGATTCGGCGGTGATCGTCAGCACCTGCACGGGCTGCTGGCGCGGGGTTACGGGTCCATGCCGGCGCACGCATGCGGTCGTACTGGGCGGGCGGCACGGCATCCTCCGGACGGGGTGGGGCTTGGACCTTGCCGCGCGGTCGGCCCTTGGTGTTGATGGACTTGTTCATGGCTGCTCGCCTTTCTTGCGTGCGTCGATTTGCGCCCGCATCGCGCGGACCGTGGGGGATAGGCCGGCCGGTGCTGGCGCAGCAGCTGCAGGCCGCGGAGCCGGCGCTGCGGATGGCGCGGCCTGCTGCAGTACATCGCCCACCGCGGCCGGGCCATGGGTGGCGGCGCGACGTGGGCCGGTGCGCAGTTCTTGCTCGTGCTGCTGCTCGGCCTGGCCCTCCAGCTTGTCCGCCATGCCGGCCAGGATCGTGTAGAGGTAGCTGTGGTTCGTCATGGGCAGCGTCAGGCGATCCATGGAGCGGGCCGTCAGCATCTGCTCGATGGCCTGTGCCCAGTGCGCCAGAGGTGCTGCCCACTCACGGCCCTTGTGCGTGATCGACTTGGCCTCCAGTCCGGGCAGCAGCTGGCCGATCAGGCGGAGCTTCTTCGTGTTGGTCAACCTTTGCGAGGGCGGCGTGAACAGGGTCAGGTACTGCATGACCAGGTTGCCCAATGGCACGCTGATGCTGGTCAATCGGTCGAACGTGCGGTCCGACTCCATCCGCCCCAGGAGCTGCTCGAACGTGAGTTCGGCGGAGCACACCGGGCAGGCGAGCTTTTCGGGGGCCTTGGTCACAGGGGCAGCCCTCGCACATTGACGTAGCCCAGCAGCATCGCCAGGCCAATCGTCAGGGCCAGTACGGCGGCCAGCACCGCGGCATAGCAGCCCCAGGAGCGACTGGCGGCCGGCTCGAAGGCTTCGACTACGCCCGGCGCAAACACTAGCCCATCGCTGGGCAGGGAATGGGTGTTGTGCTGCACCGATTCGGTATTGCGAACCGATGGCGCAGCCTGCTGGCGCGCCTTCCAGCTGCTGTACGTCTCTACGCAGATGCGTTGCGCTGCCGGGCACTGGCGGGCCATCTGCTGGGCGGCGATCACGGCGTCATCGAAGACGCCGAGGTGGCGATCTTGCGCACCACCTGTGTGGGTGATGGTGGTCAGATAGGCAGGCATGGTCAGCACCCCGCGATCACCTGGGCGTCCACCTTGGGCCAGCCCGTCATGGCCGCCGCGTTGAGGGCGCGGCACATGAGGTTGTTGACCACCAGGGGGAAGCACATGCTCACGGCATCGCTCGCACGGCCGCCGCGCGGCATGCTGATGAGGCGCGCGCGCATCGCGTCCAGCGCATCAGGCTCCACCATGTCGGACAGCCTGGCGCCCGCGCGTTCGAACTTGTGCGCGAGGTAGCCCTCCAGGTCGTTGTCCAGCGGCTCCATCACGATCTGCTCGCAGCGCTGGACGATCTCGCGCACCTCGGGGTTCTGCTCGGACAGCAGGACGCGCAGTTCGGGCTGGCCCACCAGGCACACACCGAGCAGCCGGCGCAGGCCGTCCTTGAGCTCCATGAAATTCTTCAGGTGCTTGAGCGTGGGCAGCGGCATGCGATGCGCTTCCTCGATCATCAGCAGATGCGAGTAACCGGCCGCGCGACTGGACTTGAGGAGATCGTGGACCTGCCGGTAGCGGGCGTCCGGGCTGCTCTTGAGCGCGACGTTCGGCGCCAGGGTGCGGGCGATGCTCTCGGCGATCTGGCCGGCCTTCATGGGCTTGCCGCGCGTGTCGTTGGGTTCCATGGCCAGCACGTAGGGCTTGATCACGATGATCGGGCGGCGCTCCTCGCGGATGCGCTCTTCCAGGTCTTCGCGCAAGGTGCTCTTGCCGCTACCGCTCTCGCCCACGACGGCGATGAAACCATGGTTGACGGCCGCGTCCAGCAGCGCGGCGCGCACGTAACGCCCATGCTGGCTGGCGAACACGTCTTCGCGGCTCTGGACGTCGTCCACAAAGGGGCTGCGCAGCAGCTTGAAGTGCTTGCGGGCGGCGGGGGTGAGGGTTTCGTTTCGCAGTAGCATCGGTGCTTCCTCCAGGGGTTCGGTTGGTTCTGGGTTCACGGGGGCGGCCTCGGCGTGTTGCAAGCACTCCGGGGCCAACTTCTTTTGGGGCAGGACGATCTCGCGCAGATGCGCCATGGACGCACCGCGGGACTTGAGGTAATCCACCACGCGCTGGCGAACTTCGCCGGCCCGGCGCGCGGGCAGCAGCCCATGGGCCACCAATCGGCTGGCGGCGCTGCGCGACAGGTTGGCGGCGCGCGCGAGGTCGCGGCTTTGGATGCCCAGCTCGGCCAGAACCGGCTGCAGGGGCGGCATCACGGGGACGGACAGGGATGCGGGGATCACTGAGCACCTCCCACCACGCGCAGACCAGCGCGCACCGTGAGCCGCGCCACCAAGGCGTCGAGCTCGGTTTCCGGCACGCCTTCGGGGTGCAGGCTCTTGAGCGTGCCGACGAGCTCGGGCGACATGGCCACGCCCTTGGCCACCAGTGCCTTGGCGGCTTCGAAATGGGTGAGCAGTTCGGGCTCGGCCTGGGCCATGCGGGTGTTGGTGGTGAGCTCGGTGCCACGGCGGGGTAGGAAGTTGGGCAGGGTTGCGTCCACGATGTGCTTCTCCGGATCGACACGGCCGCCGAGCGGTAGTGCCTTGGCTTTTCTTTTGGCTGCTGCCTCCTCAAGCGTGGTCGCGCCCATGGCCAGCAGCTCGATTTCTTTGCGGTGCGCGTCGGCCTGCGTATCGGCATGGCGGCGGTAGTCCTCGCCGATGACGTTGCTGTGACCGCCCAGGCTGAATCCGTCTTCCCCTTTGGCCACCAGCGGCGCGGGGTGCAGAACTTCCTTGCCTTCGGCATCGGCATCCACCACCAGGACCGCGTTGGCCTGGTAAGGGCTGAAGGTGACCATGAGCTTTTCGCCGACCATGACGCGGGGCACGGCACTCACGTCGTACTCGGCGCCCTTGAATTCCACGCGCAGGAAGTCAGAGACCTTGCGGGATACCGGCGTGTGCGTGAGCAGTTCGCGGCACAGCTGGGGCGAGGGGGCGATGCGCAGTTGCTCGGGCTGGATGGTCATCCACTGTTGCGCACGGGCTTTGCCGTGGCGTGAGTGGACGCGGGTTGCGTTGAACCAGCGCACCCAGCGGCGCACGCGAGCGTTCAGTTCCTCCAGGCTGTGGACAGGCTTTAGGCGCAGGCCGCTTTCGAAGTCGCGCTCTAGGATGTTCCGGGCGTTCTCGACCTGGCCGGTGGCGCGGGCGTTCTCGGGCGCATGGGGTTCGGGATGCACCTGCAGCCGCTGCAGGAGGTTCTTGAACAGTCCGCTCATGTTGGCGCTGCCCATGTCCATCATCAGGATGAAGGGCACTCCATAGAAAGGGTCGTCCTGGCGTTGCTGGATGGCGGCGATGAAACTCTCCGCGATGTTGGCTGCGCTCTCACCGTCATGGACATAGGTGGCAAAAAGGGCGCCACTGTTGTGGTCGGTGACCTCGTAGCTCCAGACACGCCGGTCTTCCACGCGCTTGAGGTTCTTCGGCTTGTTCTTGTTGAACTTCGCCGCTTCCATCACCTGCAGGCCCATTTCCAGCGGGTTGCTAGTTTCCAGGTAGTACAGAACGCACAGGCTGGCGTCGATCTGCCAGACGTGGTTCGGGTGCAGGCTGCGCAGCTCCCGCGCCGGGGCGGGCTGCAGCAGCTGATCGGGGTGCAGGCCGTAGACCCGCATGGCACGGGCAATGGCACTGACAGAAAGAGGCTTGCATTCGCCCGTCTCCGGGTTGGTACGGTCGGCACGGATTTCCCCGTTGGCCCGGAGCGTCTCCACGGCATGGCCGATGGTGTAAAGGCGCTTGCCGTTCTTGCGCATGCTCTCCATCACCATGACGGCGATCAGCTTGGCTTCGTCCCGTGTCAGCGATACCTCGCCGGCATCGCTGCGCTGGCGGCGCTGCGGTCGGACCGTGGCGGCCTTGAGCTGCCGGTAAACCGTGGCGCGCGACTTGCCTGTCGCGGCGCACAGTTCATCAATCAACTCGCCTTTGCGGCCGCGCTCCGCGTCGGCGACACGTGCGGCCACCAGCGCTTCGTTGATGGGTGGGGTGACAGGTGGCATGGGAGGCTCTTACGGCTTGTCCCACTCGCTCATTTCAGCGGCCAGGCGCTGGTCGGCTGCATTGCTGACGTCGGGCAGGCTGAACTCGCTGCGCAAGGCGTTCAGCTGGGCTTGCACCTGGCCGACGAGCCCGGCCATGAACACCTCGTGCTGGGTCGCCGTGTCGCTGTGCTCACTGAGCTTGACGAGTGCTTGGCGCAGTCCGCCCAGGATCGCGCCTTCGGCATCGGCTGCGATGGCGGAGGCTTCCTTTTTGAGAGCGGCTAACGCTTCGTTGGGTGGCAGCTTCTCGATGCGCTTTAGGTCGCGGTGAAGTTTGTCGATGGTCTTGTTCTTGGAGGCCAGCACTTCCTCACTGGCCTTCAGCTCGGCTTTGGCCTCTGCGGTGGCCGCTTCTGCCAGCTCAACTTTTTCGGCGAGGTCTTCGATCACCGATAGCACTTCAGCTTTTGTGCTGCCGTTGCCGATGGCAGCGCGGACGACTTCGAGTTTTTCGGGGGCAAGTGCGCGCGCGGCTCGCAGGGCATTGCGGTTAAGGCCCAGGCGGCTCGCGGATTCGTATGCTTCCTGCCCCAGGATGTCGAATCGTTCTTCCGCTTCCATCATCGCCCGGTAACTCCGACCAAACGCCAGGGGGCAGAACTCCTCTAATGTCTGCGCACGGCGCAGACCTCCCGCAGCATCACGCAACGGTAAGTCTTTGATTCTTTTGGACTCCCTAATTTTTTTGAAGATTTGAATCTGCGCCGCGGCGCAGAACTTGCCTGTGATATCTGCCATCTGAACGGCTTTCACGTCACCTGCCAGCTCGCACAATTCAGCCAAGTCTTCCTGCGCATCGGCCTGCAGCAGGGCCCGACCAGCATCCAGCGCTTGGAAGTCTTGGTGGATCAACGCATCGTTCATAGGCGGCTCTTTGCTCTCAGGCGCGGGGGTAGGTTTCTTGGCCATGAATCAGTCTTTTGGAATGGCATAACGCTGGTCAAGCTCATCGAGCCGGCGCCTTGCTTGGTTGAGATTTGTGGAAACGGTGAAGGAGATGCGAACAAAAGGAACGCCCAGCCGCCAACGGTTGGCGCCGCTCACGCGCTCGACGAAGCCAGTCTCGGCCTCCAGCGCGGGCAGGTTGATGGAGACCCAAGAGGGCGACACGCTCAGGCCCTTGGCGATTTCGCCCGGTGCCAGGCCCAGCAGTTCGTGACCAGCCAGCAGGCGCAGCAACTCGCAGGTTTTACGCACGTTGGCCGCTAGACGAGAGGTTTGGGCTTCGCTCATGCCAGAGCCTCCTCTGAATCCAAATCGTCATCCATCAGTTGGGCCAAGCCAACTCCCATGTTTTCGACGGAAGCGGCGATGGTCATCGGGTCGAACGAATGCCAGAGCGAGCCCATGTCTGCCATGAGCAGCGCACGGAGTTCAGCGGCGCTTTGCGCCTTCTGTAGCGTGCGCATGAAATACAGAAGGTGATCCTTCTCGCGATCAAAGTCAGAAACGCGCGGCATCAGTACGTCCCGTCCCGGCTCACCGTGAAGCCGACGTAGATGTGGTTCATGGTGGTGTTAGCCCAGGCTTCGTGTGAACCCTGGGGCAGGTTGCATGGCGCATCCAAAGGCGCGAAGTCATCGCGCCAAGGCCAGTCTTCGCGGCCCACCAGCACGCTGAGCGCGCGGGGGTGGCCCGTGATGGCATGGCCTGCCGGCTGGCGAACGATTTCGGGGGTGTGGGTCATGGCTGCACCTTGCCTTCGGCCAGGCCGTAGTCGTAGCCGGCGCGCCAAGCGTCGTCTTGTGCGCTGCCAGCCGGGTAATTACTGGGCTGCGGCTCGGTGCCGTCGATCGCTTTTTCCAGGCCGCGCAGGGCGCCTGTCTTCCACTCCGGGCTGCGTGGGCAACGGCGGATTTCCGCGTTGTAGATGTGCTGGGACGACTTCATGCCGACACCCCAGCAGTGCGCGCGCGGCGCAGCTTGGGCGCTGCCACTTTGGGTGGCCAGAGCTTGTCTGCGGGGTGCCCGGTGACCTCCACGATTCGGCTTGCGATCCGGGCGCTCTTGGCCTTGCCGTTGATGACGTGCGACACCATGGAGCGCGACACGTGCAACTCATCCGCCAGGGCCGCAGGCGTGGTGCCCATCATCCTGATGGCCGCTTTGATTTCTTCTGGGTGCATGGTCTGGTACCCTTCACTTAACTTGTTTAGGTGCAGCAGGGATTTGCTGCGTTGAATGAATTATGTGAACTTGAATTCACAACGTCAAGGTATTTTTTGTGAACTCTTATGAGAATTTTGGAGAGCGTGTGCGTGAAGAGCGCAAGCGTCTCGGGTGGTCCCAGGCGAACGCTGCAAGCGCTGCAGGGGTGAGTCGTGAGATGTGGTCCAAGTACGAGTCAGGCGCAGAACCCGGAGCAAGGGTTCTGGCGGCTATTGCGGGCGCTGGAGCAGACGTGAACTACATCCTCACGGGGAGTAAGGAGCACAGTCCGCAAGTCACCTTGACAGCCGAGGAAGCGCTACTACTTGAGTACTTTCGTGAAGCGTCTAAAGATGTGCGACGTGCAGCACTGGGAGCGCTATTTGGCGCATCTGCACCTGGGCAGATAGGAGGAACGCACAGCCAGCACAACAGCGGCATGGGTGCGATTCAAATCGGCAGCATCGGAGAATCGCCAATTAAACGCAGGAGGTAGGACAGTGGAGTTGGTTCCAAAGTGGCTACGAGAATGGATCGCCAATCTCGGACCAAAGCAAAAGAACAGTGGCAGCGGTGCTGTGCAGATGGGAAACGTTGCAGGCCCAGTGCAAAACGTCACCCAGGTGCATCAGCATTTCTATGCATCGCCCGCTTCTCATTCACAGGCTGCAAGCGAACAGCCTCGTCAGGTAACTGATGCGCAGAAGGAAGTGCTGGCGTTGCTGAAGCAACTTGATAGGCCGATGCGTATCACGGTGCTGGAGTTCATGAGGCGGGAGTTCAAAACTGCGATGGTTATTGAACTGATGCCCGGGCAGCTATACAGAGTTCGACGTTACGTTGAGACAGTTAGGCGCAAAGTTGAAAAAAGGGAGCGGGCATGAAAAAACACGCAGCGGTAGTTTTGGCCGCTCTCGTTGTTGCGCCGGTATGGGCCATTAACAAATGCACTGGACAAGACGGAAAGGTGACCTATCAGGAGGCGTCATGCCCCTCTAGCGCCACGGCTAACAAAGAGCTAAAGATTCAATCAAGTGGCGCTGAGTCGAGGTCGAGTAGTTGGTCGTTCGAGAGAAAGAACGACGAAATGACAGGCAAGGTTTCTTGCTTGGCAATGTCACCAATCTCGTTCCCGAAGGCTCCGAGCGCACCGAGATTTATACCTGTCCATATGGTGGTGGCGGTGACACCAAAGTCAGAACTTATCGGCTTGAGAACGAGTGATAACAGCAATCTCTTTCATAACGACTTGAATGGAATGGGTGTGAAAACTGACAACGGTCCATTTATTCCGATGTCAGTTAAGGCGGGTAGTCATGTCGTTGGGTTCAGTGACAGTGCGGCGTTGATTGATGCTGTCTCCAACTCAAAGTACTTGATGGTGAGGGCGCGATTTTGGCCTTTCGAGCAACTGTATGACATGGCGCCAATCCCATCGAACGGATTCAGCTCAGCGCTCAAGCAGGCAAGGGAGTGTGCCGCTAAGGGCTGAAATTGACCGAATCCAATTAGGGGCCATAAACGCCACCATAAAAACAGAATTCACAACAGGGAGGAAATGGAAGATGGAAGAGCAAGTTTTCTTTGAGCACAACGGCGTCAAGGTCACGAACGCGAGGTTCGTCGTGGATGCGCAAACCTTCGCTATGAGCAACGTCACCTCGGTCAATCCGGTGACCGAGCCGCCGAGCCGCTTCGCTCTCATCTTGGGCTTGATCATCGGCGTGCTGATCGCTTTCGCATCCCCGGTTTTCGGCATCATCCTGGCCGCGATCTGCGCACTGTTCTTGTACCTGCAAAAGACCAAGTACCACGTGATGCTGCGTACTGCTGGCGGTGAGACCAAAGCTCTGAGCACCGATGAGCGGGAGTATTTCAACCAGGTGGTCGGCGCGCTGAACCAGGCCATCGTCCATCGCGGTTGATTAGAGCGCAAAGGCAATCACTGATATGAAGCCAACCACTGAGCGAAACCTGCCTGACATCGTTATTCGCAGCGAAGAAGAGGCATACGAGGTTCTTCGGAAAGCGCGCGACGGAGAGCTTGGCCCATACAATTCGATCATATTTGACGGCTGGCCCACCCTGAATCTGTATCTCCAGGGCGATAAGTTTCACCAGAGCATTACGCCCACGGTCATGAAGGGGCTGCTTGAGTTCCAAAAAGGAATTTACCGTTCTTACGCCGCTGCCAAGTACGACCACCCGGCTAAACGCCTGAGTGACAAGGAACGCGAAGATCTAGAAATTCGGGTCGATGTCAACGATGGTTCTTCTGATCTTGAAATCAATTTTCAAGAGCTTGCGGAGAAACTCTTTGAACGAATGGTGGGCAAAATGGATTCTCAGGACATCGTGATCACTATCGTGACGATTGCTGTTCTGTACTTCGGCACTTCAGCGTATCGAAGCTTCCTTGAGAATCGCAAAGAAACCCGCATCAAGGAAGTGTCTGACGAAACGCAACGCGAAACTCTTGCCACATTGAAATACACAAGTGAGCAAGAAACCAAACGCGCTCAGATCCTTGCGGACTTGGCCCGAGAAAATAACAAGGTGGACAACATTGCTCAAATCGCTTTTGACGCACAGACCGAGGTGGTCAAGGCGATGGCAGCAGGCAGTAGTTCGGAAGTTGAAGGTATTGCTTTGGCTCCTGGAATTGCAGAAGCCCTGACGCAAAACGCCCGGCGCAAGTCTGAAGAGGTCCGCCTTGACGGTGTGTACAGGCTTATCAAGTTGGACTGGTCAGACACCAGTAAATTCAAGGTTCGGGTATTCAACACCAAGTCCGGTATCTACCTGGATGCCGAAGTTCAGGACGATTCTTTGACGGGGAAATACAAAGAAGCGTTACGTGAGGCGGAGTGGAGCCGTTCGCCTGTTTCTCTGAAGATCAACGCAAAAACCTTTGGCGAAGAATCCTACCGGAACGCTGTGGTCATCAGTGCCGAAAAGTTCGTACCACCTGACGAGGTGGCATAGATTCACGACCCTTCTGGACTTTTAAGCGCTTTACTTTCCGCACCTTCGCGCGCGCGGCATCCTGCCGTGCATGGATAAAAACCGCACCACCGTCGCTGCTCTGGTCGTCTCCGCCGCTTCGCTGGTGGGCATCGCGGGCTATGAGTCTTATCGGGGCAATGCATACCTCGATTCGGGCAATGTCGCCACCATCGGCTACGGTGCTACGTCGGGCGTCAAGCTCGGCGACACAACCACGCCGGCACGAGCCCTGATCAGGCTGCACGGCGACGTTTCCGAGCACGCCCGGGCCATTCAGCGGTGCATCAAGGCACCGCTATTTCAATACGAATTCGATGCGTATCTGAGCCTGGCCTACAACATCGGCGCAGGCGCCTTCTGCAACCCTGCCAAACCGGCCGCGCCGCCGGCCTTGATCGACTTGATCAACGCGCAGCGCTACGCCGAAGCCTGCGCCCGAATCAAGGATTTCAACAAGTATCGGAACCCCAAGACCGGGCAGTTGGAGCCGCTGCGTGGGCTCACCAACCGCCGCGAGTTGGAGTACCGCACTTGCATCGGGGATGCGCCATGAAGCTGCGCATCGCTGCAGCCATGGCGCTAACCCTGGCCGCTGTCCTGGGCGTGCGGACCTGGAATGCACATCTGCTCCAGCAGGGGGATTCGCAGGGCTCTGCCCGAGTGCAGGCGGCCTGGGACAAACAAGAGGCCGAGCGCAGCGCGGCCACGGCGCGTGACAACGCCACCAAGTTCAGAAACTCCGAAAGGGTTGCCAATGAAGACGCCACACGCGAGGCCGCGCGCATGGCACGCGACGCTGCTGCTGCCGCTGCTGTTCGCGGCCTGCACCACGAAATTTCACGCCTCAACAAGCGCACCGATCCCTACCCAGCAGGTGATGCCGGCATTGCCGCCTGCACTCGCGAAGCCGCCACCGCCCGGGAGCTTTTCGGACACAGCGCGCAAGCGTATTCAGACCTGGCAGCAGCAGCTGACGGACTCCGCGACCAAGTGACTGGGTTGCAGGACTTTGCGCGCAGCGTCTGCCGTGCGCCCACCACCGAGATCGCCCGATGATTTTTGAGCTGACGATGACTAACCTCATCTCTTTGGCTGGCCTGTTCCTGGGGGCGCTGTGGGCGCTGCTCAAGGTGATCGGGCTGCAGGCGGAGAAGCGGGCGAATGAGAAGTTTGAGGCACTGCACGTGTCCATCGGCAAGCTGGGCGACGATTTGCGCCGGGAGGCAGATGCGGCTAGGCAACTGGAGACATCTTTTCTTCGATTCCAGGCCGAGCTGCCCCGCGACTATGTGCGCCGCGATGACTTCGTGCAGGCCGTGGGCGGCATCAATACCCGTATCGATAACTTCGCGCTCCGCATGGAGCGTGCGCTGGACAACAACCGCAGGGGGGAGCATCTGTGAGCCACTATTCGCCTGACATTCTTAAGGTGCGCCGCGAGGCCATCCGCTGGCATTTGCTGTCGGCCATCAATCTTTCGCGCCCGGTGGGCATCTACACCGAGGCCTTGCTGCCCATCGTGCAGTCGGTGTATGTGGATGCCACTCACCAAGAAATTCGGCGCGAGCTGGACTACCTCGAGGCCCGCGAGATGTGCGCCATCGTGCGCGATCCGCTGGACCGCTGGTCGGTTGATCTGACGCGCACGGGTATCGACTTCGTGGAGTACACGATCGATGCGCAGCCGGGAGTGGCGCGCCCCCGCATCACGCAGGGTTGACCGATGGCGCCGCGTAGCAAGGTACACACGTTGCCGCCACAGCTCAAGGAGTGGCTGGATGCCGAGCTCGTCAAGCGCGGATTCAGCGACTACGTGCAGTTGGCGGCGGACCTGCAAAGCCAGGGCGAGAGCGTTTCCAAGTCCACGCTGCACCGTTACGGCTCACAGTTCGAAAAGCGCATGGCGCAACTGAAGATGAGCACGGAACAGGCACGTGCCCTGGTTGACGCGGCGCCGGACGACGAGGACAAGCTGGGCGCGGCCGTCGTGCGCATGACGCAGGAGCGCATCTTCGGACTGTTGATGGAACTGGACATCGACCCCGAGAGCGTGGACGTGAACAAGCTGTTCAAGAACGCGGCCGAGATCGGCAAGGCGTCGGTGACCCAGAAGAAGTTCAGCCAGGCCGTGCGCAAGGAGATCGAAGAAGCGGCCCGCAAGAAGGCCCTGGAAGACGCCGCGCAGCAGGCCGGTGAAACCGGCCGGCAGCAGGGACTTTCCACCAGCGGCGTCGAGGCCCTGCGCGCGGCGATCATGGGGCAGCTGTGATGCAACCTACCAAAATTGCGCAGGCCACGCGCATCCTGATGCAGTACCAGGTGGACTGGATCGCGGACAAGTCGCAGGTCAAGATCATGGAGAAGTCGCGCCGCATCGGTATCAGCTATGCCGAGGCGGCCGACGACGTGCTCTACGCAGCCAGCGCCGAGGGCGCCAACGTCTATTACATCTCGTACAACAAAGAGATGACGGCGGGCTTCATCCAGGACTGCGCCACATGGGCCCGGGCTTTCAACGCGGCTGCGGGCCAGATCGAAGAGTCGGTGATCGAAGAAGAGGACAAGCAGATCCTCACATACACGATCAAGTTCGACAGCGGCCACATGATCCAGGCGTTCACCAGCAGCCCGCGCAACTTGCGCTCCAAGGGCCGGCCTGGTGAGCGCCTGGTCGTGGACGAAGGAGCATTCCTGGATGACATCAAGGAGGTGCTCAAAGCTGCCATGGCCATGACCATGTGGGGCGGGCAGATCCGCATCATCGGCACCCACGACGGCGACGACAACCCTTTCAATGAGCTGATCAACGACGTGCGGGCCGGCAAGTTCCCCTACAGCGTCCACCGCGTCGATCTGGACGATGCGCTGCGCGACGGGCTCTACCGCAAGATCTGTGCGGTCACCGGCCAGGAGTGGTCCCTGGAGCGCGAGGTGGAGTGGCGCCAGACCATGATCAACCGCTACAAGCCCAACGAGGACGAGGAGCTTTTCTGCATTCCGTCCAAGGGCGGCGGCGCCTGGCTGAGCCGCGCACTGATCGAGGATCGAATGCGCGCCGCACCGGTGATTCGCTTCACGGGCACCGCAGATTTCAACAACGCTCGGCCCGATCTGCGCGAGCGCGAAATGCAGGATTGGATTGATGAGCACCTGATGCCGCTGCTGCGATTCGTTCCCGAGTTGCGGCACGCACTGGGCATGGACTTCGGGCGCAGCGGCGACTTGTCTTGCATCGCCCCGGCCGAGATCGCCTCCAACCTGCGGGTGCGCATCCCATTTCTGGTGGAGCTCAAGAACGTCCCTTACAACCAGCAGTTGCAGGTGTTGTACGCCATTGCCGATGCACTGCCGAGGCGATCAGGCATGGTGATCGACAGCCGGGGTAATGGCAGCTATGTGGGGGAAGCCGCGCACGACAAATACGGCTCGGTGGTCCAGCGGCTCATGCCCACCGAAGGCTGGTACCGCGACAACATGCCGCCTTACAAAGCGGCCTTTGAAGACGACACCGTGGAGATCCCCAAACATGACGGCCTGCTGCAATCCCACCGGGCCATCCGGCTGGTCCGCGGGGTGCCACGCATGCCTGAGGGCAAGACGACCGATGGCGGTCACGGCGACAACGCAATGGCCTGCGTATACGCGCACGCGGCGACACGCATGAATTTTGGCCCGGTGCACGCCGCGAGCCGTCCCCGCAGCAGCGCGCTATCTCTTGAAGGGTATTGAGCACCATGTCCCGAGGCATCTATGTGTCCCCCACCGAGTTCGTCTCGTTCGCCGAGGCTCGGCAGGGTTCGACCCTGTCAAAGCAGATCGCAACGCGCGAGCGCAGCACCGACTTGGCAGGCTTCGGCTTCCTGTTGCCCAACCCCGACCCGATCCTGAAGCGCCAGGGTAAAGACATCAGCGTATACCGCGATCTGCGCAGTGATGCGCATGTGGGCGGCTGCATTCGTCGACGCAAGGCCGCCGTGAAGGCGCTGGAGTGGCGGGTGCAGCGTGGCAGGGCCAGCGCACGTGCAACGCGTCTGGCGAACGATCTGCTCGCCACCTATGACATGGACACGCTGATCAACGAAATCACCGAGGCGGTGCTGTTTGGCTGGCAACCCCTCGAACTTGTGTGGGGCACGCGCAATGGGGCGAACGTACCGCTGCAGGTAATCGGCAAGCCACCGGAGTGGTTCTTCTTTGACACCCAGGCGCAACTGCGTTTTCGCAGCCGCGAGCAGCCTATGCTTGGCGAGCCGCTGGAGCCGCGGAAATTCCTACTCGCACGCCAAGAGGCCAGCTACGCCAATCCCTACGGACATGCGGATCTGTCCATGTGCTTTTGGCCGGCGATTTTCAAGCGTGGCGGGCTCAAGTTCTGGGTGACGTTCACCGAGAAATACGGTACGCCCTGGTTGGTGGGCAAGCAGCCACGTGGCACGCCTGGGACCGAGGTGGATGCGCTGCTGGATAAGTTGGAGGCCATGATTCAGGACGCGGTGGCGGCGATTCCTGACGATTCGAGCATCGACATCCTGGAGGCCGGCGACAAGGGGGCCAGTGCTGACCTCTACGAACGGCTGCTGATGTTCTGCCGCTCCGAGATCAGCATCGCGCTGTTGGGCCAGAACCAAAGCACGGAATCCAAAAGCAATCGCGCCAGCGCGGAGGCAGGATTGGAGGTGGCCAAGACGATCCGCGATGGTGATGCCACTCTGGCGGCGGCCACCATCAACCAATTGCTGCGGTGGGTGACCGACGTGAACGAAGGCGAGCAATCACCAGCCCCCACCTTCGAGCTGTTCGAGGAGGAAGACGTCAACACGGAGCAGGCCACGCGCGATGAGACGCTGAGCCGCGCAGGGGTGCGCTTCACGCCGGCTTACTGGCAGCGTGTTTACAAGCTGGAAGCTGGCGACCTCGAAGTGGCTATGCCGCTCGAGCCAGCGACTGGCGAGCCACCCGTGGCCTTTGCCGAGCGCGACGTGACGCAGGCCACCAGCGACACTTTGGCAGCGCTTGGCACGGCAGGCGCGCCGGTGGTGGACAACTGGGTCAAGCAACTGCGTGACCTCGTGGACACGTACGACGAACCCCAGGCGCTGCAGGACGCATTGTTGGATGCCTATGCCGATCTGTCCACGGCCGACCTGACCGAGCTAATGGCGATGGCTTTCGAGCTGGCTCATTTACGTGGGCGCGATCAAGCGGCGCAGGAGGCTGGCCGTGGCTGAACTCGGATCTGTGGCCCGGAGCACAGTGGAAGGCGCGCGCCAGCAGTTCCAGGAACAGATCGGGTTCCTTCGGCGCAAGCTGAATCTGCCTAGCGAGTCTTGGCGTGACATTCAACGTGCGGCCCACGACCGCGCTTTCATGGTGGCCGGTGCCGCCAAGGCAGACCTGCTGGCGGATTTGCGCAAAGCGGTAGACCAAGCTGTCCAAGGCGGCAGCATCGGGGAGTTCCGCAAGCAGTTTGCCGACATCGTTGCAAAGCGCGGTTGGACTGGCTGGACAGGCGAAGGAAGCCAAGCTGGCGAAGCATGGCGCACTCGGGTGATCTACAAAACCAACCTGGCCACTTCCTACGCGGCCGGGCGCCGTACGCAGTTGCTGGACCCTGCATTGCTTAAGCGCCGTCCGTTTTGGCGCTACGTGCACAGCGACAGCGTGGTGCACCCCAGACCACTCCATAAGCAGTGGGGCGACATGCGGCTGACTCTGCGCCACGACCACCCTTTCTGGCAAAGCCACTTCCCACCGAATGACTTTGGATGCGAATGCCGCGTAGTGGCAGTAGCGGCGCCTCGCGAGGGGGACTCCAGCGAGCCCCCGGACGGGTGGGACGCCGTCGATCCGCGCACGGGCACGCCTGCAGGGGTTGGCGAAGGCTGGGACTACGCACCAGGCGCGCGGGCTGACGACGATCTGCGATCGTTCGTACAGGACAAGCTGATCGACTACCCCCCAGCCATCGGCAAGGCACTGTCGGCCGATGTCAATCGCTATATCAATGCCGAGGACCTGGTGCCCGACTTCGTGCGTGATGTGCTTGCAGATCGACAGCGGCGCGACCCGCTTTGGCTGGGGTTTGTGGAGCGTGCCGACTGGGTCGGCTCCGCAGCTGGTGCCGACGTGCGCGGCTACACGATCCTTCTTCCTGCCGAGGCACCTCGGCATGTCGATGCCTCGCACGGCTTTGATGGCTCAGGCCAACGCCCGGCCACGCCGCAGGACTATGGACAGCTTGAGTCGGTGCTCAATGATCCCGATGCGCTGCGCGCAGGCGAGAAATCGCGCAACGGTAATCCCACGGTGGTGGCCACCAAGGTGATCAACGGAGAAACGTTCAGGGCGGTGTGGGAGGTGCTGGCAGGCAAACGCAATCGGTCGCTGCAACTGAGCTCGCTGGTGATCAAAACGGCTCAGAAATGACAAGGCCTCGCGCTCCGACCACAACGTTCAAGACGAAACCGGTGTTGACTACCGGAGGTCGATGCACAAGGCAGTGCCGATCTTACGAGGAGTGCTTCGATGGCGCAAATCATTGAATTGACCAGCCGCAACGGGCTGGATTACCTGCATGGCCTGCTGGAGAGGGGGCAGGACATGCAGCCTTTGCTGCTGGAGATCGGCGAAGACTTGACCGAATCCACCAAGCAGCGGTTTTCCTCGGCCACGGGCCCGGATGGCACTGCCTGGGCACCGAACAGCGGGCTCACCCTGGCCCGGTACAGCTCGATGTTTGCACGCAAGAAGGATGGCGAGCTGACAAAGAGGAGCGCGCAGAAGCTGGCCGGCAAGAAGCCATTGACCGGGGAGACCAGAGCGCTGGCCACGACGATCAACTACCAGGTCCGCGATGTTGGCGCGGTAGGCATCGGCAGTCCCATGGTCTATGCGGCCACACACCAGCACGGTGCGAAGTCGGGTGAGTTCGGCTTCGGGCTGTACGCCACCCGCGTGGGGAGCTTCCCGATCCCGTGGGGCGACATCCCCGCCCGGCCATTTTTGGGCGCATCGGATTCAGACAAGGCAAACATCGTCAGCCTGGTGCAGAGCTACCTAATGGAAGGCTGAATCCGGTCCGAATTGAAAAAGGCGCCAATCCAGCGCCTTTTTTTCTTGAGCTCCACTATTTCCCGTCAGGAAAGAGAATTGCAGAGTTCCGAGCCCACCTCGCCCCAGTTCTTCCCGGAACTTCCCATTTATCGCACCTCCCTCTCTTCCTTTATCTCACTCCCGTTCACCTCGGTCAGGCGTCAATCCACCTTGGCGCCCGACGCCTTCACCACCTGCGCCCACTTCCTCTGCTCGTTGTCGATGTGCTTGGCGAAGTCGGCGGGGGAGTTGCCGCCGGGAATCGCTCCCTGCGCGAGAAGGCGCTCCTTCACGGCGGGGGTGGCCAGGGCCTTGGCGGTTTCCTGCTGGATGCGGGCGACGATGTCGGGCGGGGTGCCGGCGGGTGCGAGCAGGCCGAACCACGAACTGGCCTCATAGCCCTTCAGTTCGGGGCCGCCGACCTCCTCGACCGTGGGCACGTCGGGCAATGCGGGCGAGCGGTGGGCGCTGGTCACGGCCAGTGCCTTGAGCTTGCCGGCCTTGATCTGCGCCATGGAGGACGGCAGGTTGTCGAACATCACGTCCATGTTGCCGCCCACCATGTCCAGCAGCGCGGGGCCGGAGCCGCGATAGGGCATGTGCAGCATGTAGGTGCCGGTCATGCTCTTGAAGAGTTCCCCGGCCAGGTGGATCGAGGTGCCGTTGCCGCTCGATGCCATGTTCAGCTGGCCCGGGTGCGCCTTGGCGTAGCGGATGAAGTCGGCCACCGAGTTGATGCCCAGGGTGCGCGCCTTGTCGGCGTTGATCTCCATCACGTTGGGCACGGCCGCCACGAGCGTGATCGGCACGAAGTCCTTGATGGGGTCGTACGGCAGCTTGCTGTACAGCGCGCGGTTGATGCCGTGCGTGCCCACGGTGCCCATGAGCAGGGTGTAGCCGTCGGCCGGCGATTTGGCGACGATCTCGGCACCGATGTTGCCTCCCGCGCCGCCCCGGTTGTCCACGATGAACTGCTGCCCGAACACGCGGCCCAGCTCGGGCGCCACGGCGCGCGCCAGGATGTCGGTCGTGCCGCCGGGTGCGAACGGCACGACGATGCGCACCGGCTTGTTCGGCCACCCGCCGGCCTGGGCGTGGGCGCTGGGCAGCGCGTTCCACAGGCACGCGGCCAGCAGCACGCAGGCGAACGCCACGGCGCGGCGGCGCGGCGTGAACGCCTCGGAAACGGTGGAGCGGGCGAAGGCGGAACGCGCGGGGGCTGAAGGGCGCGGGGACGAGGAAGCGGAAAAGCGCATGGGGTTCGATCCTTGGGGCTGGCAGTCAATTCCCCGTTTTAGGCACCGCAGCGCGGGCAGGGCAGAGGGATGACCCGTAGGCCGCAGCGAGTTCCACGCCGCGCAAAGACGGCGCGCCAAAGAAAAACCGCCCGGCGGCACGGGGCCACGGGGCGGTCGAGGGCCAGGCCGGGCGCTGGATGACTGCGCAGCGCGGGGCCCGTGCCGATGCGGTCAGTCGGCGTAGGTGCCGGCGGCTTTGATGATCGGGCCCCACTTGTCGATCTCGGCCTGCACGAACTTCTTGTGTGCGGCGGGTTCGATGCGCTTGTCGGCGGCGACCACGGCGCCCAGGCCTTCCTGCTTCTTGATGAAGTCGGGGTCTTTCAAGGCGACCTTGAGGGCGTCGTTGATCTTCTTGAGCACGTCGGCCGGCGTGCCCTTGGGGGCGTACAGGCCGTGCCAGATCGTGACCTGGAAGTCCTTCAGGCCGGACTCGGACAGCGTGGGCAGGTCTTTCAGCGAGGGCGTGGTCAGGCGCTTGTCGGTGGTGACGGCGTAGGCCTTGACCTTCTTGGCCTCGATCTGCGAGGTGGTGTTGGTCGTCTGGTCGCACAGCAGGTCGATCTGCCCACCGATCAGGTCGGTGATGGCGGGGGCCGTGCCCTTGTAGGGAACGGGGGTCATCTCGACCTTCAGCGCGCTCTGGAACAGCAGGCCGCACAGGTGCGAGGCGGCGCCCAGGCCGGCGTGGCCGAGGTTGATCTTGCCCTTGTTCTGGTCGATCCAGGTCGCCAGTTCCTTGTAGTTGTTGGCGGGCATCGAGGGACGCGCGATGAGCGTCATCGGCACGTCGTTCACCATGCCCAGGTATTCGAAGTCGTTCGGCACGCTGAACGGCAGCTTGCGGTACAGCGCAGGCATGGTGGCCATGCCGATGTGGTTGAGCAGCAGCGTGTAGCCGTCGGGGTTGGCGCGCGCCACCTTGGCCGTGCCGATGGTGCTCCCCGCACCCGCGGCGTTGTCGATGACCACGCTCACCCCGCCCAGAGGCTTGCGCAGCGCCTCGGCCAGATCGCGCGCCACGCGATCGGTCGGGCCGCCGGCCGCGAACGGCACGACGATCGTGACCGTCTTGTCCTTGGAGGGATAGCCCTGCGCCTGCGCGCCGAAAGCAACGGCCACGGCTGCGGCCACCAATGCGGTCTTGAATATGGTTTTCATGAGGTTCCTTTGAAAATACGCGCCATGATAGCCACGGGTTTTTACACCAGCATCAAGGTAATTACTTAGCAGTAACGTGTAGGGGTTTAAAGGTTTATGGGCCTGCAGCGCTTGTCTGTATTGGTTTATTTGCTACTTATTAAGTAGCATATCGATTTTGGATGCTGCCACTCTCCTGCTCACCGTCCGGCAGGATGGCGCGCCTTTCCATCGGCTGGACGGTGTGGCGCGGCAGATGTATCAGTGGCGGCAGGTGTGCCTTTCGGGCCGGTTGCGCCGGGTGGCTCATCGGTAGCTGCGCGCATCCTCGATCACGCAGCCATCGTTGGGCAGGGTGCCGGGCGCCACCATCTCGACCTCGCCACGCAGCTTGGTCTGGTCGCGCATCGCCTCGGCCAGTTGCACCGCCAGCCCGGCGGCGGTTTCGGTGGTCTCCACGCGCAGCAGCATCTGGTCGCTGGCCATCTCGCCGCTGACCACCAGGCGCGCTCGCAGCACCTGCGGAAAGCGCCGCACGATGTCGGCCACCTGGCCGGGGTGTACGAACATGCCGCGCACCTTGGTGGTCTGGTCGGCCCGGCCCATCCAGCCCTTGATGCGGGTGTGGGTGCGGCCGGTGGGGCAGTCGCCGGGCAGCACGGCCGAGAGGTCGCCCGTGCCGAAGCGCACCAGCGGGTAGTCGGGGTTGAGCGTGGTCACCACCAGTTCGCCCACTTCGCCGTCGGGCACGGGGTCGCCGGTGCCGGGCCGCACGATCTCCACGATCACGCCTTCGTCCAGCACCAGGCCTTCGCGGGCCGTGGTTTCGTAGGCGATCAGGCCCAGGTCGGCCGTGGCGTAGCACTGGTAGCCGGCCACGCCGCGCTCGGCCAGCCAGTCGCGCAGCGAGGGCGGAAACGCTTCGCCCGAGACGAGCGCCTTGGTCACGCTGGGCAGCGGCGTGCCCAGTTCGGCCGCCTTGTCCAGCACGATCTTGAGAAAGCTCGGCGTGCCGATATAGCCCGCGGGCTTGAGTTCCGCCATGGCCTGTACCTGCTGCTCGGTCTGGCCCGTGCCGCCCGGAAACACGGTGCAGCCCAGCGCATGGGCGCCGGATTCCATCATCGAGCCCGC
The DNA here is from genome assembly GCF_030159055.1 of Acidovorax sp. SUPP3334. Classification (GTDB taxonomy): domain Bacteria; phylum Pseudomonadota; class Gammaproteobacteria; order Burkholderiales; family Burkholderiaceae_C; genus Paracidovorax. Next base: position 80,880 of record NZ_BQXQ01000012.1, read on the forward strand.
CGGCACGAAGTGGTAGCTGAAGCTGTTGTGGATCAGCTCCCCCGGCCGAAACCCCGCGGCGTGGATGGCGCGCGCCATGCGCCAGTAGTCGCGCCGCGTGCCCTCGGGCTCGTACAGCGTGCCGGGGCTGGCGAACACGCGCGGCATGGCCGCGCCGAACGACAGCGCGCTGAATCCGCCGAACACATTGGTGGCGCGGCCGGCCTGCTGGCGCGCGAGCAATTCATGCTTGCGCGTGACCGGCAGCGTGGCCAGCGCCTGGCGGGAATCGATGCGGGCGGCATCGATGCCCTGCAGGATGCCCGTGAATGCCGGCGAGGCGCGCTGTGCATGCGCCACCTGCGCGGGCAGCGCCGCCATCAGCGCGCTCTCGCGGGCGTCGGCCGGGCGGGTTTCGAGGTCGTCGTAGAAAACACTCATGCCAATACCTCCGGGGTGCACGTTCTGGGCGTGCTGTTGATGTGAGAAGACCGGTCGTGTTCGAGGCGTGCCGGGCCAACGCAGTGGTGGAGCGTGGGGGCCATGTTCAGCCCGCCGCCGGGCCGCCCCAAGGCGGGCTGGGCCCCCTCGGGGGGCAGCGACCACACGCAGTGGCGGAGCGTGGGGGCCATATCCATCATGCGAGCCAGCGCTTGCGGCGCTTGTAGCTCTTGACGTCCTTGAAGCTCTTGCGCTCGCCGCCGCCAACGCCGAGGTAGAACTCCTTCACGTCCTCGTTGTTGGCCAGGTCGCTCGCGGCGCCGTCCATCACCACGCGGCCGCTTTCCATGATGTAGCCGTAGTCCGAGTATTTGAGGGCCATTTTGGTGTTCTGCTCGGCCAGCAAAAAGGTGACCTTCTCCTTCGCGTTGAGGTCCTTCACGATGTTGAAGACCTCCTCCACGATCTGCGGCGCCAGGCCCATCGAAGGTTCGTCCAGCAGCACCATGCTGGGGTTGGCCATCAGCGCGCGGCCGATGGCGCACATCTGCTGCTCGCCGCCCGAGGTGTAGGCGGCCTGCGAGGTTCGCCGGGTCTTCAGGCGCGGAAAGTAGGCGTACACCTTCTCCAGATTGGCCGCGATCTCGGCGCGGCTGGTGCGGGTGTACGAGCCCGTCATCAGGTTCTCCTCGATGGTCAGGTGGGCGAAGCAGTGGCGCCCCTCCATCACCTGCACCACGCCGCGCTGCACCAGGTCGGCAGGCGAGAGGTTCTCGATGCGCTCGCCGCGCAGCTCGATGCTGCCCTTGGTGACCGCGCCGCGCTCGCCCTGCAGCAGGTTGGAGATGGCGCGCAGCGTGGTGGTCTTGCCCGCGCCGTTGCCGCCCAGGATGGCGACGATGCCGCCCTCGGGCACCTGCAGCGAAACGCCCTTGAGCACGAGGATCACATGGTTGTAGATGACCTCGATGCCGTTGACGTTCAGGACGATGTTTTTAGGTTCCATGGTGTTGCCTTCGCTGTGCCAATCGGCAGGGTTGCGGGTGCAGCCCTCTCGGATGGCGGCTGTAAAACAGCCGTTGATACTGGCGCCGTGACATCGCCAGGGACACCGTGGAACGGGCTTCGCCCGGCCACTGGTGTCGTCCCCCTTCCCGCGGCGCGCAGCGCCAAGAGAGAAGGGGGAAGGCGCGCAGCGCCTCAGGGGGATGTCCTCAAGACTGGCAGTCCGCAGCCTCGCGCCGCGTCATCTTCTTGTCGGCCAGGTACTTGTCGGAGCCCGCCTTGATCATGGGCTTCAGGATCTGCTCGTCCGCCTGGTACCAGTCGGAGGAGAAATCCCACTTCTTGCCGTCCCAGGTGTGCATGCGCGACCAGGTCGATCCCATGTGGTCCGAGCAGCTCGTGGACAGCGGACGCATGATCCCGCTGAAGCCCATGGCGTCGAGCTTTTTCTGGTCCAGCGCCAGGTTTTCCATGCCCCAGCGCACCTGCTCGCCGGTCATGACCTTGCCCTTGCCGAAGCGCTCCTGCGCGCGGCGCACGGCCTCCACGGCCAGCATCTGGATGATCACGCCGCGCGTGTACAGCACCGAGCCCACTTCTTCCTTCGGCCCCGTGCCCTGGCCCTTGTCGTGCACGTTCTTCAGGATGTCCTGGATCACCTTCGACTGCGTGCCGTAGCCGTTCAGCGCCAGCGCGTGGTAGCCCTTGGCGCCTTCGCCCACGTCGCGCACGTCGGGCTCGGCACCCGCCCACCACACGCCATAGAGCTTGTCGCGCGGGAAGCCCGTGGCCTGTGCCTCTTTCAACGCGGTGGAGTTCATCACGCCCCAGCCCCACAGCAGCACGTAGTCCGGCCGGCTCTGGCGCACCTGCAGCCAGGTGGCCTTCTGCTCCACGCCGGGAGCGGTCACCGGCAGCATCTGCAGCTCGAAACCGTGCATCTTGGCGCGCTCCTGCAGCACGGGGATGGGCTCCTTGCCGAACGGGCTGTCGTGGTACACCAGCGCGATCTTCTTGCCCTTGAGCTTGTCCAGCCCGCCGGCCTGCTTGCCGATGTGCTGGATCAGGATGTCGGCGCCCGTCCAGTAGCTGCCCATGAAGGGGAAGTTCCACTTGAAGGCCATGCCGTCCTGCGCGACCGACAGGCCGTAACCCAGCGTCATCAGCGGAATCTTGTCCACGGGGGCTTTTTCGGTCAGCGCGAAGGTGATGCCGGTGGCCTGCGGATCGAACAGCGCCACGCCCGGACGGCCCTTCAGGCGCTCGTAGCACTCCACGCCGCGGTCGGTGGCGTAGCCGGTCTCGCACTCCTCGAAGGTGAGCTTGACGCCGTTCACGCCGCCGTCGCGGGCGTTGATCATCTTGATGTAGTCCTGCTTGCCGTTGGCCCACGGCACGCCATTGGGCGCATACGGGCCCGTGCGGTACGACAGCAGCGGAAAGAACTGCTCCTTGGCCTGCGCGAAGGCGCTGGTCGCCACGGACGCACTGCCTGCCGCCACGAGGGCAGCGATCACGAGTTTCGAAAGCTTCATTTGTCTCTCCTTGGAAATTGAATGGATTGAAGCGCGGGGGGAAACCGGAAAAAGGGCGGGGCGAAGCGGTGCGCGCGCCCTAGTGGGGGAAGGGCCACAGCCGCAGCTTCTGCTTGGCGGTGGACCACAGCTTGGCCAGCCCGTGCGGCTCGACGATCAGGAACCACACGATGAGCGCGCCGAAGATCATCAGCTCGGCGTGCGACACGCCGGCCGTGGAGATGCCGATGCCGAACATTCCCATCAGCGCGGGCAGGAACTGGTTGAGCACGATGGGCAGCACCACGATGAAGGCCGCGCCGAAGAAGCCGCCCATGATCGAGCCCAGCCCGCCGATGATCACCATGAACAGCAGCCGGAACGACACCTCGACCGAGAACGCGGCCGGCTCCCATGCACCCAGGTGCACGAAGGCCCAAAGCGCCCCGGCCATGCCGACGATGAAGGAGCTGACGGCGAACGCGCTGAGCTTGGCGTACATGGGGCGGATGCCGATCACGGCGGCGGCCACGTCCATGTCGCGGATGGCCATCTATTCGCGGCCGATGGCCCCACGCACCAGGTTCTTGGCCAGGAGCGCGACCACCACCAGCAGGCCCAGGCAGAACAGGTATTTGGATTGCGCGCTTTCGATCGGCATACCGAACACCTGCAGCCCGTTGACCGATACCGAGCCCGAGTCGGAATTGTTGGTGAACCACTTGATGCGCAGGAACATCCAGTCGCTGAAGAACTGCGCGGCCAGCGTGGCCACGGCCAGGTACAGCCCCTTCACCCGCAGGCTGGGCAGCCCGAAGAGGATGCCGAAGAACGTGGCGCACAGCCCGCCCAGCACGATGGCCGGAATCAGCGGCAGGCCCGGCACGCGCACGAAGAAGTTGTAGGCCCCGTAGGCCCCCACCGCCATGAAGGCCCCCGAGCCCAGCGAGATCTGCCCGCAGTAGCCCACCAGAATGTTCACGCCCAGCGCGGCCATGGACATGATGACCAGCGGAATCAGGATGGCGCGAAAGAAATAGTCGCTCGCCAGCATCGGCACGGCGATGAACGCCACGGCCAGCAGCAAGGCGATGGCGATGCGGTCCTGCGCGATCGGGAATATCTGCTGGTCGGCGCGGTAGGTGGTCTTGAACTGGCCGTTTTCGCGGTAGAGCATGGTGGTCTCCTGTGCTTGTAGTTGTTGTCAGAGCCGTTCAGACGCGATCAATGATCTTCTCGCCAAACAACCCCTGCGGACGGAACAGCAGGAACACCAGCGCCAGCACATACGCGAACCAGATTTCGATGCCCCCGCCCACGAACGGGCCCAGGTACACCTCGGAGAGCTTCTCGCCCACGCCGATGATCAGCCCGCCGAGGATGGCGCCAGGCACCGAGGTGAGGCCGCCCAGGATCACCACCGGCAGCGCGCGCAGCGCCACCGTGGTGAGCGAGAACTGCACGCCCAGCTTGCTGCCCCAGATCATTCCGGCCACCAGGGCCACCACGCCGGCCACGCACCACACGATCACCCAGATGCGGTTGAGCGGAATGCCGATGGACTGCGCCGCCTGGTGGTCGTCGGCCACGGCGCGCAGCGCGCGGCCGGTGGAGGTCTTTTGAAAGAAGATGCTCAGGAGGATCACCAGGCCCGCTGCGATGGCGGCGGCGATCACGTCTTCCTTGTTGATCAGCACGCCGCCTTCGAACAGCGATTCGAACGCGAAGATCGGCTCCTTGGGCATGCCAATGTCGATCTTGTAGATGTCGCTGCCGAATATCGTCTGGCCCAGGCCTTCGAGAAAATAGGTGATGCCCAGCGTGGCCATCAGCAGCGTGGCGCCTTCCTGGTTGACCAGGTGGCGCAGCACGAGGCGCTCGATGCACCAGGCCACCACGAACATGAGCGCGCCCGCCAGGATGAAGGCCGCCACGCCGGCGAACAGCGCGCTCTCGATGCCCGTCCACTTCGGAATCCATTCGGACAGCCGCGCCATCGCGAGCGCCGCGAACAGCACCATCGCGCCCTGCGCGAAGTTGAAGACGCCCGATGCCTTGTAGATCAGCACGAAGCCCAGTGCCACCAGCGAATACAGCATGCCGGCCATGAGGCCGCCGATGAGGGTTTCCAGAAAGAATGCCATGGGTGGGGCCTCAGTGCGATGTGCCGAGATAGGCGCTGATCACGTCGTCGTTGTTGCGCACTTCGTCGGGCGTGCCGTCGCCGATCTTCTTGCCGTAGTCGAGCACGACCACGCGGTCGGAGATGTCCATCACCACGCCCATGTCGTGCTCGATCAGCACGATGGTGGTGCCGAACTCGTCATTCACATCGAGGATGAAGCGGCACATGTCCTGCTTTTCCTCCACGTTCATGCCGGCCATGGGCTCGTCCAGCAGCAGCACCTGGGGCTCCATGGCCAGGGCGCGGCCCAGGTCCACGCGCTTTTGCAGGCCGTAGGGCAGCTGGCCCACGGGGGTCTTGCGGTAGGCCTGGATCTCCAGGAAGTCGATGATGCGTTCGACGAACGCGCGGTGGCGCATCTCCTCGCGCTCGGCCGGGCCGATGCGCAGCGCCTGCAGGAAGAGGTTGCTTTTGATCTTCAGGTTGCGGCCCGACATGATGTTGTCGATCACGCTCATGCCCTTGAACAGCGCCAGGTTCTGGAAGGTGCGCGCCACGCCCATCTCGGCCACCTGGCGCGAGTTCATGTGCGAGAACGTCTTGCCGCGGAAGGTGATGGAGCCGTCCTGCGGTGCATACACGCCGTTGATGCAGTTGAGCATGGAGCTCTTGCCCGCGCCGTTGGGGCCGATGATGGAGCGGATCTCGTGCTCGCGCACGTTGAACGAGATGTCGGTGAGCGCCTTCACGCCGCCGAACCGCAGGCTGATGTTCTGGACGTCCAGGATGACGTCGCCGATTTTCTTGGTGGTCATGGTGTCTTGCGGCGTTGCGGTCAGGCGGCCTGCTTCGTCGGGGCGAACGTCTTGGCGTCGGCCAGCTTCAGGGTGGCGCTCACGCTGCCCGTGCGGCCGTCCTCGAACTTGACCTGCGTCTCGATGAACTGTTCGGTGCGGCCGGCGTACAGCGCCTCCACCAGCGTGCCGTACTTGTCGGCGATGAAGCCGCGCCGGACCTTGTTGGTACGCGTGAGTTCGCCGTCGTCGGCATCCAGCTCCTTGTGCAGCACGAGAAAGCGGCTGACCTGGCTGCCCGCCAGCAGCGCATCGCTCGCCAGATCGGCGTTGACCTTTTCCACGCAGTCGCGGATCAGCTCGTACACCTCGGGCTTTTGCGCCAGATCGGTGTAGCCCGCATACGGCAGGTTGCGCCGCTCGGCCCAGTTGCCCACCGCGTCGAAGTCGATGTTGACCATGGCGCACACCTTCTCGCGCCGGTCGCCCAGGGCCACGGCCTCCTTGATGTACGGAAAGAACTTGAGCTTGTTCTCCACGTACTTGGGCGCGAACATGGCGCCGTCGTTGGCGCCGCCCTGGATGCGGCCCACGTCCTTCACGCGGTCGATGATCTTGAGATGGCCATGCGCGTCGAGAAAGCCCGCATCGCTCGTGCGATACCAGCCGTCCGCCGTCAGCACCTCGGCCGTGGCGGCGGGGTTCTTGTAGTACTCCTTGAGCAGGCCGGCCGACTTGACGAGGATCTCGCCGTTGTCGGCCACCTGGATCTGCACGCCGCGGATCGGCACGCCCACGGTGTCGGCGCGGGCCTGGTGGTCGGGCTGCAGGCACACGAACACGGCGGTCTCGGTGGAGCCGTACAGCTGCTTCAGGTTGATGCCGATCGAGCGGTAGAAGGTGAACAGGTCCGGCCCGATGGCCTCGCCCGCCGTATAGGCCACCCGCACGCGTGAAAAGCCCAGGTTGTTGCGCAGCGGGCCATACACCAGCAGATCGCCGAGCGCGTACTTGATGCGGTCGAGCAGCCCCACCGGCTGCCCGTCCATGCGCGCCGGGCCCACGCGGCGGGCCACGGCCATGCAGGCGTGGAACATCTTGCGCTTGAGCGTGCCTGCGTCTTCCATGCGGATCATCACGCTGGTCAGCAGGCCTTCGAAGATGCGCGGCGGCGCGAAGTAGTAGGTCGGCCCCACCTCCTTGAGGTCGATCGACACGGTGCTGGCCGACTCGGGGCAGTTCACCACGTAGCCGCAGGCCAGCCACTGCGAATAGCTGAAGATGTTCTGCCCGATCCATGCGGGCGGCAGGTAGGCCAGCACTTCCTCGGAATGGGTGAGGTGGTCGAACTCGGCGCCGGCCTGCGCGCGGTCGAGCAAGGTGGCGTGCGTGTGCACCACGCCCTTGGGGTTGCCCGTGGTGCCCGAGGTGAAGAACATGGCCGCCACGTCGCCCGGCTGCACTTTGGCGACCTGGGCACGGAACCAGCCGGCGTTCTGCGCCACGAAGGCCGCGCCGGCCTCGGCCAGTGCGTCGAGCGATGCCAGGCCCGGCTCGCCGTAGTTGCGCAGGCCGCGCGGATCGTCGAAGTACAGGTGCGACAGGGCAGGGCACTGCGTGCGGATCTCCAGCAGCTTGTCCACCTGCTCCTGGTCCTCCACCACGCAAAAGCGCACTTCGGCGTTGTTGAGCGGGTAAATGCATTCGGCCGCCACCGCATCCTGGTACAGCGGCACGGGAATGGCACCCAGCGATTGCGCCGCGAGCATGGTGGCGTAGAGCCGTGGGCGGTTGGCGCCCACCACCACCAGGTGCTCACCGGCCTGCAGGCCGGCCTGGTGAAGCCCGGCGCACAGCGCTTCCACCATCGCGGCCAGGCCCGCCCACGTGTGGGTCTGCCAGATGCCGTATTCCTTGTCGCGCAGCGCCGCAGCGGTGGGCCGTTCGGCGGCGTGCTGCAGCAGCAGTTGGGGGAAGGTGGTCGTCATGCCTGTTCCTACCGGTGGTGTCCGCCGAGGCTGCTGGCGGGGCGCGCAGCCATGCAATGGAGATGCAACGGATGGTAGGAACCGCTTTGACGCCATCTTGTCTTGCCGACGACAGTTTGCGGGAAACTCCTGACGGGTGTAACCCTGCCCGTGCAGCCGCTGATGGCATACGGATCAGACCGTGTCCCGCCGGGGCACCACCCAGAAATATCTCGATTTATCTACATTTGTATAAACTATCTTTTCGAAGATAAAAAAGGATATTTGCGATGATCGCCTTCCAACGTACCGCCTTGGCCGAGGCGCTGGTGTCCGCGCTGCAGGGCAAGGCGTTGCTGGGCGATGCCCACAACGGACTCTTTCTCGCCGCCCCACGGCGCACCGGCAAATCCACCTTTCTTCAAGGGGACCTGCGTCCCGCCCTGGAGGCTGCGGGTGTGGTGGTGGTCTATGTGGACCTTTGGGCCGATGCGCGGCGCGATCCGGGCGGGTTGATCGCGGAATCCATCGCCCGCGCACTGGAGCCGCGGCTGGGCCTGGTTGCACGGTCCGCCAGAAAGGCCGGCCTGGACAAGGTGAAGGTCGGCGGGCTGGAGGTGGACACCAGCAAGATCGGCAAGGTGGATGGCCTGACCTTGACCGAAGCCTTGCGTCTTCTGCATGAAAAGGCGGGCCAGCCCGTGGCGCTGATCGTCGATGAAGCGCAGCACGCTTTGACCAGCGAGGCGGGCGAGGCCGCGATGACCGCCCTGAAATCGGCCCGCGACCAGCTCAACCGGCCTGGGGCAGTGAACCTGATGCTCGTCATGTCGGGCTCGGACCGCGACAAGCTGCTGCGTCTGGTGAATACGGCTGCGGCGCCTTTCTACGGCTCTCAGATCCAGCGCATGCCGCCCCTGGGGCCCGACTTCATCGCCCATGTGGCTGCCTTGATCGAAGCCCAGCGGCCCGAACTGAAGCCGGTCGATCAGGCTTCGCTGCAGCAGGCCTTCGAGGTTTTCGGCGACCGCCCCCAGTTCTTCATGGCCGCGTTGGGGCAGGTGCTGAGCCCCCTGGCGGCGCTGACAGGGCGCTTCGAGCCCGCGCTGCTGCAGGCGGCCCGGCAGCAGCAGGCGCAGGACGAAGCGCAGATGGAGTCCGACTACCTTGGCCTCAAGCCGACCGAACAGGCCGTGCTGTGGCGCATGCTGGAGCAGGGCCCGCGATTTCGCCCCTACGACGCCGAGGCCCTGCGCTTTTACCGGGACAACAACGCTGGCCACCCGGTGACCGTGCCGCAGGCCCAGAAAGCGCTGGAGGCGCTGCGCCAGCGCATGCCCGCGCTGGTGTGGAAGTCGGCACGCGGCGAATACGCGCTCGAAGACGCGGCCATGCACCGCTGGTTCGAAGCCCGGGACGCCGCGGGCCGCTGGCCGCCCGCGGCACTGCCGGGTCTGCCGCCGTTGCAAGACGATTGAACCGCGCTCCGGCCGCAGGGCTGCCGCCACGGCAGGGCGGTATCCTTGCCGCCATGTACGCCCCGTTTTTCGGCCTGGAGCACGCGCCGTTTTCCATTGCCCCCGACCCCCGCTATCTGTTCATGAGCGACCGCCACCGCGAGGCGTTGGCGCATCTGCTGTATGGCCTCGACGCCGGGGGCGGCTTCGTGCTGCTGACCGGCGAGATCGGCACCGGCAAGACCACGGTGTGCCGCTGCTTTCTGGAGCAGATTCCGGCGCACTGCAATGTGGCCTACATCTTCAATCCGCGGCTCACGGTGGGCGAGCTGCTGCGTTCCATCTGCGACGAATTCGGCGTGGCGCACACGCCGGCCGTGCCGGGCTCCGAGACGGTCAAGGATTGCATCGACCCGCTGAACGCCTTTCTGCTGCAGGCCCATGCGGCGGGGCGCAACAACGTGCTCATCATCGACGAGGCGCAGAACCTCTCCACCGACGTGCTGGAGCAATTGCGCCTGCTCACCAACCTGGAAACCAGCGAGCGCAAGCTCTTGCAGATCATCCTGATCGGCCAGCCCGAGCTGCGCGGCATGATCGCCGGCCCGTCGCTGGAGCAACTGGCCCAGCGCGTGATCGCCCGCTTTCACCTCGATGCCCTGAGCGCCGAGGAAACCCGCCAGTACATCGCCCACCGCATGGCCGTGGCCGGGCTGCAGGGCGCGCTGCCGTTCACCGCACGCGCGCTGCAGCGCGTGCATGCGTTGGCGCGGGGCATACCGCGGCGCATCAACCTGCTGTGCGACCGGGCCCTGCTGGGCGCCTATGCGGGCGGCGTGCGCGAGGTGAACGAGGCCATCGTGGACCAGGCCGCGCGCGAGGTGTTCGATGCCGCGCCGGTGGCCCGCGCGAAGCCGGGCATTGGCCGTGCGCCGCGCTGGGCCGTGGCAGGCGCGGGGGCGCTGGCCGGCGCAGCAGCCGTGGCCTGCGCGGGGTGGGCGCTGGGCTGGTGGCCGCCGGCCGGCGCCGGTGCGGGTATGGGCACGGGAATGGCTGCAGCGCCGGCATCGGCATCCACATCCGCTTCCGTGCCGGCCCAGAGGGCATCCGCGGCCATGGCCGCCGCTTCCATCACGGCTTCTGCCGCCGCTGCCGCGCCGGCTGCCGTCTCGGCGCTGCAGGGATTTCTGGCGGCGCAGACCGAAGGCGACGAGGCCGCATGGCGCTCGCTGGCCGCCGCCTGGGGCACCGCACCGCCTGCCGCCGATGCCGACGCCTGCGCGGCGCTGGCCCGCCAGGGCCTGCGCTGCTTTCGGCAGCGCCGCGCGGGCCTGAGCCTGCTGCGCCAGCTCGACCGTCCCGGCGTGATGACGCTTTTCACCGCCGACGATCGCCCCGTGCCGGTGGTGCTGTCGCGGCTGGAGGACGGCGTGGCCACGCTGGAGGGCAATGGCCGCACGCTGAAGGTGCCCGTGGCCGATCTGAGCCAGGCGTGGCACGGGGAGTTCGCCACGCTGTGGCGTGCTCCGCCCGGTTTGCTGGACGGCAGCGATCTGGCTGACCAGCCTGCCACGCTGGCATGGCTCGATGCCCAGCTGCCGCCCGTCGCCGAAGGCGCGGCTGCGGCGCGCACCGCCAACCAGCGGCCGGCGGCTGCCGCGCAGCGGCGTGCCCGCATTCAGCGCTTTCAGCTCGCCCAGGGCCTGAAGCCCGATGGGCGTGCCGGGCCGATGACCCTCATGCTGCTCAATCGCGCTGCGGGCGTGGACGAGCCGCGCCTGCGCGCCGGAGCTTGAATGAACCGCGTGCCAGATTTTTCCAGGCGCCCGCACCGCAGTGTGTCCGGTGCCTTCTGTCCCTGTCGCCGTGCCTGCGCAGGTTCCACGTCCATGCTGCCTTCCTATGTCCTACATCCTTGATGCCCTGCGGCGCGCCGAAGCCGAACGGGGCCGCGGCGCCGTACCCGGCCTGCACACGCCGGCCGTGCCCGCGCCGGGCGCCGCCTCGCCCGCCGAGCCGGCCCGCTTCGGCGCGCTGCCGTGGCTGCCCGTGCTGGCGGCCGGCGTGGCCGTGGCTGGCGCGGCGGCGGGGGCCGCCTGGTGGTTTGCGCACCGCACGGCAGCGCCTGCCGAATCGGTGCGCCTGGCGGCGGCCCCTGCCAGCGCTCCTGCCGTGGGGCCCGCTGCAGTGACGTTGCCTGCCCCGGTCCCCGCGCCAGCGCCGGCCCCTGCGCCCGTTCCGGCTCCCGCTCCCAAGGTGGCCGAGCCGACCCGAAGCGCGCCGGCGCCTTTGCCGGCACCATCGCCAGCGCCTGCCGTGCGGCCGGATCGCGTGGCCCCGGTGGCGGTGCCGCGTGCCGCATCCTCTGCTGATGCCCCTGCGACTGTGGCACCCGCTGCGCAGGCGGCATCGCCTTCGGCAACGGCGGCTGAAAAATCGGCCGAGCGGGCTGCCGCCACGCCGCAGTCACGCGCCTCGGCCGCTGCCGCCGCGACCGCGCGCCTGCTGCCCCCGGCGACGGTCAACGCCCCCAGCCCTGCCGAAGCCACCGCCCCGCCCGTGGTGGCGCAGCGGGACCTGCCGCCCAGCGTGCGCGAGCAGTTGCCGGCCATGCAGTTCAGTGGCGCCACGTATTCGGCCAACCCGGCCTATCGCATGGCCATCGTCAACGGACAGGTGCTGCACGAGGGCGACCAGGCCGCGCCGGGCGTGGTGCTGGAGAAGATCGAGCCGTCCCGCACGGTGTGGGCGTTCCGGGGCTACCGCTACGCCGTGCCGTCGCAGTGAGGGCGGCCAGGGGCCGTCGGAGGCAGCGGCTGGAGGGTGGTTTGGCCTGAAACGGCCAGCGCCGCCGTATCCAATGGTTCTGATGCTATGTTTTTAATAGCAATTTGGCGATTGACCCGGTCCAGGCCGCGATAGGGCGTTGACTGGCCCGCTGCGGCCCTCGGAAGCCGCTCAGCGGATGAACCGCCCGTCCCGTCCCACCAGGGTCAGCTCGACGAAGCGCGAGGCGCTGCGTTCGGGGCCGGTGGCGTTCACCTCGAAGCCGCCCAGGTCCCAGTTCCTGAGGCTCCAGGTCGCGTCCACGAAGGCCGCGCGCGACGGGCTGCGGCCGGCGCGCTGCAAGGCCTGGGCGAACACGCGGGCGTTGATGTAGCCCTCCAGCGCCAGGTGCGAGGGCTCGGCCGTGGCGCCCACGGCTTTCCATGCGGCCTGGAACTCCCGCACGATCGGCACCACCACGTTGGTGGGCAGCGGCACGACTTGCGAGATCGTGATGCCGACCCCGTCCGGCCCCAGCGCCTTGACCGTGGCCGAGGTGCCCATGACGGAGGTGGCGTACAGCGTGACGCCGCGCCGCAGCGGCCGGAAGGCCTTCACGAACTCCAGGGCCGGCTTGCCCGCCAGGCCGATCAGCACGGCTTCGGGATTGCCATCGGCCAGCTTGCGCGCCGCGGCGCCCGCGTCAGACGTATCGCTTTCCACCGTGCCGGACAGCGGCTCGCCCAGCTTCAGGCGGGCCATGGCATCGCGGGCGGCGGTGAACACTTCCTTGCCGAAGGTGTTGTTCTGGTAGATCACGCCGATGCGGCGAATGCCCAGCGTCGAGAAGTGCTGGACCAGTTTTTCTGCCTCGTCGGCATAGGTGGCGCGCACGTTGAACACGCTGCGAGCGCCTTTCACCCGGCTGAGCATGGCGCCGGTGAAGGGCGCGAAGAACGGCATGCCGGACGGCAGCACCTTGGGCAGCATGGCTTCCACCATGGGTGTGCCCATGCAGTTGAAGAGCGCGAACTGCTCGCGGTCGGCCATGAACTTGTCCACGTTGGCGAGCGCGCGGGGAATGTCGTAGCCGTCGTCCAGCGTGGTCAGCTCGATGGTCTGGCCCTGCACGCCGCCCTGGGCATTGATGGACGCGAAAGCGGCCTTCGCCCCCAGGTGCATGGCCGAGCCGAGATCGCCCAGCGGGCCGGTGAGCGCGGTGGACTGCGCGATGCGCAGCACCGTGCCCTGCGCCCGGGCCGGGCGGGTGGCAGCCCACGGCAGGGCCAGGGCAGCGGCGCCCGCCAGCAGTCCGCGGCGGCGCAGCGAGGCCGGGGGAGCGGTGCGATCCGGTGAGCGGGAGAGGGCGCGTTCGCGCGCAGGGGGGGCCGCTGGGAATGTCTGGGGCATGGTGTCTCCGTGGCCTGGTGGTGCGGATCATGGATGGGCGCGGGCCGATTCTTTGTCGCCTTGGCAGCAATCCGCCTCGTGGTATTCCCGCAATTGCGCCGCTGCCGTCCTGCGCCATGCTCGGGCCATGAACGACGACCTTTCGCTGCACCAGCGCCGCCGCCTGCCGTCCCAGGTGGAGCTGGACGGCATTCCCTGGCTGCCGCTGCTGTCGCAGGCCGAGCGCGAGCGCGCCGTGGCCGCCCTGCTGGTGGGCGACGCGAAGGTGGGCGACTACGTGTGCCGCGTGGGCCGGCCGGTGACCTACTGGTTCGGCGTGGTCGAGGGGCTGCTCAAGATGAGCACCGACAACGCCCAGGGCCAGACGATGACGTTCACCGGCGTGCCCCCGGGCGGCTGGTTCGGCGAGGGCATGGCCGTCAAGCGCGAACCCTACCGCTACAACATCCAGGCGCTGCGCAAGAGCGTGGTGGCCGGCCTGCCGATCGACACCTTCCACTGGCTGCTGGACCACTCCATCGGCTTCAACCGGTTCGTGATGAACCAGCTCAACGAGCGGCTGGGCCAGTTCATCGCCGCGCGCGAGATCGACCGGCTGGGCAACCCCGATGTGCGGGTGGCGCGCAGCCTTGCGTCGCTCTTCAATCCGGTGCTCTACCCCGGGGTGGGCGAGGTGCTGCGCATCACGCAGCAGGAACTGGCCTACCTCGTGGGGCTGTCGCGCCAGCGCGTGAACGAGGCACTGGCCGAGCTGCAGGCCCAGGGGGCGATCTGCGTGGAGTACGGCGGGCTGCGGGTGCTGGACCTGGCCGCGCTGCGCGAGAGCGTGTTTATCGCCCAGGCCGAATCGCCCCCCAGGCGCTACCGGCCCGGGGCGGGAGCCCCCGGTGCGCAAGCCGTCATGCGCGGTTGACGGGCGCTGCCAGTTCCGGCGTGCGGGTGAGGCGGAAGGCGCCCACCATGTGCGTCAGGCGGCCGGCCTGGTCCTTCAGGCTGCCGGCCGCCGCACTGCTTTCTTCCACCAGTGCGGCGTTCTGCTGCGTCATGGTTTCCAGCGCGCCCACCGACTGGCTCACTTGGCCGATGCGGTCGCTCTGCTCGCGCGCGGCGGCCGTGATCTCGGCCATGATGCCCGACACCTGCTGCACCGACTGCACCAGTTCGCCGATGGTCGCACCCGCATGGCCCACCAGCGTGGTGCCTTCCTGCACCTGATTGGCGCTGGCCAGGATCAGTGCCTTGATCTCGCGTGCCGCGTCGGCCGACCGCCCGGCCAGCGCGCGCACTTCGCCGGCCACCACGGCGAAGCCGCGGCCCTGCTCGCCCGCGCGGGCCGCCTCCACCGCGGCATTGAGCGCGAGGATGTTGGTCTGGAAGGCGATGCCGTCGATCACGCTGATGATGTCGGCGATCTTGCGCGAGCTGGCGCTGATCACGTCCATCGTCTTCACCACCTGCGAGACGACTTCGCCGCCGCGTTCGGCGACCTGCGAGGCCGCGGCCGTCATCTGGTTGGCCTGGCGCGCGGCGTCGGCGCTCTGCTGCACCGTGTGGGTCAGGTCTTCCAGCGCCGAGGCGGCCTGCTGCAGGTTGCCCGAGGTCTGCTCGGTGCGCTGGCTCAGGTCGAGGTTGCCCGAGGCGACCTCCGAGCTGGCCAGCAGGATCGAATCCGCCGTGGTGCCGATGTTGCCGACCAGCGAGCGCAGTTGCTCCTGCATGGCGGCGATGGCGTCCAGCAGCCGGCCGGTCTCGTCCTGGATGCGCACTTCCACGCGCGAGGTGAGGTCGCCGTTGGCGATGCGCTCGGCCACCACCACGGCCCGCCCGATCGGCTGGGTGATGCTGGCGGTGGTGCGCCAGGCGATCAGCGCGCCCAGCACGATGGCCAGCGCCACCAGGCTGCCGCCGATGGCGCGGGCCCGGTTTTGCATGCGGCTCGTTTCGGCGGCGGCTTCGGTGTTGAGGGTGTTCTGCAGCTGCACCAGTTCGGCCAACTTTTCGCGCCAGGCGGATTCGATGGGTGCCACGCGCGTCATGAGCGAGAGGGTGGCGCTCACGGTGTCGCCATCGGCGATCGCCTTGAGCGCGGTGTCCAGCTCGGGCCGGTTCTTGCGGGCCAGCGCCTGGATCTCGGTCTGCAGCTGGCGTTCGGCCGCCGTGGCGCCGGCGTCCAGCAGCGTGGCCAGTTCGGACTCTTGCGCCGCGTAGCGCTGCAGGGCCTGGCCGACCCGGCGGGTCTGCTCGTCGGCGCTCTTGGGGTCGATCTCACCGAGCATGGCGGCCGAGCGGCCCTGGATGCCGATGGCGCTCACGTTCTCCAGCATGGCGTTGACCAGCCGCATCTTGCTGGCGCTGGCGCCGGTCATCTGCTGCATCTGGCGGTTCACCTCGCCCAGCGAGGCATGCGCCACGGCGGCGACGGCGATCAGCAGGGCCAGCATGCAGCCGAACCCCAGAAAGAGCCGGCGCGAGATGGAGAGGGTCTTGAAGAACGAAGGGGTCTGCATGGTGTTTTCCGTGGCCGATGGCCTCTGACGAACTGCACAGCAAAAGGAATGCCAATGGTCGGCAAGGGGGGGCCGCTCCCGCAGTGTCCGGCAATGCCACTGATGTTACATATTAACGGGCCATTATTGATGGTCTCTTTCTAAAGTCCGAAAAGGCATTCCTGCAGGAATCAATTGATTTAATGGTCGATTTCTTATTAAATGCATTGATATGATGCTATTTATTTGGTAGCGCCATGGGGCTTTTATTTTTGCGCATTCCAGTGCGCAGCGGTCCGATGCATCGTGGCGTTGTTACATTTTTGGAAGGATCCGCCACCATGAACCGACTCCGCTCGCCAATGCGCCTGGGCATGGCCGCCATGCTCTGCGCATGGGCGTTTCAGGCGGGCGCCGTGGAGGTGCAGGTGACCGTGCAGGACAGCGCCGGCAAGCCGCTGCCGGGCGCGGTGGTGTTTTTGGAATCGGCCGAGGCACGCAAGCTGGCACGGCCCCTGTCGGTGCAGGACATGGCGCAGCAAAAACGCCGTTTCGTGCCCGAGGTGCTGGTGGTCACGGTGGGCACCGAGGTGCAGTTTCCCAACCGCGACACGGTGCGCCACCATGTGTATTCGTTCTCGCCCGCCAAGAAGTTCGAATTGCAGCTGTATTCCGGCACCCCTGCCAATCCGGTCCTCTTCGACCGGCCCGGCGTCGTGGTGCTGGGCTGCAACATCCATGACCAGATGGTGGCCTGGATTCTGGTGCTGGAAACCCCGTTCTTCGCGCAGGGCGGTTCGCCCTTCGGCAGCGCCCGCATCGACAAGGTGCCTGCCGGTGCCTACACCCTGCGCGTGTGGCACGCGGGCCTGGCGGTCGGCGCGCTGGCCTATTCGCAGCCGCTCACGGTGGCCGAGGGCGCCGCGCCCGTGGTCGTGCGGCTGGCGGGAGTGACCCCTTGAACCTGCGCGCGCTGCGCCGCAGCCTCATCCTGCGCCTCGTCGGCATTTCGCTGCTGCTGCTGCTCATCGTGCAGGCGGCGGGGGTCGTGGTGGTGCAGACCTTCATCGTGCGCAATGCCCGCGCGCAGATCGAGCGCAGCCTGGATGTGGACGAGCGCGTCTGGCGCTGGCTGCTCGACCAGAACGCCGTGCGGCTCAAAGAGGCCTCGACCCTGCTGGCCTCCGATTACGGCTTTCGCTCCGCCGTGAACTCGGGCGATGCCGACACGATCCAGTCGGTGCTGGAGAACCACGGCGCACGCATCGGCGCGGCGATGACGGCGCTGCTGGACGCCCGCATGCACCTGCAGGCGACCAGCCCTTCGCGCTCGCCTGCCGACTACCAGAGCGCGATCGATCAGGCCGTGCCGGCGCTGGTGGCGCAGCCGCTGGGCAGCCAGATCGCCGTGGTGCAAGGCATGCCGTACCAGTTCGTGATGGTGCCCATGCGGGCGCCGCTGGTGGTGGGCTGGGTGCTCATGGGCTTTCCGGTCAACGAGACGCTGGTGTCCGAGATGCAGCAGTTGCTGTCGGTGGACGTGGCCATCCAGATCCGCGACCCTGCCGGGGCGGTGTCGGTGCCGGTGAGTTCGCTGCCCGACCGGGCGATGTCCGATCTGCGCGACTTTCGCATGGGGGGCGAGCGCGATGTCGGCGGCGAAACGCTGCTGGTGCGCGCCGTGCGGCTGGACAGCGGCGCCACCAGCGCCCGCGCGCTGCTGCTGCGCTCGCTCGACGACGTGGTCTCCCCCTACCGGCAGCTGCAGGTCTTGCTCGGCGTGATCACCGTGGTCGGCCTGGTGCTGTTCGCGATCGGCAGCGCCTTCATGGCGCGCCGCTTGACCATGCCGCTGCACTCGCTGGTCGATGCCACGCACCGCCTGTCGCAGGGCGACTATGCCGCACCCATCGAGCACACCACGCGCCACGACGAGATCGGCAACCTCGCCCGGTCTTTCGACCGCATGCGGCTTGACATCTCCGGCCAGCAGAACCAGATCCGGCGCCTGGCCGACATCGACCGGCTGACCGGCGTGCCCAACCGGGAGCGCTTTCGCCGCGCGCTGATGGAGGCCATGGGCCCGGAAGGCGGCGGGCGCCCCGTGGCCGTGATCGCGCTGGACCTGGACCGCTTCAAGCACGTGAACGGCGTGCTCGGCTACGCGCTGGGCGACCGCCTGCTGCAGGCGGTGGCCGAGCGCATCGGCATGCAGGCCCGCTCGTCGCAGGACATCGTCGCGCGCCTGGGCGGCAACCAGTTCGCCATGATGCTGTTGGGCGCCGATGCCGCGTCCGCGCGCGAGATGGCCCAGCGCATCATCCGCGCCTTCGAAACGCCGATGGCCTTCGGCGACCGCACGGTGGACCTCAGCGCGGGCATGGGAATCGCCTGCTGGCCCGGCCCGGCGCAGGACGCCGACACCCTGCTCAGCCACGCCGAGATCGCCATGTACGCGGCCAAGCAGCGGCTCAGCGGCGCGCTGCTGTACGAGCCGTCCATGGATTTGTCCAGCGCGGTGTCGCTCTCGCTGCTGACCGAGCTGCGCCGCGCGGTGGACCGCAACGAACTGCGCCTGTTCCTGCAGCCCAAGGTCACGCTCACCGGCCAGCCCGGCAACGCCGCCGAGGCCCTGGTGCGCTGGCAGCACCCCGAGCGCGGCATGGTGCCGCCGATGCAGTTCATTCCGTTCGCCGAGCAGACCGGCTTCGTGCGTCAGCTCACGCTGTGGATGTTCGAGCAGGCCGTGGTGTTCCTCGCGCAGCCGCAGGTGCAGGCGCTGTCGCTGCAGATCTCGATCAACCTTTCCACGCGCGACCTGCTCGATCCGGAGCTGAGCAACCGCTTCGGCGCGCTGCTGGAGCGCCATGGCGTGGGCGCCTCGGCCTTCTGCCTGGAGATCACCGAGAGCGCGATCATGGACGAGCCCCTGCGCGCCGAGGCCATGCTCAACCGGCTGTCGGAACAAGGCTTCAAGCTGTCCATCGACGACTTCGGCACGGGCTATTCGTCGCTGGCCTACCTCAAGCGGCTGCCGGTGGACGAGCTGAAGATCGACAAATCCTTCGTCATCGGCATGGCCGCCGACGACGGCGACGAGCAGATCGTGCGCTCCACCATCGATCTGGCCCACAACCTGGGGCTGAGCGTGGTGGCCGAGGGCGTGGAAACCGTTGCCATCCTGGAGCGCTTGCGGGCGCTGCATTGCGACGACGCACAGGGCTACTACATCAGCCGGCCGCTGCCCATGGACGACTTTCTCGCCTGGCATGCCTCGGCTGCCGAGAGAAAATAGCGCCCATGCCTGAATTGCCGCCCCGCCGACGCCTTTCCCTTCCCCCCGCCGCACCGCCTGCAGCAGCCCCGCCCGCCACACCACGCGCTGCGCCCGCCGGCCCACGCGCTGCGCCAGCGCAGCCGGGCTACCGCGGCAAGCCGGCCTCCGGCGCGCGGCCGGCCGCATCCCCATCCCAGTCCGCATACCAGCCCAGCTCCCCGCCGGGCTCGCGCTCCGCGCCCCGGGCACCCGAGTGGCCGCGCCCGCCGCTGCCCGCCGCTGGCCCGCAGCGCGCGTCTGCAGGGGCCATGCCGGCACCGGGCCGGCCCGCCGCCAGCCGTGCAGGTCCGGGTGCGGGCACAGGTGCTGTAACAGGTGCCCCACGCCGGTCGCCGGCAGGGCCGGGACCAGGGGCCGCAGGGGAGGGCGGCACCTCGCGCCTGAACAAGCGCATGGCCGAGCTGGGCCTGTGCTCGCGCCGCGAGGCCGACGACTGGATCGCGCAGGGCTGGGTGAAGGTCAACGGCGAAGTCGCGCCCATGGGTCTGCAGGTGCTGCCCACCGACCGCATCGAGGTCGAGCGCGTGGCACAGGGCTTTCAGGAGCAGAAGGTCACCATCCTGATGCACAAGCCCATGGGCTACGTGAGCGGCCAGGCCGAGGACGGCCACACGCCCGCCGTGGCCCTCATCAACCCGCGCACCCACTGGCGCGAGGACCCGAGCCGCATGCGCTTTTCGCCGCCGCAGCTGCGCGGCCTGGCGCCCTGCGGGCGGCTGGACATCGACTCGGTCGGCCTGCTCGTGCTCACGCAGGACGGCCGCGTGGCGCGCCACCTGATCGGCGAAGACTCCGAGGTGGACAAGGAATACCTGGTGCGCGTGCAGTACGGCGACGTGGCACTGAACGTGCAGGACGCCTTCCCCGCCGAGCAGCTGGCCCGCCTGTGCCACGGCCTGTCGCTGGACGGCCAGCCGCTCAAGCCCGCCCGCGTGGACTGGCAAAACCCCGAGCAGTTGCGCTTCGTGCTCAACGAGGGCAAGAAGCGCCAGATCCGCCGCATGTGCGAGCTGGTCGGCCTGAAGGTGGTGGGCTTGAAGCGCATCCGCATCGGGCGGGTGACGCTGGGCAACCTGCCCGTGGGGCAGTGGCGCTACCTGGGGGCGAACGAGAAGTTCTAGGGGCTGCGCCGGGGTTTGAGTGTTTTCGGCCTAGCGCCCTAGGTAATCATGCGGTGAGTGCTATTAAATAAATAGCATCTGGGAGAAAAGATCCGAGTTCTGTGTCGGGCGGTCAATTCAGCGCCGCTGGCGGCTTGTTGCCGGTGGTGGCCCCCACCACGCCCACGCCGGCCTGGCTGCGCACCGTCCGTGCCGTTTCGGCAAACGGTGCGGGCACCACGAGCGATGCGCGCAGGGCGCTGAAAGCGCTGATCGCCGCTTCATCCAGCGGCTGGTAGGCCGTGCCGCTCGCCATCTGGCCGTTGGGCACGCAATCGCGCCCGATGGCCCGCCGGCACCGGCCGCCGTCCGCATCGCCGGGCCCGGCGAACGGGGCATAGGCCTGCCCGGGGCCGGGTGCCCGCGCGTAGCTGTACACGGGCTGACTCACATGGTCGAAGTAGTTGCCCTCCATCAGCAGGCGGGCCGTGGCCGTCAGCGGCATGGCCGCGCCTTCGCCGCCGATGTTCTCGAAATAGTTGTTCACCAGGTGCGCGGCCACGGTGGCGTTTTTCATGCCGCCCGCATGGGGGCCGCGGCCCGACGTGTCGTGAACGTAGTTGCGGGCCACGGTGATCGTGTCCTGTGCGCCCAGGAACAGCCACAGCCAGTAGTGGCGGCCATCGCAGGTGGCCGAATGGCGCGTGCGGCCGTCGAATTCGTTGTGCGACAGCGTGACGTGCGTGGCGCTGCCGAAGCCCGTCACCACCATCTGGCGCCCGATGCGGGCGAACAGGTCGTGGTCCACCCACACGCCATCGGCGTCGTCGAGGGTCAGTGCATCGCCGCCCCAGATCACGTCCGGGTTGATGTCGGTGATGCGCAGGTTCTGCACGATCACGTTGCGGTTGCCATCGCCGATGCGCAGGCCGCGCCCCTGGATGCCTGCGTTGCCGCCCATGCCGACGATCGTCTTGTTGGAGCCCACCTGCAGCGGCGCCCGGCCCGCGTTGTCATAGGTCACCGGCGCTGCCGGGCGGCCGTCGCAGAAGTGGGCGACGTTCAGCGCCTGCTGGCCCCGGCTCGGCGCGTCGTCCTTGCAGGCGAAGGCGATGCAGCCCGCCTCGGTGGTGCTGGTCGCGCCGTTGGCCGGCAGGGAGCCCCTGAAGTCGAAGAGTTTGTCCAGCACCACCACGCGCGGAGTCTGGTCGGTGCACCGGTGGCCGGCAAAGCGATCGCACAGGGCGCGTTCCAAGGCCTGCAGCGACTCGGGCCGAACGGCCTGGGCCTGGCCGCCGCCGGTGACCTGCGCCGCAAATCCTTCCGGGCGGCCCACGACCTGGGCCCACAAGGGCGCGACGGGCCAGAGCAGCATGACCAGCACCGCGTGCAGCACCGGTCGGAGCAGAAGGGTTCGGAGTTTGCGCATGGGTCCAGTTCGGGGTGACCGGTGGTTGAGAGGGGTGGCCGGTTGGAACGCCGCGCGGCGCTGGAGTTCACTGCCCGGCGCCCGCCGGGGGGCGAGCCCTCGCGCCATCTTTCAGGCCGCCCGTGCCGCCGTGGCGCGGGGCGCTGCCCGGGCCCGTATCTTTCAGCCTTGATAATGCGGCGCCTGCCCCTAATTAGCGGGGCATCCCTCTTTTTGTGAATGACCCAGACCTCCGAATCCACACCATGAGCAAACAGACCCATTCCTTCCAGGCCGAAGTGGCGCAACTGCTGCACCTGGTCACGCATTCGCTGTACTCCAACCAGGAAATCTTCCTGCGCGAGCTGATCTCCAATGCGTCCGACGCCTGCGACAAGCTGCGTTTCGAGGCCCTCAACAACAACGCGCTGTATGAGGACGCGCCCAACCTCGAAGTGCGCGTGGCCTTCGACAAGGACGCCAAGACGCTGACCATCACCGACAACGGCATCGGCATGAGCCAGCAGGAGGCCATCGACCACCTGGGCACCATCGCCAAGAGCGGCACCAAGGACTTCATGGGCAAGCTCTCGGGCGACCAGAAGGCCACTGCCTCCGAGCAGGGCCAGCTGATCGGGCAGTTCGGCGTGGGCTTTTATTCCGGCTTCATCGTGGCCGACAAGATCACCGTGGAATCGCGCCGCGCCGGCCTGCCGGCCGAAGAAGGCGTGCGCTGGATCAGCGGCGGCACCGGCGCCTTCGAGGTCGAGACCATCACCCGCCCCGAGCGCGGCACCAGCATCATCCTGCACCTGCGCGACGACGCCGAAGAGTTCCTGAACGCCTGGAAGATCAAGTCGATCATCGGCAAGTATTCCGACCACATCAGCCTGCCCATCCTGATGGAAAAGGAAGAGTGGAAAGAGGGCGAGCTGATCAACCCCGGCGACGAAAACGGCGGCCGCCAGCCCGGCGGCATGGTCAATACCGGCGAGTGGGAAACCGTCAACAAGGCCAGCGCCCTGTGGACCCGCCCCAAGAAGGACATCACCGAAGAGCAGTACCAGGACTTCTACAAGGCCATCAGCCACGACCACGAGAACCCGCTCACCTGGAGCCACAACCGCGTCGAAGGCAACACGGAATACACGCAACTGCTGTACGTGCCGGCCAAGGCCCCGTTCGACCTGTGGAACCGCGACAAGAAGGCCGGCGTGAAGCTGTACGTCAAGCGCGTGTTCATCATGGACGACGCCGAGGCGCTGATGCCCACCTACCTGCGCTTCGTGAAGGGCGTGATCGACTCCAGCGACCTGCCGCTCAACGTGAGCCGCGAACTGCTGCAGGAAAGCCGCGACGTGCGCGCCATCCGCGAAGGCTCCACCAAGCGCGTGCTGAGCATGCTGGAAGACCTGGCCAAGCACGACAAGCACACCGCCGGTGAAGAAGGCGCTGACGGCGTGACCGACGTGGTCAGCGACGAAGACAAGGCCAAGGAAGGCAAGTACACGGCGTTCTACGCCGAGTTCGGCGCCGTGCTCAAGGAAGGGCTGGGCGAAGACTTCGGCAACCGCGAGCGCCTGGCCAAGCTGCTGCGCTTCGCCTCCACGCAAAGCGATGCGGTCACCGTCTCGTTCGCCGACTACAAGGCGCGCATGAAGGAAGGCCAGGACGCCATCTACTACATCACCGCCGACACGCTGTCCGCCGCCAAGAACAGCCCTCAGCTCGAAGTCTTCAAGAAAAAGGGCATCGAGGTGCTCCTGATGACCGACCGCGTGGACGAGTGGGCGCTGAACTACCTGCAGGACTTCGACGGCACGCCGCTGCAGTCCGTGGCCAAGGGCGCGGTCGATCTGGGCAAGCTGCAGGACGAGGCCGAGAAGAAGGCCGCCGAGGAAGCCGCCGAGGCCTTCAAGCCGCTGCTGGCCAAGCTCAAGGAAGCCCTCAAGGACAAGGCCGACGACGTGCGCGCCACGACCCGCCTGGTCGATTCGCCCGCCTGCCTGGTCGTGCAGGACGACGGCATGAGCACCCAGCTGGCCCGCATGCTCAAGCAGGCCGGCCAGCAGGCGCCTGAATCGAAGCCCGTGCTGGAGGTGAACCCCGAGCACGCGCTGGTCAAGAAGCTGGACGGCAGCGTGCATTTCCACGACCTCGCGCACATCCTGTTCGACCAGGCGCTGCTGGCCGAAGGTGGCCTGCCCGAAGACCCGGCGGCCTATGTGAAGCGGGTGAATGCACTGTTGGTCTGAAAGGCCTCCAGCGCATGATTCACTAGGGAGTATTGCTATGTAATTAATAGCAATCCAAGGCCCGGCCTTTGGCAGAAGCCGGGGGTTTTTCATCGAGCGCCCGCGCTTCTGGTGTGGCGTTGCCACGCTGCGGCCCTGGCGCGCGAGCGCTATTTCGGCAGCTCGCGGTCCGCCAAGTCCAGCAAGCCCGTGCACTGCGCGCAGTGCAGATAGCGCCCAGGCGCCTGCTCCTTGCCCCTTACGACCGGGGTGAGAACGGCGGTGCCGGCGTCGTTGGCAATCCCCAGCGTTGCCACGCGGCCATCCTTGAAGCGAACCCGAGCTTCCGTGTAGCAATCGCCCGTGAGGAAATGGTCGTGCAGATAGGCACGCCGGTCGATCGGCCGCGCGTGGCCGAGGAACTGCCGGACATCGCGCTCCCCCAGCGGCCGGATGCCCGCACAGGGCGCGGTTTCTCCCGCTGCGCTTTGTGCGGCGGCCCGCGTGATGTCGATGGAAGCCACTGCGGCGATGGACCAGAGCTTGCGTGCAGGGGTGTGAGGCTTGGACTCCTGAGCGAGGGAAGGGCAAAGAGGGAAGGCGATCCAAAGCGCCGCGATGGCGGAGTGTTTCAGCGCCATATTGCGGTACTCGCTTCGGTCGCGTTTTTTCTACTCACATCGGGATGCCGATGAACCTCTGCTGAATTCAATGGGAGCGTGCTGATCAGTTCATCAACGAGCCATCGCAGGGAATTGTTTTGCGCTGTGGTGACCGGTTCATGGACGGCTTTTTCTCCCAGGAAAGCATCCTGCTGAACCTTGCTCAAACCCATAGGCATTTTGACGGAGCGCAGCATAGCCATTACCAACGGAGAATACCGCCGAGTTGGCGACGGATCGTTGCGAGCCATGAAGTCACTGCTGCGTTTCAGGGTTCCTTGTGCTGCCCCATGTCACTGAAGGCGCGTGGCCCTGCGCGCAGACATGTCCCCTGTTCACAGGCTTTCCCCTGGGGCCGCAGGGGCGAACTGCCTGGATAATGTGCGTCGATCCCGGCCCGATCCCGTCCCACTCTGCGGAGCCTTTCCGGCATGTTGCGCTTTTTCCTGATCTTCCTGACCCTGCAGCTTTCGATGTTCGGCATCAACATGCTGGGCTGGGTGCAGCAGCACCTGGTGCTGCCCTGGACGGCGCTGCTGGCGCGCATCTGCGCGGGGCTGGTTACCTGGTTCGATAGCTCGGCCGCCGCTGCCGGCAAGGTGCTGTGGAACCAGACGACGGGTTTCGGCGTGTCCATCGAGGCGGGCTGCAACGGCATCGAGGCGTGCATCGTGCTCTTCGCGGCCGTCCTGGCGTTTCCCGCCACCTGGCGCCACAAGCTGGTCGGGCTGGTCGCCGGGTTCGTCGCCGTGCAGGCCATGAACATCGTGCGCGTGATCAGCCTGTTCTACCTGGGGCAGTGGAACACCGCCGTCTTCAATTTCGCCCACGAATACCTCTGGCAGGCCCTCATCATGGTGGACGTGCTCATCGTCTGGCTGCTGTGGGTGCGCGCAGGCAGCCGGTCCGGCGCATCGGGCTCGCCCCCGAACGATCCACCGGCCGCGCCGCCAGCCGCCGCTTCGTCCTCTGCCTCCGCTGCGGTGCCGGCCTGATCCGCGGCTTCGCATGCGCCGCGCCGCCAGCCTGAAAATCTTCATCCTCGGCCTGTTCGCCGGGGTCGTGCTGCTCACGCTGCTGTGGATCCGGGTGTCGCCCTGGACCTCGTACCCCGTGGGCAAAGTCGCCGCCGTGGCGCTGGAGCATGGCGCGCCCGGCTGGGTGCGCGAGGTCCGGGTTCGCCCTGGCGGGATCGAGGTCGATACCTCGGTGGCGGTCGCGACCCCGCAGACCGGCAACCGCCTGGTCGAGATCACGGTCGAGTCCGACCCGGGCCGCTATGCCTACGGCCTGCCCATCTTTCTGGCCCTGCTGCTGTCCGCGCGCGGCCCCGGCCGCACCTGGCGCGCGCTGGCGGGCTTCGCGCTGCTGGTGCCGTTGCAGGCCTTCAGCCTGGTGATGCACCTGCTCATGCAGGTGGTGCTCACGGCGCAGCTCGACGTGCGGATTCTGCGGGTCGCCCAGTGGCAGCTGGAAGCGCTGGTGTACGGCTACCAGGTGGGCGTGCTGGTGCTGCCCACGCTCGCGCCGATGGTGCTGTGGCTGTGGCTGGACCGGCAGTTCGTCAACGAAGTCGTGATCCAGGCATGGCGCCGCGCCATGCCCACGGCACGCGGCGCTGGGCCGGCGCCGCAGGCCGCACCGGCACCCACGGGGGCCGTGGATGCGGTGGGCGCCGCGCCACGGCCTGCCGGCATGGCGCCGGCAGGCTCGCCCGCCGACCCCGCCGCCGTACCGCATCGCGCCCAGGAGGCAGCGGCGGATGATTCCATGCCCAGCCCGCTGCCCCATCTGCCCCCATCGCTGGGCGGAAAGGTCTCCGGCAGCGCCGCCGCCACCTTGCCTGTGCGCAAAAAACAACGCTGACCCGCGCGGGCGGCCCCGTGTACACGCGGCGGCCATATTGGACTGCCAGAATGCCACCGCATGCTGACGTCCCACCTCCCTGATTTCGCCCGTGGCCGGGCCCTGATGCGCGCGCTCCAAGCCGCGCTCGGCGCCGCCGCCACGGTATTGCTGTTCCTTGCCTGCCCTGCTTTCGCTGCGCCCATGGCCGCCGATGCCGATGGAGCTGCCACTGCCGCAGCCGGCGAACCCCCGGATGGCGATCCGCCGCGCTGGGCCCTGCATGCGCAGTCCACGTATGTGTGGCAGCACAAGCCCTCGTTCGATGCGCCCTACACCGGCCGCAACAGCCTCGTACCCACGGCCGAGCGTTCGTATTCCTTCACCGCCACCGCCGACCTCGGGCTGCGCCCCTGGGCCGGCGGGCAGATCCACTTCAACCCCGAGGCGGGGCAGGGCGTGCCGCTGTCGCACCTGTCGGGCGCGGGCGGCCTCTCCAACGGCGAGCTGGCGCGCACCTCGGGCGCGCAGATCAAGGCCTATCGCGCCCGGCTCTTTCTGCTGCAGCGCTGGGACGCGGGCGGCGGCACCGAACGCATCGAGCCCGACTTCAACGAACTGGGCGGCAGCGCCAGCGCGCGCCGCTGGACCCTGGTGGCCGGCAACGTCTCGCTGCTCGACTACTTCGACAACAACCCCTACGCCAAGGACCCACGCGAGCAGTTCTTCAACTGGTCGTTCCTGACCCCCGGTGCCTGGGACTACGCGGCCGATGCGCGTGGCTACACCTGGGCCGGCATCCTCGAATACCGCACGCCGCAGTGGGCCGTGCGCGGTGGCCGCGCGCTGCAGCCGCGCGAATCCAACGGCCAGCCGCTGGACCGTGCCTGGACCAGGCACTACGGCGACCAGATCGAGGCCGAATCCGAGCTGCCTGTGGCCCTGCCCGCCGGCCTGCTGCGCGGGCGCGTGCTGCTGTTTCGCAACCGCGCCGTCATGGGCGCTTTCGCCGATGCGCTGGCGGCTGCATCCCAGGGCGGCGGCACGCCGGACGTCGGCGCCGTGCGCCGCCTGCAAACCAAGACCGGCTGGGCGCTGACCCTGGAAGCCCCGCTGGCCGAAGACGCCGGCATATTCGTGCGCGCCAGCCGCAGCAGCGGCCGGCAGGAAACCTACGCCTTCGCCGAGATCGACCGCCAGCTGTCCTTCGGCGGCCAGATCGCCGGCACCGCCTGGGGCCGCGCCGCCGACCGCGTGGGCGCCGCCGTGGCGGTCAATGGGTTGTCGGCCGACCACCGCAACTACCTGGCGGCGGGCGGGCTCGGGGCGTTCCTGGGCGATGGTGCGTTGCGCTACGGCAGCGAGCGCGTGTGGGAGGCGTATTACCGGCTCACGTTCGCCCCGATGCCCATGCCGGGCGGGCCGCTGCAGTCAGCCGTGTCGCTGGGGGCGCAGCACATCGTGCACCCGGGCTACAACCGGGATCGGGGGCCGGTGGATGTGGTTTCGGTGCGGGTGCATGCGGAGTTTTGAGGAACCGGCAGGCGCACCTTCCATCCCCCTGACGCGTGGCCGGGCCGTTTCGCTGCAGGCCGCTATGCGAATTGGTCTTCGCTGCGATCCGCGTAAGCCGTCTTCAACGCCTCCAGCCCCTGCTCCATCGCTTCCCTTGCCGATCGGACCAGTACCTCCACATCCCCGCATTCCCCGCTATCGCAGCCACCTCCAGCGCCCGGGTCAGCGGTCCCGCCCAGTTCATGAGCTTCCTGCCGCAGCCGTTCCCATGCCTTGGCCTGGCAGGCGTCGGTGATGTGTTGCATTCGCTGGCGGCAGTCCTGTACGAATCGGGCCACTAGTCCACGATCAGCAGGACGAAGGTCTCGGTCCGCAGTGCCTTGAGCAGGCTGGCGCCATCGGTGAAGGGGTGGGGCAAGTGCCCGGCATGTTCGGCGGAGGCCTGGATCAACTCAATCAGGATCGGATCATCGTCAAGAGCAGCGATACGCATGGGGCAGCAGCAAAAGCAAAAGCAAACGGGAACGGGAACGGGAACGGGAACGGGAACGGGAACGGGAACGGTGTCGCCCGTCTCGAACGGCGACATGCTGAAACCACCTCTGAATTTAGCTATCGGTTGGAAAGTGTCAATTGTTGAAAGTTATCGAAAGGCCGCGGTGCGGTTTTGTGGCATCGGCGCATCGGTGGCGCTTCGAGCGTGCCGGGGTCCATGGTTGCGCGCGCAGACCGGGATGGATTCGCCGCCGTGGCTTCGTTGGGATGTACTGGTCTTCGCCTTGCCTCACCGTTGTCCAGTGCGTTCGGAGAGCATGGTCCGCTGCAAACTTCAAGGACGGTTTCATGGGCAATTGCATCGGTAGCTCCAACGGGAACGCTTCCGTTCGCCGCCATCAGGACCAAGGCTCTGCAAGTACGAATGCCAGTGCGCAGGTCGAAGAACCGGCATCGGCTGCTTTCGGCGTGGATGCGGCGCTGTCCGGGCTGCGCTCCCGCGAACGGAGAATCAATGGATTGCTGGGGCCCAGCACCAATGAGCTGCTTGCTTCGCCCGTGCGCACGCAACTGGAATCCTTGCGGACGCAGGTGCAGTCATCGGCGGGCGATTTGATGGCGCTGCAGCAAACGCTGAATCGCCAGAATTCTCAACGTATCGACCTGGGCGATGACCCGGTGGGTGCCGTGCGATTGCTGACCCGACAGTCCGAACGATTGGGAAGGCAGGTGGACCCCATCATCCAGGAACACGAGGCGGTCATCGAAGACCTGCAGACCCGCGCTGGCTTGACAGAGGATCACCCGTCCATGCGATTTCCGCAGGGCCGCTGAGGCCATCGAGCGTCCAATGCCCGCCGCTTTCAAGCCGACAGCGGCGGTTCCTGCATCGCTTCCATCTGCTCGCGCAGCATGTCCACCTGTCCGCGCCAGTAGTCGCTGCTGCCGAACCACGGGAAGTTGATCGGAAAGATCGGGTCGGCCCAGCGGCGCGCCAGCCAGGCGCTGTAATGGATGAGCCGCAGCGTGCGCAGCGGCTCGATCAGCGCCAGTTCGCGCCGGTCGAAGGGTCGGAACTGCTCGTAGCCATCGAGCAGCGCGGACAGTTGCACGGTGCGCTGGCGGCGGTCTCCGGACAGCAGCATCCACAGGTCCTGCACGGCCGGGCCGGTGCGCGCGTCGTCCAGGTCCACGAAGTGCGGGCCGCCGCCGGGCCGGTCGGTCGGGGTCCACAGCACGTTGCCCGGATGGCAGTCGCCGTGCAGGCGCAGTGGCCTTGCATCGTTCAAGCCGAAATGGCCTTCCACCGCAGTATCCATGCCGTATTGCGCTATTGATTTGATAGCTTCCTCGCAGGCGTTGCGCCAGGCCGATTGCTGGTCCAGCGGAATGATCTCCTCAGCCAGCAGCCAGTCATGGGGTTCCTGCGCGAAGGTGGCGATGTCCAGCGCCGGGCGCAGCGCGAAGGGGCGGGCCTCGCCCACGGTGTGGATGCGCGCGAGAAAGCGGCCGATCCATTCCAGCACCTCGAAATCGTCCAGCTCGGGCGTGCGCCCGCCGCGCCAGGGGCTGACGGAAAACGCGAAGCCCGCGTGGTGGTGCAGCGTGCGGTCCTGCAGCACCAGCGGCGCCACCATGGGCACCTCGGCCTGCGCAAGCTCGGCCGAGAAGGCGTGCTCTTCCAGGATTTGCGCATCGCTCCAGCGGCCGGGGCGGTAGAACTTGGCGACGACGCGGCTGCCGTCTTCCAGCGACACCTGGTACACGCGGTTTTCATACGAGCCCAGGGCCATCAGGCGGCCATCGCCGTACAGCTCCACGCTGGCGAGCGCATCCAGCACGAGGTCGGGGGTGAGGGGCGCGTAGGGATGCGAGGAAGCGGTGGAAGGATCGCCGTGAGAAGCGGGGGACGGTTCGGGGGAAGGGGTGGGCTCGGTGCCGGGCAGGTTATCCATGGAGGGCATTGTCGCCCCCGGCCAGTTCGGTGAAGGGCAACTGCTGCTTGACCAGGATGACGGTGCACGGCGCATCGCGCGCCACGCGGATCGGAATGGTGTCGATGAAGCGCTGCAGCGGCACGCCATGCGTGGCCGCTCCCAGGATCATCACCCCCACGCGATTGCCCTGCGCGTAGCGCACCAGGGCCTGGGCCACGTCGCTCGCCTCGATCACCTGGTGGCTGGCGCTGTGCCCGGCCAGGTCCAGCCCTGCGGACCACTGGCGCAGCCGCACCAGGTGGCGGCGGTGCAGCGTGGTTTCGCTGCGCTCGCTGTCCGATGCGCTGCTGGCCGAGGGCGAAATCACCGTCACGCAGGCCAGCCTCGCCCCGGGGCGGATGCCCAGCGAGCGCGCCGCTGCCTGGCGCAGCGAGTACAGCGTGGCATCGCTCGCGTCCTCGCCCGGCACGGCCACCATGAGGATGGGCGCGGCCTCGATCTGGCGCACCGGCAGCGGGCTCGGATGGTAATGCATGCCCGCCGCCTTGAGCCACCGGCGCAGGTGCGCGCGCACGCCCGGCCCGCGCAGCCGCTGGCCGCGTTCGGTGATCGGCACCTGTTCGGGGTGCATCAAGTCGAAAGCCAGGTGTGCGGCCGACGGGTAGCGCTGCGCCGCCTCGGGCTCCAGGCAGCGCAGGATGATCTCCTGCAGCCACTCGGGCACCTCGGGGCGATGGCGGCGCGGGGGCGCGGGCGTCATCCAGAGGCGCTGGCGCAGACCGCCGCGCGTGGTGGGGGCGCCGAAGGGCAGTTCTCCGGTGGCCAGTTCGTACAGCATCACGCCGATGGCGAAGAGGTCGCTGCGCAGGTCGCCGCGCACGCCCACCACCTGCTCGGGCGCGATCCAGGCGGGGGAGCCCACGGCCTCGCGCATCTCCTCGGCCAGCAGGTCGGGGTAGTGCGCATGGCACGACAGGCCGAAATCCAGCAGCACCGCGCTGCCGTCGGGCCGCAGCAGCACGTTGGCGGGTTTCAGGTCCAGGTGGCACACGTTCTGCTGGTGCAGGCTGTGCGCGGCGTGCGCCATGGCCGCGCCCAGCCGGGCCACCGTGGCCGGGTCCGGGGCTTCGGGCTGGTCCAGCCAGTGCTGCAGCGTGTGGCCTTCGATGTACTCCATGGCCAGGTACGGCAGCCGCGCCAGATCGCCTGCGGCCACGAAGCGCGGCACATGGCTGCCGCTGAGCGTGGGCAGGATCTGCAGCTCGACCTCGAAGCTGACGATGTTCTCGGCCCCGTCGCCCGCCGTCATGCGCGGGATTTTCATGGCCATGGGAAAGTCCGCAAAGCCCGCATCGCGCACCTGAACCGCTTCGCCCTCCTTGCCTGCGTGGCCCACCCAGCCCGCCCGGCGTGCATAAGCCACCCGGTAAACATGGGCCATGCCGCCCGCGTGCAGGCATTCATGCACGACGAAACCGTCCACCTCGGTGCCGGGCGCCAGCAGCTTCATGCGGCGCTCCGCGGCGGTGGAGGCATGGCCGCGCTCATCGCCCCAGCTCCAGCCGGTCGGCAAAGAACGCGGGCAGACCCGCGGCGCGCACGGCGGCGGCGGCGGCGGCGTGGTCGTAGGGCACGCGGTGGAAGGTGACCGTGGCGGCGTGGTCGTCGAACAGCGCGTACATGGCGCGCACGTCGCGGTCGCGCGGCTGGCCGACCGAGCCGGCGATGGCCAGCCACTGGCGGTGCGGGGGCACGGGCACCGGCACGCCGGGCTGCGGAGCGAAGCGCATGAGCTTGGCGGTGGGCGTGAGGAAATACAGCGCCTGCTCATGCACGTGGCCGCAGAAAACGTAGCGAATGGCGGGGTCGAGCCGGCTGGCCGCCGCCATGCTGCGCTCGGCGGCTCCGGCGTCCTGTACGTAATGCCAATGGCTGGGGTCGTGGGCGCTGGCATGCACCAGCAGCGTGTTCGCGCCGAGCCGCCGCGTGAGCGGCAGCGTGGACAGAAAGGCTCGGTGCCGGGGCGCCAGTTGCGCATGCGTCCACTGCGCGCTTTGGTCGCCCATCTGCGTCGGCGCCTCGGGAGGCTCCAGTGCCGCGACGTCGTGGTTGCCCAGCACGCAGGGCGCGCCCTCGGCCGCCAGTGCCATCGCCTGATCGACCACCACGACCGGGTCGCCGCCATAACCGACCAGGTCACCCAGCAGCGCGAACTGCTCGGCGCCCTGGGCGCGGGCATGCGCCAGGCAGGCATCGAGGGCATGGCGATTGGCGTGGATGTCGGCGAGCAGGGCGATCTTCATGGCGGGCGCGGCGGGTGCGCAGGGAACGGGCGGGACAGCCCCGCGATGGCTCCGATGGTGCCACCGGCCGGCGTGAGTGTGCTTTTCCGGCGAAAAAGTCGCAATGGCCGAAAAGCAAAAAAGCCCCCCGGCCGCGTGCGAACACGGCCGGGGGGCTTCGAGGGCGTTGCCGATCAGGCCAGCGTGATCGTCACGTCGATGTTGCCGCGCGTGGCGTTGGAGTAGGGGCACACCTGGTGGGCTGCGTCCACCAGTTGCTGCGCCTGGTCGCGGTCCAGGCCGGGCAGGCTCACCGTCAGGCGTGCGGCGATGCCGTAGGCGTTGGGGATCTTGCCCAGATCGACTTCGGCGTCCACGGCCACGTCCTGTGGCACGGCGATCTTCAGCTGACCGCCCACGGCCTTCAGGGCACCGATGAAGCAGGCGGAGTAGCCAGCGGCGAAGAGTTGCTCGGGGTTGGTGCCCGTGCCGCTGGTGCCGGGGGAAGACAGCTTCACGTCCAGGCGTCCGTCATCGGTGCGCGAGGCGCCGTCGCGGCCGCCGGTGGTGTGGGCGCGGGCGGTGTAGAGGACTTGATCGAGCGATGGCATGGTGATTCCTTTGCAGTGATTGCCCGCGGAGCGGGCGGTTGGGGACAACGAAACGAAAACGGGGTCGATCGGCCCGGTCAGCCCGGGCCGATCCGGTCGCGCAGCTGCTGCAGCTGCCGGGTCAGCGCGGTGAGTTCGGGCAGGGTGCACTGGCTGCTTTGAAGCACGCAGGCGGGAATGGTTTCGGCGCGGTCGCGCAGGGCGCGGCCGGCGGGCGTGACGGTGGTGCGCACGCGGCGCTCGTCCTTCGCATCGCGCAACCGGGCCACCAGGCCCGAGGCCTCCAGGCGCTTGAGCAGCGGGGTGAGCGTGCCGGAATCGAGGAACAGGCGTTCGCCCAGTTCGGAGACGGTGATGCCGTCGCGCTCCCACAGCGCCAGCATCACCACGTATTGCGGGTAGGTGAGGCCGATGGCGTCCAGCAGCGGCTTGTAGAGCTTGGTCATCGCCAGCGACGCGGAATAGAGCGCGAAGCAGACCTGGTTGTCCAGCTGCAGCACGGCAGGGCTGGGCGTGGAGTCCGGGGTGGCGAGGGCGGTGCGGCGTGGCATGGGCTGGATTGTGTCGGTCAATTAAATTGTGTGCAATTTAATTTTTCATATCCCTTCGCGTGGCCGGGGCACCGCCGGGCAGGGCGGTGCGTGGGCTCAGATGCGTGTAGCCGCGCGACCCTCGCGCGGCCTGCGCGCTCGCAACCGCGGATCCAAAGGGTCAGGCAAAAAAATGCCTCCAGCGCAATGAATACGCCGGCATATTGCTATTGAATCAGTAGCGTTTTGCCAGTGAGAAGGCGGGCCCTGGCACGGCCAGCGCCCGTCCGCGTCAGTACGTGTAGACACCCTGGCCGGTCTTGCGGCCCAGGCGGCCGGCGGCCACCATTTCCTTGAGCAGCGGGCAGGGCCGGTACTTGCTGTCGCCGAACTCGGTCAGGTACACGTTCATCACCGCCAGGCACACGTCCAGGCCGATCATGTCCGCCAGCGCCAGCGGGCCGATGGGCTGGTTGCAGCCCAGCTTCATGCCGGCGTCGATGTCCTCGGGCGTGGCAAGGCCCTCGGCCAGCACGAAGAACGCCTCGTTGATCATCGGCACCAGAATGCGGTTGACCACGAAGCCGGGCGCGTTCTTCACGGTAATGGGGCTTTTGCCCAGCGTCTCCGACAGCGCCTTCACCGCGTCGTGCGTGGCATCGCTGGTCTGCAGTCCGCGGATGATTTCCACCAGCGCCATCATCGGCACCGGGTTGAAGAAATGCATGCCGATGAAGCGGTCGGGCCGCGAAGTGGCAGCCGCCAGCTGCGTGA
Source organism: Acidovorax sp. SUPP3334 (assembly GCF_030159055.1). Taxonomy (GTDB): domain Bacteria; phylum Pseudomonadota; class Gammaproteobacteria; order Burkholderiales; family Burkholderiaceae_C; genus Paracidovorax. The sequence goes on from NZ_BQXQ01000012.1 coordinate 115,554, forward strand.
TCGAGATCGACGAGGTGTTGGAGGCGATGATGACCTCCGGCGCCACGATGGCATCGACCTGTTTCAGGATCTTGACCTTGAGTTCGTGGTTCTCGGTGGCCGCCTCGATCACGATCTGCGCCGCCTTCAGGTCGTCGTAGTTCGTCGATGTCTTGATGCGTGCCAGCGCCGCGTCCTTGTCGGCGGCGGTGATCTTCTCCTTCTTGATGAGCCGGTCCAGGCTGCCGGCCACGGTGGCCACGCCCTTTTGCACGGCCGCGTCGGAAATGTCCACCATCACCACGCTGATGCCGGACACCGCGCAAGCCTGCGCGATGCCGTTGCCCATGGTGCCTGCGCCGATGATGCCGACGTTACAGATTGAAGATGTGTTCATAACTTGGATAGCCAGATGAATGAGTGTTGAAGGAAATTGGCACGAACATAGCTGTGTCTTTACGCATCCATCATGGGAACCTCTCAAAACCTCCGAATTTGCAAGTTCGAGCGCCGTAACTCGTTGATTTATAAGGGTGCCGAGTGGCTGGGATAGGGGTTTTGAGAGGCTCCCTCATGTCGGATCAAAGACTCAAGACTACAGAAGTTAGAGAGTGCACTTTAAGATGATGCAGTCGAACACCAAAAATGGAGTTAAGAATGTCAAAAATTGAAATAAATAATTTTGCACAGATAAAAGACGTTTCTTTAAAATTAGGGGATCTTACTATTTTGGTTGGCGCCCAGGGCACTGGGAAAAGCTTAGCTTTGCAATGGCTTAAAACAGCAATTGATGGGCGACACATAATTAAATCGCTAAATGATGCAGGACAAGTGGCAAAAACGAAATCGGAGGCCGTTGAGCTAATATTTGGAACAGGTATGGGTAATGCTTGGGGCGACAAGTCTTCTATTAAATTTGACGGCTCTTTAGTTAATCCGGATACGCTGAAACGCCGTGGAACCTTAGCCGAGCGCGCCTTTTTCATTCCTGCGCACCGCTCTGCTCTTATTAGTGATGGATGGGCGGCTCCATTTCAACGGCTCAGTGCGGAAATGCCAGTCGTAGCCCGAATTTTTAGTCAAAATCTTTTTGATCGATTTAATTCCGGCGATAGTGATTTATTTCCTGTGAGCAAGCTTCTTAAGCAGCGATACCGCTCATTAATTGACGATGCTATATTTCACGGCGGGACCGTTGCGCTGGAGACGGACAGTATGAGTACTAAAAGGTTAAAATTAACTCACGGCAAATCAAAATTACCGTTTATGACTTGGACTGCAGGGCAGCGTGAATTCACTCCTCTGCTGCTGGGTATGTATCATTTATTGCCAAGAACTAATAAGCGTAAAGATCAAAATATCGATTGGGCCATTATTGAAGAGCCTGAGATGGGGTTGCATCCTGAAGCGATCACAGTTTTTCTTTTGCTTGTGATGGATCTGTTGTGGCGTGGATACAAGGTGGTTTTGTCAACGCATTCACCGCATGTACTTACTGCAGTCTGGATGCTGCAGCGTTTGAAGACATATCATGCTAGATGGCAATTAGTTAGCGAAGCATTTGGGGTTCCTGCTGGGGAACTTCGAGATGTTTCCGAAGCAGCGTTAAATAAAGATTATCGGGCACATTTCCTTTCGTTTGGAGACGATGGAAAAGTTACAGCGCAAGATATTTCGAAACTAGATCCAGATGCCGAGATGGCCGGCGAGGCAGATTGGGGAGGGTTAACTCGCTACAGTTCCCGCTTTGGTGATGCGGTACGTAAGGCAGTTAACGAAAACGAGAGGGTTGGGAATGCTTAAAAAGGCAATCAAAAAGAAGATTACGCCGACACGAGCAGTTCTATTAGAAAATTCCCAACTTCATGGCCTTGTATGCGATGGACTTGGAGCGGTGGAGAACGCACATCTAAGTTGTATAGATTCATCCATTCGGAGTGAATTTGGCGACAGCATTGATATCGATGCTGCGTATTTAAGAGGGCGAGAGAGTGAGAATCGCTGGGATTACATATTAGGTCATGATAGAACCAAAAAATTGATTGCTGTGGAGCCACATTCTGCTAAGGGGGATCAGGTGTCGACGGTGATTGCAAAGCGAAAGGCAGCACTTCGGCATTTAGACAATGATTTAAAGCCACATGCTCGGGTAAACGTTTGGCTTTGGGTTGCTTCCGGTAATGTGCAATTTGCTGATACTGAACGCGCTAAACGTAGACTTGATCAGAATGGAATTAAGTTTGTCGGTAAGCGAGTAACAAAAAAAGATATTCCTAGCTGACCCGACCTCAGGCCCTGAACCGCTTGCGCGTGAGCGCCAGCGCCGTCCAGAACGCGACCACCGTGGTCACCACCAGCACCAGTCCGTGGCGCAGCGGATGCGCGGGCCACTGGTCCATGAACAGCGGGCGCACCAGCTCCACCGCATTGGCCAGCGGCAGCCAGTCGGACACATGGCGCACCACGGTGGGCAGCTGATCGCGTGGAAAGAAGACCCCCGACAGGAACATCATCGGGGTGAGCACCAGCGTGAAGTAGTAGGTGAAGAAATCGTAGCCCTTGGCCAGGGCATTGAAGATCAGCGCGATGCTGGAGAACATCACCCCGGTGAACAGCAGCACGGGCCAGGCCACGAGCAGCTTGGGGCTGTGGCTGATGCCCAGCGCCAGCATCACGCCCAAAATGGCGGTGACGGTGAACACGGCCTTGAACGCGGCCCACAGCATCTCGGCCAGCACCACGTTGTCCAGGCTGACGGGCGCATTCATGATGCCGTCCCACGTCTTTTGCACATGCATGCGAGAGAAGGCCGAATAAAGCGCCTCGAAGCTGGCGGCGTTCATGGCGCTCATGCAGATCGAGCCGCTGGCCAGAAAGAGGATGTAGGGCACCTGCGTGGTGCCTCCGCCCGCCGACCCCACATTCACCTGGCCGACCAGCGCGCCCATGCCGTACCCGAAGGCGACCAGCCACATCAAAGGCTCGGCGATGTTGCCCACCAGGCTCGGAATGGCCAGCTTGCGCCAGACCAGCAGGTTGCGCAGGAACACGGGCCACCAGCGGGCGGAAAGCTGCGGCGCGCGCCAGATGGACGGGCTGGCCGTGGCGGGCGATGGATCGGGCTTGGAAGAGGGGGCGGCTTGCATGCCCCTATTGTGCTGCGGCAGGCCGCGTTACAACACCTTGACGGCCCGGCCGATGTACTGGATCGGCCCGGTCGGCTTGCCGACGGGCGAGCCGCTCGGCGGCTCCAGCGTCAGCTCGAACAACTGGTTGGGCTGCAGCGGTGGCAGTTTCTCCAGCGCCAGCTGCAGCGGCTGGCCGGGTTTGACCAACCCGAGCGAAACCGGGCCGCTCCACCCGTCGGCCTTGGTCCAGAACTCCAGCGCCCGGTCGGCCGGCACTTCGGCCACGCCCAGCGGAATGAGCTGGATCGACCGGTGCGAGCTGGTCTGCACGACCCAGCCCGGCGCCTTGTCCTGCGGGGCCACCAGCACCACCATGAACTGTGGCGCCGCAGCCTGCGGCGCCATGCGGGTGACCAGCACCGCAGCCAGCACGGCGGCCATGGCGAAGCCCGAGCCCGCCAGTCCGCGCCACAGGCCCAGGTGGTTCCACCAGTTGCGCAACGGAGTGGCCGGCGTGGGCTGGGGGCGAGCGGGCGCCGCGGCATGAGCCGCCGCTTGCGCACGGGGCCCTTCGGCCGCCTGCAGCGATGCATCGATGCGTGCCCAGAGCTGCTCAGGCGGGGCGATCGGATCGGCCAGCGCGGTCAATGGCAGCAGCCGTGCTTCCCATTCGGCCACGGCACGCTGCAGTGCGGTGTCCGTGGACAGGCGCTGCGCCACTTGGCGGCGGGCGGCGGCGGACAAGGTGCCCAGCACGTATTCGCCGGCAAGCCCCTGCAAATCTTCGGGATGGCCGGGCAGGCCGGTGCCGGGTGTCGGGGTGGCGGTCATGCCATGCACTCCCGCAGCGAGGTCAGGCTGCGCCGGATCCATGCCTTCACGGTGCCCAGCGGCGCGCCCAGGCGTTCGGCGATTTCGCCGTGCGAGCAGCCGTCCACATAGGCGTGCAGCACGCAGTTGCGCCGGGCGGGGTCCAGGCCCTCCAGGCAGTGGTGGAGGCGGCCCAGGCTGGCGTTGAGTTCGAAGGCTTCGGCGACTTCGCGGTGGGCCTGCATCGACAGATCGGCCTCCAGGGCTTGCGCGGTGTCGTCGTCCACATCGACGTGGCGGCCCGCGTCGCGCACGGCGTTGAGGGACAGGTTGCGCACCACGCTGTAGATCCAGCCGCGGGCGCTGCCCCGGCCGACATCGAAGCTGGCGGCGCGGGTCCAGATGTTCACGCAGGCATCGTGCACGATGTCTTCGGCCAGCGCCCGTTGCCGGACGATGCGCCAGGCCACGCCCAGCAGGCGCGGTCCCTCGTGCTCGTAGAGGCGGCGCATGGCCTGCCGGTCGCCCGCTGCGCAGCGGGCCAGCGTGGCTTCGTAGTCGAAGTCGTCGTCAGGGGCAGGCGTGGGTGGCAAGGGGCGGGGGCTCCAGCGGTCGAACGCCGGGCACTGGCGATGGACCGCCCGGAACGTGGGCCGCATGGTAGCCGACATGGCGGTGCTCCCGAGGCATCAGCGCGCAGGGCCCCGCCCCTGGGCGTCAGGCCGCTTTCCAGAAGATGTAGTCGGCCTGGTACTTCACGGTCTGGCGGTCGCCCTTGTTGGCGGCGGTGCAGGCTGCGGCAGGGGCGACGCCGCCCTTGAGCGCCACGCGCTGGATGAAGGTCACGCCCGACATGGCGCCCATGCCCGTGGCAGGGTTGGCCTTCACCAGCTGGTAGGGCAGGTTGCCCGTGCCGGCCGGCGCGACCGCGACCTGCGTGGCGGTGATCTTGGAGCCGTCCTGCGACTCCCACGTGGCGGGCGGGCCGTAATACGTGCCCACCTGCTTGCCGCTGCGGTCGTTCAGCACGGCCTTCGGTCCGACGAACACCCATTCGGTCTGGCCGGCGGCATTGGCCTTGTCACGGCATTCGTACGTGATGTCGCCCATGCCCACGGTTTCCATGGCGACCTTGTTGCCGGCAGGCACCTTGACGGCCTCGGGCAGGCTGTCCTGCGAGAACTTCATGCCGGGCGACATCATGGAGCCACAGGCCGTGAGCAGGGCCGCGGCGGCGATGGCACCGGTCAGGGGGATGAAGCGAGAGAGCGTTGGCTGAATGGTCATGGCGTTTCCCTTGTCGTCGGTTGGGTTGAAAGAACAGCAGCAATGTCCGCTGCTGTAGGTACTACCCACGGGAACGCCGTTTGGATGCAGGGCGCGCGAAATAATTTTTTTGAAATCGCGAGCATTTCCTTGCCAAGGCTGCCGCTTCAGCCGTCTTCGCGGATCTGCCGGCCGGTGAGCTTCAGGAACAGGTCTTCCAGGTTGGCGGGGCGGTGCAGCGTGCGCAGGTGCGGGTGCGCGCTCAATGCGCTCAGCAGCGGCCGGGCGTCCTGCGTGTAGAAGAACACGGTCTCGCCGCTCACTTCGATGCGCGCGGCCAGGGGGCGCAGCGCTGCATCGTCGGCCAGCGCCACCGCGCCCACGCCGAACAGCTCCACCACGTCGGGCTCCAGGTGCTCGGCGATCAGTTCGCGCGGGCGGCCTTCGGCGATCTTGCGGCCGTGGTCCAGCACCAGCAGGCGCGAACACAGGCGCTCGGCCTCGTCCATGAAGTGCGTGGTCAGCAGGATCGACTTGCCCTGCTGCACCAGCAGCTGCAGGCGTTCCCACATCAGGTGGCGCGCCTGCGGGTCCAGGCCCGTGGTGGGCTCGTCCAGCAGCAGCAGGCGCGGGTCGTTCACCAGAGCGCGGGCCAGCGACAGGCGCCGCTTCATGCCGCCCGACAGCTCGCCGGGCTTGGCCCCGGCCTTGTGCGTGAGCGCGGCGAACTCCAGCAGGCGCGGAACGCGTTCCTGCATCACCGTGCCCTTCAGCCCGAAGTAGCGGCCGAAGATGTGCAGGTTCTCGGCGCAGGTGAAATCCGGGTCCAGCGTGTCGAACTGCGTCACCACACCCAACTGGGCCTTGATGGCCAGCGCGTCCTGCGGCATGGACAGCGGCGCGCCACCCGCATCGGGGTGGAACTGCACGCTGCCGCCGTCGGGCGCGGTCAGGCCCAGGCACATGCGGATGGTGGTGGTCTTGCCCGCGCCGTTCGGGCCGATCACGCCCAGGCATTCGCCCGGCACGATGGAGAAAGAGACATCGTCGACCACCGTGGCATCGCCGTAGCGCTTGCGCAGGTGATCGATCTGGAAAAGAGGGGGGTGCGCCATGGGCGTCTATTATTGTTCGCGCTGCGGGCCAGCCTCCGGCGTGCGTGGGCAAACGGTGCCCAGCGCCCTGCGCGCCCCCTCGTTTTTCTTTCCATCCTTTTCTCACTGTTATGACCACTCTCGGCACCCCCCTCTCGCCCTCGGCCACCAAAGTCATGCTGCTCGGCTCGGGCGAGCTGGGCAAGGAAGTCCTCATCGCCCTGCAGCGCCTGGGGGTGGAAACCATCGCGGTGGACCGCTACGAGAACGCGCCCGGCCAGCAGGTCGCCCACCATGCCCGCACCATCACCATGAGCGATCCGGCGCAGCTCAAAGCGCTGATCGAAGCGGAGCGGCCGCACCTCGTCGTGCCCGAGATCGAAGCCATCGCCACGCCCATGCTCGAAGAGCTGGAGGCGGCCGGCACCGTGCGCGTGATCCCGACGGCGCGCGCCGCGCGCCTCACCATGGACCGCGAAGGCATCCGGCGCCTGGCCGCCGAAACGCTGGCCCTGCCCACCAGCCCTTACCAATTTTGCGATTCGCTGGCCGAACTGCAGGCCGCCATCGACGGCGCGGCCGGCACACCAGGCATCGGCTACCCCTGCATCGTCAAGCCCGTGATGAGCAGTTCGGGCAAGGGCCAAAGCAAGATCGACGGCCCGGCCGACGTGCAAAAGGCATGGGACTACGCCATGGCCGGCGGCCGCGTGAGCCATGGCCGCGTCATCGTCGAAGGCTTCATCGACTTCGATTACGAGATCACCCTGCTGACCGTGCGCGCGCTCGGCGAAGGCGGCCAGCCCGAGACGCACTTTTGCGAGCCCATCGGCCACATCCAGGTCAGCGGCGACTACGTGGAAAGTTGGCAGCCCCAACCCATGCGCCCCGCCGCCCTGGAGCGTGCCCGCGCCATCGCCAAGGCGGTGACCGACGACCTCGGCGGCCAGGGCCTGTTCGGCGTGGAGCTGTTCGTGAAGGGTGACGCGGTGTGGTTCAGCGAGGTCAGCCCCCGCCCGCACGACACGGGCCTGGTCACGCTGACCACGCAAGTGCAGAGCGAATTCGAACTGCACGCCCGCGCCATCCTGGGCCTGCCCGTCAACACCGCGCTGCGCAGCCCGGGCGCCAGCGCCGTCATCTATGGCGGCGTGGAGGCGCAAGGCATCGCCTTCGACGGCGTGGATGAAGCCCTGCGCGTGCCGAACACCGATCTGCGCCTGTTCGGCAAGCCCGAGAGCTTCGTGAAGCGGCGCATGGGCGTGGCGCTGGCGTTCGATGCGGATGTCGAGGTGGCGCGCGAGCGGGCCAAGCTGGCGGCCAGCAAGGTGAAGCCGCGCAAGGGGTGAGGCATCGATGCTCGGGAGTCTCTCAAAACCTTCAGATTGCCTGTTTTCGACGCCGTCGCTTGTTGATTGATTACTCATAAGTCAGTAACTTAGAGAACACGCTCTTGCGCAGTGCGGCCATCGGTGCTTTCATTGAAAGCATGAAACGAGACGGACGCACCCTGGCCCACAATGTGTTGGAAGAAATGCGCATGCTG
>NZ_BQXQ01000013.1 GCF_030159055.1 Acidovorax sp. SUPP3334
GGTCGCGCTGCGGCTTTTATGCGCCCGATTCGGGCTGCCGATGCAGGCGGTCATCGCCGCGTTGTTCGCCGCACACGGTGACCGCCGACCTGTCCGCGGTTGAGAACGGAATTGTTCAGGGCGGACTAATTAATGGTTGATTTAATTTATTAAAATAAATCATCAATTATTTAAATGATATATTTTATTTTTCGTGGTCGTTTCGTTGATTTTGTAATTTCTTCGCGTTAATTTGGTGGACGCGTTTCGTTTTTTGAAAATACTCCAACAAGTCATATCGGAAAACTCTATGAAGCCATCGTCAATCGATTCGTCATCACGTCTCACCCAACCTACGGCGACATCGGGAGAGGGAGCGAGCACGCAGCGCCCGCCATTGAGGTATCGCTCCGCACTCAATCGCCCGGCTGATTTGTCCCCACGTGCCGAGGGAAGCTCATCGAGTTCAAGGTCATCTGCTCCAAGGCGGGCATTTGCGTACGAACCCCGTGGACCTGTGCTGGATCGGCAGAGACTGACGAAAATTGCCGAACGGGTCGTGTCGGAGCCCGGAGCCAGTCGTCTGTTATCCGCCTCGATCAGAGGTCATGCGGGCAGAGCGGAAATCAGGCCGATATTGCCGCAGAGCAAAAGCGAACAAAGAGAAATGCTGCAGGATTTTTTGGCGAATTGGTCAGGGCCTGAATCGGTGAAGACCAAAATTCTCAAAGCCCACCAGCAGGACTCCTTCGTCTTGTCTCTGGAAGAGCAAAATCTGAGCAGTCTTCCCGATGGGCTTTTTCTGTTGCCTCATTTGGGCAATCTCATCGTGAGCGGCAATCCATCGCTTGAAACATTGCCGCCTGATCTGGCTTACGCGCCTGCATTGGCTCGCATCCAGGCAGACGATTGCGACCTGCGTGAGTTGCCGGAAAACATCGGTCTGGCGAGCGAATTGGTCATGCTGGAGGTAAAAAATAACCGCCACCTCACCGCACTCCCCGAGTCGATGGCGGATTTGAAAAAATTAGAAGTGTTCGAGGCAAAGGGTTGTGATTTGTCAGCCTTGCCAGAAGGGGGAATGGGTCCAAAAATCAGGCAGATCGAGCTTTCTGATAATCCAAGGTTTAGCCATTTGCCTGAGAAAATCGGCGAAAGTACTAATGTTGAATATCTGGAGTTAAAGGGTTGTTCGCTGTCGACGATTCCTTCCAGCATTGGGGTCCTCCCAAAGCTGAAGTCGCTGAACTTGGCTGATAACCCGGCCATGCGGGAGCTTCCACCGGGCCTCGACTTCAAAAAGGTGCATGTCGGCACGCGGGGCACGCAAATCCGTCTGATGAACTTGGTTTTAAACCAGCCCATCAGCCCGCAGGTGCGCAAAGAGCAAGAAGCCAAACTCAAGCACATGCAAAAGCGCTGGGGGACGATCCAAAAACTGATCGAAACCGGTGGTGCTAGAACGGCACAGAAGGCAGAGGCAGCCCGCCAGGAAGTGGATCAGGGACGTGCCGGTATTTCCAATACCGCGCAGTCAACGCCATTGGCAGGGCGCAATTGGCAGGCTGCTAATCATCAAGTGAAGGAATGGATGGGGCAGGGCCACCCGTTGGATACCGAGCATCTCAAGCGCCTGAATGCGATGCTGGGCCAGGGCACCATGCCTTTCAATGATCCTGATGCATTTGAAAAATTTGGTGCTCGATTTGGGGAGTTCCGTCGGCAACCGACCGGTTTTCCCCAGGGGCGCGCCGCAGCTGCTCTAGTAGACGAGCGAGAAGTGGGTGCTGAGATGGCTCAGTTCGATGAATGGTTTGAACATGCGTCTGCTCAAGTGGATCAAGGCAGAATGAGTCCAGCTGAATTGTCTGCTGCGACGGTCCAGCGCCTGATCAGCATCCATCCGTTTCCCGACGCCAATGGCCGCGCGGCGAGGCTCGCGGGTGACTGGGTGCTGATGAGCTACGGATTGCCGCCCGTCAACGGCCCGCAACGTCCCATCATCGTGTATTCCAGCGGACGCAATCCAAACGGTCCCGACGATGCTTTGGCCTGGACAGTCGAGAGCATGACAAAGACCGTCGAGATTTATGAGAAACATTTGGGATTGAAAACACCCAGGCGTTAAAACTTGCAATGTCCAAAGAACATCGTTGGAAAAAGCCGGCCTTCGCAGGGCGCTTTCTGCCGAGCACGCTCGTGGCTTGTTTTGTCTCCACCGCGGCGATCACGCACGCTGCGGGAGGCGGCGCCTACCGCTTGGACTGGCCCCACCCTGGCGAAGTGCTCAGCTATCGCTCCTGCGGCTGCGCCGACGCTTGCTGGGTGGCCGAGGTCCGGCACCAGCGCACCAAAGCCTTGAACGCCCGCTTGCGGTGCGATTGCGAGACGCTGCACTTCGCGCAGTCCGCCAACCCTTCGAAAGAAACGGTGCTGGGGAGTTGCGAAGCCATCCGTCGCGATGGGAGCAAGCCGCAAGCGATCCGGCAGACGCTGGAGCAGCTTCTGCATCCCGCCGCCGGTGGGCCGGTGGCGCCCCAAGGTGCGGGATCTTCCGCACCTTGAAGCTGGCCCGGCGAAGTTGAGTGGGCCCCGAATGCGCAGGCGGTCAAGCCCTCGCGTCAGAAGTCCATCGCCGCCGACAGCATCAGCGTGCGCGGCGCGCCCACGGTCACGTAGTTGCTGACCACCCAGTAGTTCTTGTCGAACGCGTTCTCCAGGCTGGCGCGCAGCACCACCGGCTTGCCGGAGACTTTGGTGGCGTAACGGGCGCCGATATCGAGACGCGTCCAGTTGGCCACGCGCAGGCGGTTGGCGGCGTCGGCGTAGACCGGCGAGGTGTGGATGACGCGGCCGTTGAAGCTCAGGCCTTGCACGAAGGGCGTGTCCCAGTCGAGGCCCAGGTTGAAGGTGCGGTCCGGCACCCCGGCCGCGTTGTTGCCCTGGTTCACGCCCCCCGCGGTGCGCGTGAGCTTGGCGTCGTTGAATGCGGCGCTGGCCATCAAGCGCAGGCCGCGCTGGACTTCGCCGTAGGCCGTCAGTTCCAGGCCGCGGTTGCGCTGCTCGCCGCCGAAGCTGTACACGTTGGTGACCGGGTCGGTGACGGCGCCGGGCTTCTTGATCTGGTCGTGTACTGGTCGTAGTAGGCGTTAGAGACATTGAAGTTGCCCAGCGCGTCGGGTCGGCCGCTCGGGAAGGTCTGCTCGTAGTCCATGTCCATGTAGCCCACGCTGCCGTACACGGTGGTGCTGTCTTTCAGGTCGTGCTCGACGCGGGACATGACCGTCTTGACGTTGTCCTGCAGCTTGGTGCCTGGGTAGAAGTTGAGCCGTGCGTCGGGCACGGCCGGAACGGTCGCCGCCGTGCCGGCGAAGTTGATCTGCGGGCGGAACTCCTTGGTTTCGCCGCGCGTGGCGAAGGCGTCGAGCGACCAGCGCGTGCGCGCGCCGGCGTAGTCGAGGCCGATGGAGCCCAGTCCCAGGTTCTGCTTGCCGCCGTCGATGTTGCCCTCGCCGCCGCGCACCAGGCCGTTGACGCGCACGCCCCACTGGTTGTCCTCGCCGAAGCGGCGGCCAACGTCCAGGTGCGTGCCCAGTTGGGCCTTGCCCATGTAGGTGGTGGTCAGGCGCGTGAGCGGCACGTCGCCCGCGCGCTTGGTCACCACGTTGATGCTGCCGCCCACGCTGCCGCCGGGGCCGACGCCATTGGTCAGCGCGCCCGGGCCCTTGAGCACTTCGACGCGTTCGATGGTCTCCAGCGGGATGCTGGTGGACGGCGCGATGCCGAACAGCCCGTTCATGCTGATGTCGCTGTTGGACAGGGTGAAGCCCCGCACCTGGAAGTCGTCGCCGAAGCCGCCGCGCGAGGTGAGCGTGCGCACGGAAGCGTCGTTCATCACCACGTCCGCCACGGTCCGTGCCTGCTGGTTGTCGATCAGCTCGGAGGTGTAGTTGGTCGTGCTGAACGGCACGTTCATCAGGTCGGTGTTGCCCAGAATGCCCAGGTTGCCGCCGCGCGCGAACTGCCCGCCCGAATAGGTTTTCTGCAGGCCGCCGATGGCTTCGGCCTGGTCGGACACCACCACTTCGTCGAGCGTGGTCTTGGCGGCGGTCTGCGCGCCGGCGCCGGCAGCGGCCAAAAGCAGCCCCGCGCCCACGCAGTGGCGGACCAGGCGGGCGAGCGGGGTGGGGGCGAAACGGGGCGTTGCGAGAAGGGCGTGTGGTTGCATGGTGTTCAGGGTTGGCCTGCCGACGGGAGGTGGACGTTCCGGGGCGAGGCGCGTTGAAAACGGCGAGAACGGAGCGTCTTTTGCAGACGGCCGTTGAGAAGCAGGGAGAGAATGAGAAACGTTATCAATTGTGCGAGCCCGCATGGTGCGGGAATTCGACTGTTTCTTTTTCGTGCTATGTATTCGATAGCTGAAGAGTCAAATGAACAGGCGGCGGGAGGCGTATTGGTGTTGAATCCCGCATGGCGGAATGCGGTGATGCACGGCGCTCCGCGACCCGTGCCGCAGCGGTCTCGGCCACCGCCAAGCAGCGTGGCTGCGGCGGCCACCGCTTGGCGGCCAAGGAGCTGCCATGCCGGGCGGGCACAATACCGGCCACCATGCTGACGTACCCCCAAATCGACCCCATCGCCCTGCAAGTGGGCCCGCTGGCCATCCACTGGTACGGCCTCACCTATCTGGCCGCTTTCGGCTTGTTCATTTTCCTGGGGCTGCGGCGCCTTCGGCATGAGCCCTTCGCCTCCATCACCGGCCCCGGCGCATGGACCCGGCGCGACGTGGAGGACATTCTCTTTCTCGGCGTGGTCGGCGTGGTGGTGGGGGGGCGGCTGGGTTACTGCCTGTTCTACAAGCCGGGCTACTACCTCTCGGATCCGCTGGAGATCTTCTACATCTGGCAGGGCGGCATGAGCTTTCACGGCGGGTTGCTGGGCGTGATCGCCTCCATGGTGTGGTTCGCCCACTCGCGCAAGCGGCCATGGCTGCAAGTGGCCGACTTCGTGGCGCCATGCGTGCCGACGGGCCTGGCGGCCGGGCGCGTGGGCAACTTCATCAATGGCGAGTTGTGGGGCCGCTTCAGCAGCCCCGATCTGCCCTGGGGCATGGTCTTTCCGCAAAGCGGCTCGCTGCTGCCACGCCATCCGTCCCAGGTCTATCAGTTCCTGCTGGAAGGCGTGCTGCTGTTCGTGCTGCTGTGGCTGTATGCCCGCCGTGAGCGCCGGCAGGGCGAAGTGGCCGCGGCCTTTCTGGTGGGGTACGGCACCTTCCGGTTCATCGCCGAATACTTCCGCGAGCCGGATGCCTTCCTGGGCATCCTGTCGCTGGGCATGAGCATGGGGCAGTGGCTGTGCGTGCCGATGATCGTGGCCGGCATCGTGATGTGGGTGTGGGCGCGCCGCCAGCCGGTGTTGCAAAGGGCTTGATGCCTCATAGGCCCCCAGCGCAATAAGGACGTGCGCTGGGCGCTATGAAAATAGTAGCTTTGGCGTGGCCTGCATGAGGGCGACGCCACCGGTCATCTGCCATCGGCGCCTCGCCCGCACGCAGGCCGATGCGGTCAACGCGCGCCTATGAGTGGCACGCGCACCCGGCAGAACGACCTCGAAACCGCCTGTGGCGCGGTGTGATCACCCGCTTTTACGGCTTAGGGAACCCCTCAGGGCCAAAAGCCTGGACCGGTTGCCATAATTATGCGAAATTACATGCAATGTCGTGCGATGCCGGCGTGTTGCTGCATGTTGCACTGCGTTTTCAACGTTCTCGAGGTCGATCACTCCATCCATCACCGATTGCCGCCATGAACCTGCCCGCCGTTGTGCGCTCCCAAGCCCCTTCTCTGCATGCCGAAGCCGCAGAGCGCATTCGCGAGCAGATCTTTGCGGGCCAGTTGCCGCCGGGCAGCTTCGTGGACGAGGTCGCGCTGTGCGACCGGCTGGCCATCTCGCGCACGCCGCTGCGCGAGGCGCTCAAGGTGCTGGTGGCCGAGGGCCTGTTGCGCCACGAGCCCCGCCGGGGCTGCTTCGTGGCCGAGGTGACCGAGCGCGACCTGGACGAGATCTTTCCCGTCATCGCGCTGCTGGAGGGCCGGGCCGCGCACGAGGCCACCCTGCGCGCTGGCGAGGCCGATATCGCCGCGCTCGAGATCCTGCATGAACGCCTGCGCGAGCACGCCGCGGCCGGGCGCATCGCCGAGTACTACGCGGCCAACCATGCCATTCACGAAGCGCTCATCACGCTGGCCGACAACCGCTGGCTCGCCCAGGTGATCGGCGACCTGCGCAAGATCCTGCGCCTGGCGCGCCTGCAGCAGCTGCGTGCGCCGGGCCGGCTGCAGCAAAGCCTGGCCGAGCATCTGGAACTGTTCGACGCCATCAAGCTGCGTGCGCCGGAGGTGGCCGAAGAGGCCATGCGCACCCATCTCGTGCGCCAGCGCGCCGCGCTGCGCGACATCGCCCGCAACCAACACTCGAGGATCACGCCATGAATGCCGCCGCCGAATGGATCACGCGCAGCGTTTCCCGCCTGCGCCCCGCAGACAGCAAGACCGAATCGGCCGATGGCGCCGGCAGCGCCCCGGCCAAGCCGCCCCCGCCGCGCTCCACGCACGAGCGCCTGCAGGCCACGCTGCGCCGCGGCAAGGAAGCCCTGTCGCCGCGCGCGCTGCGGCGGCTGCTGGCCGATCTGCAGGAGGTGGCGGCACCGCAGGTGAGCGAGGTGGAGGGCGGGCGCCGCGCGCAGACCGTTGCCGCCTGGTACGCCACGGCCGAGCCCGAAGAGCGCCGGGACATGTGGCTGCTGCTGTGCGAGCAGTTCTCGCCCGACGTCACGCGGTTCAAGTCGGCGCGCCAGCGCTACGAGGCCGCAGCCGGCACCGCCGAAGAGGCGCATGCCGAAATCCATCTGCGCCGCGCGCTGGTGTCGCCGCGCACGCGGCTGCTGCAGCGGTTTGCGGTGTTCCCGAACGGCATGCGCTTTTTGCTCGACCTGCGGGCCGAGCTGCTGCCCCAGCTGAAAGGCGACAAGCGGCTGGTGGCGCTCGATGCCGAGCTGGAGCAGCTGTTTTCCACCTGGTTCGACGTGGCGTTTCTGGAACTCAAGCGCCTGTCGTGGGACTCGCCCGCGTCGCTGATCGAAAAGCTCATCAAGTACGAGGCGGTGCACGACATCCGCAGCTGGGCGGACCTGAAGAACCGGCTGGACAGCGACCGCCGCTGCTACGGCTTCTTCCACCCGCGGCTGCCCAACGAGCCGCTGATCTTCGTCGAGGTGGCGCTGGTGACCGATCTGTCCGCCAGCATCACGCCCCTGCTGGACGAGGGCGCCGCGCCGGCCGACCTGTCGAAGGCGACCACCGCCATTTTCTATTCCATCAGCAACACGCAGACGGGGCTGCGAGGCGTCAGCTTCGGCGATTCGCTCATCAAGCATGTGGTGGAAACGCTGACGGCCGAGTTTCCGCGCCTGCGCACGTTCGCCACGCTGTCGCCCATTCCGGGCTTTCGCTCCTGGCTTTCCAAGCACTGCGCCGCCGCGCTGGACCAGCTGGACGAAAAGCGCCGGACCGAACTGGGCAAGGCGGTGGGCTTCGAGCCGCCGCAGGCTGCGCACGTGCTGGCCGCGGCCGAGCAGGCGCTGGACCTGCCGCTCAAATCGCCCGTGCGCCAGTTGCTGCTGCAGTGCGCCGCCCGCTACCTGGGCCGCGAGCTGCACGAGGGCAAGCCGATCGACCCGGTGGCGCGGTTCCACCTGGGCAACGGCGCGCGCGTGGAGCGGCTGAACTGGGCGGGCGACCCCTCGCCCAAGGGCGTCAAACAATCGTTTGGCCTGATGGTGAACTATCTTTACGATCTGAAGCGGATCGACAAACACCGCGGCCTGCTGGCGCAGGGCCGCGTGCCGATGTCGGGAGACATCGAAAGCCTGTGCCGGGACTGACCCGCGGGCGGGGGTAGAAAAAGGGCCGGCGCGTGCCACGGGACGCGCGCCAGGCTTTTCGCCCCTGCCGTGGAGGCCGGCGCCGGCGCGGTGGAGCGCGCCTTCCTTGCAAGCACAACAGAGACAACGACAGGAGACAAAAAACCATGAGCGATTCCTCTTTGCAGCGCCGCGGCGTGCTGCGCGGCGCGGCTGCGGCCGGCCTCGCCTTCGCCACCGGCCAATCCTTCGCGGCCGACCCGGCATGGCCCTCGCGGCCGGTGAACCTCGTCGTGCCGTTCCCGGCCGGCGGCGGCACCGATGCCTTCGCGCGGCCCTTCGCGGCGCAGTTCGCCAAGTCCACCGGCAAGACGCTGGTGATCGACAACCGCGGCGGGGCGGGCGGCACGGTGGGCGCCAGCTTCGCGGCGAAGGCGCAGCCCGACGGCTACACGCTTTTCATGGGCGGCACGCACCACGTCATCGCGCCGTCGATGTACCCCAAGCTCGACTACGACATCGAGAAAGACTTCATTCCCCTGGCGCTGCTGGCCAACGTGCCGCAGGTGGTGGTGGTCAACCCCCGCACGGTGCAGGCCACCAACATGCCGCAGTTTTTGGATTTCCTGCGGCGCAATCCGGGCAAGCTCAACTACGCCTCGGCCGGCGCGGGCACCTCGCACCACCTGGCGGGTGAGCTGTTCAAGCTGCAGACCAACACCTTCATCACGCACATCCCCTACCGCGGCGCGGGCCCGGCGCTGCAGGACCTGATCGGCGGCAACGTGGACATGATGTTCGACGGCCTGGGATCGTCCGCCGCGCACATCAAGGGCGGCCGCATCAAGGCGCTGATGGTGGCCGGCACCAAGCGCAACCCGGCCTTTCCCGACGTGCCCTGCGCCGCCGAAGTGGGCCTGCCGGACTACACCGTGACCACCTGGTACGGCCTGTGGGCGCCCAAGGGCACGCCGGCCGACCTGCAGGCGCGCATCGTCGAAGAGGCACAGCGCCTGGGCACGGCCGAAGAGCTGAAGGCCGTGTGGGCCAAGAACGGCGCCGACTACGGCGGCATGACCCAGCCGCAGTTCGCCGCGATGGTGAGCTCCGAAGTGCGGCGCTGGGCCAAGGTGGTCAAGGAATCGGGCGCCAAGCTCGACTGACCGGGCCGTTCGGCGCAGGCAGAGTGAAGCGGGACCGGCAGGGTCGGCGGTCAGCAAATCGGAGATCGGGTCAATGGCGGGTGACATCCTGGTGGAGCGGATGGAGGCGGCGGACGGCGCGGCAGGGATCGTGCGCGTGCTGCTGCGCCACCCGGGCCGGCTCAATGCCATGTCGCGCGCGATGTGGCGGCAGCTTCGCTCGGTGTTCGAGGCCGTGCAAGCCGACGCCGCCGCCCGCTGCGTGCTGATCGAAGGCGAGGGCGATGCCTTCTGCGCCGGCGGCGACATCTCGGAATACCCCGGCTTTCGCTTCGACCCGGCGGCGCTGCGCGACTTCCATGAAACCGAGGTGTGGGGCGGGCTCGCCGCCATGCTACAGTGCGATGTGCCCATCGTCGCGTGCATGCGCGGTGCCTGCATGGGCGCGGGCGTGGAGATCGCCAGTGCCTGCGACGTGCGCCTCGCGGGCACCCACGCCCGCTTCGGTGCGCCCATCGCCAAGCTGGGCTTTCCGATGGCCCCGCGCGAGGCGCAACTCGTCGCTGGCGCGGTGGGCGATCTCGTCGCCCGGCAGATGCTGCTGGAGGCGGCCACCTTCGGCGCCGACGACATGGCGGCGCGCGGTTTTCTGAACCGAGTGGTGCCCGAGGAAGCGCTGGCCGCCGAGGCGCTGGCGAGCGCGCGCCGCATCGCCGCGCTGGGCCCGGCCGCCGCCCGCATGAACAAGCAAACGCTTCGGGCATTGAAATGGCCTGCAGCGCATATTCCTCTAGGGGGTGGTGCTATTAAAAATGTAGCATCAAGCCCTGGCGAACCCGCCGCATCCACCCCGGCCACCGCATCCGCCCATCCGGTGGCCGACCCCTACGCCTACGCGGACAGCCCCGAGCACCGCGAAGGCATCGCGGCCTTTCTGGCCAAACGTCCTCCTGTCTTCTGAATGCTTCCATGAGCCAACACAACCTGTTCACCGCCCTGCGCGCGGCCTTTCCGGACGACCTGGACACCGTGGCCGTCGAAACCACGGCCGCCGACGGCACGCCGCTGCACTACACCTGGAGCGACCTGGAGCGCGCTAGCGCCCGCATCGCCAACCTGCTCGATTCGCTGAAGCTGCCCGAGGGCAGCCGCATCGCGGTGCAGGTCGAGAAATCGGTCGAGGCGCTCATGCTGTATCTGGGCACACTGCGCGCCGGCCACGTCTTCCTGCCGCTCAACACCGCCTACCAGAGCGCCGAGATCGAATACTTCGTCGGCAATGCCGAGCCTGCCGTGGTGGTGTGCACGCCGGCCAACTTCGGCTGGGTGTCCAAGATCGCGTTCACGGCCGGCACGCAACATGTGTTCACCCTGGGCGACGACCGCACCGGCAGCCTGCTGGAGCGCGCGTCGCACCACGGCGATGCGCAACTGCCCGCCACCCGCGCCGCCGACGATCTGGCCGCCATCCTGTACACCAGCGGCACCACCGGCCGCAGCAAGGGCGCCATGCTCACGCACGGCAACCTGCTGTCCAACGCGCAGGTGCTCAAGGACTACTGGGGCTGGACGAAGACCGGCGGCCCCGACGGCCGGGGCGACGTGCTCATCCATGCGCTGCCCATCTTTCACGTGCACGGCCTGTTCGTGGCCATCCACGCGGCGCTGCTCAACGGCAGCAAGATGATCTGGCTCGCCAGGTTCGACCCCCGCGCCGTGATCGCCGCGATGCCGCGCGCCACCGTCTTCATGGGCGTGCCCACGCTGTACGTGCGCCTGCTGGCCGAGCCGGGGCTCACCCGCGAGGCGGTGCGCCACATGCGCCTCTTCATCGCCGGCTCCGCGCCGCTGCTGATCGAGACCTTCCGCGAATGGCAGGAGCGCACGGGCCACACCATCCTGGAGCGCTACGGCATGAGCGAGACCATCATGCTCACCTCCAACCCCTATGCGGCCGACAGCCGGTACGGCGGGCAGGACGAGCGCCGGGGCGGCACCGTGGGCTTCGCGCTGCCGGGCGTGGACCTGCGCGTGGTGGACGATGCGGGCCAGCCGCTGCCCGTGGGCGAGATCGGCAACATCCAGGTGCGCGGGCCCAACGTGTTCAAGGGCTACTGGCGCATGCCCGAGAAGACGCAGGAAGAGTTCAGCACCGATGCGCAAGGGCACCGCTGGTTCAAGACGGGCGACGTGGGCAAGGTGGACGAGCGCGGCTACGCGAGCATCGTGGGCCGCAGCAAGGATCTCATCATCAGCGGCGGCTACAACGTCTATCCCGCCGAGATCGAGGGCTACATCAACGAGATGCCCGGCGTGGCCGAAAGCGCGCTCATCGGCGTGCCGCACCCGGATTTCGGCGAAGTGGGCGTGGCCTTGGTCACGCCGAAGCCCGGCGCGCAGCTGGATGCCGACGCCATCGTGGTCCAGCTCAAGTCGCAACTGGCCAACTTCAAGATTCCCAAGCGCTGCTTCATCGCTGCGGAGCTGCCCCGCAACACCATGGGCAAGGTGCAAAAGAACCTGCTGCGCGAGCAGCACAAGGGCCTTTTCGCGGGGTGACGGCGCGGCCGCCCCGGGCGCCGCGACCCGGCCCCCCGGCGGGCGGGCCCGGTGGCCCCAAGCGGTGGAGTCGAGGGGAAAGCCGCTTCACCGCAGCGGCGGTGGGTGCTAACCTGAAAGCGCCTTCGCCCTCTGGAACCGTGCTGAATGCCTGTCGCTTTGCCCCGATCCCCGGTGGCCCCTCTGCCCCCAGACCGTCCTGACAAGGACCGCTCCGTCGCTTCGACGGTGCTGTTCGTCGTGCTGGTCGCACTGCTGCTCGTGGCCTCCAACGTGTGGCTGGCCTGGCGCGCGCGCGACGCCGCATGGCAGCAGGCCACCGGCTCGGCGCGCAATCTCACGCATGCCGTCTCGCAGCAGACCGATGCCATGTTCGCTGAAGTCGGCCGGGTGGTCAGCAGCGTGGTGTACGAGCTGGAGCGCACCGACATGACGCCCGAGGCGCTGGAGCGCCTGCAGCCGGTGCTGGTCACGCACATCGCCCAGTCGGACCACCTGCACGGCATGTTCATCTTCGGGCGCGACGGCAGCTGGCTCGTCAACTCGCAGCCGGTGCAAAACCCCCATGCCAACAATGCCGACCGCGCTTATTTCATCCACCACCGCGACAGCCCCAGCACGAGCGTGTCCATCGGCAAGCCGATCGTCAGCCGCTCTTCGGGCGTGTGGGTGATTCCCGTGTCCCGCCGCATCGACGACGCCGATGGCCAATTTGCGGGCGTGGCGCTGGCGACGATCCGCGTGGACTACGTGCTCGGCCTTCTGAACGGGCTGGAGGTCGGGCAGCGGGGCGCCATCGCGCTGCTGCTGGGCGAGGGCACCGTGCTGGCGCGCCGGCCCTTCTTCACCGAAGACCTGGGGCGCAATCTGGGCGCCTCCGCGTACTTTCGCACCCTGGCGGAAAACCGGTCCGGCATCACGACGGTGCCCTCGCCCATCGACGGCGTGCGCCGCCTGGTGAGCTTCGAGCACGCCCGGAGCAACCCGCTGCTGGTCTCCGTGGCGCTGGCGGAAGACGAGGTGCTGGCCGAGTGGCGCCGTGCCGCCACCGTGCAGGCCCTGGGCATCCTGCTGCTGGTGTCCGTGGTCGGGCTGTCGGGCGGCTACGTGATCCGGTCGGTCCGGCACCGCCGGGATGTCGAGCGCGACCTGACGGCGGCGCGCGATGCGCTCGTGCTCGCCAATGACAAGCTGGAGCACCTGGCCGAGCACGACGGCCTGACGGGCCTCTATAACCGCCGCGCCTATGACAAGCGGGTCGCCGACGTGATGGCCCGCTGCCGCCGCAGCCGCCAGCCGGTGTCGGTGGTCATGTTCGACGTGGACTTCTTCAAGACATACAACGATGCCCTCGGCCACCCACGGGGCGACGAATGCCTGCGCCAGGTCGCCCGCGCGCTGGAGGCCTCGGTGCGCCGGCCCGGCGATCTGGTGGCGCGCTATGGCGGCGAGGAGTTCGTCATCGTGCTGCCCGAAACGGACGTGTCCGGCGCCGCCCTGGTGGCCTCCGCCGCGCGTGCCGCTGTGCGGGCGCTGCACATACCGCACCCCGAAAGCCCGTTCGACTGCGTGACGGTGAGCGGCGGGCTGGCCTGCTGCGACTGGACAGCCGCCACGCCTTCGACGGCGCAGGATCTGCTGGCCGAGGCCGACACGGCGCTGTACGCCGCCAAGCAGGCCGGTCGCAACACCGTGCGATCGGTGGGCGAGGGCGGGGCTGGGCCGGACACCGGCATGGGCACTGCCTGAGCGCCTGAACACCAGCGCACCCACTCTCTGCTCAAGAGGGCGTTGCCGGGTCCGCTCCGCAGAAGATGCAGCCCGGCGCAGGCGCCGTGCGTTCGCCCGGATCGGTGCCTGCCGCGTGGCTGCAGCAGTGCTCCAGCCAGCGCCGGTGTCGCCGCCGTTGGCCACCATCCAGTCGTGCCAGGCCAGCGGCACCTCGATGTGCTGCAGCAGCGTGGCGCGCTGCAGGTCGGCCTGCGTGCGCAGCGGCAGCGTGTCGCGCAGCTGCGGGCTGCAGACGATGCTGGTTTCCTGCCCGATCAGGTAGCGCGCATTGGCGCTGGGCCAGTTGCCGTAGCCGTACTGGATGGCCGCGTCGAATTCGTGCGGCACCGCGAAGTCGTGCGCGTGCTGGTAGCGCACGAAGTTCAGCGACACCTGCGGCAGCGTGCGCTTGAAGTGCCCCAGGCGCGGAAACAGCCACTGCGCCGCGAAGGTGGGCGGCACCGACAGATTGAGCGCGCCGCCATCGCCGCCGTAGGACATGAGCTGCGCGGTGGCCGATTCGAGCGCCGCCATCGCGGGGCGCGTGGCATTGAGGTAGGTGGCGCCCGCATCGGTCAGCTCCAGCCCCGAGGAGCGGCGGATGAAGAGCTTTTGCCCCAGGTAGTCTTCCAGCGATGCGATGTGGCGGCTGATGGCGCTTGGCGGGCGGGCCCCATTGCCTGGCCATGTGCGCGGCACCCTGCGGGATGATCTTGCGGGCTGGCGGCAGGGAGGGCAGAGCGGCACTGCCCGCCGAGGTTCACCCCTTGCGGTTCGCAGCCCGGCCGTGGGTCGGAAGGCAGGCGGGAGGCGCCAGCACCGGAACCAGCGCGGGCGAAGCGGGCGCCGCGCCTTTCCCCGGCGGTGCTGGGGCGAGGCCGCTCGTGTTCCACCTGGGGCCGCTTGCCGGCTATGCCTTGGCGGGCGCCATGGCAGCGTGGGCCATGGACCGCCTCACATGGCTGACCCAGCAGGCCGCGGCGCTTCGGCCCGCCTGGACCTTGCTGCATGTCGCGGTGCTGGCCTGGGCGGCGCTGCTCGTGCTGCAGGCGCGCCAGCCGGCATGGATCGACCGCGCGGGCCAATGGCTGTGGCAGCGCGTGGCGCCCTGGGTGCGCCCGCCCGGCGGCCTGTTCTCCACGGGGATGGCCTTGGCCTGCATGCCGTGTGGCCTGCTTTACTCCGCGCTGCTGGTGGCGGCGTTGAGCGGCGATCCCGGGCGAGGTGCCCTGGCCATGGTCTGCTTCGGACTGGGCGGCACCGCCTGGCTGATGGCCGGGCAGTGGCTCTGGCAACGCCTTCGGCGAGGGGGACCAGCGGCAGGACTTCGTGGCGCCTGGGGCGTCCGCATCGCGGGGCTCATGCTGTTCGCCATCGCCGCCTGGGGGCTTTGGATGGACGTTTTCCACCGCCAGGCCCAGCCCTGGTGCCTGTAGGAGGCCGCAAAACAGAGGATTCCAGCACCTTCGGGAAACACCTATCGACCAGCCCTCGTGTGAAGATTTTGACATTTGATACGAGGATGCATTAACTGGTGATAATGGTTACGAATACCCCGGCGCCACCGTGGCGCCTCGTTGGTGCCCCCCGAAAGTGACTACTCCTCTCCTCATCGATGTCGGCCGGCTGCGTGTAGGCATGTACATCCAGCTCGACCTCGGCTGGATGAATCACCCCTTTCCGGTCAGCAGCTTTCGCATCGCTTCACCGGAGCAGATCAGTACGCTGGCCGCGCTGGGCTTGTCCCAGGTGCGTTGGCTTCCCTCCAAAAGCGATCCGGCCGTGCAGGGGCTCCTGCCTCCCGGCCATCCCTCCGCACCCGACCCCGTCACTGAAGCGGCGCGCGTTCCCGTCGCTGCCGGCCCCTCGATCGCACAGTCTTCCATGGTGGAGTTTCGCGAACGCATCAAGGCGCAGAGCCGCTCCCTGGCCGCCTGCGACGAGCGATTCGCCCGCGCCACCCGCGTGTACGAACGCCTGGCCACCAGCGCCGAGCAAGACCCGGCCGAAGCCTGCACCTCCACGCATGCCCTGGTGGCTTCGTGCGTGGACGAACTGCTCGACAAGGGAGATTCCGCCATCCGCCTGCTGTCCGAGCGGGTCGGCACGCGGGCGGCGCTGCATTCGGTCAACGTGATGGTGCTGTCGCTGCTGTTGGGCAAGGCCCTGGGCATGCTGGGCGACGACATGCAGGCGCTGGGCTCGGCCGCGCTGCTGCACGACCTGGGCAAGATCACGCTTCCTCCGCACGTCGCCCAGCCGCATTCGGTGCTCGGCCCGGCCGATCAGGCCTTGTATGAGGCCCACGTGGGCGAGTCCGTCGTGCTGGCCGAGCGCATGGGCCTGAGCCGCACGGTGATCCAAGCCATCGCGCAGCACCATGAGATGGCCGACGGCAGCGGGTTTCCGCTGCAGCTCAAGGGGCACGACATGTCCCGGGGCGGCCATGTTCTGGCGCTCGTCAATTACTACGACCGCATGTGCAACCCGCTGCGGGGCACCAACGCGCTCACTCCGCACGAGGCCTTGTCGGTGATCTTTGCGCAGCACAAGCAGCGCTTCGACGCGGTGGTTCTGCGGGCCTTCATCCGCATGATGGGCGTGTACCCGCCCGGATCGATCGTGCAACTGGTGGACGACCGCTACGCCATCGTGACGGCCGTGAACTCGGCCCGCCCGCTGCGCCCCAAGGTGATCGTGCATGAATCGGGCGTCTCCAAGGACGACGCCCTGGTGGTCGATCTGGAAGACCAGCCGGCGCTGGGCATACGGCGCAGCCTGAGGCCCGCGCAACTGCCGCGCGACGCGCTCGATTATCTCTCGCCCCGCAAAAGAATCTGCTACTACTTCGAGCGCGCCGTGGACGCGGCACCGGTCGGGGCCCGAGCGTGATCCGCGGCGCACAGGGCGACGTGTGGCGCGCCGTGTTCGACGGCTTGCTGGAGGCCGTCTGGCTGGTCGATCCGCAAACGCTCACGGTCCGTTTCGCCAACCGCGGGGCATCCGCGCTGCTGGGGCGATCCGCCGAGACGATGGAAGGCGCGGATGCCGTCGAGCTGCTGGCCTGCACTCCCGAAGACTTGTATTTCTGGGCACAGGACCGCGATGCCTTGCTGCGCGGCATCCACTCGCATTCCGGGTTGCTGGGCGGCGATGGCCGGTTCATCGCGGTGGACCGGCGCGTATCGCGCGTGGATTCACCCGCGGGCGAAGCGCTGCTGCTGGTGACCATGATCGACCGGCGCGAGCAGGCCTCGACCGAGCGCGAGCTGGAGATCCTGCTGTCCGAACTGCGCGCCACGCTCGATTCCGCAGCGGACGGCATGCTCGTGTACGACTTGGGCGGGCGCATGCGCGCATTCAACCAGCGCCTGGCGCAGCTGTGGGACATGCCGGACGAGCTGCTGGTGCAGCGCAACGACGCCGCCGTGGTGGCCCACATGCAGCAGCAGGTGGCCGATGCCGATGCCTACCGCGCGCGGCTGTCTTCCATCGCACTCGAACCGGACCGGGACACCACCGACATCCTGCACCTGCGCAACGGCACCATCATCGAACGCCGCTCGGTGCCGCAGCTCAGCCAGGGGCGGCCGGTGGGACGGGTTTTTTCGTTCCGCGACGTGACGTTGAACGCCCAGGCGCAAGCCAGCCTCCGGCTGGCCGCGCGCGTGTTCGACTCCAGCCTGGATGCCATCTTCATCGCCGACGACCGGCACCAGATCGTGCGCATGAACCCGAGCTGCGAGCGCCTGATCGGCGCACCTGCGATCGCGCTCCATGGCGCGCCCGCGACCTCTCTGTTCGGGGCCGAAGGTTCGCAAGGCTGGCTGGACCGGGTGCTGGCCGCGTGGGAGCGCGACGGTTTCTGGGAGGGCGAGTTGCACCTGCCCGAAGGCCGCTCTGACGGCGCCGCGCAGCCCGCCTGCGCCGTGCACCTGTCGTGGGTGGTGCTGCGCAGCGAAGAGGGCAATGCGCTGCAGAGCATCGGCTTCATGCGCGATCTCACGCAGCAGCACGCAGCCCGCACACGCATCGAAGAGCTCGCCTACAGCGACGTTCTCACTGGCTTGCCCAACCGCCTGCGGCTGTCCCGCCGCGTGGGCGAGGCCTTCGACGCCATCCAGGGCGCACGCGCGGACACGGCCGGTTTCGCCATCCTGTTCGTGGACCTGGACCGTTTCAAGATCATCAACGACTCCCTGGGCCACCTGTTCGGCGACCGGGTGCTGCAGATCGTGGCCCAACGCCTTCAGGGCTGCCTGCGCCAGAGCGACATGCTGTGCCGCCTGGGGGGCGACGAGTTCGTGGTGTACCTGCATGGCGGCGATGCCGCGGTGGCGGAAGGCGTGGCGCGCCGCATGCTGGAAGACATGCTGCGGCCCTTCATGCTCGACGGCATGGGCTTTTCCATCCAGTGCAGCATCGGCGTCGCGCTGTACCCGCAGGACGGCGAAACGCTGGACGACCTCATCAAGCAGGCCGATACGGCCATGTACCGCGTCAAGGAACGCGGCCGTGGCAGCTACGGGTTCTATCAGCCGCAGATGAATGCCGACCTGCTCTCGCGCATGAAGCTGGAGCACGCCATGCGCCAGGCCCTGGGGCAGCAACGCATGGTGGTGCACTACCAGCCTCAGGTGGCGATGGCGACCGGTGGCGTGGTGGGGGCCGAGGCACTGCTTCGCTGGAACGACCCCGAGCTGGGCCCCATCTCTCCAGGCGTGTTCATTCCGCTGGCCGAGGAGTCCGGCTACATCATCACGCTGGGTTCATGGGTCATGGAGCAAGCCGTGCAGGAGGCGGCGCGCTGGCTGCATTCCGGCTCGCCGCTCGTGATGGCGGTGAACGTCTCGGCCCTCGAATTCCGCCAGCCCGACTTCGTGGAGCGGCTCACGCGCCTGTTGGTCAAGCACGCCCTGCCGGCCACGCTGCTCGAACTCGAACTGACCGAAACCATCTTGCTGCAGGACGCGCAGGAAATGGAGCAGCGCCTGGTCGCCCTGGCCGAGCTGGGCATCGGCCTCGCCATCGACGATTTCGGCACAGGCTATTCGAGCCTGGCCTACCTCAAGAAGCTGGCGATCCACAAGCTCAAGATCGACCAGTCGTTCGTGCGGGGCCTGCCGGACGACGACGGCGACCGCGCGATCATCAATGCCATCGTGCAAATGGGGCGTGCATTGCACATCGAGGTGGTGGCGGAAGGGGTCGAGACGCACCCGCAGCGCGTGGCGCTGGAGCAGATGGACTGCCGCTATTTCCAGGGATTTCTGTGTGCGCCGGCGTTGCCGGCCGAAGAGTTCAGGCGCCTTCTGGCAAGCCGCCAGAGCTATTCGTGGGCCCCTTCGGCGTCGGCGTGAAGGCCGCCGGGCCGCAAGAAAAATAGGTGTCTGCGAATGCCACCGGACCGGCATCCTGAACCGGGGGTTCAGGTGGGCGAGGGCAGCCAGGCGTTGGGTTCATCTGACGCGAGATGATCACGCTCACCAGGCAATTTACCAAGCCCGTGCTCAGTGAGCATTGGTTCAAGGAAATATAAAGCCCGGCAGCACCGCAGACGTCTCCATTGTAGGCGCTGCTTTCGCAACGCGCGAGGGGCCGTTGCGCAACGTTTCAAAGACGGGTCTTCAAAGAAGGCGGGCGTCGTCGCCCAGGGCGTTGTCGAGACGGCGCAGCAGCAGTTGCAGTTGCCCGGCAGAGTCGCCATGGAGCGATGACGGCGCTGGCTCGGCCGCCAGGGCGGCAGGGGCGACGACCGCGGTGTCCGCTTCGGGCGCCAGCGGCGTGGGCTGGGTCTGTGCCTGCGCGGCCGAGGCGAGGTCTGCCAGGTCGGCCTCTTCGCGGTCGGCGATCTCGAAGGCCAGGTTGAGCGCGGCCAGCACCGCGATGCGCTCGCGTGCCCGCACCTTGCCGGCATCGCGGATGCGCGTCATGGCGGTGTCCACGCGCTCCACGGCCTGCAGCAGGCGCGATTCATGGCCCTCGGGGCAGCCCAGCAGATAGCTCTGCTGCATGATCTGGACTTCGATCTGTTTCATTCGGCGTCCTTCGCAGGGGGCGTCGCGGGCAGGCTTTCCAGCAGCGCGTCCACGCGGGCGCGAGCGGTATTGAGCCGGGATTTGAGCGAGTCACGCTCTTGCGTGAGATGGACCACCTGGGCGGTCAGCAAGGCATTGGCGCGTTGCAGTTCTGCATGGCGCAACAGCAGCCGCTCCACGCGTTCGGCGATCTGGTCGATGGGGGAGGTTGGGTCCATACAGCGAGGATTGTAGGGTTGGCGCCACCGCATGCCCATCCGGCGGCGTTTACAGCTTGCAACGGTCGTAAAATCCGCGGGTTGGTGCTCGCTGCATGGTTCGCATGCCGCAGTTCAACGGGAAGCAGGAAGGTGTCGCGCTCGCCAGAGCGCATGCCGTGCCTGCGCTGCCCCCGCAACGGTCAGCGGACGAGTCGGCCTTCGCCGACCCACTCTTCAGCACAAGCCACTGGGCGCCTTGAACAAGCGCCTGGGAAGGCGCTGCAGGGCGTTCCGCCAGCCCGGATACCGGCCAACAACGTGGCCGCGCTCGTCGAATCTTCCATGGTTCGTAAGGCGCGGCCGTTTCGCCCAATGCCGGCGGGGAAGCCGGCGCGGGGATGTTTGCCAGCCTGTCTGTTCCCATGAAAAAGCCTTCTTTCCGCGTGCGCTCCCTCGCTGCCGCGCCGTCGCCCCTGCGGCCCGTCGCCCTGGCCCTTGCGGTGGCCGCCTTGTCGTGCGCCGCGCACGCGCAGGATGCGCCCGTGCTCCTTGCGCAAAACCAGCGCCTGCCCTCGATGGGAGAGACCGTGGTGGCGGCCACGCGCACGCCCCAGCCGTTGTCCGACCTCGTGGCCGACGTGTCCGTGCTGGACCGCGAAGCCATCGAAAACAGCGGCGCGACCGGCCTGGCCGACGTGCTGGCGCGATTGCCCGGTGTCGAGATGGTGCGCAACGGCGGCCCTGGCAGCGCCACCAGCCTGTACCTGCGCGGCGCCGAAACGCGCTTTACCGCCGTGTACATCGACGGCGTTCGCATGGATTCGCAGTCCACCGGCGGCGCGCCGTGGGAGGCGATTCCGCTGTCGATCATCGACCGCATCGAAGTGCTGCGCGGCCCGGCCGGTGCGGTGTACGGCTCGGACGCCATCGGTGGCGTGGTGCAGATCTTCACGCGCCGCGGCGAGGCCGGCACCGCCCCCTACGTGGGCGTGGGCGTCGGCAGCCAGGGCACCTACAAGGCCGAGGCCGGCGTGAGCGGTGCCAGCGGCGCGGTGGATTACGCCCTGGGCCTGGTGCGCGAGACCAGCGAGGGTTTCAACGCCCGCACCGTCGCCACGCAGAACCCCGACAAGGACGGCTACCGCCGCACGTCCGGCAACGCCCGCCTGGGCTTGCAGATCGATCCGGTCCACCGGCTGGAAGCCACGCTGGTCGCCAGCGAGATGAACTCCGGCTACGACACCACGCCGCTGGGCAACGACGACCGCAACCTGCACAAGATGCATGCCCTCGGCCTGAACTGGGCTGCGAAGTGGACCCCGCAGTACACGACCCGCGTGTCGGTCACCGACTCGCGCGATCAGTACGAGACCAAGCCTTCCGTCTATCTCAGCGACACGCGCCTGCGCGGCTACCTGTTCCAGAACGAATGGCGCCAGGGTTCGCACCTGGTGACCGCCGCCCTGGAGCGCCGCGAAGACCGCCTGGAGAACGCGCCCATCGACAGCAAGCGCTCGCAGGACGCGCTGGCGCTGGGGTATGGGTTCAATGCCGGCGGCCACACGTTCCAGTTCAACGTGCGCCACGATTCCGACAGCGAGTTCGGCGGGCAGAACACCGGCAGCGCCGCCTACGGCTATGCCATCACGCCGCAGTGGCGCGCCACCGCATCCGTCGGCACTTCGTTCCGCGCCCCCACGCTGTACCAGCGTTTCAGCGAATACGGCGTGGCCTCGCTCAAGCCGGAAGAAGGCCGCAATGCCGAAGTGGGCCTGCGCTGGGCCGAGGGTGCCGGCACCTTCTCGGCGGTGGCCTACCGCAACCGCGTGAAGAACCTCATCGTGTTCGGCGGACCGGGCGGCTGCCCGTCCACCTTGGGCTGCTACGCCAGCACGGCGCGCGCCAAGTACGACGGCGTGACGCTGTCGGGCTCGTACAAGCTGGCTGGCGTGCAACTGCGCGGTTCGGTGGACTTCCAGAACCCGCGCGACGAAGACACCGGCCGGCTGCTCGCGCGCCGCTCCAAGCGCCACGGCACCTTCGGCGCCGACACGCAGATCGCCGGCTGGACGCTGGGCACCGAAGTGCAGTCCTCGGGCCGGCGTTTCGACACGGCGGCCAACACCACCGTGCTGGGCGGCTACACGCTCGTCAACCTGTACGCCAGCACACGCGTCGCACGCGACGTCACGCTGCTGGCGCGGGTGGACAACCTCGCCGACAAGGACTACCAGCTGGCGCGCACCTATGCCACGGCCGGCCGCACGTTCTATGCGGGCCTGAAATGGGCGCCGCAATGAGCCGGCCGGCGACGAAGAACCCATGAGGGCGAGGGGAGAAGCGGCAAGCGCAGAAGACGCGGCGGGCATGGCGGGCAGCGTGCGCTGCCCCGCCATTGCCATCGCCGCGCCCGCCTCCGGCCAGGGCAAGACCACGGTGACTGCGGCGCTTGCGCGGCTGCATGCCCGCCAGGGGCGGCGGGTGCGGGTCTTCAAGTGCGGGCCGGATTTTCTCGACCCCTGCTGGCACCAGCTGGCCAGCGGCGCCCCGGTGCACCAGATCGATCTCTGGATGACGGGCGAGGCCGACATCGCCCAGCGCCTGCACGCGGCGGCGTGCGAGGCCGACCTGATCCTCATCGAAGGCGTGATGGGCCTTTTCGATGGCGAGCCCAGCCTGGCCGACCTCGCGCAGCGCTTCGGGCTGCCGGTGCTGGCCGTGGTGGATGCCTCCGCCATGGGCGGCACGCTCGGGGCGATCGTGCATGGCTTGCGGCACTACCGCGCCGGCCTGCCGTGGGCCGGCGTGCTGGCCAACCGCGTGGCGACCGAACGCCATGCCGACCTGCTGCGCGCCGGGCTGAACGACCCCGGGGACTGGCTGGGCGCCTTGCCGCGCGTGCAGCCATCGGCCTTGCCGCAAGACGCTGCGCGCGCCTCGGAGCCTGCCGCGGCGCGATCGCGCACCGGGCTGCTGCCCGAGCGCCACCTCGGCCTGGTCGCCGCGCACGAGCTGGCCGACGGCCTGGCGCGGCTGGACGCCGCGGCCGATGCGCTGGCGAACACGCCGCTGGGCCGGCTGTCGCCCGACGAGTTGCAGCGCTGGGCCGTCCGCTTCGCGGCGCCCGAGGCCGCCGACGCGGTGCCGCCGCTGCTGCAGGGCCGCACCGTGGCGGTGGCCGACGACGCGGCGTTCTGCTTCATCTACCAGGCCAATCTGGACACGCTGCAGGCGCTGGGCGCGCGCGTGGTGCGGTTTTCGCCCCTGGCCGATGCTGCGCTGCCGCCGTGCGATGCCGTGTGGCTGCCCGGTGGCTACCCCGAGCTGCACGCCGACCGGCTTGCCAGCCAGACCGGCATGCAGGCCAGCCTGCGGGCCCACGTGGAAGCCGGCCGTGCGGTGTGGGCAGAATGCGGCGGCATGATGGCCCTGTTCGAATCGATCACCCTGGCCGACGGCCAGCAGCGGCCGCTGTGGGGACTGCTGCCCGGCCGCGTGGCCATGCAAAAGCGGCTGGCCGCCCTGGGGCCGCAGCAACTGGCCGTGGATGGCCATGTGCTGCGCGGCCACACCTTTCACTACTCCACCTGCGACAGCCCGGCGCCGGTGCGTGCGCGCACCGAGCGGCCTGCGCACGCGGGACCGCCGGGCCCGGGCGAAGCGCTGTACCGGCACGGCAGCATTCACGCCAGCTATTTCCATGCGTGGTTTCCATCCAGCCCGCGGGCTGTGGCGGCGCTGCTGGGCGCGGCCCCGGCGAAGGAGCCGCACGCATGACCGGGCCCGGCACCATCGCGCCGAGCGAGCTGATCCTCGGCGGCCAGAAGAGCGGCAAGTCGCGCCGCGCCGAACTGCTGGCACGCCAGTGGCTGGCCGATTCGCCCACGCACCGCGCGCTGCTGGTCGCCACCGGCCAGCCGTGGGACGATGAGATGCGCGAGCGCATCGCGCGCCACCAGCGCGACCGTGCCGAGCGGGTGCCCGGCCTGCGCACGCTGGAAGAGCCGCTCGATCTGGCCGGTGCGCTGGCCCGGCATGGCGGCCCCGACACGATGATCGTGGTGGACTGCCTCACGCTCTGGCTCACCAACTGGCTGATGCCGGCCACGCCCGACGGCGGCGAAAAGGATTTGGAGTCAAAACGGCCTCCAGCGCATGATTGGCTAGGGCAGTGTGCTATGTTTTTAGGAGCAATCCGCCAGGCACTCGGCCCCGTGGTGCTGGTGGGCAACGAGATCGGCCTGGGCGTGATCCCGATGGGCCGCGAGGTTCGCGCCTTCGTCGATGCGCTGGGCGTGCTCAACCAGCGCACGGCCGAGGCCTGCCAGCGCGTCACCCTGGTGGCGGCGGGGCTGCCGCTCACGTTGAAGGACGGGCCATGAGTGTTTCTTTCGCTTTTGCTTTCCGGTGGTTCTGGCAGCGGCCGGATCGCGCGGGCCGCCGTGCCGCGCGCCTGCCGATGGTGGCCGCTCTTGCGCTGGCCGCGCTGGTTTTTTGGGCGGGGGCCGCATCGGCCGCGCTGATCGAGGTGACCGACGCGCGGGGGCGCACCGTGTCGTTCGCCCAGCCGCCGCAGCGCATCGTGAGCCTGCTGCCCTCGCTGACGGAGAGCGTGTGCGAGCTGCAGCAGTGCCAGCGCCTGGTGGGCGTGGACCGCTATTCCAACTGGCCCGAAGCCGTGCAGCGCCTGCCGCAGCTGGGCGGCGGCATCGATCCGAACATCGAGGCCATCGTGGCCCTGCAGCCCGACGTGGTGCTGCTGGCCACCAGCTCGCGCGCCAGCGACCGGCTGGAGGCGCTGGGCCTGAAAGTGGTGGCACTGGAGCCCAAGACCCATGCCGACGTGCGCCGCGTGCTCGCCACGCTGGGCCAATTGCTCGGCGTGCCGCAAGCGCAGGGCGCCGACCGGCTGTGGCGCGTGATCGATGCCGGCGTGCAGGCGGCCACGCAGTCGCTGCCGGCGCGTGCGCGCGGCGCGCGCGTGTATTTCGAGGTGAGCCGCGGGCCGTATGCGGCCGGCACGGCCTCGTTCATCGGCGAGACGCTGACGCGCCTGGGCGCGCGCAACGTGGTGCCGCCCGAGCTGGGGCCGTTCCCCCGGCTGAACCCCGAGTTCGTCGTGCGGGCCCGGCCCGACGTGATCATGATCGGCAACCGCAGCATGCAGGCCATGGCGCTGTACCCGGGCTGGAGCAGCCTCAAGGCCGTGCGCGAAGACCGCATGTGCCTCTTCGGCCCCGGTGAGGCCGACGTGGTGGTGCGGCCCGGCCCCCGCATGGCCGAGGCCGCGCGCCTCATGGCCCGGTGCCTGGCGGACAAGGCGCCATGAGCGCTGGTGCGCCGGGAGGGCGCCGCGCCGCGTGGCTGGGAGCCGGCCTGCTGGCCGTCAGCGCCGTGCTGCTGATGGCAGGCGCGTGCGTCGGCAGCACCGGCTTCGAAAGCCTGCTGCGCATGGGGCAGGACCCGGTCGCCTGGCAGATCGTGTGGGAGATCCGGCTGCCGCGCACCTTGGGCGCCTGGCTCGCCGGCGCGCTGCTGGGGCTGGCGGGCGCGGTGGCGCAGGGGCTGTTTCGCAATCCGCTGGCCGACCCGTATCTGCTGGGCTCGGCCTCGGGCGCGGCGCTGGGCGGCGCGGTGGCGATGGCGCTGTTCGGCGTCTCGCCCATGGCGGCGCAGTGGCTGGCGCGGCTGGGCGTCACCGGCATGGCGTTTTTGGGCGCGGCGGGGGCCGTGGCCCTTACCCTTTTGCTCGCGCGCGGGGTGCAGCACACGCTGCGGCTGCTGCTGGCCGGCGTGATCGTGGGCGTGGTGCTGGGCGCGCTGCGCGATCTGGTGGAACTGGCATCGCCCGATATTCTTCAAGCCATGCAGGCTTTCACGCTGGGCAGCACCAGCTTCGTCGGCTGGGTGTCGTGCGCGCTCATGGCCGGGGCCTGGGGGCTGTGCAGCGTCGCCGCATGGACCCTGTCGCGGGCGCTCGACGGCCTCACGCTGGGCGAGGCCACGGCCGCCAGCCTGGGGCTGCCGCTCGGTCCCATGCGCATGGGGCTGGTGGCGGCCATGGCGCTGGCCACCGGCACCGCCGTGGCGCAGACCGGCCTGATCGCCTTCGTGGGACTGGCCGCACCGCACCTGGTGCGCTCCATCGTCAAGGCGACGCACCAGCGGCACATCGTGCTCTCCAGCTTGATGGGCGCATCGCTGCTGCTGGCCGCCGACATTCTGGCGCGCTGGCTGCTCGCGCCGCAGGAACTGCCCGTGGGCGTGCTCACCGCCGCGCTGGGCGGCACCTACCTGCTGTGGCTCATGCACCGGCGCTCCGCCTTGGGGCATTCGCTGTGAAGAAAATAGCGCTTCAGGCGAGCGGCGTCACGGCCCGCATCGGAAATGCCCCGGTCCTGAACGGCATCGGCCTTGCCGTGCAGGCCGGCCGCTGGACCAGCGTGGTCGGCCCCAACGGGGCCGGCAAATCGACCCTCCTCAAGGTGCTTGCCGGCTTGCTGCGCGGCGCGGCGGTGCAGGGCGAGGTGCAGCTGCTGGGTCGGCCGCTCTTGTCCGTTGCGGCCCGCGAACGCGCGCGCCGCCTCGCGTGGCTGGGCCAGAACGAGGCCTCGGCGGACGACCTGACCGCCTACGACGTGGCCATGCTCGGCCGCCTGCCGCACCAGCGCTGGATGGCCCCGGCCAGCCCTGCCGACCATGCCGCCGTGGAGCAGGCCCTGCGCACCACGCAGGCGTGGGAGTGGCGCCACCGCCCGCTCGGCCAGCTGTCGGGCGGCGAACGCCAGCGCGTGCTGCTGGCCCGGGCGCTGGCCGTGCAGGCCGAGGTGCTGCTGATGGACGAGCCCCTGGCCAACCTCGACCCGCCGCACCAGGCCGACTGGCTGCACGCCATGCGCGCGCTGGCCGCCAGCGGCGGCACGGTGGTGAGCGTGCTGCACGAGGTGTCGCTGGCGCTGCAGGCCGACGACATGGCCATCATGGCGGGCGGGCGCATCGTGCACTTCGGCGCCTGCGCCGACCCGGCCACGCACGCCGCGCTGCAGGCCGTGTTCGACCAGCGCATTCACGTGCAGCAGGTGGCCGGAATGTGGGTGTCGCTGCCGCGCATCGACCGCTGAGCCTGAAAACACCAACGAACTGACGCACTGACGCACTGACGCACGACCGAACTGCACCTGCTGCGCCGCCGCCTGCCGCCAACCCGCCAAACCCTTCCGATTTTTCGACCCGACCCCGAGAACCTCGCATGCAGATCGAAACCCCTCCCGCCGAACGGCGCTCCGAAAAACCCGACGGCGAACGCCGCGGCATCGTGCTGGTGAACACCGGCAACGGCAAGGGCAAAAGCACCGCAGCCTTCGGGCTGGCGCTGCGCGCCCACGGCCGTGGCAAGCCCGTCAAGATCTTCCAGTTCATGAAAGTGCCCACCGCGCGCTTCGGCGAGCACCGCATGTTCGAGCAACTGGGCATTCCCATCGAAGGCCTGGGCGACGGCTTCACCTGGAAGAGCCGAGACATCGACAACTCGGCCGAACTGGCCCGCGCCGGCTGGGAACGCGCCCGCGCCGCGGTGCTGGGCGGCGAATTCTTCCTGGTGGTGCTGGACGAGATCACCTACCCGCTCATCTACGGCTGGCTGCCGCTCGAAGAGGTGCTGCAGGTGCTGCGCGACCGCCCGCGCCATGTGCACGTGGTGCTCACCGGGCGCCGCTGCCCGCCCGAGGTGATCGAGGTCGCCGATACGGTGACCGAAATGGGCATGGTCAAGCACGCGTTCCAGGCGGGTGTGCCGGCGCAGCGCGGCATCGAGGATTGAGCCGCTATCGCGATCGTTATCAGCTTCACGAAGACGCCGTGACCGCCCCCGCCATTCCCGCCGATGCTTCGGCGCCTGACGCCTTGCCCCCCAGCCAGCCCAGCCAGCCCGGCCAGCCCGGCACGGCGTTTTCCCCGCAGGAGCGCGAGGCCGTGTACCGCGCCATCCGCGAGCGGCGCGACATGCGCCACTTCGCGGGCGGGCAGGTCGCGCCCGAGGTGCTGGCGCGGCTGCTGCAGGCCGCGCACCTGGGCCCCAGCGTGGGCTTCATGCAGCCCTGGCGCTTCATCCGCGTGGCCGATCCGGCGCTGCGCGGGCGCCTGCATGCGTGCGTCGAGGCCGAGCGCCAGTGCACCGCCGAAGCCCTGGGCGAGCGTGGCGGCGAATTCTTGCGGCTGAAGGTCGAAGGCCTGCGCGATGCGGCCGAATGCATCGTCGTGGCCCTGGCCGACGGGCGCGAGGCGCACGTGTTCGGCCGCCGCACGATGCCGCAGATGGACCTGGCCTCCGTCGCCTGCGCCATCCAGAACCTCTGGCTGGCCGCGCGCGCCGAAGGCCTGGGCATGGGCTGGGTGTCGCTGTTCGATCCCGTCGCCGTTGGCGATCTGCTGGGCCTGCCGCCGGGCGCCGAGGCCGTGGCGCTGCTGTCGATCGGGCCGGTGCACGGCTTCTACGAAGAACCCATGCTCCAGCGCGAGCGCTGGGCGCGCCGCGCGCCGCTGGAATCGGTGGTGTTCGACGACGCCTGGGGCCAGCCGGCGCCCTGGCTGGCCGGCATGCTGCCCGAGCCACCCGGCGCCGCTGCCCGCCCGGGCCCGGGCTCGGTCCCTCGCGCCGATGGGGAGGAGGGCCGCTGATGGACGCCGCGAGCAGCGCCGCCGCCGGTGCGTTCATGGCCGCCTGGCCCATGGCCCTGGCCCCCGCCGCCGCCGTGCCGCTGGCGCTGGCGATCGACCGCTGCTGGGGCGAGCCGCCCGTGGCCGTACACCCCGTCGTCTGGATGGGCCGCGCGCTGCAAGCCTGCGGTGACCGGGCGGCGCCGCTGCAACCCACGGGGCGGGATTTGAAGTCTTTTTGGCTTGCAGCGCTACTGTGGTGTGCGGTGGCAGCTATTGTTTTGATAGTGGCCTGTGCCGCGCAAGTGCTGGTGCTGCGGTATGCGCCGCCATGGCTGGCGGCGGTGCTGATGGCGCTGCTGCTCAAGCCGCTGCTGGCCTGGCGCATGCTGCGCGACGAAGTGCTGGCGGTGGAGTCGGCCTTGGCGCAATCGCTGCAGGCGGGGCGGGCGCGCCTGGCGCGGCTGGTGAGCCGCGACGTGAGCGGACTCGACGCCTGCGAGGTGCGCGAAAGCGCCATCGAATCGCTCGCCGAGAACCTCAACGACTCGGTGGTCGCGCCGCTGTTCTGGTTCGCGCTGCTGGGCTTGCCGGGTGCCGCGCTCTACCGGTTCGCCAACACGGCCGACGCCATGTGGGGCTACCCCGGCATGCGCGGCGGACGCTACTGGCAATGGGCCGGCAAATGGGCGGCCCGTGCGGACGACGTGCTCTCGTGGCTGCCTGCGCGCATCACGGCCTGCCTGCTGTGGGCCATTGCCGGCCGGCCACGCTGGCGCACGCTGGTGGCCGAAGCGCACCGCACGCCATCGCCCAACAGCGGCTGGCCGATGGCCGCCATGGCGCTCTCGCTCGGCGTGCACCTGGCCAAGCCCGGCGTGTACACGCTGAACGCGCCCGGCCGCAACCCCGGGGCGCATGACACGCCGCGGGCGGCACGTTGGGCATCGAATGTGGTCATTGCCGCCGGATTCATTGCCTTGATTGCTCATTTTTCGATAGCAATTTGGTGGCTGCGATGGATGTGACGCATGGCCCCCTGCATGGCGGCCCGGATGCACTGGGCGTGCCGCTGCATGACTTTTCCACCAACAGCAACGCCTGCGGGCCATGCCCCGATGCGCTCGAAGCGCTGCGCAGCGCGGACGCCACCCGCTACCCCGACCCGGCCTACACCGCGCTGCGAGAGCGCCTGGGCGCGTTCCACGGCGTGGCCCCGGCGCGCATCGTGATCGCAGGCAGCGCCAGCGAATTCATCCACCGCATCACCGCCTTCGCGGCC
This sequence comes from Acidovorax sp. SUPP3334, assembly GCF_030159055.1. Lineage (GTDB taxonomy): Bacteria > Pseudomonadota > Gammaproteobacteria > Burkholderiales > Burkholderiaceae_C > Paracidovorax. The sequence goes on from NZ_BQXQ01000013.1 coordinate 29,547, forward strand.
CGCCACGGCGCGCGCGCCGTGGCGGTGCCGATGCACGGCTACGGCGACTACGCACGCGCAGCGAACGCCTGGGGGCTGGAAGTGGTGCCCGCTGCGCCCGGTGCCAGCCATGAGGCCGCCGGCCTGCACTGGGCCTGCGACCCCTCCAGCCCGCTCGGCACGCCGGACCCGGTGCTGGCCGGGTGGAGCAGGTCGGCCGCGGACGACGGCGCGCTGCGCGTGCTCGACTGCGCCTACGCGCCCCTGCGCCTGAACGGCACCGCCGCCGCTCCCATGCCCGCCGACGCCTGGCAGCTGTGGACCCCCAACAAGGCCCTGGGCCTGACCGGCGTGCGCGCGGCCTATGCCATCGCGCCAAAGGCCCAGCCGCCGCAAGACCTTGCCGCGCTGCAGTCGCTGGCCCCGTCCTGGCCCACTGGCGCCCATGGCGTGGCGCTGCTGTCGTCGTGGACCGCTCCCTGCACCCAGCAATGGTTGCACGGCAGCCTGGACACGCTGCGCGCCTGGAAGGCGCAGCAGCAGGTGCTGTGCGAATCGCTGGGCTGGACCGTCTCGCCCGGGAGCCTTGCCAACTACTTCGTGGCGCGGCCTGCGGTCAACGACCTGCCAGCTGCGCTGGCGTCGTTGCGCGAGGACGGTATCAAGCTGCGGGACTGCGCATCCTTCGGCTTGCCGGGGCAGGTGCGGCTGGGGGTGCTGCCGCTGCAATCCCAGCAGGCGCTGCGGCGGGCTTGGCATGGGGGCCGGTGGACCGCGAGCCTTCGATGAGCGCTCGGCCATCGGCCTGCCGGTGCAGCCGCTGCCGCTAACATCCCCGCTCGTTTCGCCGCTCATTCCAAGGAAGCTCCCCGCCATGCGCACCATCACCGTCAGCCGCTACGTCACGCCCTTGCGCGAAGGCGGCTCCATGCCCGCCGTCGTCGAGGGCGACGACCTGGGCCTGTACGTGCTCAAGTTCCGCGGTGCGGGGCAGGGCGTGCGGGCCCTGCTCGCCGAGATGATCGCCGGGGGCATCGCCCGCGCGCTGGGCCTGCCCGTTCCCGAGATCGTGCTCGCGCAGCTGGATGTGGCCCTGGCCCAGACCTAGCCGGACCCCGAGATCCAGGACCTGATCCGTGCCAGCGGGGGGCTGAACGTGGGGTTGGACTATCTGTCGGGCGCGGCCAACTTCGATCCGGCGGTGGACAGCGTGACGGACGACTTCGCCTCGCGCCTGGTGTGGTTCGACACGTTGGTGGGTAACGTGGACCGCACGGCGCGCAATACCAATCTGCTGGTGTGGCACCGCCGCCCCTGGCTGATCGACCATGGCGCGGCGCTGACCTTCCACCATGCCTGGAGTGGCACGGTGGCCGTGCCCGCCAAGCCCTTCGCCCCGATTGCCGACCACGTGCTGCTGCCCCGTGCCACGGCGCTGGCTTCGGTCGATGCCGAGTTGGCCGGGCGCCTCACGCCCGAGGTGCTGCAGGGCATCCTGGCCGAGGTGCCGGACGAATTTCTGGAGCTGGCCGGAGCGGACCATGCCGAGGGCCCGCTGACCGCGCCGGCCACACACCGGCAGGCGTACGCGGATTATTTCGCCGCGCGACTCGCGGGCCGCCAGACCTGGCTGCAAGGAGCGATCGATGCACGCGGCTGATGTCTACGACTACGCCATCGTGCGCGTGGTGCCGCGCGTGGAGCGCGAGGAGTTCGTCAACGCCGGTGCCATCCTTTCGTGCCAGCGCACCGGCTTTCTGCAGGCCGCCATGGCGCTGGACGAATCGCGCCTGCTCGCCATGGACCCGGCTGCCGATCTGGACACGGTGCGCCGGCATCTGGCTGCCATCGTCGCCATCTGCGCGGGCGAAGCAGGCTGCGGGCCCATCGCGCAAATGCCTTACCGCGCCCGCTTTCACTGGTTGACCGCGCGGCGCAGCGGCATCATCCAGACCTCTCCGGTGCATACCGGCCGCTGCACCGATGCGGGCGTGGCGCTGGAGCACATCATGGATCGCATGGTCCGGCCCTTGCGGTAACGGAGCCGTGCAGCGCTGAGAGGCGGGCAGGGCGGTGGACTGCTGCTGCTGCTGCTGCGCGCGCCATGTGCGGCGCTGGTTGACAGGCGAACAGGCGAACAGGCGAACAGGCGAACAGGCGAACAGTCACCTGGGCGATGCCGGGTGCGAGTCATGCCTTGAAAGATGGAAATCCAGCCGCGCCACGCCGCACGCCATCATCGAGCCGTGCTGCAGCACGAAGCTGCCTTGGCGGCCATTCAGGCTGCCGTGCACGGTTTCCATCGCGACGTAGCCGGCCGAGCCTGCGTGGCGCTGCGAAAAGCCAGCATCTCGCCCGTGCCCGTGGCGTTCAGCTTGCCGTGAAAGCGTTTGTCCAGCGGCATGCGCCAAAGGCCGCTGCCGCCTGCGATCTCACTCAATGCATGCGGTGCGGTCTTGACGTTGCCGTCCGCGCGCGGGGCGGGCTGGCCGGGGGACAATACGGCTCCTTCGCCAATCGAACTGCGCCGTGCATTCCGCTTCCTTCGCCTTCGCTGCCTGTTTCCCCTCCGTTGCGTTTTCGCATTGCTGCCACTGCCGGCCCAGTGCGCGGGCCGCGCGCTGACATGGCGGCGCGTTGCGTCATGGTGCTGGGCACGACCAGCGGCGCCGGCAAGAGCTGGCTGGCCACCGCCCTGTGCCGCTGGTACGGCAACCAGGGCCTGAAGGTGGCGCCCTTCAAGGCGCAGAACATGAGCAACAACGCGCGCGTGGTGGCGGGGCCGGGAGGCGGCTATGGCGAGATCGGCAGCGCGCAGTATTTCCAGGCGCTCGCGGCGCGGGCCGAACCGGATGTGCGAATGAACCCGCTGTTGCTCAAGCCCGAGGCCGACACGCGCAGCCAAGTGGTGCTCATGGGGCAGGTGAGCGAAGAGTTGTCCGCCTTGCCCTGGCGCGGCCGCAGCGCCCGCGTGTGGCCCGAGATTGCCGGGGCGCTGGATGCGCTGCGCGCCGAAAACGACGTGGTCGTGATCGAAGGCGCGGGCTCGCCGGCCGAGATCAACCTGCACGCGAGCGACGTGGTCAACCTGCGCGTGGCGCGCCATGCGGGCGCCAGCTGCCTGCTGGTGACCGACATCGACCGGGGGGGCGCGTTCGCCCACCTCTACGGCACCTGGGCCCTGGTGCCCGAGGACGAACGCGCGTTGATCAAGGGCTTCGTGCTCAACAAGTTCCGGGGCGATGCGGCGCTCCTGGCACCGGCCCCCGAGATGCTGCAGCAGTTGACCGGCGTGCCCACCGTGGCCACCATTCCCATGCAGTGGCACCATGGCTTGCCGGAGGAAGACGGGGTGTTCGACGACGCCTCGCGCGCCAGTGGCACGGTGCACACGACCATCGCCGTGGTGGCCTATCCGCGCATCAGCAACCTCGACGAATTCCAGCCCTTGAAGGCCGTGCCCGGCGTGCGCCTGCTGTGGGCGCGCAGCCCGGCCGACGTGGCCGCGGCCGACTGGATCGTGCTGCCGGGCTCCAAGGCCACTGCCGCCGACCTCGCCTGGCTGCGCGCGCAGGGGCTGGATGCGGCCGTGGCCGACCATGCCGCGCGCGGCGGCCGGGTGCTTGGCATTTGCGGCGGCCTGCAGATGCTGGGCGAGGCACTGATCGACACGCACGGCGTGGACGGCAACGCACCCGGCCTGGGCCTGCTGCCGCTGGTGACGGCCTTCGAGCCCGCCAAGACCGTGCGGCACACCCGCAGCGCGTTCGGCGCCGCGCAGGGCGCTTGGCAGGCGCTGGCTGGCGTGCCCGTGCACGGCTATGAGATCCACCACGGGCAGACCGCTCAGCACCCCGCCATGGCGCAGGCGGGCGATGTGGCCCGCGAGATCATTCCTGGCCTGGCCTGGCAGAACGCGCGGGGCAATGTGCTGGGCCTGTACCTGCATGGCCTGTTCGAGGACCCGGCGGCGCTGCGCGCGCTTTTCGGCGCGGGTGTGCCCACGCTCGATGCGGTGTTCGAACGCCTGGCCGGCGGTATCGACACCTGGTTCAGCCCTGAGTGGCTGCGAACGCACCGGGGTGCGCAGTGCGCATGACGGATTGCGCGCTGCCCGCTCTGGCGCATTGCGCTGCCCTTTTTTGTTTGTGATCGCTTTCTTGGAGTGAATGACCGATGCCGCTTGCCCCTGATGCCCTTCATGCCGTTGCCCTTGCGTTGCCCGAGGTGGCCCCGCTCGCCGAAGCGGCGCTGACCGCGCGCCTGAAGCACCTGCTGGACCACAAGACCAAGCCGTTGGGCGCGCTGGGCCGGCTGGAGTCTCTGGCCCTTCGCATCGGCTGCATCCTGGGCACCGAGGCGCCCGTGCTGCAACAACCGCAGATGCTCGTGTGCGCGGCCGACCATGGCCTGGCGGCGCGGGGCGTGTCGGCGTTTCCGAGCGATGTCACCTGGCAGATGGTGGAGAACTTTCTGGCGGGCGGCGCAGCGGTGAGCGTGCTGGCGCGCCAGCACGGCCTTGCCCTGACCGTGGCCGACTGCGGCGTGGCGCGCGCCATTGCGCCGCGCGACAGTGCGCCGGGCCAGCCGCGTTTGCTCAGCCACACCCACGTCGCAGCCGGGACGGCCGATGCGTCGGTGGGGCCGGCCATGACCGCGGACCAGTGCGCCCAGGCGATTGCCAACGGGTGCGGGATCGTGCGCGGCTTGCCCGGCAACGCGCTGTTGCTGGGCGAGATGGGCATCGGCAACACCTCGGTGGCATCGCTGCTGGTGTCTCGCCTGTGCGGCCTGCCCATCGGCGACTGCACCGGCGCCGGCACCGGCCTGGACGCGGAGGGCGTGGCCCGCAAGCGCGCCGTGCTGCAACAGGCGCTGGCCGCCAATGCAGAGGCGACGCAGCCCCTGGAAGCGCTGGCCGCCTTGGGCGGGCTGGAAGTGGCCACGATGGTGGGCGCGGTCCTGCAGGCCGCGAGCGAGCGCCGCGTGATCGTGGTGGACGGCTTCATTACCAGCGCCGCCGTGCTGGTGGCGAGCCGCCTGGCGCCTGCCGTGATGGAGCGCTGCGTGTTCGCCCACAGATCGGGCGAGCGCGGCCACACGCTGCTGCTGGGCGAATTGCAGGCCGAGCCGCTGGTGGACCTGGGCCTGCGATTGGGGGAGGGCTCCGGCGCCGCATTGGTATGGCCACTGCTGCAATCGGCCTGCGCCCTGCTGCGCGAGATGGCGAGTTTCGAAGAGGCGGGCGTCTCGGGCAAAGGCTGACGTGAAGGCCGTCGCCGGCCGTTTCCCTTGGAGCGCCCCCTGCACAACCCATGCCTTCAACGATGGCCTCCGTCACCGTGAACGCCGCTTCGGCCACCCCGCCCCGGTCCATGCGGCTGAAACCGTTGGAAGCATCGATGTGGCCCGCAACCATCATGATGGGTTGATCGCTTGCGTCGGCCCCGGCCGTCATCGATCCATGGTGCAACGCTTTTTTACGCGGCGTCTTCGCGGCCAGCCCATCGCTTCTGCCACAGCCCCCTTCTGGCGATGATCCGATGCCAACGTCGGTGGCGCTCCGTTGGGTCGTGGTGTGCCGTGATGTGTCCGCACCAGTCCGGTGGCGGACCCGAACCAGGAGGTTATTTCAATGGTCATGTTCCGAATGCGCCACGCCAGGAGCGCCTTTGCGCGAGGGTGCGCGCTGGTGGCGGGAGCCACGTTGCTTGTCTTCGCGCCGCTGGCTGGTGCGCAAACCCTCTGGCCCACCGCCCGGCAGTGGGACCAGGCTCGCGTGCAGTCGGCCTCTGTCCCCGCATGGCGCACGGTCATCGCAGCCCAGCGGCGCATCGCCGACGCGGCGCTGACGAGCGAGCCCAAGCCGGTCGCCGTGCTGACCACGGGCGGCCGGCTGCGCGGCGATCCGCTCAAAGCCCGGACCGAAGAGGGCTTGCAGGACATGGACAAGATCCAGGCGCTGGCCATCACGTACCGGCTCGGCCACGACCCTCGCCATGCCGCCAAGGCAGGCGACTACCTGCTGCGCTGGGCGCAGGTGAATCGCCCGACCGGCCAGCCCATCGATGAGACCGGCCTGGAGCCCGCCATCTTCGGCTACCGGCTGGTGCGGGCCGATTTGGCATCCGCCACGCGCGAATCGGTCGATGGCTGGATGCGGCGCATCGCCGAGGCCGAGATGGGCTCGCGGGAGTTGAAGAAGAAAACCGCCACCAACAACTGGCACAGCCATCGGCTGAAGATCGTCGGCCTCATCGGCTTCGCCCTGGGCGATGCACGGTTGATCGCCTATGCCCGGGACGGCCTGCGCGCGCAGATCAACGACAACCTGCTTGCCAGCGGCGAAAGCGTCGATTTTCAGGAGCGTGATGCGCTGTCGTACCACGTGTACGACCTGCGTCCGCTCGTCACGCTGGCCTTGGCCTTCGGGGAGCAGGGCGAAGACTTCTACCACTGGAAGGCGGCGAACGGCGCCTCCATCGCCCACAGCGTGGCGTGGCTGATGCCGTATCTGAAGGGCGAGAAGACGCATGCCGAGTTCGTGCGCAGCGACGTGCGCTTCGACAAGGCGCGCTCGGACAACGGCGAGCGCGGCCACGTGGTCGGCAGCCTGTACGCGCCGCGCGACGCACTGCCGCTGCTGTTTCTGGCCGCTGCCTACGACCTCGACTGCGCCGCGCTGGCGGAGCAACTGAGCGATGGCCGCCCGAACTGGCGTTTGGCGTTCAACCTTCTGCCTGCGGCAGGCGCCCCGGGAGGGTGAGCGGCAGATGCCAGCCCCCTGCATCAACATGCTGCGGCACGCAGGGCACATGCCGGAGCGCGCTGGTCAGAAGCCGTTCAAGGCTTGGCCTCCAGCCGCACGCGATGGCGGTCCGTGCTGACCGTGACCGACAGGCAATCGTCGGCCCACACCGGACGAAGCGCGTCGGCGTCCGAGTGCTCCGCGCGCCCGTACGATCGGCCGGCCCGGTCCACCAGCTTCACGTAGCCGGCGCCATCGCTGTAGTCGTAGAACTCCAGGCTGTAATCGCCGCCTCCGCACACGTCGGTGTGCATGAGTTCCGCGGTATTGAAGGCGCGGGAGGAGAGCAGGGAGCCGGCCAGCAGGGCCAGCGGCATGCCGGCAAGCAGCAGCCATATCCACCGCGGCCAGGTCTGCCAAAAGCGTGGCTGGCGGAATGCCGAGCGGTGGGTGGAGAGTGACGAGGTGTGGTGTTTCATGGGCAAGGTGTGGAGCAGGCGTCGATGTTCGGGATGGCGGGCATCGACCGCCGTGACGACCGGGGCAGGTGAGGGATGGGTCAGCCTCATGGCTCCACGCTCAACAAGACAGGGTCTTTGTCTGTATTGACGCTGACCTGCTTGCAATCATTCGACCAGATAGGTCCCAGGTCAGTCCCTTCTGAAAAAAGCGATTGAGCATGTGTCCGTCCTGCTCGATCCACCAGCTGAACGTAGCCGTCCCCATTCCGGTAGGCGAATGTGAGCAAACGGTAATCCCCATTGCCGCAAACGTTTGTGTTCTCCAGCTCTGCAATTTTGAACGGGTCATTGAATTGACTCATGATCAAAATTCCGATTGCGCCCAATATAAAAAAAATGATCAAGACCTTGGAAAATTTTCGCTTTTGCCCGACTGGCATTGCTTCGCGGATGGGAGGGGACATGTCAAAAAGCCTTTAAATCCCAGGTCATTGGAACGCTGAGTTTTTCTCTATGGATGTCTGAAAAGATAAGAAAGTCGCCTCCTTTTCGATGAGCGTCTCTCCACTGTCGAAAACTCGCGTTTTCAGCCATATAAAGATTTGAGGTTAGAAACGTGCGGATATCGGTACCGGTCCAATTTCCCAACATTTGATCGCCTGAAAAATCGTAGCAATCACGAAGATAGAAGTTCAGACAGTGGACTTCAACGCGATGAGATGCTTGCCCAAACTTACCCTGGAGTGGCGTGACGACGCCTTCAGCAGCAGCATGGAGCGTGAATGCGCCCAGTGCGCAGTACATGTCATCTATAGGGTCCGTCAACTTTTCGACGCTGTTAGCGCTGACGTTTCGAGAATTGACGTGTGCGGTTTCATGCAGATCCACGGCGGATTGGCTATTGCCGAATGGCACTGCCTGTGCGCCTAACTTTCCTGCTCGTTTCAGTCTATTTGTCAGCCTGTCTTTGGAGGTTTGATAACTTTTAGGCGACATTTTTCCTGCAATCGTGCGCATCAATTCATCCAAAACTTCCTGGGTGCGGCCGAATCGCAGAGCCCAAGCCATAGTGACAATTGTTTGATCAATGTACTGAGGACTGATCAAGCGGTGATCGAAGCCGGTCGCGTCAGTTCTTTTCCAGCCCGAAGGCATCGTGAATGCAGAACTGGAAAACCATCTGCGCATCAGTGCTGCACCTATCCTGAATCCCTTTTGCTCCATAACTCCTGGGATATCTGCCAACTGCACATTTTTGAAGCATTGAGAGGCTGGATATTCCGCAGTGAGTCCAATCGGCTGAGCTATGACGCGATTGGCACGAAGGGCCGCTTCTTCCCATATGTTTGTCATTTTTCTCCCTGATGCCATAGCATTATTTGTTCGTCGTCGCGGGCTCGCTGAACAGCAACCGCGCGGCGCATCTTAAAAGTCCCTCCGCAGTAATGGATCCTTTGCAACGCACTCTTACGTTATTTGCATAAAAATCACGTAACCACCGAACAAATGGCGCCCTTGGTGCCTTCAGTCGCCACAGCGGTGCATTGGCGGCTTTGGCGCCCCGTTTTGTATACAAAACGGGGTGAAAACCGTATTCCAGCCTGGCACAGCCTTTGCGTAGTGCCTTGTCATGGACGCCACTCCCCACCCCTCGGCCCCCGCCGCCATCGAGATCGTTGCGCTGACCAAGCGGTACGCGCAGGGCAAGCCTGCTGTCGATGGCATCGATCTGCGCATTGCCAGCGGCAGCTACTGCTGTCTGCTGGGGCCTTCGGGCTGCGGCAAGAGCACCACGCTGCGCATGATCGCGGGGCACGAGTCGGTGACCAGCGGCGATGTGCTGCTGGAAAACCGCAACATCACGGATCTGCCAGCGGCTGCGCGGGGCACGGCGATGATGTTCCAGAGCTTCGCGCTGTTTCCCCACCTGTCCGCGCTGGACAACGTGGCGTTCAGTCTCAAGATGAAGGGCCTTGGCAAGGCCGAGCGGCAGGGCCGGGCGCGGGCGCTGCTGGAGCGCGTGGCGATGGGGCATCTGGCCGACCGCAAGCCGGCCGAGCTGTCGGGCGGGCAGCAGCAGCGCGTGGCGCTGGCGCGGGCGCTGATCACCGAGCCGCGAGTCCTGCTGCTGGACGAGCCGCTGTCGGCGCTCGACCCGTTCCTGCGTATCCAGATGCGGGCCGAGCTACGGCGCTGGCAGAAGGAATTGGGGCTGACGTTCATCCACGTGACCCATTCGCAGGAAGAGGCGATGGCCCTGGCCGACACCATGGTGGTGATGAACCATGGCCGCATCGAGCAGGTGGGCTCTCCGCACGAGGTCTACAACCGGCCCGCGAGCGAGTTCGTGGCGCGGTTCATGGGGGGGCACAACGTGATCGCGACACCGGCCGGCAAGGTGGGCGTGCGCACCGATCACTTGCAGATCGCTTCCGTGGGCGAAGCGTTGCCGGCAGGCTCCAGCCACATGGGCGCGGTGGTGACCGACGTGGAGTACCAGGGCACCTATGTGCTGCTCGGCCTGCAGGACGAGGGCGCCGTGGTGTCGTCCAGCACCACCGCCGCGTACTCCGTGATGGTGTCCGAGGCCGCCTATGCGGCCCGTCCCTATCGGGTGGGCGATGCCGTGCGCCTGCACTGGCAGCCTGAGCGCGCGCATCCGCTGGAGCCAGGGGCCGGCGCGGAGGCCCGTGTGCATCGGCCCCGGCATTCATGGCCCCTGCCGCGGTGGCGGCCTGAGGCCCTGAGCGGCGCAATCCTCGTGGCCGTCCCCGGTTTCAACCCTTTCTCTTTCGCTTTTTCGCCCTTCTGTCCGTCCTTCCTTTTTCGTCTCCCCCGTGCCTCTGTCTCAACCTAGGAGCTTTCACCATGTCCGATGCGCTTTCCGAATCCCACGCTGCCCCGTCGTCCGCCGTGCAGCGCCGCTCGCTGCTCAAGGGCACGGCCGGCATCCTGGCCGCCGGCATGTTTCCGGCCATCCATGCGCAGGAAAAGATCGTGCTGCGCTACCTGGGCACGGCGGTGAACCAGGACAAGGCCATCGCTGAAAAATTCAAGGCGGACACGGGCATCGAGATCCAGTACGTGGCCGTGACCACGGACGACGTGACCAAGCGCGCCGTGACCGCGCCCAACAGTTTCGACCTGATCGATACCGAGTATTTTTCGCTCAAGAAGATCGTGCCCACCGGCAACCTGAAGGGCATCGATACCAAGCGCATCAAGAACGCCGACAAGATCACTCCGCTGTTCACCACCGGCATGGTGGGCGGCAAGGCGGTGGGCGATCAGGGCACCGCGCCCAAGAAGGTGATCTATCTCGAAGGTGAAAAGAGCAAGGTGTTCGCCAAGAGCCCGACGCAGTTCATGAGCCTGATTCCCACCGTGTACAACGCCGACACGCTGGGCATTCGCCCCGACCTCATCAAGCGCCCCATCGATTCGTGGGCGGAGCTGCTGAACCCCGAGTTCAAGGGCAAGACGGCCATTTTGAACATTCCTTCGATCGGCATCATGGACGCGGCGATGGTGGTCGAGGCCATGGGCCTGTACAAGTACCCCGACAAGGGCAACATGACCAAGAAGGAGATCGACCTCACGATCAAGACCTTGATCGAAGCCAAGCGCGCCGGCCAGTTCCGCGCGCTGTGGAAGGACTTCAACGAGTCGGTCAACCTGATGGCCTCGGGCGAGGTGGTGATCCAGTCCATGTGGAGCCCGGCCGTGACGGCCGTTCGCACCAAGGGCATCGCCTGCAACTTCCAGCCGCTCAAGGAAGGCTACCGCGCCTGGGCCGCGGGCTTCGGCCTGCCGGCCACGCTGTCGGGCAAGAAGCTCGATGGCGCCTACGAGTTCATCAACTGGTTCCTCGACGGATGGGCGGGCGCTTACCTCAACCGCCAGGGCTACTACAGCGCCGTGCTGGAGACCGCCAAGGCCAAGATGGAAGCCTACGAGTGGGCCTACTGGATGGAAGGCAAGCCCGCCACGCAGGACATCAAGAGCCCCGGTGGCGATCTGCTGGCCAAGGCCGGCAGCGTGCGCGACGGTGGCAGCTACGAATCGCGCATGGGCGGCATCGCGTGCTGGAACGCGCTGATGGACGAGAACAACTACATGGTCCAGAAATGGAATGAGTTCGTCGCGGCCTGACCGATGAAACCGGGCGGCATCCGCAGCCCGGGCCCATCGATCGGCCCGTCTCAGAAGCCCTTCTTCCCTTCAGCACGTTCCACCGCACCATGAGCCCTCCTTCGACCTCCCATACCGCCGCCGTGGCCGCCGTGGCCGCCGCGCCCGGCCGCGGCATCGCGGCCTGGTGGCAGGCTGCGCCCTTCACCGCGGTGTTCGTGCTGTTCTTTCTGGTTCCGCTCGGGCTCATCCTGATGGTGAGCTTCTGGGACTTCAACGAATACGAACTGCTGCCCGGCTTCACGTTCAAGAACTATCTGTCGATCTTCGAGGGCTGCGGCGACACGGCCGACCTGTGCACCACGCTGCGCACCTACCTGTCCACCCTCAAGTTCAGCCTGCTGGTGTGGGGCATCACGCTGGTGCTGGGCTTTGCGGTGGCGTACTTCCTGGCCTTCCACGTGCGCTCGCCGGGCATGCAGACGCTGCTGTTCGTGCTGTGCACCATCCCGTTCTGGACGTCGAACGTGATCCGCATGATCTCGTGGGTGCCGCTGCTGGGGCGCAACGGCCTGGTGAACCAGACGCTCATCGACCTGCACCTGATCCAGACGCCCATCGAGTGGCTGTTGTTCTCCGACTTTTCCGTGGTGCTGGCCTTCGTGCACCTGTACACCATGTTCATGATCGTGCCGATCTTCAACAGCATGATGCGCATCGACCGCAGCCTGCTGGAGGCCGCGAACGACTCGGGCGCCTCGGGCTGGCAGACGCTGTGGAACGTGATCGTGCCGCTGTCGCGCACCGGCATCATCATCGGTTCGATCTTCGTCATCACCATCGTCATGGGCGACTTCGTCACCATCGGCGTGATGGGCGGGCAGCAGATCGCCTCGGTGGGCAAGATCATCCAGGTGCAGACCTCTTACCTGCAGTTTCCGCTGGCGGCGGCCAACGCCGTGATCCTGCTGGCGGTCGTGCTGATGATCATCTACGGCCTGACGCGGCTCGTGGACATCCGCAAGGAGCTTTGAGCCATGGCCGTTCACGCAAGCATTCCCCGCTCCGCGGTGCCCCGCGCGGGCATCTCCCCTTTCGTCCCTGCCTCGGCATGGAGGGCCCTGCCATGAAAACCCGCCTGCGCGAGCCGCGCCCGCTCAGCTTCTGGCTGCTGGCAACCGTGTTCGTTCTGTTCGTGCTGTTCATGTACGGCCCCATGCTGGTCATCTTCGTGCTGAGCTTCCAGGGCCCCGGGGGCGGGCTGACCTTTCCGATGCGCGGCCTGTCGCTGCACTGGTTCCGCCAGTTGGCCGAGGGGCTCGGTGTGGTGGACATCGGCGCGGCGCTGCGGCGCTCGCTGGGACTGGGGCTGGCCGTGATGGCCTGCACCGTGGTGCTGTCGGTGCTGGCGGGCCTGGCCTTTCGCAAGCGGCTGGCGGGCGGCAACACGCTGTTCTTCGTGGTGGTGGCCAGCCTCATCATGCCGTCCATCATCGTGTCGCTGGGCATCGGGCTGGAGTTCCGCCTGATCGATTCGGCCATCAAGGCGGTGCTGGGCTGGCTGGGCTTGCAGGAGACGCTGGAGGGCTTCGGCACCTCGCTGGGCCTGTTCACCTCGGCGCTCGGCGCGCACCTCACGTGGACGCTGCCGTTCGGCCTGCTCATCATGTTCGCGGTATTCAACCGCTTCAACCCGGCGTATGAAGAGGCCGCGCGGGACCTGGGCGCCACGCCCTGGCAGGGCTTCGCGCACGTGGTGCTGCCGCTGGTGGCGCCGTCGGTGGTGGGCATCGGCATGTTCGGCTTCACGCTGAGCTGGGACGAAATCGCCCGCACCTCGCAGGCCATCGGCGACGTGAACACGCTGCCGCTGGAACTGCAGGGCCTGACATCGACGGTGACCACGCCGTCGATCTACGCGCTGGGCACGCTGACCACGGTGGTGTCGTTCGTGGTGATGGGGCTCACGCTGGCGCTGGTGTGGCTGCTCGGGCGCGGGCGGCGGGCGAGGGCGGGCGAATGAAGGCCCCTGCGCCGTCCAGGCGTGCGGCCCGTCAGCCCGGCGCCGTGCTGCCAGCGCCCCATGCCGCCGTGGTGCCTGCGGCCCATGCCGACGATGGCCTGCTGACCGACAACGACATGTACGAGCGCATGGTGTCGGCCATCCTGGACCACCGGCTGCCGCCCGGCACCAAGCTGGTGGAGGACAAGCTGGCCACGGCCTTCGGCGTCTCGCGCACCCGCGTGCGGCCGGTGCTGGTGCGGCTGGCGGGCGAGCAGGTGGTCACCCTCACGCCGCGCCGCGGCGCCTCCATCGCGCAGCCCACGGTGCAGGAGGCACGCGAAGTGTTCGAAGCCCGGCGCCTGATCGAACCGCGCCTGGTGTCGCTGTTCGTGGAAACCGCCACCGCGCAGGACGTGGCCTGGCTGGTGCAGAGCGTGGCCGACGAAGAGGCCGCGCGCCGGGCGGGCGACATGCGCCGGGCGATCCGGCTTTCGGGGGACTTTCACCTGCACATCGCGCAGGCGGCCGGCCACCAGACGCTGGGGCGCATCCTGCGCGAGCTGGTGTCGCGCACCTCGCTCATCCTCATGACCTACAGCCCCAGCCATGCGCAGGCCCGCGAAGAGGCCACGGCCTGCGGCTGCCGCGAGCACCGTGCGCTGATCGACGCGATCCGCCTGCGCGATGCGGGCGAGGCCGCGCGCCGCATGCTGGACCACCTGGCCCGCATCGAATCGCAACTCGAATTCACTCCGCCCCAAAACGAGGCGCCCGATCTGGTGCAACTGCTCGGCCTGGGCCGCGCGGCCTGACACCGGCACGACCGGCCCCGGCATGGCCGACACCGAAAAGAACCGCATGCGCCAGTTGCTCGTCATCAACCCCAACACCTCGGCCAGCGTGAGCGCGCTGCTGCAGCGCCACGTGCAGGCGGCTGCCGGCTCGCACGTGCAGGTGCGCACGGCCACGGCGCGGTTCGGCGCCCCCTACATCGCGTGCGAGGCCAGCTATGCGGTGGCCTCGCACGCGGCGCTGGATGCCTGGGCCGCGGCGCTGGCGGACGGTGGCAGCGCGCCCGATGCGGTGCTGGTCGGCTGCTTCGGCGATCCGGGCCTGATGGCGCTGCGCGAGAGCAGCCCCGTGCCGGTGACCGGCCTGGCCGAGGCGTCGTTCATCACCGCAGCGCGGCATGGCCGTTTCGGCATCGTCACGGGTGGCGAGCGCTGGGGGCCGATGCTGCAACGCCTTGCCCAGGCGCTGGGGCATGCGCCCATGCTGGCGGGCATTCACACCGTGGCGCCCACTGGCGCGCAACTGGCGGCGGACCCCCCTGCGGCGCGGGCGCTGCTCGCCCACGCCTGCCGCGACGTGGTGCGGCAGATGGGCGTGCAGGCCGTCATCCTGGGCGGCGCAGGCCTGGCCGGAATGGCGGGCGCCGTTCAGCCCGAGGTGGGCGTGCCGGTGATCGACAGCGTGGTGGCGGGCGCGCAATGGGCGCTGCGCACGCCCGCATTGCCGAGCGAGCGCGCGCAGCCCCGGTGCGACGTGGCCTGGGAACGGGTGTCGCCCGAGCTGGCTGCGCTGGGGCTGGCGCCGCCGATGGCCGTGTTGACCCCGCCGAACCAGGCATAGGTGGGCGGGTTCAGCACGAGCGGCGCCGCCAGGGCGAGCCGGCTGGCGGGGACCTTAAAAGTTTGAATTCGGCGGCTCGGGCGCTCGGCGGCAGAGGGCGCTGGGCGACGCGCTTGCGCGCCGGCCCCGTCGCTCTCAATGGTCGTGGTGCAGGTAGCTCGCCTGGCGCGGCAGGCGCAGGCTGACCACGAACGCCAGCACCATCATTCCCGTCACGTACCAGAAGAACGCCGTCTCATGGCCAATGGACTTGAGCCCCAGCGCCACGTATTCGGCCGAGCCGCCGAAGATCGCGTTGGCCACGGCGTAGGCCAGGCCCACGCCCAGCGCGCGCACTTCGGGCGGGAACATCTCGGCCTTCACGATGCCGCTGATGGAGGTGTAGAAGCTCACGATGGCCAGGGCCAGCGCGATCAGCACGAAGGCGACGTAGGGGCTGGTCGTGTGCTGCAGGGCCGTGAGGATGGGCACGGTGGCCAGGGCGCCCAAAGCGCCGAACAGCAGCATGTTGTTGCGCCGGCCGATGCGGTCCGACAGCGCCCCGAACAGCGGCTGCATGCACATGTACACGAACAGCGCGCACGTCATCACGTAGCTGGTGGTCTTGATCGGCAGGCCCACGGTGTTCACCAGGTACTTCTGCATGTAGGTGGTGAAGGTGTAGAAGATCAGCGAGCCGCCGGCCGTGTAGCCCAGCACGGTGAAGAAGGCCGCCTTGTGGTGGCGGAACAGCCCGCCCATGGTGCCGGCCTCCTTGTTCTGCCTGGCGGCGTCGGTCTGCGTCTCGTGCAGGGTGCGGCGCAGCAGCAGCGCGACCACGGCCGAGATGGCGCCGATCACGAAGGGAATGCGCCAGCCCCAGGCTCTGAGCTCGGCCTCGCTCAACAGCGTCTCCAGGACCACGATGACCAGCACGGCCAGCAGTTGCCCGCCGATCAGCGTCACGTATTGGAACGAGGAGAAGAAGCCGCGCTGCCCGCGCAGCGCCACCTCGCTCATGTAGGTGGCGGTGGTGCCGTATTCGCCGCCCACCGACAGCCCCTGGAACAGGCGGCACATCAGCAGCAGGAAGGGCGCCCACGCGCCGATGGCGGCATAGGTGGGCAGGCCGGCGATGACCAGGGAGCCCGCGCACATCATGGTGACCGAAATCAGCATCGAGGTCTTGCGCCCGTACTTGTCGGCGATGCGCCCGAACAGCCAGCCACCGATGGGCCGCATGAGAAAGCCCGCGGCGAACACGCCGGCGGTGTTCAGCAACTGGGCGGTGGGATCGGATTTGGGGAAGAACGCCGGCGCGAAGTAGAGCGCCGAGAAGGCATACACGTAGAAGTCGAACCATTCGACGAGGTTGCCCGAGGAGGCCGCCATGATCGAGAAGACGCGGTGGCGTTTCTCTTCGGCGGTATAGGCGCGTGGCGCCGGTGCGTCGGCCTCGGCCGTGGGTGTGGCGGGTGCGGTCATGGAAGACGAGCCTTTCTGGGCCGCATGCGGGCGCGTGCGGCAGGGTGTTGTTGTGGCAGGCCGCATTGTCGTGCGGGCGACGAAGTGCCGCTGTCAGCAAAATCCGGCATCGCTGGCCGCCGGCCTTGAAAACCGGCCGTTCGCACCGAAATGCGGTGCGGAGTCGGCGCGGCTGCCAAAGTGGCTGCGCACCCTTTTCCTCTGCAAAACCCAAGCACACAGCGCAGCGGGAACCGGATCGGCAGCGAGCCCGTCACCTGCCGGGCCCAGCGCCGGTCCTGTCCGTCTCCCCCCTCGTATTCACGTTTTTTGCCGACCCAAGGAAACCCGATCCATGCAGCCAGAACACACCCGCGCCGTCATGGCCATCAGCCTGATGGCCGCCTTTGCCGACGAACACAAGGACGAGCGCGAGCGCGAGCATCTGCGCGAGATGGCGGAGTCGCTCAGTGCGGGCACCGGCCTGGACCTGATGAAGCTCTACCAGGACGTCCTGCTGAAGCGCGTGCGCATCGAAGACGCCGCGCAGGCGCTCGATACCCCGTCCCTGCGCCAGCTCGCCTATGAAATGGCCGTGGGCGTGTGCGATGCCGACGGCGTGTGCAACGCGCAGGAAAAGGCGTTCCTGCAGCGCCTGGCCACCGCCCTGCAGATGGCGCCCGACGAGGCCGCCGCCGTGGTGCGCGATGCCGACGCGCTGGCTGCCGCCCCGTTGCGCGATGCCGACGCGCTGGCTGCCGCCCCGTTGCGCGATGCGCCCATTGCGTCACAGGCTGCATCACAGGCCGCGCCGACGGACTGGGCAGAGCCTTCCTCCTTCACCACGGCCGGGGCGGGTGCCGCCGCCGCGGTGGCCGCAGGGGCCGCGGCGGTTGCCGCCCCCGGGGGCGTGCTGGCACCGGTGCCCGCCGGCACGCCGGCACCGGCCACCGATGTCCATTCCGCCGAGATCGACTCCATGGTGATGAACGCCGCCATCCTCAACGGCGCGCTGGAACTGCTGCCGCAGTCGCTCGCCTCCATGGCCATCATTCCGCTGCAGACGCGGCTGGTGTACCGCATCGGCAAGCTGTACGGCTATGAGCTGGACAAGGGCCACATCACCGACTTTCTCGCCACGGTGGGCGTGGGGCTGACCTCGCAGTACGTGGAGCAGTTCGGCCGCAAGCTGGTCGGCGGCCTGCTGGGCAAAATGATGGGCGGCATGGGCCGCGCGGTGGGCAGCGCCGCCACCGGCTCGGCGTTTTCGTTCGCCACGACGTACGCGCTGGGCAAGGTGGCGCAGCGCTACTACGCCGGGGGCCGCACGCTGGGCAAGGACGCGCTCAAGGCGTCGTTCTCGCGCACGGCGGAAGAGGCCCGCAACCTGCAGCAGCGCTACACCCCGCAGATCCAGGAGAAGGCCAGGGGCCTGGACGTGGGCAAGCTGCTGCGCGAACTGCGCGCCTGAGTGTGAACCTTGCCGAGGCGCCGGTCGTTACTGGCGCGCAGGACGGTTCGAGCCAGGCGGTGCGGCCTTTCCACCAGGGTGAGGTGATGGCTATCGTGCTATTGATTTAATAGCAACATCCCCTAGTACTTATTGCGGTGGAGGCACTTTTGATGCAGAGCCTTCTTGCCAGGGCGCAGGCGTCTTCGGCTGGTAGTCGCAGTACTGCGTCACCACGCATTCCCAGCAGCGCGGCTTGCGGGCCTGGCACACATAGCGGCCCAGCAGGATCAGCCAGTGGTGCGAATCCACCGCGTACGCCGGGGGCACGCGCTTCATGAGTTGCAGTTCCACCGCCAGCGGGTTCTTGCCCGGCGCGAGTCCCGTGCGGTTGCTGACCCGAAAGATGTGCGTGTCCACCGCCATGGTGGGCTGGCCGAAGGCCACGTTCAGCACCACGTTGGCGGTCTTGCGGCCCACGCCGGGCAGGGCCTCCAGCGCCTCGCGCGTGCGGGGCACCACGCCGCCGTGCTGCTCGACCAGGATGCGGCAGGTCGCCATCAGGTGCCGGGCCTTGCTGCGGTAAAGGCCGATGGTCTTGATGTAGCCCTCCAGCCCCTCCAGTCCCAGGTCGAGAATGGCTTGCGGCGTGCCCGCCACCGGAAACAGCTTGCGCGTGGCCTTGTTCACCCCCACGTCGGTCGCCTGGGCCGACAGCAGCACGGCGGCCAGCAACTCGAACACGGTGGTGTATTCCAGCTCGGTGTTGGGCATCGGGTTGGCGGCCTTCAGCGTGGCGAAGAAGGGTTCGATCAGCGCAGTCTTCATGGGGGTCTTTTCGTCGGGAGGGGCGGGCAGGCGCAGGCAAGCCCGCATTGTCCCGCAGCCGGCCGCGCTGTCGTGCGTGGCCGCGAGGCGCCGCGGCAGTTAGCTTTTGATGGGGATTCGACCCGCACCGGCGCAATTTTTACGATGTTTTTACGCCGCGGCTCCTAGACTGCGGCGCATGTTCCACCCGCTGCCCGCCACCCTTCGCCGATCCGCGAAACGCCCCGTGGCGCCGAGCCGTTCCATGCCGCCCTCCACCCCATTCCCAGGCCTGCACCGCGTGGCCTTCGCTCCGCGGCCGCCGGCCGACAGCGACATCGTGGCGTTGCCGCTGCGCGTGTTCCATACCGACGTGCTGGAGGCTCGCCGATCACTGCACCGCATCCTGGGCACACGGCTGCAAGGCTATGCCGTGGATGTGCAGGCGGCGCGGCATTGCATTCGCGTGTCCCTGCACGTGCGCCGCGGCGAGCTGGCCACCTGCCTGCGCCTGCTGACCGCCAGCATGCCGCGCGCGGAGTTCGGCCGCATCGCCAGGCCCTCCCATTGGATGCACTGACCGGCCGGCCATGAACGGCGTCGCACTCCAGGTTCTGCTGGCCTGGCTCGTCATCTTTCTGCCGCTGGGCGCGGCGGGGTACCTGGTGTGGTGGCTCGACCGCGCTCGTGCGTCTCCCCGCGCCACGGAACGCCCGCTGGAGTGAACCAAAATCCCTGACCCGGCATGGGCCCAACCGGGTGCGGGGAGAATCAGCGGGCCCCGGCATCGCCGGCCCGCAACGCACCGCCCCGAAGGAATCCATGCCCGAACCCACGCAGCCCGCAGAACTCCCCGTTGACGATCCCGTGCAGGACGAAGACCCCTACCTGTGGCTGGAAGCGGTGGACAGCGACCGGGCCCTGGCCTGGGTGCGCGAGCGCAATGCCCATTCCGAAGCGGTGCTGACGGCCCGGCCCGAATACGCCCCCACGCGCGAGCAGCTGCTGGGCATTCTCGATGCGCAGGACCGCATTCCGAGCGTGGTGCGCCGCGCGCAGTGGCTCTACAACCTGTGGCAGGACGGCCACCACCGGCGCGGCCTGTGGCGGCGCACCACGCTGGCCGAATACCGACAGCGCGAGCCCGCCTGGGAGACCGTGCTCGACCTGGATGCGCTGGCCGAGGCCGAGGGAGAGAACTGGGTCTGGGGCGGCGCCGAAGTGCTGGGGCCGGCATACCGCCACGCGCTGGTGTCGCTCTCGCGCGGCGGGGCCGACGCCACGGTGATCCGCGAATTCGATCTGACGACGCGGCAGTTCGTCGAAGGCGGCTTTCACTTGCCCGAGGCCAAGTCGGACCTGGGCTGGATCGATGCGGATACGGTGTACGTGAGCACCGATTTCGGCGAGGGCTCGATGACCGAATCGGGCTATCCGCGCATCGTCAAGCGCTGGCGGCGGGGCACGCCGCTGGCCGATGCGGTGACCGTGTTCGAGGGCGAGGTTTCGGACGTGGGCGTAGGGGTCGGCGTGGACACCACGCCCGGCTTCGAACGCACCGTGTTCACCCGCATGATCGACTTCTACCGCCACGAGGTCTGGCTGGCCGAAGGCCCCGTGGCTGCGCCCCCGGCACCCGTGCGGCTCGATGTGCCGGACGATGCCATTCCCGACTTCCTGCGCGGCACGCTGCTGCTGCAGCTGCGCAGCGACCTGGTGCTGGGCGAACAGCGCTTCGTCGCCGGCTCGCTGCTGCATGCCGACGCCGCGGCATGGCTGCGCGGCGAGCGCGTTGCCGCGGCGCTGTTCACGCCCACCGACGCGCGGTCGCTGGCCGGCTACGACACCACGCGCGATCACGTGCTGCTGCAGGTGATGGACAACGTGGCCGAGCGGCTGGAGCTGTGGCACCGCACGGGCGCAGACACCGGCCCCTTCACGGGCCGCACGGTGGATACGCCGTTCCCCGGCCAACTGGGCGTGACGTCGCTGTACGACCCGCTGCTGGCCGACGATCCGCTGGCCGAGCACTACCTGCTGTCGTACACCGACTTCATCACGCCGGGCTCACTGTTCCTGGCCAGCACCGCCCAGGATGAGCGCGAATGGCTCAAGGCCGGTGCGGCGCGCTTCGACGCCCAGGGCATGCGCACCGAGCAGTGCTTCGCCACCTCGGCCGACGGCACGCGCGTGCCGTACTTCGTGCTCTGGCCGCGCGGTGCGCAGGCCGATGGCCGCAACCCCACGCTGGTGTATGGCTACGGGGGCTTCGAGCAGGCTCTCACGCCCTGGTACGCCGCCGACTACGGCCGCGCGTGGTGCGAGAAGGGCGGCGTGTTCGTGGTGGCCAACCTGCGCGGCGGCGGAGAGTTCGGCCCCGCATGGCACCAGGCCGCGGTGCGCGAGCACAAGCAGCGCAGCTACGACGACCTGATCGCGGTCGCGCAAGACCTGATCGCGCGCGGCGTGACGCAGCCCCGCCACCTGGGCATCCAGGGCGGCAGCAACGGCGGGCTGCTGGTCGGCGCGGTCATGGTGCAGCGGCCCGATCTCTTCAACGCGGTGGTGTGCCAGGTGCCGCTGCTGGACATGCGCCGCTATCACATGCTGCTGGCCGGGGCCTCCTGGATGGCCGAGTACGGCGATCCCGACGATCCGGCCGACTGGGCCTTTCTGGCGCAGTACAGCCCCTACCACCGGGTGCGCCCCGACGCGCGCTACCCGCGCGTGCTCTTCACCACATCGACGCGCGACGACCGGGTGCACCCCGGCCATGCACGCAAGATGGCCGCGCGCATGCTGGCGCAGGGGCACGACCTGCTGTATTACGAAAACACCGAAGGCGGCCACGGCGGCGCGGCCGACAACGCGCAGCGCGCGCACCTGCTGGCGCTGGAATTCGCCTACCTCTGGCAGCAACTGGGGGTATCGCCGGGCACATCGCCGAGCGCATAGCTTTGGCGCAGCGGCAGGCCCCCGGCTGAGCCGGCCGGGCCTGACCCGCCACACGCAGGAAAACAGCGTGCGGATTTGGCGACAATCGCACCCAGAAAGTGAGACCCGACCATGCCCTTGCAATTCGCCGACCGACTGAACAACGTAGAGACCTCCGCCATCCGCGAGCTTTTCAAGCTGCTGGGCAAGCCCGGCATCATCAGCTTTGCCGGGGGGTTTCCGGACAGCGCCATGTTCGATGTGGACGGCATCCGCGAGGCATCCAACCAGGCCCTGGCCGAAGAGCCGGGCGCGGCGCTGCAGTACGGCGCCACCGAGGGCTACAACCCCTTGCGCGAGCAGCTGGCGGCCTTCATGGGCTCCAAGGGCGCCCAGGCCGTGGCTGCCGACAACCTCATCGTGACCACCGGCAGCCAGCAGGCGCTGGACTTGCTGGGCAAGACGCTCATCAGCCCCGGTGACAAGGTGATCGTCGAAGGCCCCACCTTCCTGGCCACCATCCAGTGCTTTCGCCTCTATGGCGCCGAACTCATCAGCGCGCCGGTCGATGGCGAGGGCGTGCAGACCGACGCGCTCGAAAAGCTCATTGCCGAGCATCACCCCAAGTTCGTCTACCTCATTCCCACCTTCGGCAACCCCAGCGGTGCGCTGCTGAACCTGGAGCGCCGCAAGAAGGTGCTGGAGATGGCCGCCCGCTACCAGACGCTCATCGTCGAGGACGACCCCTACGGCGACCTGTACTTCGGCGAGGCACCGCCTCCCAGCCTGCTGGCACTGTCGGCCCAGGTGCCCGGCAGCCGCGATCTGCTGGTGCACTGCGGCTCCCTGAGCAAGGTGCTGAGCCCCGGCCTGCGCGTGGGCTGGCTCATCGCCCCGGCCGAGCTGCTGGCCAAGGCCACCATGTGCAAGCAGTTCAGCGATGCGCACACCAGCACGTTCGCGCAGGCCACGGCCGCCCAGTACCTCAAGGCCGGCCGCATGCCCGCCACGCTGGCCAAGGTGCGTGCGGTGTATGCCGAGCGCGCGCAGGCCATGGGCGATGCGCTGCGCAAGGAACTGGGCGACGCCATCGAGTTCGTGCAGCCGCAGGGCGGCCTTTTCGTCTGGGCCCGCCTCACCGGCGCGCGGGGGCAGGTGGCGGACGGCAATGTGCTGGCCAAAAAAGCCATCGAGCAGGGCGTGGCCTTCGTGCCGGGCACGCCGTTTTTCTGCGCGCACCCCGACCACGCCACACTGCGCCTGTCGTTCGCCACGGCCGATGTGGACAAGATCCGCGAGGGCGTGGCGCGCCTGGGGCAGGCGGTGCGCGCCTGAGCGCCAGGCCGGCCGCCACCATGGGCCAAAGACACCAGGGGCGCTTCGGCGCCCTTTCTTTTTGCCCGGGCTTGCGCGCGGGGCCGGGGCGATCGGTTTCAATAGCGGGATGCCAGACACCCATTCCACCGAAAACCGCCTGAACGAGCTGGAGATCAAGGCCAGCTACACCGAAGACATGCTGGACCAGCTCAACCTCACCATCTATCGGCAACAGCAGCAGATCGACCGGCTGATGGCCGAAGTGCTGCAATTGCGCCAGCAGATCCCCGAGGGCGGCGGCGCGGGCGTGCGCAACCTGCGCGACGAACTGCCACCGCACTACTGACCGGGCGACGGCGCTCTGCCGTTTTTTCGCTTTCGTTCCCTTTTTTCTCATCGAAAGGTTTTTGCCATGCAATACCGCCGCCTTGGCCGCAGCAACCTGAAAGTCTCCGCCCTTTGCCTGGGCACCATGATGTTCGGCGACCAGACCGGGCGCGACGAGGCGGCTTTCATCGTGGCCGATGCGCGCGAGCGCGGCGTGAACTTCATCGACACGGCCGACGTGTACACGCGCGGCGCTTCGGAAACCATGCTGGGCGAACTGCTCAAGGGCCAGCGCCACGACTGGGTGCTGGCGACCAAGCTGGGCAACAAGATGTCCGACCGCGTGAACGAGGCGCAGTATTCGCGCACCTGGATGCTGCGCGAGGTGGATGCCAGCCTGGCCCGCCTGCAGACCGACCACGTGGACATTCTTTACCTGCACCGCGACGAAAACGGCATGGACCTGCAAGAGCCGCTCTTCGCCATCGACGCGCTGCTGCGTGCCGGCAAGATCCGCTACTGGGGCGTGTCCAACTTCCGCGCCTGGCGCATCACCGAACTGGTGCACCTGGCGGCGCGCATCGGCATGCCCGGGCCGGTGGTGTGCCAGCCGTACTACAACTTGCTCAACCGAATGCCCGAGGTGGAAATCCTGCCGGCCTGCGAGCACCATGGGGTCGGCGTCGTGCCCTATAGCCCGGTGGCGCGCGGCGTGCTCACCGGCAAGTATCTGCCGGGCCAGCCGCCGGCCGAGGGCACGCGTGCCGCGCGCGGTGACAAGCGCATGGCCGAGACCGAGTTCCGGGAAGAATCGCTGCAGATCGCACAGCGGTTGAAAGGCCATGCCGAGGAGCGCGGCGTGACGCTGGCGCAGTTCGCCACGGCCTGGGTGCTGGCACACCGCGCGGTGAGCTCGGTCATCGCCGGCCCGCGCACGCTCGCGCAGTGGCAGGACTACGCGCCCGCGCTCGGCGTGGCCATCACTGTTGAGGACGAAGCACTGATCGACGAACTGGTCGCGCCGGGCCACCCGTCCACGCCGGGCTTCACCGATCCGGCCTACCCGCTGTACCCCCGCACCCGCAGCTGACCTGGGGGGCGGAAGCGGGGGCTGCGTCAGTCGTCCGTACCGCCGTCGCCGCTGTCGTTGCCGTCGTTGTCGGTGGCGCCGTCGTCGCCTTGCCGGGCCGCGGCCGCCGCCCGCAATTTGTCTTTTTTACTGGGGCGCTTGCCCTTGATGCCGCCATTGCCCGAAGGGGCCTCGGGTGCGGTTTCGGTGGGTTCGAACCCTGGAATCAGCTCAAGCGGCAGATTCAGGCGCTGGCGCTTTTCGATCAGCCGCCAATGCGCTTCGGTGCTGCCGCTCACGAAGCTCACGGCCGTGCCGGCTTCGCCCGCGCGGCCGGTGCGGCCGATGCGGTGCACATAGTCGGTGACGGAGCGGGGCAGGTCGAAATTGACCACCACGGGCAACTGCGCGATGTCGATTCCGCGTGAAGCCAGGTCGGTCGTCACCACCACCTGCCAGCGATCGTCCTTGAACTCCTGCAGCACCTGCTTGCGCGCTCCCTGGCTCAACCCGCCGTGGAAGGGCGAGGCGAAGATGCCGGCTTGGTAGAGCTTTTCGGCGACATGCTCGGCCGCGTACTGCGTGGCTACGAACACCAGCACCCGCGACCACTCATGGGTCTTAACCAAATGCCGCAGCAACTGCGTGCGCCGGCCCGGGTCCACCGCGATGGCCCGTTGCGCGATGTCGGGCGTGGTCTCGGGTGTGTGGGCCACTTCGATGCGCACGGGTTCGCGCAGCAACCCGTCGGCCAGCGCCGCCACGGCCGGCGCGAAGGTGGCCGAAAAAAGCAGGTTTTGCCGCTGGCCGGGCAGCAGCGCCAGCACGCGGTTCAGTTCGTCGGCAAAGCCCAGGTCGAGCAGGCGGTCGGCCTCGTCGAGCACCAGGGTCTGCACGGCGGACAGCGCCAGTGCGTTGTGGTCCACCAGGTCCAGCAGCCGGCCCGGCGTGGCCACGACGATGTCGGCCCCGCTGCGCAGGCCCATCATCTGCGGATTGATCGATACGCCGCCGAACACCACCGCGACCGCCAGACGCTGGGGCAGCAGGTGTCGCGCCAGGTCGCGCATGACTTCGCCGACCTGTTCCGCCAGCTCGCGGGTGGGCACCAGCACCAGTGCGCGAACGCGGCGTGCATCCCGGCCGGGCTGGGCCATGGCATGCGGCAGGCACTGCTGCAGCAGCGGCAGGGCGAAGGCGGCCGTCTTGCCCGAGCCCGTCTGCGCGCAGGCCCGCACGTCGGCACCGCTCAGCACGGCCGGAATGGCCTCGGCCTGGACCGCCGTGGGCGTGGTGAATCCCATCGCGTCGGCAGCGTGGGCAAGGGCGGGCGAGAGGCCGAGAGAGGCAAAAGGCATGGCAGGCGCGCATGGGAGCGCGTAAGAGAGCAACCCGCGATTGTGCCGCCCCAGGCCGGCACGCGGATAATTCGCGGTTTTTGCAGCCTCGTGATTGCTGCGCCAGGCAGACGCCGTTGGCCTGGCGAGCCTGCTGACCATTCATCGCCAGACGCCATGATTTCGATTGCTCCAACGCCCACTTTCACCTTCCAGCTCGCGGCGGTTGCCGTTTCCGGGGGGCTGCCATGCGCTTGAGCGACCTGGGCGGGCTCGTCTACTCGACCGATGCGGGGCGCATGTGCCCGGGCTGCCGCAAACCCGCCGCGCAGTGCGAGTGCCGATCGGCCCGCCCGGCGCCGGCCGGCGACGGCATCGTGCGCGTTTCGCGGGAGACGAAAGGCCGGGGCGGCAAGGCGGTGACGCTGGTCAAAGGCATGGCGCTCGACGAGGCCGCGCTCGCGCTACTGGGCAAGCAGCTCAAGGCAGCGTGCGGCAGCGGCGGCACGGTGAAGGACGGCGTGATCGAGGTGCAGGGCGACCACGTGGACCGCGTGATGGAAGCGCTTCGCCAGCGGGGCCACACCGTCAAGCGGGCAGGGGGCTGATGGGCATGAACCCGGCCATGGACGTGGAGCAGCTGCAGCGCCTTCTGACGGTACAGATGCCGTATGGCAAATACAAAGGCCATGCCATCGCGGACCTGCCCGGCAATTACCTGAACTGGTTCGCCCGCGAAGGCTTTCCGCGCGGCGATCTGGGCCGGCTCCTGGCGCTGATGCACGAGATCGATCACAACGGCCTGTCGGCCCTGCTGGAGCCGCTGCGCGCTGGCAATCATCAGCCCGCTCGCCGCAGTTGAGCGGGCCGGACGCTGCCCGAGGCCCGCTCAGGCGCCTTCGTGCAACGCGTCGAGGGGCGGAGCCGCTCCATCTCTCAGCCACGCGGTGGCCGCATCCATCACGCAACGCGTCAACCGCGCAAGCCCGGCCTGCGCCGACCGCGGAAGCGCCCAGTACAGCGGCACGTCCAGCGCCGCGCCGGGGCACAGTTCCACCAGCGTGCCGTCGGCCAGCTGCCGCTTGATGAGCACGGTGGGGTGCATTCCCCAACCCATGCCGACCTCGCAACTGCGCAAGAAACCCTGGTTGGAAGGCATGAAATGCCGGGGCGGGTGCCGGCGCGAGGCGAGGCCCTGGCGCTGCAGCCATTGGTCCTGCAGCCGGTCGTTTCGGCCATAGACCATCATGGGAGCGAGCGCTGCGGTCTCGGGCGTGACGCCATCACGAAAATAGCGCGCGACGAACTCCGGGCTGCCGACCGCCACGTAGTGCATGGCGCCCAGCGGCCAGATGTTGCAGCCCGCGATGCTGCCCGCGCTGGCCGTGACGGCGGCGATCACTTCGCCTTCGCGCAGCCGCTGGGCGGTGTGCTCCTGATCGTCGATGCGAATGTCCAGCAGCTCGTTGCCACCTGCGGTAAAGGCCGTCATCGCGTCCATGAACCAGGTCGACAGCGAGTCGGCATTCACCGCCAGCTTCAACGTGGGCGCCGTGCGGCGACCAAGGTGCCTCCATCGTTGGAGATGAGCGGCCCTTGCACTTCCACCTCGAACTCGCGCCCGTTCTGCGTGTATTCCCAGCGGTAGAGGTTGCCGCACAGCCGCACACCCAGGCTGGCTTCCAGCTTGCGGACCGTCAACTTCACACCCCAAAGGAACATCCCATGAGCTCACTGACAGGCAAGGTCGCGATCGTCACCGGTTCGTCCAAAGGCATCGGCGCGGGAATCGCCGAGCGGCTGGCGGCGGACGGCGCGGCCGTCGTCGTGAACTACGCCACCAGCGCGGACGGTGCGGACGCCGTCGTGCGCCGCATCGTTGCCGCGGGAGGCCGTGCCGTCGCGGCGCAGGCCGACCTCTCGCAACCCTCGCAGATCCAGCCATTGATCGACGCCGCGCTGGCGAACTTCGGGCGGCTGGACATCCTGGTGAACAACGCCGGCATCTACCGCATGGACTCGCTGGACACCGTGACGGCGGACAGCATCGACGCGCATTTCACGCTCAACGTGCGAGGCCTGTTGCTCACCACGCAGGCCGTAGCGCGCGTGCTGAAAGAAGGCGGCGTCGTGGTCAACATCAGTTCGGGCCTGGCCAAGAGCCCGTATCCCGTGGTGCATGCCTATGCATCCACGAAGGGCGCCGTCGATACGCTGACGCGTTCGCTGGCCATCGAACTCGGGCCGCGCAAGATTCGCGTGGTGGGCATCGCCCCGGGCTTCGTGAAGACGGAAGGCAGCGCCGATGCCCCCCAGGCAATGATCGACATGCTGGTCGGCAAGACACCGCTCGGCCGTCACGGTTTCCATGACAAACGATGGCCGTCCGCCAACGAGGCGGCCCGCATCGCCCTCGTGCAGGGCGTGCGGGCCGGCAATGCCACGGTGGCCCGTGTTCAGAACGCGGGAACGACGGCGCCCTGGTATTTGTCCTGGATGAATTTCTTGACCTTGGGTGTGTGCAGTGCCTTCACCAGTTTTTGGATGCTGGGGTCGTTGGCACGGTCGGCGCGAGCCGCCACGAGGTTGGTGTACGGCGAATCGGCGCCTTCGATGAAGAGCGCGTCCTTCGTCGGATTGAGCTTGGCCTCGATGGCGTAGTTGGTGTTGATCAGGGCCAGGTCCACATCCTGCAGCGCGCGGGGCAGCAAGGCGGCTTCGAGTTCGCGGAACTTCAGCTTCTTCGGGTTCTTGGCGATGTCGATCGGCGTGGCGGTGATGTTCTTCGGATCCTTCAGCTCGATCAGTCCTTGCTTTTGCAGCAGGTTCAGCGCGCGCCCTGCGCCTTGAGCTGTGGTTTGACGAAGTTGAGGATCTCGGCGTGCGGCACCGCCGTGGCGGCGACCTTCAGCACGGCATCGGCGGCGTGGGCGCCCAGGGCGAATGCAGCCGGTTCAGCGCAGCACTTCCAGCAACCGGTCCAGCCCGCCTTCGTTGATCGCCACGTTGGCCTGCGCGCGCACCGTCGGCTTGGCGTGGTAGGCCACCGACAGCCCCGCCACCCCCATCATCGGCAGGTCGTTGGCGCCGTCGCCCACGGCGATGGTTTGCGAGGGAGAAATCCCCATCAGCGAAGCCACTTCCAGCAGCGTGCGGCGCTTTTCCGCGCCGTCGCAGATGTCGCCCCAGGGCTGATCCACCATGCGGCCGGTGAGTTGGCCGCCTTCCGCCTCCAGCACGTTGGCCCGCGACAGGTCGATGCCCAGGCCCGCGCGCACGCGGTCGGAAAAGAAGGTGAACCCGCCCGAGACCAGCAGCGTCGTCAGCCCGGCGGCCTTGGCGGCGGTGATGAGCGTCTGTGCGCCAGGGTTGAAGCGCAGGCGTTCGGTGAAGACGCGCTCCAGATGGCCCATTTCCACGCCGCGCAGCAGGGCCACGCGCTGGCGCAGGCTTTCCTTGTAATCGGTGATCAGCCCCTGCATGGCGGCTTCGGTGATGGCGGCCACCTCGGCCTTACGGCCTGCGGCGTCGGCGATCTCGTCCACGCATTCGATGTTGATGAGCGTCGAGTCCATGTCGAACGCGATCAGTTTGTAGTCCGACAGGGATTGCGGGACGGTCAGGCCTTGAACGACAAGGCCTGGAGCGAATTCGGTGGCGGCACGCTGGGACATGGGCATTGAAAAGCAAAGGAAAGAACGAAGAAAGGGAGGCGAAGGGAGCCAGCAGACCCGCCCGCCGCGCGCGGCCATGGCCGGGGCGCAGGGGGATTATCCCCAGCTCCCGTGCTGCCCCGGGCGCCGGCCTCACTGAGGCGTCAGTCCGGCCGCCTTCACCAGCTCGGCGTGCAGCTTCGTTTCCGCCGCGATGCCGTCCTGCAGTTGCCGGGTGGTGCCCGGCGCTACTTCGATGCCGTTGGCCGCCAGCTTGGCTTGCGTTTCGCCGGTCAGGGCGGCGTGGGCCGCGCCGCGCAGCCGGTCGATGATGGGCTGCGGCGTTTTGGCCGGC
The DNA here is from genome assembly GCF_030159055.1 of Acidovorax sp. SUPP3334. GTDB lineage: Bacteria > Pseudomonadota > Gammaproteobacteria > Burkholderiales > Burkholderiaceae_C > Paracidovorax. The sequence goes on from NZ_BQXQ01000013.1 coordinate 59,195, forward strand.
GCCAGCAGGCCGACCCAGGCGGAGAGTTCCATCTGCGGCACGCCGCTTTCCGCCATGGTCGGCACCTGCGGCAGCACCGCCGAACGCTGCGCGCTCATCAGCGCCAGCGCATGCAGCTTGCCCGACTGGATGTGCGGCAGCGCTTCCGGCAGCACCGCGAACATCAGGTCCACATTGCCGGCCAGCGTGTCGTTGATGGCCGGCGCGCCGCCTTTGTACGGCACATGCAGCATGCTCGATTGCGTGCGGGTGCCGAACATCAGCGCCGCCAGGTGCTGCGGGCTGCCGTCGCCCGACGATGCGTAGGTCAACCGGCCCGGCACGGCGCGTGCGGCCTGCAGCACGGCGGCCACGGTGGGGTATTTCTGCGCATCGCGGGCCACCAGCACCATGGGCTGGTTCACCAGCTTGGTGATGGGCACGAAGTCGGCCTGCGGGTCGTAAGGCAGCGTCTTGAAGATGCTTTGGTTGGTGGTCAGGAACGAAGCGGGCGACACCATGAGCGTGTAGCCATCCGGCGCGGCGCGCGCCACCATCGGCGTGCCGATCTGGCCGGACGCACCGGCCTTGTTGTCCACCACGAAGGGCTGGCCCAGTTCGGCCGCCATCTTCTGGCTCACCATGCGCGCGATCATGTCGGCGCTGCCGCCCGCCGGCAGCGCGACGATCACCTTGACGGGCCGGTCGGGATAGGTGCCCCAAGCAATTCCTGCACCCGTCCACGGCCAGTGGCGCGGGCCGCCATGCGCTCAACATCTGATTGCTATTATTTTGATAGCTATGTGCCCTAGTGCTTATTGCGCTGGAGGCCTATTCGATGCATATCTCCGTCTGGGCTGCAGGCAGCGCGGGCCCCGAGCCGCCGTCCGCCCACGGCAGCGGCCACGGCATGCCATCGCGCAACGCCGTCGAGCGGTCAGGCCGTCGCGCCCTGCGCCAGCGGCTGTCCCAGGCTGCGCAGCACATCGCGCACCATCTGCACCCGGTCCTTGACCTCGGGCAGTTCGCGTTCGATGCGCAGCTTTTCGTTGCCCGCCAGCTTGATGTGCTTGTTCTTCTGGATCAGGTGAATGATGTTCATCGGATCGATCGGCGGCTTGGGCTTGAACGTGATGTGGATCACGCCCGGCGCCGCATCCACCTTCACCACGCCGTAGGGCCTGCTTAAGGCACGCAGGCGGTGCACGTCGATCAGCGTCTGGGCCTGCGGCGGCAGCTTGCCGAAGCGGTCCACGATCTCTTCCAGCAGGCTGTCGATCTGGTCGGTGCTCTTGGCGGTGGCGAGCTTCTTGTAGAACGACAGGCGCAGGTGCACGTCGCCGCAGTAGTCGCTGGGCAGCAGCGCCGGCGCGTGCAGGTTGATGTCGGTGGTGACGGACAGCGGTGCCAGCAGGTCGGGCTCCTGGCCCGCCTTGAGCGAGCGCACTGCCTCCGACAGCATCTCGTTGTAGAGCTGAAAGCCCACCTCCAGCATGTTGCCGCTCTGGTTTTCGCCCAGCACCTCGCCCGCGCCGCGGATCTCCAGGTCGTGCATGGCGAGATAGAAGCCGCTGCCCAGCTCTTCCATCTGCTGGATGGCATCGAGCCGCTGGGCGGCATGCTTGGTCAGTCCCTCGATGTCCGGCACCATCAGGTACGCATACGCTTGGTGGTGGCTGCGGCCCACCCGGCCGCGCAGCTGGTGCAGCTGCGCCAGGCCGAACTTGTCGGCTCGACTCATGATGATGGTGTTGGCCGTGGGCACGTCGATACCGGTCTCGATGATGGTCGAGCACAGCAGGATGTTGTAGCGCTGCGCCACGAAATCGCGCATGACCTTTTCCAGCTCGCGCTCGGGCATCTGGCCATGGGCCACGGCGATCCGGGCCTCGGGCAATATCTCTTCCAGCTTCTGGCGCCGGTTCTCGATGGTCTCCACCTCGTTGTGCAGGAAGTAGCACTGCCCGCCGCGCTTCAATTCGCGCAGCACGGCCTCGCGGATCACGCCCGTGCCTTCGTTGCGCACGAAGGTCTTGATGGCCAGGCGCCGCTGGGGCGCGGTGGCGATCACCGACAGGTCGCGCAGCCCTTCCAGCGCCATGCCCAGCGTGCGCGGGATGGGTGTGGCGGTGAGGGTGAGCACGTCCACCTCGGCGCGCAGGGCCTTCATCTGCTCCTTGTGGCGCACCCCGAAGCGGTGCTCTTCATCGATGATGAGCAGGCCCAGGTTGTGGAACTTGGTGGATTCGGAGAGCAGCTTGTGCGTGCCCACCACGATGTCCACCGTGCCGTCGCCGATGCCCTTGATCGCGGACGTGATCTCCTTGCCCGAGCGAAAGCGCGATACCTCCGCCACTTTCACCGGCCATTTGCTGAAGCGATCCACCAGTGTCTGGAAATGCTGCTCGGCCAGCAGCGTGGTGGGCGCGAGAAACGCCACCTGCTTGCCGCCCGTGACGGCCACGAATGCGGCGCGCAGGGCCACCTCGGTCTTGCCGAAGCCCACGTCCCCGCAGACCAGCCGGTCCATGGGGCGGGGCGAGATCATGTCCTGGATCACCGCGTGGATGGCGGCGTTCTGGTCGGCGGTTTCCTCGAAGCCGAAGTCGTTGGCGAATTGCTCGTAGTCCTGCGGGCTGTAGCGGAAGGCATGGCCCTCGCGCGCCGCGCGCCGCGCATAGATGTTGAGCAGCTCGGCGGCCGAGTCGCGCACCTGCTCGGCCGCCTTGCGCTTGGCCTTTTCCCACTGGCCGCTGCCCAGCTTGTGCAGCGGGGCCTCGTCGGCGCTCACGCCGGTGTAGCGGCTGATGAGCTGCAACTGGCTCACCGGCACGTAGAGCACGGCCTTGTCGGCGTATTCGAGGTGCAGGAACTCCTGCAGTGCGGGCGATCCGTCGGCGTTCTTCTGGCCCACGTCCATGTTGATGAGCCCGTGGTAGCGGCCGATGCCGTGCGCGCTGTGCACCACCGGGTCGCCCACGTTGAGCTCCGAGAGGTCCTTGATCAGCGCCTCGACATCGCTCACCTGCTCCTGCTTCTTGCGCCGGCGCGTGGTGGCGCCCGCTGCGAACAGCTCGGTTTCGGTGACGAAATCGACGCCATCCTCGATCCAGCTGAACCCCGTCGCCAGGCCCGCCGTGGCAATGCCCACCTTCTCTTCAGGCGTGGCCTGGAACTCGGCCAGCGAGTCGAAGGCCGGCGGGTTCAGCTGAGAGGCGCGCAGAAAATCCAGCAGGCTCTCGCGCCGGCCGGCGCTCTCGGCCAGCAGCAGCACACGGTGCTGGGTATTGCGGATGTGCGCATGCAGGCGCGCCAGGGGGTCTTCGGCGCCGCGCGTCACCGACAGGTCGCCCAGCTTCTGGAACTGGGCGTTGTCCGCGATGTCCTGCACACCCGGCCGCAGCGCGAGCTGCGGATGGGCGTTGGCACGGGAATAGAACTGCTCGGTGGTCAGAAACAGCGATTCGGGGGGAAGGGCCGGGCGGTCCGGGTCGCCCTGCACCAGGCGGTAGCGGTCCTTGGTGTCCTGCCAGAAGCGCTGGAAGGCGGGCTCCAGATCGCCGTGCATCACCACGGTGGCCTCGTCTCCAAGATAGTCGAACACCGTGGCCGTCTCGTCGAAGAACAGCGGCAGGTAGTACTCGATTCCGGCCGTGGCCACGCCGTTGCCCATGTCCTTGTAGATGCGGCTCTTGGTCGGGTCGCCCTCCAGCATCTCGCGCCAGCGGCTGCGGAATTTGGCCCGCGCCTCGTCGTCCATCGGAAACTCGCGCCCCGGCAGCAGGCGCACTTCGGGCACCGGGTACAGGCTGCGCTGGCTGTCCGGATCGAACGTGCGGATGCTGTCGATCTCGTCGTCGAACAGATCCACCCGGTAGGGCACGAGCGAGCCCATCGGAAAGAGATCGATCAGGCCGCCGCGCACGGCGTATTCGCCGGGGCTCACCACCTGCGATACGTGCGAGTAGCCCGCCAGCGTGAGCTGCGCCTTGAATTTCGCCTCATCCAGCTTTTGCTTGACCTTGAAGTGAAAGGTGTAGCCCGCCAGGAAGGAGGGCGGCGCCAGGCGGTACAGCGCCGTGGTCGCGGGCACCAGTACCACGTCGGCGCCGGTGTCCTTGTCCTTCTGGCTGATGCGCCACAGCGTGGCCAGGCGTTCGCTGATCAGATCCTGGTGCGGCGAGAACGTGTCGTAGGGCAGCGTCTCCCAGTCGGGAAACAGCGAGCAGCGCAGCTCGGGCGCGAAGAACGCCATCTCGTCGATGAGGCGCTGCGCGTCGGTCGCGTCGGCAGTGACGATGGCGGTGGTGCGCCGCGCGGCCTTTTCTCGCTCGCCCAGGCGTGCCAGCAGGAGCGCATCGGCGCTGCCCACCGGGCGTGGCAGGGTGAAACGTTTTCCGGGGATGAGTTTGGGGAGTTCCATGCGGTGGACGGTGCGTCGTGCCTGGGGCCACCAGCCCCCCGGGGCGCGGTGTGCGCCGCAGTCAGGCGGTGTGGGCGAACGGCAATTCTAGGCGGCTGTGCTGTCAGATGAGGACGCTTGCCCCTCCTACAATGACCGCCCCATGACCGATCTGCTCACGCCACTCACTCCGCCACCGCTCTCCGGCCAGGGGCGCTTCTGGGCCCTGGTGCCGTGCGCCGGCGTCGGCGCCCGTGCCATGGCAGAGCCTCCCGCGCCGATACAGGCAGCACCGGCAGTACCGGCAGCCTTCGGCGCGTTGGTCGGCGGGCAGGGCGCTGCCCCCGTGTTGCCCAAGCAGTACCAGCCGGTGGCCGGGCATCCCATGGTCTTGCACACCCTGGCCGCGTTCGCTGGCGTGGGGCGTTTGCTGGGCACGCTGGTGGCCGTGGCGCCGGGCGATGGTTTCTTCGACGCCCAGCCCCAGCCGACGTTTTTCGTGTCGCCCTGCGGCGGTGCCACCCGCGCCGCCACGGTGCTGGGCGGCCTGCGTGTGCTGGAGGAGCGCGGCGCACTCGCCGACGACTGGGTGCTGGTGCACGATGCGGCGCGCTGCCTCGTCACCACCGCACAGATCGACGCGCTGATCGATGCCTGCGCCGACGACGCCGTGGGTGGGCTGCTGGCGCACAAGCTGGCCGATACGCTCAAAACGGCGATCGACGGCCCGGGCGGCGTGCGCGTCGCGTCCACGGTGGATCGCACGGACAAATGGCTCGCGCAGACCCCGCAGATGTTCCGCCTGGGCCCGCTGCGCCAGGCGCTCGAACACCTCGGCCCCGCCGCCACCGACGAAGCGAGCGCGATGGAGGCCATGGGCCTGCACCCGCGGCTGGTGCCGGGCGGGGCGCAGAACTTCAAAGTGACCTATCCGGCCGATTTCGCCCTGGCCGAGGCCGTGCTGGCACAGCGCATGCACGCCGCCACCCTCGACCGTTTCGGCGGTGCCCGGGGCGAGGCTTCGGCCGTGCCGGGCAAGACGATTTTTTGAAGACGACAGGCCAATCTCTTTCGCAGGAAACCCGACCATGAACATCCGAATCGGCGAAGGCTGGGACGTGCACGCCCTGGTGCCGGGGCGCCGCCTCGTCATCGGCGGCGTGGAGATTCCGCACACGATGGGGCTGCTCGGCCATTCCGATGCCGACGTGTTGCTGCATGCCATTACCGACGCGCTGCTGGGCGCGGCGGCACTGGGCGACATCGGCAGCCATTTCCCGGACACCGATCCCGATTTCAAGGGCGCAAACTCTGTCGTGCTGCTGGTGGAGGCCGCGCGGCGGGTGCGTGCCCGGGGCTATGACATCGGAAACATCGACAGCACGGTGATCGCCCAGGCGCCCCGCCTGGCGGCCCATATTCCCGCCATGCGGGCCTGCATCGCGCAGGCGTTGGGCCTTCAGGAGGACCAGGTCAACGTCAAGGCCAAGACCGCCGAGCGGCTGGGGCCGGTGGGGCAGGGGCTCGCCATGGAAGCCCGCGCCGCCACCCTGTTGTTCAAGCCTTCGCCGGCTTGGCGCGCCGCGGAGGCAGGTTCCGCTTGATCTGCGGGCGCTGCAGGCGCTGCTTGGGGTCCTTGCCGCCGGGCAGGTCGTTGGCCCGCTGCAGCTGGATGTGGGCCACCAGCCCGCCAGAACCTGAATTGGCCAGCGCGAAGATGCCGCCCATGCGCTGCACCGTCTTGTCCACGATCGAGAGGCCCAGCCCCGCGCCCGCGGCCGCCGTGCGCGCCGAATTGCCGCGAAAGAACGGCTTGGTGAGGTTGGTCAGCTGTTCGGGCGGAACGCCCGGTCCATGGTCGCGCACCTTGATGAGCACCCATTTCTCACGCCCCTTGGCCGCGATGTCCACCGTGGCCGTGCCGCTGTCGTGCGTCTTGCCATAACGGCGGGCGTTCTCCAGCAGGTTGGAGATCACCCGGGCGAGTTCGACCTCGTCGGCCAGCACGTTCAGGTCTTCGGGCACGTTCATCGAGATCTGCAGTTCGCGGTGGTCCTGCACGGCATAGACGCATGACGACACCACGCCATGCAGGTTGACCGGGTTCAGGGTCACGTTGTCGGGCCGGGCGTAGTCGAGAAACTTGTCGATGGTGGCATCGAGCTGAACGATGTCGGCCACCATGTGCTCGCGGGCCACGTTGTCGGACACGCTCATTTCGGTTTCGAGCCGCAAGCGGGCGAGCGGTGTCCGCAGATCGTGCGAAATGCCGGCCAGCATCACCGCCCGGTCCTGCTCCAGCTTGGCCAGTTTCTGCGCCATGCGGTTGAAGCCGATGTTCACCTCGCGGATTTCGCTGGTGACCGCTTCCTCGTCGAGCTGGCTGGCGGCGAAGTCGCCGTCGCGCACCCGGTTGGCCGCATACGACAACTGCTTGAGCGGTCGGTTGATCAGTCGGGCAATGGCCGCTGCACCCGCCAGCGAAAGCGCAGCCGCGGTGATGAGCCAGATCATCCAGGTCTTGCCGCCGGCAGCGCTCAGGCGCGACCGGTCCATCAGCAGCCAGTTCGGGTCGCCATTGATGGTGAAGCCGACCCACAGTCCGCTTTCGCCGTTGACGTTGCTGGCCACGATGGTCCCTGGCCCCAGGCGGGTGGTGAGCTCCTCTGTCAGCCGCATGCCGAGTGCCGAAGCGTCCAGCAGGTCGAAGCGATCGGTGGGCTCGCGCGGCAGGATGCGAACGCCTTCCTGGTCGGCCATGGTCTTGATCAGAGAGACGCGGGCAATCGCGTCGGCATGTACCAACGCAGCGCGGCTCAGGTTCACCAGCGAGGCGATCTGCTGCGCCGTCTGCAGCGTGCGTGGTTCGAATTCCAGCGCCCGCAAGGTTTGCAGCCACGCCAGGATGCTGCCTACCAGCAGCAAGGCCAGCAGAAAGAAGGTGCGCCAGAAAAGGTTGAGCCCCACCCGTGCGCGCTGTGCCCGAAGGTACACGGGCGCCTCGAGGGGGGCGGGGCTGGTGGCGTCGGAAGATGCTTCGTAATTGGCGCTCATGTCGTGAGAATCATCCGGAAATGACCGAAGGCCAGGGGCGCCACGCGCGGAAACGGCGGCCTTCGGTGCAACGCGATCAACTGGTTCCGTCCGGCACGAATACGTAGCCTACGCCCCAGACGGTCTGGATATAGCGTGGCGCTGCGGCATCGACCTCGACCAGCTTGCGCAAGCGGGACACCTGCACGTCCAGGCTGCGATCAAACGGCTCGAACTCGCGGCCTCGCGCCAGCAAAGCCAGCTTTTCCCGCGACAGCGGCTGCCGGGGATGGCGAACCAGGGCCTTCAACATGGCGAATTCGCCCGTGGTGAGCGGCAGTTCCTCGCCGTTGCGCTGCAGCGCGCGGGTGCCGAGATCGAAGGTGAAAGGACCGAAATTCACGACCTCGTTGTCGCCGGATGGCGCGCCCGGTGCCTCTTGCGGGGGGCGGCGGCGCAGCACCGCGTGGATGCGGGCGAGCAGTTCGCGGGGATTGAAAGGCTTGCCCAGATAATCGTCGGCGCCCACTTCCAGGCCCACGATGCGGTCCACGTCCTCACCCTTGGCGGTGAGCATGATGATGGGAGTGCGATCGTTGGCAGCGCGAAGGCGGCGGCAGATCGAAAGGCCGTCTTCTCCAGGCATCATCAGGTCGAGCACGATGAGGTCCACGGTTTCGCGCAGCAGAATGCGGTTGAGGGCCTTGCCGTCTTCCGCAACCATGACTTCGAAGCCTTCTTGCGTGAGATAGCGCCGCAGCAAATCGCGAATGCGGGCGTCGTCATCCACCACGAGAATCTTGTCGGTACGGTTGGTTGTTGAGGCCATTTGTTTCCCAAGTCCTATTTGTAACAGAGCCGATTCTGACCAGCTTGAACCCCGAAGTTCGGCTTTTTGCCAGATACCTGACTAATTGTTACAAGATTTGCCCGGTGTATTTGCCTAATTTCTGAGCCCAAAACTCGCGTTCTTCCTCTGTCGTGTTTTCTTGGGTGAGGTTGGTTGCGGCTATCACTTGTAGCGCGTCCAGCTGTGCTCCTTCTGCGATTTTTGCGATTGCCATGTCAGGCAGTCGGTTTCTGCCTTTCATATATTTATTGAACGTTTGGGCGTTGATGCCTAGTGCTTCTGCGACTTCTTTGTCGAAGCGCAGCCCACATTTCATTTTATAGATTCCGACTATCGATTCCATTGCATTCATGGTGAAACTCCATCAAAAAAAGTCGTAAAAGGATATAAAATAGCGTTAACAGATACAAACAGTCTTTTTAGGCTTTTAACTATCTGAGTTGACTTTACCACTCATGGAGCGACCCATGCCAGCCCTGCAATTGGATTTCGAGGAATTTGCTGCGTTTGACGCGGATAACGATTGCCCCCCTCCCGTCTGTGCAGGTGCATCTGCAACCCTGGTCGCTCAGGTTGGCGGGCAGGGTGGCATTCAATCCGCTTCCTCTACCGGGAACGAAAAGCGCAAGGGTCGCCCAGCAAAGCATGCTGATGCGGCTGCTCGCAAGGCCGCATACCGTGCCGAGAAGGCCCGTATTGACTTCACTGACAAGCCTGAAATCATTGCCAAGCTCCGTGAGACTGCTGCGACGTTGGATTGCAGCGTCAACGAGTTGCTGCAGTCCATGGTCCGTTTTGCTGAGTGCAATCGCAATTGGAAGCAGGTCGGCTTGTACGGCGCACGCAAAAACGGGGTTTTGCAATGAGTCCCGAAGCCAAGCGCGATCTTGAATACCGTTGCCGGCGTGCTATTTCGGCCCCGGTCCCGAAATCCATATGCGACGGCAGTTCCCGAAGGGTTGCGGACTATAAGCAATGCGCTGCCGTGGTCGGCGCCTACTTGCGCAGTGGTGCTCAGGCTGAAAAAGCTCGCCTGCACGTTCTGCGGCTGGAAGCTATGCAGGGCCTGCTCTCATGAAGCCCGTTATTGATCCGCAGCGCATCGCGGAAATTCGTGCAGCGTGGGCTGCTGACCGCCTGGAGCGGCGTGAGGCGTTCCGCCGCGACTGGCCTTACTACGTGGTGGACTTCGCTGTCTCTTGCGGCTTAGGCGTCGTCCTGGGCCTGTCCGGTGTGCTGTGGGCGCTTGATCGCTACGCCGAGTCCCTGGAGTTCCCCGCCGCCCTGGCCGCCCCCTTTGCTGGAGACAAACCGGGGCCCCGCCGAAGCGCGAATAGCGCGTCCCCCGAAGGGGGCTCGGTGGGGGCGGGGTATGGGGTGCCAAACCCCATGTCAACCTGCGTGCCACCCGTGCCCGATGCCATTGCCCCGGACCTTCGCGCTCCCGTGAAAGGGATCGTTACCCGGATGGGCCAAGACCCTCAGGGGCTTGGTGGCGTAGCCATAGAGCCCGGTCCCGCAGGGGTTCGCCCTGCCTCTTCTGGGGCTGCGGTGTCCTGCTGTGGTCTTCATGGCGTTTGCGCCGGTGCGGCGACCGCCGGGCAAGCCTGCGCCGCACGTGCGGGCGCCGCGCGCATCCATGCCCCCTCGAGTAACACGGGGGTAAACAAAGTTTCGGGAGGGTGGGCATGACGGTATCTGATGAAAAGTTGGTTTTGGAAGGTGGTCGTTTGAAGGTTTTGTGTCAGCGTCGCCAGCTGGATGCCAAGGCTCAAAGCGGCATCTTGTTGGACTACCTGCGGTTCACGCTCAAGCGTGAATTGATCCCTCACACCAAACTGATTCCAAAGGACTCCGATGACCAGAATTTGGCTCGCTGGTACGCCCATGTTTTTGCCCAGTTGCTGGGCTACACCGTTGGTGTGGATCGCCCTGGCCGGGACTATTACGAATTCACCACGACTATCGACAATGAGAATGGCCACGAAGTGGCAAGCGTCAGCGCAGGCGGCGAAAGTCAGCGCGGAACCATCTGCTTCACCTTGAAGGGTGAGGGCTGCACCATGGCTCGTCCTGGCTGGGAAAAGAGGGTGCATGACTACTTCGATGAGATTCATCCAACGATCACGCGGGTGGACTTGGCAAAGGATTTTTTCGAAGGTGAGTTGGTCATCGATGAGGTCGTGCATCTCTATAAGCACCACGAATTCAGCTACCGCAACCGAAAACCAAAGTACACGACCCACGGCTGCTGGAGCCTCGGTGTAGATGCTGACGGCATGCCCATGCATGGGCATTCGCGCACTTTTCAGGTGGGCAAACGCGAAAGCGGCAAGCTTGCCCGCTTTTACGAAAAGGGCCATCAGTACGCAATGATGGAAAGCCCCTGGCTTCGTGCCGAAGTTGAGTTTCGCAACGTCAATCGCGTGATTCCTTGGGAGACTTTGGTCAACGCTGCCGAGTATTTCGCCGGTGCTTATTTCGCGATGCAGATGCTCTGCAACCGCGAAACCGCCACGAAGATTTCAACTGCTACGAAGGTGGCTGAGGCTAGTGCGCAGCGCGTCATTAACTGGGTGCAACGCGTCGTTGCGCCTACGCTGGTTCAGATTGCCAAGGTCATGCCCAATGAGGATTGGCTCGTGGCCATGGTGGTTGATCAGCAGCATCGCCGGGTTCCTCGCGGTCTGCGCGGTTTGGACTCCACCACGATGGCGCACGGCATCGAGCAAGCCCTCAAAAAGTTCACGAATGCATTCACGAATCCCTGCGAACCGGCCGCAGTGGGTCTTTGAAAACGCCGGAAACATCGAAGGAAGTTCAACATGAAGTTCACCCAAAACCTGCACGTCGTCGGCATGAAGGCCAGCAAAGGCACCCTGGAAAACGGCAACGCCTACGACTCCACTAAGGTCTATTGCTTGATCGATCTGGATGCCAGCAAGGGCACAGCCAAAGGCATGAGTGCTGCTGAATTCACTTTCGGCACTGCTGACGAGTTCGATGCTTTCAAGCATCTGCCATTTCCGTTTCAAGCCGATGCCGATATGGAAATGGTCACCAATGGCAAGACCATGAAAACCGTCATGCATAAGCTCACGCCGAAGGCTGTTGCCACCGGCAAGGGCCAGTAAAAACTCATTTCGTTCCCGGTGACTTATGCAAATAGTCCCACGGTACTACGTGCAGTCAACGGATGACTACACCTTTTTGCGCGCTGACGGTGAGGGTGGTGTTGACAGCACCCCGCTCATTGTCAACGCCACGCCGTTTTCGACCCCTGAGGCTGCGGTTGATGCGGTGCAGGACCACTGTGCAGGCGAAGCGGTGGTTTTTCGCACCTATGAGGTCGATCGGGCTTAGTCATGGATGACGATTTTCTTTTTCTGCTTGGCTTGCTCTCGTTGGCCGGAAGTCTTTCTGGCATTGCAATTGGCCTTGTGCTCTTGCGCATACGTGAGTGCGGGAGGATGAGAATCTAATTTCGTTCTCGGTCTTTTTTTTGACCGACTGTTTAGAAAAACTAAACGCACTTGGGAGAAAGATTTCAGCCGGTAGGCCTCCAGCGCTGTGAAGCGTCGAGGTCTTCCGGGTGCAATCCCGAATGTCTCAGGACCACCTTTCGAAAGGTTTAAAAATGAATATGAAAACTCTGGCCGCTAAGCTGGCAGTGATCCCCCTGGTCTTTGCCGCAACTGCTCGCGTTGCTCTCGCTGAACTGCCTGCCTCTGTGAAGACCGAAACGGACGGCTATAAGGCTGACACCATTGAAGCCCTTGGGATGATCATCGCTGCCGGTATCGCAATCTGGGCTCTCAAGAAGCTCGGCAACAAGATATAGGTTTTTTTTGGCTTATTGCTTCCGGCGTATTCCTTCAAAAATCTCAAATATCGTTCCCGGTCATCGAAATTAGGAGGGTTCATGCAGCAGGCGGAGGGAAGATTGGTAGGGTATGCGCGGGTGTCAACTAAGGAGCAAGAAACCAGATTGCAGTTAGATGCATTGGAGAAAGCTGGTGTGCGCTGTGTTTTTCAGGAAAAGGCTAGCGGCGTTAGTCACAGGCCTGTGTTGCGGCAGTGTTTGGCGTCTCTTCAAAGTGGCGACGTCTTTGTCTTCTGGAGGCTGGATCGCGTTGCTAGGTCGTTGCGCGACTTGCTGGCCATCGATGAGGATTTGAGATCGCGCGGCGTCATGTTGAGGTCGTTGACTGAGCCATTTGATACGACTACGCCTTTTGGGGTTTGTGTTTTTCAAACGCTAGGCGCGTTTGCCCAGCTAGAGCGATCAACGATTAGAGAGAGAGTGATTGCTGGTCAGGTGTCAGCAATGCGGGCGGGTGTGCAATTTGGGCGCCCTAGGATGGTTTCCGGTGACTTCGCGCGCAAGGCTGCGTCTATGTTCGCTGATGGTTTGTCAAAGGCGGAGATTGGTAGGCGCCTCGGGGTTAGTCAAGCAACTGTTCGACGTTCGCTATTGGACTTGCAGGGCGTGCCTAGGACGGTTTACAAGCCAAGATATATCCGTGATCTTGTAAACCAAAACTAACAAGTTTTGCCCAGCCACGCAAAGACGCTATCGCGCCTTTACCGGCGATTGATCAAGACCGGTTACCGTAGTGTTTCGCGGCGACTCCCATCCCTTTCAAGACCGCTCAAGAGGATTCAAAAAACATGAAGATTGCTACTAAATTAATAGCTGCCAGCGCAGTATTTATGTGCGCTGGGGCCGTATTTTCTCAAACCGCCGTCATCGCGCCACCGCAGAACGTGCTGCAGTTGTCTGCCACCGGGAGCGTCGAGGTTCAGCAGGATCTGCTGGTGCTGACATTGGCGACCACCAAAGAGGGTACGGACGCCGCAGTCGTGCAAACGCAACTCAAGCAAGCCCTGGATTCCGCACTCACCGAAGCCAGGCGCACGGCGCAGCCGGAGCAGATGGATGTGCGCACGGGTACCTTCGGCATGTACCCCCGCTATGGCAAGGAAGGCAAGATCAACGGCTGGCAAGGGCGGGCCGAACTGGTGCTGCAAGGCCGTGATTTCTCGCGCATCACGACCGCTGCCGGCAAGATCCAGTCGATGTCGATCAGTCAGATCGCGTTCGATCTGTCGCGGGAAGCCCGTGAAAAGGTGGAAGGCGAGGCACAGACCAAGGCCATCGAGCAGTTCAAGGCCCGTGCCACCGAATTGGCCAAGGGCTTCGGCTTCAGCGGCTACACGCTGCGCGAGGTGGCGGTGAACAGCAACGAAATGATGCCTGGGCCACGGCCCCGGATGATGGCCATGGAAGCCAAGGCATCCTCCATGTCGTCCGACTCGGCCGTTCCGGTGGAGGCCGGCAAGGCGCAAGTGGTCGTGAACGTATCCGGCGCCGTGCAACTGCGCTGAAGACTGCCAGCCACCTCACTGCCCGGTGCCGGGGCAGTGCGAGGGCAGGGCGCTATCGGGCCATCCGTGCAGCGGTCATTGGGCCGCCCAGCCGCCGTCCATGTTCCACGCGACGCCACGAACGTTGTTGGCGGCCGGCGAGCAGAAAAACACGGCCAACTCGCCCAGTTCTTCGGGCGTGGTGAATTGCATGGACGGTTCTTTTTCGCCCAGCAGTTGCTTCTTGGCGTCTTCGTTCGACAGGCCCTGCGCTGCGGCTTTGTCATCGACCTGTTTTTGCACCAGCGGGGTGAGCACCCAGCCCGGGCAAATCGCATTGCAGGTCACGCCCGTGGTGGCGTTTTCCAGCGCGGTCACCTTCGTCAGCCCGACGATCCCGTGCTTGGCTGCGACATAGGCCGACTTCTGGGCGGAACCCACGAGTCCATGCACTGAAGCGATGTTGATGATGCGGCCCCAGTTGGCCGCCTTCATCGACGGCAGCGCCAAGCGCGAGGTGTGAAAGGCGCTGCTCAGGTTGATGGCCAAGATCGCATCCCACTTCTCGACGGGGAAGTGCTCCACGTTCGCCACGTGCTGAATGCCTGCGTTGTTCACCAGAATGTCTACGCGCCCGAACTGGCTGGCGCTGTATTTCATCATGTCCTCGATGTCTGCCGCGCGGCTCATGTCGGCTCCATGGTAGGCCACCTGCGCGCCATGGATTTCTCCCGCAGCCAGAACCTCGGCACGGGGGCCGTCCACATCGCCGAAGCCGTTGAGAACGACGTTGGCGCCCTGGCGTGCGAGCGCCTTCGCGATGCCCAGTCCGATGCCACTGGTGGAGCCGGTGACGAGGGCCGTTTTGCCTTGAAGCATGTGAGTCTCTCCGAATGAATTAGGATGAACGCAACCATTATCGAGCGCCCCCGTGACGAATTCGTTCCCATGACCGAGCCTACGCTGAATTACGTGAATTGCCCCGGCATCGCCGCCAAGGAGGCTGCAGCGAATGGCGCGGCGCCCAGCCATCGCATGGCCTACTGGGAGTGGAACGCGACGGGGCGGCCCGACCATCCCGATGTCGTGATCTGCGTGCATGGCCTGTCGCGCCAGGGCCGTGATTTCGATGTGCTGGCCCGCCGCCTTTCGCGGCATGCCCGCGTTCTTTGCCCCGATGTCGCCGGCCGCGGCCACAGCGACTGGCTCGCCGATCCGATGGCATACCAGGTGCCGGTCTATGCCGCCGACATGCTCGCTTTGCTGGCCCATATGCACGGCCAGACACCCATCGGGCAGCTCGATTGGGTGGGCACCAGCATGGGAGGACTGATCGGCATGGCGCTGTGTGGGCAGCCGGGCTTGCCGTTGCCAGTGCCGGTGCGAAAGTTGGTTCTCAACGATGTGGGCCCCGTGATCGAATGGAGCGCGCTTCAGCGCATCGGGCAATACGTCGGCCGGCCCGCGCATTTCGAGACGGAGCAGCAGGCGGCAGACGCGCTGTGGGCCATCTCGGCGAGCTTCGGCCCGCACACCCCCGAGCAGTGGCTGGCCCTGTCGCGTGCCATGCTGCGCCCTGCGCCCAAGGGCGGCTTCGTGCTGCATTACGACCCGGCCATCGCGGTGCCTTTTCGAGGCATGACGCAGGACACCGCCATCGCTGGCGAAGCCCAGCTGTGGCAGCTGTATGACCAGATCACCGCGCGCACCTTGCTGCTGCGTGGGGCGCAGTCCGACCTGCTGTCTCCCGCAACCGCTCAAGCCATGTCTCAGCGCGGACCCCGCGCGCAAGTCGTTGAGTGGGCCGGCGTGGGGCATGCGCCTACCTTGGTGGCGGACGAGCAGGTGAACGTGGTGGAGGCCTTTCTTTTCGATCTCGGCGCAAGGGGCGGGCTGTGAAGAGCCTGTCCATCGCGTCTCACACGGGTCAGAGCGCGGGGGGGCTTGAGCCGCGCGCCGAAGGAGTGCCACAACTCATCGCTGCCACGGCGCTCTCGCTGCCTGAACAGGCCGGAGCGCTAGTGCGTGCCCGTGCGTTTGCCGAGCCGCTGCTTTCCAGCGAAACGCTGGAGACGGGCGAGAACACGTTCGCCCATGCCGAGGCCGTGGCCGCCATTCTCAAGAGCATCGGAGGCTCTGAAGCGATGCAGGCCGCCAGTTACCTGGTGCATGCCTGCTCGCACCTGAACAAACCGGAAGAAGTGATTGCCAAGGCGTTCGGCCAGAACTTCGCGGCATTGGCCGTGGAAACCACGAAGCTCATGCGCGTGCAGCAGCATGCGCGGGAAGCCCAGATGGCCGGGCAGCCCGTGGACGACCCTGCGACCCAGACCGAGAACGTCCGCAAGATGCTGCTGGCGTTCTCACGCGACCTGCGCGTGGTGATGCTGCGCCTGGCGTCCCGCCTTCAGACACTGCGGTTCTATGCGGCCACCAAGCGCGCGGTTTCCCCTGGCATCGCGCGGGAGGCCCTGCAGGTGTTCGCCCCCCTCGCCAACCGGCTCGGCATCTGGCAGATGAAGTGGGAGCTCGAAGATCTCTCGTTCCGCTTTCTGGAGCCGGAAACCTATAAACAGGTGGCACTGCTGCTCGACGAGAAGCGCGCTGAGCGCGAGGTCTACATGGAGCAGTTGCGCGGCAGGCTCGAATCGGAGTTGCGCGCCCGCAGCATCAGCGCCAGCGTGCAGGGCCGGCCCAAGCACATCTACAGCATCGTCAAGAAGATGCGGGGCAAGTCGCTCGACTTCGACCACGTGTTCGACATCCGGGCCTTGCGTGTCGTGGTGCCTTCGGTGAAAGATTGCTACGCCGCGCTGTCGTGGGTGCACGAGCACTTCAAGCCCATCGATGCAGAGTTCGACGACTACATCGCAAAGCCCAAACCCAATGGGTATCAGTCGCTGCACACGGTCGTGCGCGACGAGGCGGGCAAGGCCATCGAAATCCAGATCCGTACCCAAGCGATGAACGATCACGCCGAGCACGGCGTGGCGGCCCATTGGGCTTACAAAGAGGCCGGTACCAAAGGATATGCGGGCGTATCGGCGTCAGGGGAGTACGACGCCAAGATCGCCGTGTTGCGGCAACTGCTGGCCTGGGAACGGGACATGGCGGGCGCCGTGCAGCACGGGGGATTGTTCGAGGACCGCATTTACGTGCTGACCCCGGATGCCGCCGTGGTGGAGTTGCCTCAGGGCGCCACCCCGGTCGATTTCGCCTACGCGGTGCACACGAGCGTCGGTCATCGTTGCCGAGGCGCACGCGTCGACGGCGCCATGGTGCCGCTCAATACCCCGCTGCAAAACGGCCAGACGGTGGAAATCACCACGGTGAAGGAGGGACGCCCTTCGCGCGACTGGCTCAATGCGGAGCTGGGCTATCTCACCAGCCACCGTGCCCGCGCCAAGGTCAGAGCCTGGTTCAACGCGCAGGCCACGCACGAGACCACGGCACGGGGCAGGGAGGCGGTCGAAAAGCTGCTGCAGCGCGAGGGCAAGACGGCCATCAAACTCGACGACTTGGCCGTGCAGTTGGGCTTCAAGACAGCGGATGCATTGTTTGAAGTCGTGGGCAAAGACGAATTTTCGCTGCGCACCATCGAGACACTGTTGCGCCCGCCGGAGCCGGTGCTGCAACCTGACGATTACCTGCTGCTCAAAAAGTCGCGCACCTCCGAATCGGCCCCCAAGGGCGGCGTGCTGGTGGTGGGGATTGATTCACTGATGACGCAATTGGCCAAGTGCTGCAAGCCTGCGCCGCCCGACAACATTCGAGGCTTCGTCACTCGGGGCAAGGGCGTGAGCGTGCACCGTGCCGATTGCAGCAACTTCCGCGAGATGGCCGCGCGCAGCGCAGAACGCGTCATCGAAGTGGAGTGGGGACAATCCAAGTCTTCTGCCGGGACGGGGCCGTCGGTCTATCCGGTGGATGTCTCCGTCGAGGCTGCGGACCGGCAGGGCTTGCTGCGCGACATTTCAGAAGTGTTCGCCCGCGAAAAGACCAATGTCATCGGTGTGCAGACCCAGTCGGTCAAAGGAACCGCTTGGATGACGTTCACCGTGGAAGTGTCTGACTCGGGGCGTTTGAATAAAGTGCTCGGAATCGTTGCCTCTGTACAAGGCGTGCGCTCCGCGCGCCGAAGATAAAAGAAAGCACGTGAGAGCGTCCGAAGCGCCCATTTTTTACTGCTACAATCTCGTTTCTCGAATACACGCAGGCGCGTAGCTCAGCTGGTTAGAGCACCACCTTGACATGGTGGGGGTCGTTGGTTCGAGTCCAATCGCGCCTACCAAGTTTTCCTCTGAAAGAGACCAGCTTTCAGTAAATCAGAAAACTTGCAAAGACAGAGTTAAAAAATTCTTGATCGTTCAAGCCACCTATCGGTGGCTTTTTCGTTTCTGAGTTGCGTTGGCATTGGCATTGGCGTGGGCTGTCTGAGTCTCTCTCTTCAATTCGCTGCCCACTTGTCGTGGACACTGTGAACAACCTTTTGATTCCTCACCAAGCAATCCAGCAGAGTGGGCCCCTCGCTCACCGACATTGGCCATTCCATGATTTTTCTATCTACCGCTGAGACGAGTCCAGCGCGGTGATGCCTGCTTCATGTCGAATGGAACCTGTACCGTGAGCCTTGCAGCATTTCGAAACAGCGCCTTCAAAGGATGAGGCTATGGTGAGGCGGTTGGCTGCAGCTCGTTGCAGCGCGACAAGCACTATCGTTCAGGAGATATCGACGTATGGCACTCGTTCAATGCCCCGAATGCACCCGCCAGATTTCCGATCAGGCCCTGGCATGCCCAGGCTGTGGTCATCCAATGGCATCGGCTGCGCAGAAGCGTTCCGTTTTCGAATCGGGAGCCAATGAGGGGCGCCATTCCGGGACAGTGAAGGCCGGCATTGCAGGACTGACCGCGGACAGCCTGGGAGGCTGGGCTGCCCGGGCGTTGGCGGTCATCGTCATCGGCATTGTCGCGGTGGTGGCGGTTCTGAGCCGATAGTCGTATGAGGGGTGGTTTCACGCCGGTCTTTGATCGTGCGCGTGTTGGTTCCTGTCGTGATGCCTGCGCCTTCAATACCCTGGGTCGAATCGCCGTCGGATAAAACAATCCAGCAGGTTTGACCGACCAAGCCTGTGCCATGTTTGTGGACGGGTTGTACATTGCGGCAATCCGATAGATGGAGCCCAGGGCATTCAACCCGCGGCGCCATTGGGCGCCATCGGCTCACAGCCGCAATGCAATTCGCCCATGAAAAATGCCAGTCAGCATTCACTGACTGGCACTGCATATTCAACGCGCTTATTGTGGAACGGCCCAGCACTGAGTCTCAGCCGTCTCCAGTAGCGTGGCTTAGCGCTGGCCCAGCGGGCGCACGTCACGGCGTTCGGCGCCCACGAACAACTGGCGGGGACGACCGATCTTATATTCGGGATCGCCGATCATTTCGTTCAGTTGTGCAATCCAGCCCACGGTGCGAGCCAGCGCGAAGATGCCGGTGAACAGGTTGACAGGAATGCCGATGGCGCGCTGCACGATGCCGGAATAGAAGTCCACGTTCGGATAGAGCTTGCGCTGCACGAAGTAGTCGTCTTCCAGGGCGATCTTTTCCAGCTCTTTGGCCAGGGCGAACAGCGGGTCTTTTTCAAGGCCCAGTTCTGCCAGCACTTCATTGCAGGTTTCCTGCATGAGTTTGGCGCGTGGATCGTAGTTCTTGTACACGCGGTGACCGAAGCCCATGAGCTTCACACCGGAGTTCTTGTCCTTGACCTGCTTGATGAACTCGCCGATCTTTTCCACGCCGCCCTGGGCCTGGATGTCATGCAGCATGTTGAGGGCCGCTTCATTGGCGCCACCGTGGGCGGGACCCCAGAGGCAAGCCACGCCAGCAGCGATGGCGGCGAACGGGTTCGTGCCCGAAGAGCCGCACAGGCGCACCGTGGAGGTGGATGCGTTCTGCTCGTGGTCGGCATGCAGGATGAAGATGCGGTCGAGCGCGCGTTCGAGCACTGGATTGACCTTGTACTCTTCGCACGGCGTGCCGAACATCATGCGCAGGAAGTTGCCGGCATAGCTCAGGTCGTTCTGCGGATACATGTAGGGCTGGCCCACACCGTACTTGTATGCCATCGACACCAGCGTCGGCATTTTCGCTATCAGGCGGATGGCCGAGATCTCGCGGTGCTGGGGATTGTTGATGTCCGTGCTGTCGTGATAGAACGCGGACAGCGCACCGACCAGACCCGTCAACACAGCCATCGGGTGGGCATCGCGGCGGAAACCACGCAGGAAAAACTGCATCTGCTCGTTGACCATCGTGTGCTTGGTCACGCTGTCGCTGAACTCGGTCTTCTGGGCGGGGTTGGGCAGCTCGCCCTTCAGCAGCAGGTAGCAGGTTTCCAGAAAGTCGCATTGCGTGGCCAGCTGTTCGATGGGGTAGCCGCGATACAGCAGTTCGCCCTTGTCGCCATCGATGTAGGTGATCGACGACTGGCACGCTGCGGTGGAAAGGAAACCGGGGTCATACGTGAACATGCCCGTCTGCGCGTACAGCTTGCGGATATCGACCACGTCGGGGCCGATGCTGCCTTGGTACACGGGGAGTTCCACGCTGGGGCTGCCGTTGCTGAACGATAGCGTTGCCTTGTTGTCTGCCAGTTTCATTTCCAGTTTCCTTCTGTTGTTAGCCTGCAAGCGGTGGAGGGGGTGCTGACGCTCTGCGGCGCAGCTGTTCAAGCACTTCCTTGACGTCCCCTGTATCGATCTCTCCCGAAGGTTCCTTGCGCAGCAGCAGCAGGTCCAGCAGGTCGTTGTCGGAGAGGTCCATCAAGGTCGTGAGACCTTGGGCCTGGCGCTGAGTCAGGCGCGAGCCGTACGTGGCAAAGAACTGCTCGATGAACAGATCGTTTTCCACCAAACCGCGGCGGCTGCGCCACTTCAGCTTGGCAGCCTCGCGTTCGTCGAGCAAGTCTTCGTCGGCCATTGCGATCAGATGGCGCGACGCACCATCAGTTCCTTGATCTTGCCAATGGCCTTCGTGGGATTGAGTCCCTTGGGGCACACATCCACGCAGTTCATGATGGTGTGGCAGCGGAACAGGCGATAAGGATCTTCGAGGTTGTCCAGTCGTGCACCGGTCGCTTCGTCGCGGCTGTCCGCAATGAAACGGTACGCCTGCAGCAGCCCTGCGGGGCCCACGAACTTGTCGGGGTTCCACCAGAAGCTGGGGCAGCTCGTGGAGCAGCTGGCGCACAGAATGCACTCGTAAAGTCCATTGAGCTCATCGCGCTCTTCCGGGCTTTGCAGGCGTTCTTTCTCAGGCGTGATGCCTTCTGTGATGAGGTACGGCTTGATCGAGTTGTACTGCTTGAAGAACTGCGTCATGTCCACGATCAGGTCGCGGATCACGGGCAGGCCGGGCAGGGGCTTGAGCACGATGGTGCCCTTGAGCGTGTTCATGTTGGTGAGACATGCCAGGCCGTTCTTGCCGTTGATGTTCATCGCATCGGAACCACACACGCCTTCGCGGCATGAGCGACGGAACGAGATGGACGGGTCTTGCGCCTTGAGCTTCACCAGGGCGTCCAGCAGCATGCGCTCATGGCCGTCGAGTTCGATCTCGACGGTCTGCATGTAGGGCTTGGCGTCCTTGTCCGGATCGTAGCGGTAGATTTGAAAGGTGCGCTTCATGGTGTTCTTTCTCGTGGGCTTGTAGGGTCAGAACGTACGGACCTTGGGGGGCACGCTGTCGACCGTCAAAGGCTTCAGGTTCACGGGCTTGTAGGTCAGGTTGTTGCCAGCGCTGTGCCACAAGGTGTGTTTCATCCACTCTTTGTCGTTGCGGCCCAGCGGGAATTCCGCGTGGTCGGCCGGGTGCTCGTAGTCATACACGGTATGGGCGCCGCGGCATTCCTTGCGGGCTGCAGCGGAGGTCATCGTGGCCTGCGCCACTTCGATGAGGTTGTCCACTTCCAGGGCTTCCATGCGTGCCGTGTTCCAGACCTTGGACTTGTCCTTGAGCGTGACGGAGCCGACGCGATCGCGGATGGCGTTGATCTTGAGCACGCCTTCGTCCATGCTTTCCTGCGTGCGGAACACGCCGGCATGCTGCTGCATGGAGGCGCGGATGTCGTTGGCCACGTCCTGCGCGTAGGTCCCTTCGTTGGAATCCTGCAGCTGGTTCAGGCGAGCCAGGGTGCGTTCAGCGCCGTCGGCCGGCAGGGGCTTGTGCTCGCCGCTGCCCTTGATCATGTCCACGATGTGGCGGCCGGCGGACTTGCCGAACACCAGCAGGTCGAGCAGCGAGTTGGTGCCCAGGCGGTTGGCGCCATGCACCGATACGCAAGAACATTCGCCCACGGCGTACAGACCGTTCACGACCTGGTTGTGGACGTCGCCGTTCTGGATCACCACCTGACCATTGATGTTGGTCGGAATGCCGCCCATCTGATAGTGGATGGTGGGCACCACGGGAATCGGTTCCTTCGTGATGTCGACGTTGGCGAAGTTGACGCCGATCTCATACACGGAAGGCAGGCGTTTGTGGATCGTCTCGGCACCGAGGTGGTCGAGCTTGAGCAGCACATAGTCCTTGTTGGGGCCGCAGCCACGGCCTTCCTTGATTTCCTGATCCATGGAACGGGAAACGAAATCGCGGGGGGCCAGGTCTTTCAGCGTGGGTGCGTAGCGCTCCATGAATCGTTCGCCATTGCTGTTGAGCAAGATCGCGCCTTCGCCACGGCAGCCTTCCGTCAGCAGCACGCCCGCCCCGGCCACGCCGGTGGGGTGGAACTGCCAGAACTCCATGTCCTGCAGCGGGATGCCGGCGCGCGCCGCCATGCCCAGGCCGTCGCCGGTGTTGATGAAGGCGTTCGTCGACGCTGCAAAGATGCGGCCAGCGCCGCCGGTGGCCAGCAGCACGGCCTTGGCCTGCAGTGCATACAGTTCGCCGGTCTCCAGCTCCAGCGCGGTGACGCCGACCACGTCGCCATCGGCGTCGCGAATCAGGTCCAGTGCCATCCATTCGACGAAGAAGTTGGTCTTCGCCTTGACGTTTTGCTGGTACAGCGTGTGCAACATCGCGTGGCCGGTACGGTCGGCTGCGGCGCATGCGCGCTGAACCGGCTTTTCGCCGTAATTGGCCGTGTGGCCACCGAAGGGGCGCTGGTAGATGGTGCCGTCGGGGTTGCGGTCGAACGGCATGCCGAAGTGTTCGAGTTCGTACACGACCTTGGGCGCTTCGCGGCACATGAACTCGATGGCGTCCTGGTCGCCCAACCAGTCGGAGCCCTTGATGGTGTCGTAGAAGTGATAGTGCCAGTTGTCCTCGCTCATGTTGCCGAGCGATGCGCTCACGCCGCCCTGCGCCGCAACGGTGTGCGAGCGGGTGGGGAACACTTTGGACAGGGAGGCCACGTTCAGGCCGGCCCGGGACAGCTCAAGAGCGGCGCGCATGCCGGAGCCGCCGGCACCGATGATGACGACGTCGAACTTGCGCGTGGTGATGTTCGCTTTGGTGTAGCTCATTGTTGTTGCCTTCAGTCGCGGGAATGGATCAGAGACGCCAGAGGATCTGGATGCCCCAGCCGGCACAGCCGACGAGCCAGAAGATCGCGACGGCCTGCAAGGCCAGGCGCAGGCCCACGGGCTTCACATAGTCCATCAACACATCGCGCGTGCCGACCCAGACGTGCCAGGCGAGGCCGACGATGACGGAGAAGGTGAGAACCTTCATCCATTGCGCCGAAAAGATGGAAGCCCAGCGGTCGTAGCCGATGGGGCCTTTGGTCAGCAGCACTTGCGCCAGCAGGATGACGGTGAAGAGCGCCATCAGGGCAGCGGTCACGCGCTGGCTCAGCCAGTCGCGCGTTCCGTAGTGGGCACCGACGACGATGCGCTTGGAGCCGTAATTCACGGACATAGGAAATCCTTTTTTTGTGGGGTTCGTGGGAGTGTCGGTGTGGCTCAGTACAGGCCGAACAGCTTGGCGCCCAGCACGAGAGTGAGTGCGATGCTGATGACCAGCGTGGCCGTGGCGGACTTCGCGCCGAAGTTCTTGTTCACGGCGTCATGGCTGATGTCCATCCAGAGGTGGCGCAGACCGGCGATGAAGTGGTGCAGGTAGGCCCAGATGAGGGCCAGCACGACGAGTTTGAGAAACCATCCTGGCACGAAGCCAAGGCCGACCACGAAGGCCGCCTTGAATCTGCCGAACGAGATTTCCGAAGACACCGAGGTGTCGAACATCCACAGGATGAAGGGGAGCAACACCAGCATGATCACACCGCTGACGCGGTGCAGGATCGACACCCATCCCGCCGCAGGAAGGCGGTAGGTGGGCAGGTCCGTGAGGGCATTGATGTTGCGGAATTCAGGCCGCTTTTTGGCGATCTCGGTCATGGCGGTGCTTTCGTGGATGTAACTGCTTTGTTATTTCGCGCGAACGAAACAACCCAAAATTCTATTGCAATGCAACAACCGCAGTATTTCGGTACGGCGTAATTTCGCCCGGCGGTATCCGCGCCTACCCGCGGTTCAGCTCAGCTCGTTGTGATAGTGGTGCGTATCGGTGCGGTAGAGACCCTTGCGTAACTCCATCGGAACTTCGTTGTAGGTATAGGCAATGCGCTCAACGCTGAGCAAGGGCGTGCCGGGCGCCACCTGCAGCAGCCGGGCCTGTTCTTCGTCGGGCTGCACGGCACGCAGCTTCTCATCGGCCCGCACCATTCTCACGCCGAAATCGATTTCGAACATGGCGTAGGTGGGGCCCTGGTAGCTGGACATCTGTTCGGCGGTGAGCCCCTTGAAGGCCTGTCCAGGCAACCAGATTTCCTCCAGGATGGTGGGCACGTCGCCGAACGACAGGATACGCTTGGCATGCACGACGGCGTCACCGCCCCGAAGTGCCAGGGCCCGCGCGATCTCGGCGCTTGCGCGGATGCGGCGGCAGTCGATGATGTGGCGCTGCGCTGGCCCCTCGACGCTGGCATCGCCCGAATCGGGCATGAGCTTCAAGAACCGGTATTGGACGTGCCGTTCGGCGTGGGTCGCCACGAAAGTGCCTTTGCCTTGGCGGCGAACGACGAGGTTTTCCGCAGCCAGTTCGTCGATGGCCTTGCGCACGGTGCCCTGGCTGACGCGAAAACGTGCGGCCAGCTCCATCTCGCTGGGGATGGATTCACCCGGTTTCCACTCGCCATGCTGCAGGCTGTGCAGGATGAGTCCCTTGATTTGCTGGTACAGGGGACTGAATGCCGGCGTGGGCGCACCAATGCTCCCTGCAGCGGCTGCAGGGTTGTCGGAGGCGGCAACCGGGGAGGTAGACATGGGCTTATCGAGAGGCGGCAGGCGCGAAGCATCCGGGAAGGTTTCGTGCACTGGCGATGCAGGATGATATCTTATATAAGACATAAGACAAATTGACCGGCCTCGGATTTCAGCAGTACACTCGGGAGCTGTTCTGCAGGGCACGGGCTGCTTGGTTTGACTGGCGCTGGTGCATTGACTGCACCGACACCCGTTTTTCCACTTTCTGGAGTTTTTCATGAGCAAGAAGCCCGTCCGTGTTGCTGTTACCGGCGCCGCTGGTCAAATCGGTTACGCCCTGCTGTTCCGTATTGCCTCCGGCGAAATGCTGGGCAAGGACCAGCCCGTCATCCTGCAATTGCTCGAAGTGCCTGTCGAAGGCCCGCAAAAGGCGCTCAAGGGCGTGATGATGGAACTCGACGACTGCGCCTTCCCGCTGCTGGTCGGCATGGAAGCCCACAGCGATCCGATGACGGCTTTCAAGGATGCGGACTACGCCCTGCTGGTCGGCTCGCGCCCCCGTGGCCCCGGCATGGAACGTGCCGAGCTGCTGGCCGTCAACGGCGCCATCTTCACGGCCCAGGGCAAGGCACTGAACGCCGTGGCCAGCCGCAACGTGAAGGTGCTGGTCGTCGGTAACCCCGCCAACACCAACGCTTACATCGCCATGAAGAGCGCGCCCGACCTGCCGCGCAAGAACTTCACCGCCATGCTGCGCCTGGACCACAACCGTGCTGCCAGCCAGATCGCCGCCAAGACCGGCAAGGCCGTGGCCGACATCGAAAAGCTGGCCGTGTGGGGCAACCACTCGCCCACGATGTACGCCGACTACCGCTTCGCCACCATCAACGGCGAAAGCGTCGCCAAGATGATCAACGACCAGGAATGGAACGCCGACACGTTCCTGCCCACGGTGGGCAAGCGCGGCGCCGCCATCATCGAAGCGCGCGGCTCTTCCTCGGCGGCTTCGGCCGCCAACGCCGCCATCGACCACATGCGCGACTGGACCCTGGGCACCAACGGCAAGTGGGTCACCATGGGCGTTCCTTCGGATGGCCAATACGGCATTCCCAAGGATGTGATGTTCGGCTTTCCCGTCACCTGCGAAAACGGCGAGTACAAGGTCGTCGAAGGCCTGGAGATCGACGCATTCAGCCAGGAACGCATCGACAAGACGCTGGCCGAGTTGCAAGGCGAGCAAGACGGCGTGAAGCACCTGCTGTAATTTTTTCCTCTCTCGTTTCGTTCTCCATGCTCGACTGGAATCCCGCGCTTTATCGCCGCTACGAGGACGAGCGCACGCGTCCGGCCCACGAACTGCTCGCGCGGGTGCCCCATCCCGCACCGGTCCACGTGGTGGACCTGGGCTGCGGGCCCGGCAATTCCACCGAGCTGCTGGTGCGGCGCTTCCCCGAGGCGCGAGTCACCGGCATCGACAACTCCGAAGCCATGCTGGTCAGCGCGCGGGAGCGCCTGCCCGGTGTGGACTTCGTGCTGGGCGATATCGCCCGCTGGGTGCCCGACGTTGCGCCCGACCTGATTTACGCCAATGCCTCCCTGCAATGGGTGGCAGAGCATGAAACGCTCATTCCGCGTCTGTTCGACAGCCTCGCCCCGGGTGGCGTGCTGGCGATCCAGATGCCTGATAACCGCCAGGAACCCACGCACCGCCTGATGCGTGAGGTGGCCGCCGAGGCGCCGTGGCGCGAGCCCATCGGGGACGCCGATGCGTTGCGCACCGAGCTTTTCGGCATTGGCCGCTATTACGACTTGCTGGCGCCGCGCGCCGAACGCATGGACGCATGGCACACCGTGTACCAGCACGTGATGGAGTCGCCTGCCGCCATCGTCGAATGGGTGCGTGCCACGGGCCTCAATCCTTTCATCGATCCGCTGTCCGACCCGCTGCGCGAAAGCTTCCTGGCCGAATACCAACGCCGCGTCGATGCGGCGTATGCCGTGCGCAGCGATGGCCGCCGGTTGCTGGCGTTCCCGCGCATGTTCATCGTGGCGCAGCGCCCGTCATGACCGCAGCCGGCGCCCACCCCGCCACGGTGCTCATGGGTGCCCAGGCCAGCCCCGTGCGCTTGCCGGTCTGCGACCACTACAGCGGCGTGGCAGCGCGCATGCGCAAGAGCCTGGAGCTTCAGGCCGCCATGGCGGCCGAGTTCGGCCACTGCGTGTTCGATGTGACGCTCGACTGCGAAGACGGCGCTCCCGTCGGACAGGAGCGCGAGCACGCCAGTTTGGTGGCCGACCTGGCTCGCACCGCGCAGCCCGGCGCCCGGGTCGCGGCCCGCGTGCATGCCGTGGATCACCCGGCATTCGCCGAGGACATGGCCACGATTGCCGGCGAAGCTGCCGCCCACCTTTGCCACATCATGGTGCCGAAGGTCGAGTCGGTGGAAGACGTGCTCCGTGCCGAAAGGGCGTTGCTGGCCGCGTCGGCCGGGCAGGTGCCTTTGCATGTGCTGATCGAGTCGCCCCAAGCCGTGCACCACGCCTTCGAGATCGCCGCGCATCCGCGCGTGCAGTCGATCAGCTTCGGCCTGATGGATTTCGTGTCCGCGCACGGTGGCGCGATTCCTGCCCAGGCCATGGGCTCGCAGGGACAGTTCGAGCACCCGCTGGTCGTGCGCGCCAAGCTCGAAATCGCTGCGGCCTGCCACGCCCACGGCAAGGTGCCCTCGCATTGCGTGGTGACCGAATTCAACGATGCCGATGCCCTGCGCGCTGCAGCCGGCCGCGCCGCGCGCCAGTTCGGCTACACGCGCATGTGGAGCATCCATCCCGCGCAGATCCGTCCCATCCTGGAGGCGTTCGCGCCAGCGCAGGAAGAGATCGCGCAGGCTGCCCAGCTTCTTTCCACCGCCGCGCACGCCGACTGGGCTCCCGTCAGCGTGGATGGCGTATTGCACGACCGCGCCAGCTACCGCTATTTCTGGCAGGTGCTGGAGCGTGCGCACCAGACCGGCCGCGTGCTGCCCACCGAGGCACTGGCGTGGTTTGCATCGCCGGCCGCAGGCCCTGCCTGAGCCGTCTCGACCGACAACGTTTCCCCACCCCTACATCTCCTTTTCGTCGGAGTTCCCATGAAAACCTTCATCGCTTCTGCATTGATGCTGCTGGCCCCTGCGCTCGTGATGGCGCAAGACGCCGCTCCCGCCAAACCCGCACCGGCCAAGACCCCTGCGAAAGCTGCACCTGCCAAGGCCGCGCCTGCCAAGGCAAAAGAAAAGTCCACGGAAGCCAAGCCTGCGGCCAAGAGCGCAGCGAAGCCTGCCGCCACGTCCAAGAAGGCCTCCAGCAGCCGCACCCAGCTGAAGAGCGCGACCAATCAGGTCGCCACGGGCATCATCGCCGCCGAGGCCGCGTTGACCCCGCAAGAACTGGCGATTGCCGAGCGCGTGCACACCGGCCACATTCCTTGCGAACTCGGTGCGTCCGTGCACATCGAAGCCGACGCCAAGTCGCCTGGCCACTTCCGCATCGACGGCAAGGGCTTCAATTACTACATGTCGCCGATCGCGACGAGCACGGGTGCGGTGCGCCTGGAAGACCAGAAGGCCGGCGCCGTCTGGATCCAGATCGCCAACAAGTCGATGCTGATGAACCAGAAGCTCGGCCAGCGCCTGGCCGACGAGTGCATGAGCCCGCAGCAAGTGGCCGTGACCGAATCGATCAAGAAGAACCCGCAGCCGAGCCTGCTGGAGGCGCTGCCCGCGACCGCTCCTGCAACGGCCTCTGCCCCGGCCGCGCCAGCGCCGGCCCAGTGATCGCAGAGGCCCCGGGTGCGTGCCGCACCCGGGCCTGCACGGCGTGCACCGCCGACCATCACCCACTAGAAACCCACCGGAGAAAAACATGTTGAAAGCCTACCGCGACCATGTGGCCGAACGCGCCGCACTGGGCATTCCACCCTTGCCGCTCACGGCCACGCAAACCGCCTCGCTGATCGAACTGCTGAAGGCGCCGCCCGCTGGCGAGGAAGCCACGCTCGTGGAGCTGATCACGTACCGCGTGCCCGCCGGTGTGGACGATGCCGCCAAGGTCAAGGCGAGCTACCTGGCCGCCGTGGCGCACGGCACCGAAAAGTGCACGCTGATCGGGCGCGAGAAGGCCACCGAACTGCTGGGCACCATGCTGGGCGGCTACAACCTCACGCCGCTGATCGATCTGCTGGACGATGCCGCCGTGGCGTCCGTCGCGGCCGAAGGCCTCAAGAAGACGCTGCTGATGTTCGACCAGTTCCATGACGTCAAGGAAAAGGCCGACAAGGGCAACGAATTCGCCAAGGCCGTGCTGCAAAGCTGGGCCGATGCCGAGTGGTTCACGAGCCGCCCCGAAGTGCCGCAGAGCATCAAGCTCACCGTGCTCAAGGTCACCGGCGAAACCAACACCGACGACCTGTCGCCCGCGCCCGATGCCTGGAGCCGTCCCGACATCCCGCTGCATGCGCTGGCCATGCTCAAGAACAAGCGCGATGGCATCACGCCCGAAGAGGACGGCAAGCGCGGCCCGGTGAAGTTCATCGAAGACCTGCGCGCCAAGGGCAACCTCGTGGCCTACGTGGGCGACGTGGTGGGCACGGGTTCCAGCCGCAAGTCGGCCACCAACAGCGTGCTGTGGTTCACGGGTGAAGACATTCCCTACGTTCCGAACAAGCGTTTCGGCGGCGTGTGCCTGGGCTCCAAGATCGCTCCGATCTTCTACAACACCATGGAAGACGCGGGCGCGCTGCCCATCGAACTGGACGTGAGCCAGATGAACATGGGCGACGAGATCGAGTTGCTGCCCTATGCCGGCAAGGCGCTCAAGAACGGGCAGGTCATCGCCGAGTTCGAGGTCAAGAGCGAAGTGCTGTTCGACGAAGTGCGCGCCGGTGGCCGCATTCCGCTGATCGTGGGCCGCGGCCTCACCGCCAAGGCGCGCGAGTCTTTGGGTCTTGCGCCTTCGACGCTGTTCCGCCTGCCGCAGAATCCGGCCGCCACGGGCAAGGGCTTCACGCTCGCCCAGAAGATGGTCGGACGCGCCTGCGGCCTGCCGGAAGGCGAAGGCGTGGTGCCCGGCACCTACTGCGAACCCCGCATGACCTCGGTCGGCTCGCAGGACACCACCGGCCCGATGACGCGCGATGAACTGAAGGATCTGGCCTGCCTGGGCTTCAGCGCCGACCTGGTGATGCAGTCGTTCTGCCACACAGCGGCGTATCCGAAGCCCGTGGACGTGAAGATGCACCACGAGCTGCCAGACTTCATCAGCACGCGCGGCGGCATTTCGCTCAAGCCCGGCGACGGCATCATCCACAGCTGGCTCAACCGCATGCTGCTGCCCGACACCGTGGGCACCGGCGGCGACTCGCACACGCGCTTTCCGATCGGCATCAGCTTCCCCGCCGGCTCCGGCCTGGTGGCGTTCGCTGCCGCCACGGGCGTGATGCCGCTGGACATGCCGGAATCGGTGCTGGTGCGCTTCAAGGGCGCGCTGCAACCCGGCGTGACGCTGCGCGATCTGGTGCATGCCATTCCGCTGTACGCCATCAAGGCTGGCCTGCTGACGGTCGAGAAGAAGGGCAAGAAGAACATCTTCTCGGGCCGCATTCTGGAAATCGAAGGCCTGCCGGACATGAAGGTGGAGCAGGCTTTCGAGCTGTCCGACGCTTCGGCCGAGCGCTCGGCCGCCGGCTGCACGGTGCGGCTGAACAAGGAGCCGATCATCGAGTACATCAACTCGAACATCGTGCTGCTCAAGAACATGATCGCCCAGGGCTATGCCGATGCGCGCACCATCACGCGCCGCATCAAGGCCATGGAAGCCTGGCTGGCCAATCCCCAGTTGCTGCAGCCTGACGAAGACGCCGAATACGCCGCCGTGATCGAGATCGACCTGGCCGAGATCACCGAGCCCATCGTCTGCTGCCCGAACGATCCCGACGACGCCAAGACGCTGTCGGACGTGGCCGGCGCCCCGATCGACGAAGTGTTCATCGGTTCTTGCATGACCAACATCGGCCACTTCCGCGCGGCCTCCAAGCTGCTGGAAGGCAGGAAGGACATCCCGGTCAAGCTGTGGATGGCTCCGCCCACCAAGATGGACGCGCACCAGCTGACCGAAGAAGGCCATTACGGCGTCTTCGGCGCAGCCGGCGCGCGCATGGAAATGCCCGGCTGCTCGCTGTGCATGGGCAACCAGGCGCAAGTGAAAGAGGGCGCGACGGTGATGTCCACCAGCACCCGCAACTTCCCCAACCGCCTGGGCAAGAACACCAACGTGTACCTGGGCTCGGCCGAACTCTCGGCCATCTGCTCCAAGCTGGGCCGCATTCCCTCCAAGGAAGAGTACCTGGCGGACATGGGCGTGCTCAGCCAGAACGGCGACAAGATCTACAAGTACATGAACTTCGACCAGATCGAGGAGTACAAGGAAGTCGCGGACGGCGTCGCCGCCTGAAGGGCGCTCGCCCGATGACGAAAGCCCGCTTCGGCGGGCTTTCGTCATTTGCTATTGAATTTATAGCGCAATGCCGCCGTCTTTATTCTGTCCTGAACAACTCGCAAGTTGTTGATCCTGCTTGCAGTTCTTGGGGTTGATGGCCGCAGCCTTTGCAAGGTATGGTTCTGCCAATACCTGTTTTCTTGCAAATTCCTCCGGAGATTCCATGGGTCCGAAGCCTTCGCAGCCGCAAACGGCCGAGCTGTTCCGTCCAAGGTTGGACGAGCAGATCAACATGCGTCACCCGCTTGTGCGGCTGGCCGCACTGATCGACTGGGCCGAGATCGAGCGCACCTTCGCGGTCACGTTCACGTCCGTACGAGGCCGACCCGCGTTGCCGCCGCGGCTGGTGGCTGGGCTGCTGTACCTGCAGCACGCCTTCGATGCCTCTGACGAGGCAGTGGTGAACACCTGGGTGGAGAACCCGTACTGGCAGTTCTTGTGTGGCGAGACCTACCTGCAGACCGAGGCGCCCATCGACCCGTCCAGCCTGACGCGCTGGAGAAAGCGCGTTGGAGAGGAAGGCGTGCAGACGCTGCTGGCGGCCAGCATCGAGGCCGCCCGGCGCGGTGGCGTCGTGCGTGCCTCCAGCGTGGACAGTGTGATCGTGGACACGACCGTCATGCCCAAGGCCATCGCCCATCCCACCGACAGCCGGCTGCTGTCACCGACCGCCATATAGGAGCCAGTCCGTGATCGGCATGTAGGAGCCAGTTGCGGATCGGCATATTGGAGCCACCGCTGCTGACGACTCTCCTTCGCGCATGCGCTGTACGGCCAGCATGCGCATTTCTTCCAACACATTGTGGGCCAGGGTGCGTCCGTCTCGTTTCATGCTTTCAATGAAAGCACCGATCGCCGCACTGCGCAAGAGAGTGTTCTCTAAGTTACTGACTTATGAGTAATTCATGCCGGATCAATAATAGG
This sequence comes from Acidovorax sp. SUPP3334, assembly GCF_030159055.1. Lineage (GTDB taxonomy): Bacteria > Pseudomonadota > Gammaproteobacteria > Burkholderiales > Burkholderiaceae_C > Paracidovorax. The sequence goes on from NZ_BQXQ01000013.1 coordinate 91,545, forward strand.
ATCAGAGCCCCGAATTCGAAGGTATAGATCAAGTATGTCTGTGATCAATTCGCGGCCTGGCTTACAATTCGCGCGCCTGCTCATCCGCCAGGTCGTCCCGCGAAATCCAAATGAAATCAGATAGTTATGATGCAGTTGCAAAGCTAGAAGCCGCCAAAACTCCGAAGATTGGCTTCATAAGTCTTGGCTGCCCCAAGGCCCTGACCGACTCCGAACTGATCCTCACGCAACTGAGCGCCGAGGGCTACCAGACCTCCAAGACCTTCAAAGGTGCCGATCTCGTCATCGTCAACACCTGCGGCTTCATCGACGATGCCGTGCGTGAAAGCCTGGACACCATCGGCGAGGCGCTGGCCGAGAACGGCAAGGTCATCGTGACCGGCTGCCTGGGCGCGCGTGCCGGCGAGGGCGGCGGCAACCTGGTGCGGCAAATGCACCCCAGCGTGCTGGCCGTCACCGGCCCCCATGCCACGCAGGAGGTGATGGATGCCGTCCACCTCAACCTGCCCAAGCCGCACGATCCGTTCATCGACCTGGTGCCGGGCAATTTCGGCGTGGCGGGCATCAAGCTCACCCCCAGGCATTACGCGTACCTCAAGATCAGCGAGGGCTGCAACCACCGATGCACCTTCTGCATCATCCCCTCGATGCGCGGCGACCTCGTGTCGCGCCCCATCGGCGATGTGCTGAGCGAGGCCAAGGCTCTGTTCGAAGGCGGCGTGAAAGAGCTGCTGGTGATCAGCCAGGACACCTCGGCCTTCGGCGTCGATGTGAAGTACCGCACCGGTTTCTGGGACGGCAAGCCCGTCAAGACCCGCATGCTGGAGCTGGTGCAGACATTGGGCGAAATCGCCGAGCCCTACGGTGCGTGGGTCCGCCTGCATTACGTGTACCCCTACCCGAGCGTTGACGAAGTGGTGCCCCTCATGGCCACGGGCAAGGTGCTGCCTTACCTGGACGTGCCCTTCCAGCACAGCCACCCCGACGTGCTCAAGCGCATGAGGCGCCCCGCCAGCGGCGAGCGCAATCTGGAGCGCATCCAGCGCTGGCGCGAGGCGTGCCCCGAGATCGTCATCCGCAGCACCTTCATCGCCGGTTTTCCGGGCGAAACCGAAGAGGAGTTCCAGCACCTGCTGGACTTCGTGCGCGAGGCGCAAATCGACCGTGCCGGCTGCTTCGCCTACAGCGACGTGAACGGCGCCGTGGCCAACGAATTGCCCGGCATGCTGCCCATCGAGTTGCGCCAAGAGCGCCGCGCGCGCTTCATGGCCGTGGCCGAGCAAGTGTCCGCCGCCAAGCTGCGCGGCCGCGTGGGCGCCACCATGCAGGTGCTGGTCGATTCCGCGCCGGCCCTCGGCCGAAAGGGCGGCACGGGCCGCACCTACGCCGATGCGCCCGAGATCGACGGCGTGGTGCATCTGCTGCCGCCCGAGAAGATCAGCAAGACGATGAAGGTGGGCGAGTTCACCCGGGCTCGCATCGTGGGCACGCAAGGGCACGATCTGGTGGCCGTGCCGATCTGACCGATGCCGCTGCCGCACGCACAGGCGGGCATTTGCCCTGGCCTTGGCTTGCAGTGCGGCGGGCGCCGTGGTTTCAGGGCCAGAGGCCGTTGCTGGTACCAGCAGCACCGGCAGCCGTCAGGTGGTTCTGCTCCAGTGTCCAAAAGCCTCGCGGTGTATCTGGAGTCGCCGCCTCCGGACTCCGAGGACGGCAATAGCTGCGAGGTTTCTGCGGCAGCTTGGGTCCCAGCCGAGGCGGCGGGTGAGTCGGCGCCACGGATCAAAAACGTGCGTTGACCCATCGACTGGCCCGGTACCGGTCGGGCTGCGGTGTCGGCGTACCATTGCTCCAATGTGCCTGCGGCCCGCTGTCATGGGTTCAGTTGGTCGGATAAGCCGTCAGCAGGATCCACTGGCCTTGGACCAATTTGAAGTCGAGCTGGATTTTCTTATGCTGCGATTTTGTTTTGGAGGTGCACTCGCCTTTGGCATTGGCTGCCGTGCAGTTGAAGCCACCGATCATGTCTTTTTTCAATACGCTATAGACCGTCACCTTCTGCCGCGCTTTCGTACCGGAGCAAGCAATGGCATCACCCCGGAATTTTTCCGGGTTCTGGTAGTTGTTCCAGACGTTGCTGTATTCCCCGATGCTCGTGAACAGCGTCTTGCCGGTCTGGCTGGAGCCCTTGGGCGGCGTAGCGCCGAAGATGTGCTGATTGAGGTGGCCACCAGCGTCGTTGTTGTTGCTCGAAACGGCACTTGCCTGCACCGAGGCGATGGTGCGGCATTCCACGGCGTGAGCGGGGCGGCTAAGTCCCGGCGCCATCAGCAGCGCGGCCATGGCGGAGAGCGCGAAGGGGGGTTTGGAAGAGAAAAAGCGGATCGGATGCATGCAGGCTCCCTGGGTGTTTTTGATGGAAATCGCCACCGGAAAGCCTCGGCAATTCCTCACCCTTAAACCCCACATGCCATGGCAACCGGGATTCTTGCAAGGGCTGCGTACTGTCAGCGTTCCGGTGGTTTCCATTCTGGAAAAATTCCCCTTGCCGCGCTCTGAAGATTGCGTGAATCCTCCTGAAATTGGCTGAAACCCGGAACACAGATCCATGGAGCGCTGAAAGAAAAAAGACAAAAAAAGGGCTCCCGTACAACGGGAGCCCTTTTTGGGGATTGGGATCGGTCGGCTGCCGATCAGACGCGTTTGCGGTATTCGCCCGTGCGGGTGTCGATTTCGATCTTGTCGCCCTGGCTCACGAACAGCGGCACGGGCACTTCGAAGCCGGTGGCGATCTTGGCGGGCTTGAGCACCTTGCCGGACGTGTCGCCCTTGACGGCGGGCTCGGTCCAGGTCACTTCGCGTTCCACGCTGGTGGGCAACTCGACCGAGATGGCCTTGCCGTCATAGAACACCACTTCGACGGTCATGCCGTCTTCCAGGTAGTTCAAGGCGTCGCCCATGTTCTCGGCTTCGACTTCGTACTGGTTGAACTCGGTGTCCATGCAGACGTACATCGGGTCGGCGAAGTAGGAGTAGGTGCACTCCTTCTTGTCCAGGATCACGTTGTCGATCTTGTCGTCGGCCTTGAACACGTTTTCGGTGCCGAAGTTGCCGATCAGGCTCTTGAGCTTCATGCGGACCGTGGCGGCGCCGCGGCCACCGCGGGCGTATTCGGTCTTCAGGACGACCATGGGGTCCTTGCCGTGCATGATCACATTGCCGGCGCGGATTTCTTGAGCGATTTTCATAGCAGATTGCTGGGCTGGGGTTGAAGCCGCTCTACGCGCCGGGGCGCTGCGGGCGCTGCCTGAGAGATGCAGCGCAAGGTCCGAGCGCCAGCGCATGTTCCGCGGCGGGATGCGCCGGCTGGTCACTTCGTCAGAAAGTGCCGCCTTGGATTGGCGCAAAACCGTGGATTTTAGCTTTTTTCGGCCACGAACCCCAGCAATTGGGTCAACAGATCGTCCTGCGCCAGCAGCCGTGCCCGCGCGGCCTGCACCGTTTCGCACCATTCCTGCAGGGTGGCGGTGTCCAGCGCGGGCAGGGGCCCGCCCCGTTCGATGCCGTTCCAAATCGCATGAAAGCGCCGCAGGGAAGGGGGCGCCTGCAGCCAATCCAGAAACGCCTGCAGCTTGGCGTGGTGGGAGTCGTCGTCCTGCGGATAGATGTGCCACACGAGCGGCTGGCCGGCCCAAAGCGCCCGCACCAGAGAGTCTTCGCCGCGCACGCAATTGAGATCGCACGCCCATAACATTTCGTCGAAGGCAGGCTGAGGACAGGGAGTCAAGTATGAAATTGATAGCAGAGTGCCGGCGTATTCATTGCGCTGGAGGTCGATTGGGCTCACATTCTCCAGCGCCCGCACCGCCGCCGCCGCGCGGCCGGGCGTGACCAGCAGATGGGCGCCGGGCCGCTGCTGCAACTGGCCCAGCATTTGGGGCAGCGCGGGCGGCTCGTAGCAAAAGAGCGAGACGGCGAGCGCATCGGCCGCGACCCCTTTGCGCGCCCGCCAGGCGCCGCGGTCGAACGCACGCTGCCGCGCCATCAAGCCCGGCTCGCGCAGAAGGCCGCCGGTGCGTTCGGTGAAACCGGGGTAGAAAAACCACCGCGTGCAGCCGGCGCCGGGGCCGGACATCAAAAGGGATGGCAGGCGGTGGCTGCGCTCCACGTAGGGTTCGGCGCTGAGGTATTCCAGGTTGATCCACAAGCTTTTTTGGCCTCCAGCGCTGCGTGGATCTGCGATGGATGCTATGAAATCAGGAGCAATTTCGCAGCCGAAGGCTTCCAGCACCACGTCGCCCGGGCCATCGGGCGGGGCGTGCGCGGGCCAGGGCAGCACCTGCACGCCCGGGGCTCCGTCCGGGGCCATCCAGGCGAGTGCGCTGGGGTCGTCCGTCCACAGCCGTACCGAATGGCCGCGCGTTCCCAGGTCGGCGGCGAGGCGCCAGCAGACGCCGATGTCGCCGTAGTTGTCGATGACCTGGCAGAACAGATCCCAGCGCAGGGGGGGCGTCACGGTGCTCGTAGGATTCATGCCTGGTCTCCGGCCGTCGCACGCAAGTGGTCCACCAGCAGCCGCGCAACGCTGGAAAGCGACTCCTCGGACCGCACGCACAGCGAGAGTTGCCGGTGCGCCCACGGCTCGGCAAGCGTCACGGGCCGAAGGGCGAGGGGGCTCAGGTACAACTGGGCGCTGCCGCGTGGCAGCACGCCCACCCCCAGGCCGGCCGAGACCATGAGGCACAGCGCGTCGTAGCTGGTGACCTGGATGCGCAGGCGCAGCGGCAGGCCCGCTTGCGCCGCGGCGCGCGTCAGCAGGTTGTTGATGGCGCTGCCCGGGTGCACGCCCACGAAGTCGAAGGCGAGCGCTTCGGCCAGCCGCACCGAGCGCCGCCGCGACAGCGGGTGCCCCTTGGGCGCGATCAGCACCAGTTCGTCGGTGCGGTAGGGCAGCAGCGTGACGCCCTCGCCGTAGCTGCCGTGGTTGAGGATGCCCACGTCCGCCGCGTTTTCGGCCACCGACTGGGCGATGGCGGTGCTGATCTGCTCCTGCAGCCGCACCTGCACCTGGGGGTGCGCCGCCATGAAGGCCGGCAGTTCGGCCGGCAGGAACTGCGTGATGGCCGAGATGTTGGCCACCACGCGCACCTGGCCGCGCACGCCGGCCCGGAAGTCCCGCATCTGCAAACCGATGCCGTCCAGCTCGTTGAGCACGCCGCGCGCCATGTTCAGCAGCGCATAGGCGGCGTCGGTGGGTTCGGTGCCGCGGTTGCTGCGGCTGAAGAGTTCCACCTGCAGCGTGCCTTCCAGCTCGGCGAGCCGGCGGCTGGCGGCCGAGGGGGCGATGTGCTCGCGCGCCGCGGCGCGGGCGATGGCGTTTTCTTCCATCACCGCGACGAAAAGGCGCAGGGAGACCGGGTCGAGCTTCATGGGCGCCGATGGTAATGCGCCAATGCACCGGCCATGCCGTTTTGCGATGGCGGCGTCGCGCATCGGGGTTTTGCAGCGGGCGGGCGGCGCGGCATGATCCGCGCCATTCCAAGGAGACACATGACGAACGAAACGGAGCCTGCTGCGGCGCCTGCATCCGCCAACGCCCCGGCCGCCCTTGCGGGGGTGCGGGTGATCGAGATGGGCCAATTGATCGCCGGGCCGTTCTGCGGCAAGACGCTGGGCGAGTTCGGGGCCGACGTAGTGAAGATCGAGGCGCCGGGCGCGGGCGACCCGCTGCGCAACTGGCGCCTGATCAAGGAAGGCACGTCGGTGTGGTGGCAGGTGCAGTCGCGCAACAAGCGCTCGCTGGCGCTGGACCTGCGCCAGGCCGAGGGCCAGGACATCGCGCGCCGGCTCATCGCCGAGGCCGACGTGCTCATCGAGAACTTCCGCCCCGGCACGCTGGAGGGCTGGGGCATGTCGCCCGAGGCGCTGCATGCGCTCAACCCGGGGCTGGTGATCCTTCGCATCTCGGGCTATGGCCAGACCGGGCCATACCGCGATCTGCCGGGCTTCGGCGTGATCGGCGAGGCCATGGGCGGCCTGCGGCACCTGACGGGCGAGCCGGGCCGGGTGCCGGTGCGGGTGGGCGTGTCCATCGGCGACACGCTGGCGGCGCTGCACGGCGCCATCGGCGTGCTCACGGCGCTCTACCACCGCAAGGTGAACGGCGGCCAGGGCCAGGTGATCGACGTGGCGCTGCACGAAGCGGTGTTCAACGTGATGGAAAGCCTCATCCCCGAGTACAGCGCCTTCGGCGCGGTGCGCGACGCGGCCGGCAGCGCGCTGCCGGGCATCGCACCGTCCAACGCCTACCCGTGCACCGATGGCTGGGTGCTGGTGGCGGGCAACGGCGACAGCATCTTCAAGCGGCTGATGGAGACGATCGGCCGGCCCGACCTGGCGACGGCCCCGGACCTGGGCAGCAACGCCGGGCGCGTGGCCCGCGTGGCCGAGATCGATGCCGTCATCGGCGCCTGGACGGCCCCGCGCACGGTGCAGGCCGTGCTGCAGGGGCTGGGCGCGGCACGCGTGCCGGCCGGCAAGGTGTACACCGCGCAGGACATCGCCGAGGACCCGCATTACCGCGCCCGCGACATGCTGCTGCCGCAGACCACGCGCGACGGCTATTCGGTCGAGGTGCCGGGCATCGTGCCAAAGCTGTCGGGCACGCCGGGCACGATCCGCTCCAGCGCGCCGCACCTGGGCGACGACACCGATGCGGTGCTGGCCGAGGCCGGGCTCACGGCCGATCAGATCGCGCTGCTGCGCAGCAAGGGAGTGATTCAATGACGCCCATCGAAAGCGGGCCACGGCCTGGCGTCTGGCATGGCAACGGCCGGCGCATCCACCTGCAGGAAGTGGGCACGCGCGACGGCCTGCAGATGGAGCAGGCCTTCGTGCCCACGGCAGACAAGATCGCGCTGGTGAATGCGTTGTCCGACGCGGGCCTGTCGAAGATCGAGGTGACGGCTTTCGTCTCGCCCACGGCGATCCCGGCGTTGCGCGATGCCGAGGTCGTCATGCGCGAGATCGCGCGGCGGCCGGGCACGGTGTACAGCGCGCTGGTGCCCAACGTGCGGGGCGCCGAGCGCGCCATCGAGGCCCGCACCGATGAGCTGAACCTGGTCATGTCAGCCAGCGAAACGCACAACCTGGCCAACCTGCGCATGGGGCGCGAGCAATCGTTCGCCGCGCTGGCGCAGGTGGTGGCTACGGCGCAGGCCGCTGGGGTGGCGGTGAACGTTTCGCTGTCGTGCGCGTTCGGCTGCCCCATGGAGGGCGATGTGGCGCAGGAAGCGGTTTTCGGCTGGGTGCAGCGCTTTGCCGACCTGGGGGTGCGAGGGATCACGCTGTGCGACACGACCGGCATGGCCTACCCGACGCAGGTCGAGCACCTCACCGCCGCTGCCCGTGCGCGCTGGCCGGGCGTGGATTTCACCCTGCATTTCCACAACACGCGCGGCCTGGGCCTGGCGAACGTGCTGGCTGCCATCGATGCGGGGGCGGACCGCTTCGATGCGTCCCTCGGCGGCCTGGGCGGCTGCCCGTATGCGCCCGGCGCTTCGGGCAACGTGTGCAGCGAAGAGATCGCGCACGCGCTCCAGCTGATGGGCTACGACACGGGTGTGGATCTGCCGACATTGATCGCGGCGGCCGGGCGCCTGCCTGGCCTGATCGGCCACGACATTCCGAGCCAGATCGTGAAAGCCGGGCGCCGGCTCGACCTGCACCCGGTGCCCGAGGGCTTCGAGGCGATCCGCGAGCGGGCCCTGGCGCGCGCCTCGCCCTGATCGAGCCGCCAGCGGCAGCGCCAAGAGCAGAGCAGAGCAGAGCAAACCACGACAACAAAAGACGAAGGAGACAAACGCCATGCCCATTCCATCCATTTCCCGACGCGGGGCGCTGGCTGCGCTGGCGGCATCGCTGTGCGGGGCCGCAGGCACTGCTGCGGCGCAGGCCGGCTATCCCGGCCGCGCGATCACGCTCGTGGTGCCGCAGCAGGCCGGTGGCGCCAACGATGCGATCGCGCGCGTGGTGGCGCAAAAGCTGTCGGAGCAGCTCGGGCAGCCCGTGGTGGTGGACAACCGCCCCGGCGCAGGCGGCAACGTGGGCACGGCGGCAGCGGCGAAGGCCAAGCCGGACGGCTACACGCTGCTGCTCACGGCCGACAGCGCGCAGGTCATCAACCCCTGGCTGTACCAGCACACGGGGTTCGATCCGGTGAAGGATTTCGAGCCGGTGGCGCCCTTGGCCACGGCGGGCTATGTGCTGGTGGCCCATCCGGCGTTTCCGGCCTCCAACGTTGCCGAGCTGGTGGCACTGGCCAAGGCGCGGCCGGGCCACTACGCCATCGCCTCGGCCGGCAACGGCACGCTCAACCACCTGATCGGCGAGATGCTGCAAAAGACCGCCGGCATTTCGCTGCAGCACGTGCCGTACAAGGGCTCCGCCGCAGCCGCGACCGACGTGGTGGGCGGGCAGGTGCCGTTGTCGGTGCAAAGCCTGCCGTCGTCCATCGCGTTCATCAAGGCCGGCAAGCTCAAGGTGCTGGGCGTGGTCAACACGCAGCGCGTGGCGGCGTTGCCGGACGCGCCCACCCTTGGCGAGACGCTGTCGGGCTTCGGGCAGACGCCGTGGTACGGGCTTTTCGCACCTGCGGGCACGCCCCCCGCCGTAGTGGCACGGCTGCAGGCCGAGGTGGCCAAGGCGCTGGAGCAAAAAGACGTGGCCGACCGGCTGGCCGCCGTGGGCTGCGAGCCCTTCAAGGGCGGCTCCGCACAACTGGCGGCCTTGGTGCGAGACGACTTGGCGCGCTGGGGCCGGGTCGTGAAGGACACCGGGGCCAAGCTGGATTGACGACCGATGCACCGCCACCAGCGCGGCGCATCGGAGCGATTTTTCGAACATTTCAAAAACCAAGGAGACAGTGCATGGCACAGACAGACACGACGATCCCGGCCTTTCCTCAGGCCACTTCCCTGGGCGCTTCCCCGGTCACTTCCCCGGGCAGTGCGAGCCGCTTCGCAGCGGCCCTGGCCCACTCCCTGCTGGCTGCAGCGCTGGCTACCGCGTTCGCCGGCACGGCCTGGGCGCAGGGGAGCGGCTACCCGATCAAACCCGTCACCCTCGTCGTGCCCACGGCGGCCGGGGGCACGACGGACCTCTCCGCACGCATGCTGGCGCAAACGCTCGGCCCGGTGCTGGGCCAATCGGTGGTGGTGGACAACAAGGGTGGCGGCAACGGCAGCATTGCGGCCTCCGCCGTGAAGCGGGCCGAGCCGGATGGCTACACGCTGCTCATGCAGTACTCGGGCTACCACGTGATTTCGCCGCTGCTCACCCGGCAAAAGCAGTGGGAGCCCACCGACTTCCAGCCGATCGCGAACGTGCTGTCGGCGCCGCAGATCATCGTGGTGCGCGACGGCCTGCCGGTGAAGACGCTGGCGGAATTGATCGCCTACGCCAAGGACCATCCGGGCAAGCTCAACTACGCCTCTTCAGGCAACGGGTCGCTGCAGCATGTGACCGGCGCCATGCTGGAGCAGCAGGGCGGCATGAAGATGGTGCATGTGCCCTACAAGGGCACGGGCCCCGCGCTGCAGGATCTGCTGGGTGGACAGGTGGACCTGACTTTCGGCACCGCGCCGCCGTTCATGCCGCACATCCAGGCGGGCAAGCTGCGGGTGCTGGCAGTCACGGGCAAGGAGCGCCTGGCCAGCCTGCCGAACGTGCCCACCACGGCCGATGCGGGCTACCCCAAGGTGGATGCCACCTCATGGTTCGCGCTGTTCGCACCGGCCAACGTGCCGAAGTCGGTGATCGACAAGCTGGTGGCCGATGTGCGCACCGTCGTGCAAAACCCTGCGTTCCAGCAAAAGGCCCAGGAGCAGGGCGCCACGGCCGATTACCAGGGGCCGCAGCCGCTCGCGGAACGGGTCAAGTCCGACTTGGCCAATTGGGCGCAGGTGGTGAAGGCGTCGAAGATCGAGGCGGACTGAAGAGCGGTTGACAGGACGGCCGGGTCGACCGCCCTCGGCACGTGATGGATGGAAAGCCCTGCGCACCCTGCGCAGGGCTTTTTTCATGGGGCCATTCGGTGCGTCCGCTGGCGCTCCACCCATTCGAGACGGGATGGTGAGAAGGCGGCCCATTCACGGCTTTGTAAAAATTCTTTGAATGATTGAATTTTTTCTTTAATATGAAAACGTTGTAAATTTTTTATCAAAACACCAGTCGCTCTTTCGGCCTTTCGCCGCCTTTATGTCCGCCGCACCTGAACCGAGCAACGAAGCCGCGACCATCGCCATCCGCATTGGCCGGGTGCGGCCGACGCTGACGCGGTCGCACCAGCAGATGGCCGACTACGTGCTGGCCCACCCGTTGCAGGCAGCGACCATGCCGATCGACGAACTGGCGGCGGCGGTGGGGGTTTCCATCGCCACGGCCAACCGGTTCGCGCGGGCCATCGGGCTGGACGGCTACCCCATGCTGCGGGCCGAACTGGTGCGCGGGTTCGAAGCCATGCTGGCGCCCATCGAGAAGATGCGCATCAAGCTGGAAAAGCCCAGCAGCATCGGCGATGTTTTCGCCGCCGCGCTGGAAGAAAGCCAGCGCAACATCGCTGCCACGCGCGAGGCGCTGGACCCGGCTGCCTGCGAAGCGGCGGTGCAGGCCATCGTCGGGGCGCGGCGCATCTACCTCGCAGGCTTTGGCGCCAGCGGCTGGCTGGCCGGGCTACTGCAGCGCGGGCTGGACGCGCATTGCGACGGCGTGCACCTGCTGGCCGGCGTGGCCGGTGCTTCCTACGGTGCGCGGATGCTGCCCCGCATGGGGGAGGACGATCTGTTCATCGCCATCAGCTATCCGCGCTACCTGACCGACACGGTGGTGCTGGCGCAGGGCGCGTACGAGCGTGGCGTGAAGGTTCTGGCACTCACCGACGGGCTGCATTCGCCCCTGGTGCCCTTCGCCCATGGCTGCCTGTTCGCGCAGACCGAAAACCAATACGCCGCCAATTCCGAGTCGTCGGCGCTGGCCATGATCGAAGCGCTGACCAGCGCCGTGGCGCACCAGGCGAAGGAGTCGGTGAAGACCGCCGCGCGCATGACCGAGGCCGTGCTGCCCTGGCTGCACGACAGCTCCCGCACGCGCCTGGCGCCGCGCTCGGCCGATGCCGCAGGCAAGAAGGGCGATGCCAAGGGGAACGGCCGCGCCTAGCCGCAGCCGCCGGTTCTTTCCTGCTCCCCATTGCGTCCTTTTACCCGGAACCTGTATTGCTCGGCCCGGTTCCTTTTCGTTGACCGTCCCCATCCTTTCCCATGACTGTTTTCCCGTCTCCCCTCGGCGCCTGCACTCCCGTGATCGCTATCCACGGCGGTGCCGGCACTTTGAGCCGCGCGCAGATCGATGTGCAGCAGGAGCGGGCCTATCACGGTGTGCTTCAGGACGTGCTGTGTGCCGGGCAGGCCGTGCTGGCGAAGGGCGGCTCGGCGGGGGAGGCGGTATGTGTCGCCGTGCAGATGCTGGAGGACTGCCCGCTCTTCAATGCCGGGCATGGCGCGGTGTTCACCGCCGACGCGACGCATGAGCTGGACGCCGCGCTGATGGAAGGCGGCACGCTGGCCGCCGGTGCCGTGGCGGGGCTGCGCCATGTGCGCAACCCCATCCTCGCGGCCCGCGCCGTGCTGCAGCAGGGCCAGCATGTGCTCATGGCGGGCGAGGGGGCCGAGCGCCTGGCGCGCGAGGCGGGCCTGGCGATGGTCGATGCCGGCTACTTTTCGACCGATGCGCGGCGCGCGCAACTGCTGGCCGCACAAGCTCGCCAGTCGGGCGCAGTGCTGGACCACGACGGCGCTGCCGCGCTGGCCGGCCTGTCGGGCCGCGTTCTGGACGAGGACCGCAAGATGGGCACCGTGGGCGCCGTGGCGCTGGACGCCCAGGGGCACCTCGCTGCCGCAACCTCGACCGGCGGCATGACCAACAAGCGCCCTGGCCGCGTGGGCGACAGCCCGCTCATCGGTGCAGGCACGTATGCCGACGACCGCACGGCGGCAGTGTCGTGCACGGGCCATGGCGAGGCTTTCATCCGCGTGAGTGCGGCGCACGACATCTGCGCCCGCATGGCCTACGGCGGCGCTTCGCTGCAGGCGGCTGCGGAAGCGGTGATGCACATCGCACTGCCCGCGGTGGGCGGCACCGGCGGGCTCATCGCGGTGGATCGCCACGGCAACGTCTGCCTGCCTTTCAATACCGAGGGCATGTACCGCGGACTGGCCCGCGTGGGCCAGGCGGCCGAATCCTTCATCTTCCGTGCCTCCGGTGCCTGACGGCCTGCTGGCTCGCGGATCGACCGAACGACTGATCGACTTTCTTTTTCCTGTGCTGCCATGACCCCAACCCCTTCGAGCACTAAACCGTCCCTTGCCCTGCCGGAGCAGCGCGTGCTGGCGGTGGACGATCTGACGATCCGCTTTGCCAATTCGGAACGCACCGTGGACGCCGTGCGCAACCTTTCCTTCCATGTGGACCGGGGCGAGACGCTGGCCATCGTGGGCGAATCGGGATCGGGCAAATCGGTCACTTCGCTCGCGCTGATGCGCCTGGTGGAGCATGGGGGCGGAAAGGTCCTGAACGGTTCCATCGCGCTGCGGCGCAGCAGCGGGCAAGTGCTGGACATGGTGCGTGCCGGCAATGCCACGCTGCAGTCGGTGCGCGGTGCCGACGTGGCCATGATTTTCCAGGAGCCGATGACCTCGCTCAACCCCGTGTTCACGGCGGGCGAGCAGATCGCGGAGTCGATCCGCTACCACCAGGGCAAGGACCGTGCAGCGGCCCGTGCCGAGGCGCTGCGCATGCTGGAACTGGTGCGAATCCCCGAAGCGCGCAATGTGCTAGACCGCTTTCCGCACCAGTTGTCCGGCGGGATGCGCCAGCGCGTGATGATCGCCATGGCGCTGTCGTGCAAGCCGCAGCTGCTGATCGCCGACGAACCCACCACGGCTCTGGACGTGACCATCCAGGCGCAGATACTGCAGCTGATTCGCCAGCTGCAGGATGAGATGCGCATGGGCGTGATCTTCATCACCCACGACATGGGCGTGGTGGCCGAAGTGGCCGATCGGGTGCTGGTGATGTACCGCGGCGACAAGGTCGAAGAGGGCCCGTCAGCGCAGATCTTCGCGTCCCCGCAGCATGCCTACACCCAGGCGCTGCTGTCGGCGGTGCCCAAGCTGGGCGCCATGCAGGGCACGGACCTGCCGCGCCATTTCGAACTGCTGCGGCCCGACGGGGATGCGGCCAAGGCAGCGGCGGTCGCGGTGCAATCCACGCCGGTGGACACCCGCCCGGCGGGCGCCCAGCCCATCCTGCGCGTGAAAGACCTGGTGACGCGCTTCGATCTGCGCTCGGGGCTGTTCAACAAGGTCAAGCGCCGCGTGCATGCGGTGGAGAAGGTGAGCTTCGACCTGTACCCCGGCGAAACGCTGGCGCTGGTGGGTGAATCCGGCTGCGGCAAATCCACCACTGGGCGGTCGCTGCTGCGGCTGGTGGACAGCCAGAGCGGCGCCATCGAGTTCGGCGGCCGCAACATTCTCGATCTGCCGACGAGCGAAGTGCAGGCGCTTCGCCGGGACATCCAGTTCATCTTTCAGGACCCCTTCGCGTCGCTGGACCCACGCCTGACCGTGGGCTTTTCGATCATGGAACCCCTGCTGGTGCACAAGGTGGCCAGCGGCCGCGAGGCGCAGGAACGCGTGGACTGGCTGCTGGAAAAGGTGGGGCTTCCGCGGGACTACGCGCAGCGGTATCCGCACGAGTTTTCGGGCGGCCAGCGCCAGCGCATCGCCATCGCGCGCGCGTTGGCGCTCAACCCGAAGGTGGTGGTGGCCGACGAATCGGTGTCGGCGCTGGACGTCTCCATCCAGGCGCAGATCGTCAACCTCATGCTGGACCTGCAGCGCGAGCTGGGCGTGGCGTTTCTGTTCATCTCGCACGACATGGCGGTGGTGGAGCGCATCAGCCACCGCGTGGCGGTGATGTTCCTTGGCCAGATCGTGGAGATCGGGCCGCGCCGCGCGATCTTCGAGAACCCCCAGCACGCCTACACGAAGAAGCTGATGACCGCCGTGCCGGTGGCCGACCCTGCGCGCCGGCACCTGAAGCGTGCGCTGCTGGAGGGCGAAATCCCCAGCCCCATCCGCGCCGTGGGCGACGAGCCCGTGGTGCTGCCGATGGTGCAGGTGGGCCCTGGTCATTTCGTGGCGCCGCAAGGGGGTTAATGTTTCAAGCCAATCGACCTCCAGCGCTTTTCTGACAAGCGAAAGCAGCTATCAATTTTGAAAACCCTCGATCTTTTTCACACCGGAGTTCAACCATGAAGAAAGCTTCCACTCGCCGCATCGCCTTCAGCCTGCTGGCCCTGGCCATGTCCGGCTCCGCGCTGGCCGCCGGCAACGCCGTGCTGGCCATCTACCAGCAGCCCGAGACGCTCGACCCCTACAACACCAACACGACCATCACCACCGCCGTGACCAAGAGCTTCTACGAAGGCCTGTTCGCGTTCGACAAGGACATGAAGGTCAAGAACGTGCTGGCCGAGAGCTACGAAGTGTCGAATGACGGCCTCGTCTATACCTTCAAGCTGCGCTCGGGCGTCAAGTTCCACGACGGCACCGACTTCAACGCCGCCGCGGCCAAGGCCACCCTCGACCGCGTGATGAATCCCGAGAACCGGCTGCTGCGCGCCAACCAGTTCAACCGCGTCGCCAAGGTCGAGGCCGTGAACCCGACCACGCTGCGCATCACGCTCAAGGAACCCTTCGGCCCCTTCATCAATGCGCTGGCCCATGCCTCGGCCGCGATGATCTCGCCCGCCGCGCTGGCCAAGTGGGGCAGCAAGGACATCGCTTTCCATCCCGTGGGCACCGGCCCGTTCGAGTTCGTCGAATGGAAACAGACCGAGGCGATCGTGGGCAAGAAGTTCGCCGCTTACTGGAAGAAAGGCTACCCCAAGGTCGATCAGGTCACCTGGAAGCCTGTGATCGAGAACAACACGCGCGCCGCCATGCTGCAGACGGGCGAGGCCGACTTCGCCTTCACGCTGCCCTACGAGCAGATCGCCACGCTCCAAAAGAGCGACAAGGTCACGGTGGTGTCCGCGCCGTCGATCATCCAGCGCTTCCTGACTTTCAACATGCTGCAAAAGCCGTATGACAACCCCAAGGTGCGCGAAGCCATCGGCTACGCCATCAACAAGGAAGCGCTGGCCAAGGTGGCCTTCAACGGCCACGCCTTCCCGGCCCAGGGCTTCGTGCCGCAGGGCGTGGAATACGCGGTGAAGATGCAGCCCATCCCCTACAACGTGGCCAAAGCCAAGGAACTGCTGAAGGAAGCGGGCTACCCCAACGGGTTCGAGTCCGTGCTGTGGAGCGGCTACAACAACACCACCAGCCAGAAGGTGATCCAGTTCATCCAGCAGCAGTTGCAGCAGGTCGGCATCAAGGTGTCGGTGCAGGCGCTGGAGCCCGGCCAGCGCGCCGAGCAGGTGGATTCGTGGCCCGATCCCAAGACCGCCAAGGTGCGCCTGTACTACATCGGCTGGTCTTCCTCCACCGGTGAGGCCGACTGGGCGCTGCGCCCCCTGTTCTCCACCGAGTCCTGGGCGCCCAAGCTGGCGAACTACGCCTTCTACAGCAACCCCGTGGTGGACGAGTCCATCGCCAAGGCGCTGCTGACCACCAATGGCGCCGAGCGCGCCACGCTCTACAAGACCGCGCAGGAGCAGATCGCCAAGGACCTGCCACGCATTCCGCTGGTGACGGAAGACGTTCTGTACGCCCACTCCAAGCACTTGTCCGGCGTGCATGTGATGCCTGACGGCAACATCAACAGCGACGAGATCGACCTGAAATAACAGGCCAAGACAGCCCCGCGCGCTGATCCGGCGTGCGCGGGCTGCCCCTGCTTTCATCTAAAAAACATCGCTGCGCCCGCAGCGCCGCACCCATGCTGAACTACTTTCTCAAACGACTGCTGGGACTCCTGCCCACGCTGCTGATCGTGGCCGTGCTGGTGTTCCTGTTCGTCCACATGCTGCCCGGCGACCCCGCGCGCCTGGCGGCCGGTCAGGACGCCGACGAGGCCGCCGTCGCGGTCGTGCGACACGACCTGGGCCTGGACAGACCGCTGCCCGAGCAGTTCGTGCACTTCTTCACGCGCATGGTTCAGGGTGACTTCGGCAAGTCCATCCGCACCGGCCGCACGGTGGCCGCCGAGATCAGCGAGCGCTTTCTGCCCACGCTGGCGCTCACGGTCACCAGCATGGTCTGGTCGGTCATCTTCGGCATGGGCATCGGCATCATCTCGGCCGTGTATCGCAACAAGTGGCCCGACCGGCTGGGCATGACGCTAGCGGTGTCGGGCATTTCGTTCCCCGCGTTCGCGCTGGGCATGGTGCTGATGCAGGTGTTCTCGGTCAACCTGGGCTGGTTGCCCACGGTGGGGGCTGCGAGCTGGCAGCACTACATCCTGCCCTCCATCACGCTGGGGGCGGCTGTCGCCGCAGTGATGGCGCGCTTCACCCGGGCCTCGTTCGTCGAGGTGGTGCAGGAAGACTTCGTGCGCACGGCGCGCGCCAAGGGGCTCAACGAGCGCCTCGTGATCCTCAAGCATTGCCTGCGCAATGCGCTCATTCCCGTCGTCACCATGATGGGGCTGCAGTTTGGTTTTCTGCTGGGCGGCTCCATCGTGGTGGAGGCCGTCTTCAACTGGCCAGGCCTGGGCCGCCTGCTGGTGGATGCCGTGACCATGCGCGACTATCCCGTCATCCAGACGCTGGTGCTGCTGTTCTCGCTGGAGTTCATCCTCATCAATCTGGTGGTGGACATGCTCTACGGCTTCATCAATCCCACCATCCGCTACAAGTGACCCCGGTGGCCCGCTTGCCTTTCCACGAACACGAAGAGACGGTATGACAACGCCTTCCATCCCCACGCCTCCCGATGCCGCGCAACTGGCGGCTGCCTCGGTGGCGCCCGTCGCATCCAGTGCCGGTGCGGTGCGCACGCCCTGGCGCGAGTTCTGGCGCAAATTCAAGAAGCAGCATGTCGCGATGGTGGCCCTGGCTTTCGTGCTGCTGCTGGTGCTGGTGGCCGTGCTGGCGCCGGTGCTCGTGCCCTACGACGCCGAAGGTTTCTTCGACTACGAGCGGCTGAACGAGCTGCCGTCCGCCGTCCACTGGTTCGGAGTCGATCCGCTCGGCCGTGACATCTTCAGCCGCATCCTGATGGGCGCGCGCATCTCGCTGGCCGCAGGTTTCCTGTCGGTGCTCATCGGCTGCCTGATCGGCACGGCCCTCGGCCTGCTGGCGGGCTATTACGAAGGCTGGTGGGGCCGCATCGTCATGCGTATTTCGGACGTGCTGTTCGCCTTTCCCGGCATCTTGCTGGCGCTCGGTGTGGTGGCCATCCTGGGCAGCAACATGACCAATGTGATCGTCGCCGTGTCGGTGTTCAGCGTGCCGGCCTTCGCACGGCTGGTGCGCGGCAACACGCTGGTGCTCAAGCAGATGACCTACATCGAATCCGCGCGCAGCATCGGTGCCTCGGACTGGACCATCATCGTGCGCCACATTCTGCCGGGCACGATCTCGTCGATCGTCGTGTACTTCACGATGCGCGTGGGCACGTCGATCATCACGGCGGCCAGTCTTTCGTTCCTCGGCATGGGGGCGCAGCCTCCCACACCGGAGTGGGGCGCGATGCTGAACGAGGCACGGGCCGACATGGTCAACGCACCGCACGTGGCGCTGTTCCCGAGCCTGGCGATCTTCTTGACCGTGCTGGCGTTCAACCTGCTGGGCGATGGCCTGCGCGACGCCCTCGACCCCAAGATCGACCGGCAATCATGAGGCCCTCCGCGATGGCCGCGAGGGCCGAGGTTGCAGCCCTTGCGCCACCGCGCATCGGCAACCTGCTGGCAGGGCCGCTCGACGCCATCACCGATGTGGCGGGCGTGACGGTCGGGCACGCCACGCGCAGTGAGGGACCGGTGCAGACCGGCGTCACCGTGATTCACCCGCACGGGTTGGACCCATTCCGCCACAAGGTGCCTGCGGGCATGGCGGTGATCAACGGCTTCGGCAAAAGCGTGGGGCTGGTGCAGCTGGCTGAACTGGGACAACTCGAAACGCCCATTGCGCTGACCAATACGTTTTCCGTCGGCGCCATGGCGCAAGCGCAGATCCGCCAATGCATAGCCGCCAACCCCGAAACGGGCCGGGCGCAGCCTACGGTCAATCCGCTGGTGCTGGAGTGCAATGACGGGTTCTTGAACGACATCCAGCGCATGGCCGTGGGTGAGAACGACTATCTGCAGGCCTGCGGCGATGCCGGGCCGTGCTTTGCGCAGGGATCTGTGGGCGCGGGGCGAGGCATGTCGAGCTTTCAGCTCAAGGGCGGAATCGGCACTGCGTCGCGCCGGGTGCAGCTGCGCCACGGTGGAACCTGCACGGTGGGCGCGATGGTGCTTGCCAACTATGGTCTGCTCCCGCACCTGGTATGGGGCGGGGCCGCCATCGGCGCCGATGTCGCTACCTTGCTCGACGATATCTCGCGCGCGCAATCGGCGGAAACCGAGCGGGGTTCGATCATCATGGTGCTGGCCACCGATGCACCGCTGGATGCGCGCCAACTCGATCGCCTGGCCTTGCGGGCGGGGGCAGGCCTGGCACGCACCGGCTCGGTCTATGGCCATGGCAGCGGCGACATCGCCCTGGCGTTTTCCACCGCCTACACCTTGCCCCATCTGGCGGAGCAGCCCATGCCCGCCGTGCCGATGCTGCACGAAACGCTGTTGGATGGCCTGTTCCAGGCCGCGGCAGACGGCGTGGAGCAAGCCATCGTCCATGCCCTCTGGCATGCCGCGCCGGTCATTGGCCGGGACGGACACCACCGCCATGCACTGCGCGATTTGCTGCCCCGGCTGCCGATTCTTTCAAAGACTGCACCATGAAAATTCTCATCTCCGTCGACATCGAGGGCGTGGCAGGGGTCTACCACCCTGAGCAGGTGCGCCCCGGCAATCCTGAATACGAGCGGGCGCGGCGCCTCATGGCCGCCGAAGCCAATGCCGCCATCGCAGGGGCCTTCGATGCCGGAGCCGCAGAGGTCTATGTGAACGATTCACACGGCGGCTTCAGGAACATGCCGCCCGATCTGCTCGATGAGCGGGCGCAGGCGATTCAGGGCAAGCCCCGTTATCTGAGCATGGTGGCGGGGGTGGAACTGGGTGTGGACGGCGTCTGCCTCATCGGCTATCACTCGCGGGCGCAGGGGCGTGGAATCCTGGCCCACACCATCAACAGCTTCGCTTTCGCGCGTGTCGCCTTCAACGGCCAGGAACTGGGCGAAGCCGGTATCTATGGCGCACTGGCCGGTGCGTATGGTGCGCCAGTCATCATGGGTTCGGGCGATGATGTTTTCATCGCCGAAACGCAGCCGCTCTTTCCCTGGGCCCGGTTCGTCCAAACCAAGCGGGCTACCGGGCACACGAGCGGTATCAGTCTTTCGCCCGCACAGGCTTGCGCTGCCATCCGGGCTGGCGTGGCCGGCGCGGTGCAGGTGCGTGCAGGGGTGGAACCCTTTCGCATCAGTGGACCGGTGGTGGTGGATGTACAGGCGCAGACGCCAGCTTTGGCCGACCTGTTCTGCCAATGGCCGACGCTGCAGCGCATCGCGTCCGATGCGGTGCGCTTTCAGGCGCCGGACACGGAGTCGGCCGTTCGCATGGTCAATTGCCTGTCGGCCATGTCGAGCATGCTTCGATGATTACAGAATCGCAGACGCTGCGTGGGCCTGCCAAGGTGGGCATTCTGGCCGGCATGGGGCCGGCGGCTGGGGTGGACTTCGCACGTCTTTTTCTGAAGGCATCCGAACGCTGGCTGCAAGCGCATGGCCTCACGGTGCAAGACCAGGCATTTCCCGAACACTGGATGGCGCAGGTGCCGGTGGCCGACCGATCGCGTGCTTTGAGCGATGCGCAAGCGCCTCAGCCGCTGGATGAGATGGCGCGGGTGCTGGAGCAGCTATCGGCGGTCGGGGCCAAGGCTGTGGCCATCGCTTGCAACACCGCCCATGCATGGCATGGCGCATTGCAGGAACGGGTGCCCGCGGTGGACTTGCTGCACATCGCCCGCGAGACGGCGGTCGAATTGAAGCGCCGCGGCATGGACAGGGCGGCGCTGCTGGCCACGCAAGGCACCTATGGCATGGGCCTCTATGACGCCGTCCTGGCGCAGGAAGGCATCGACTGCGTGGTTCCCACCCCAGCGGAGCGCGAAATACTCATGCAGGGCATCTATCAGGGCGTCAAGGCCGGCGACATGGCTTTGGCCCAGGAATGCTTCACGCGCGTGGGCCGTGCCCTGCGCGAGCGCCACGGCGAAATTGCACTGGTCATGGCCTGTACTGAAATACCGTTGGCTCTGCCGCAGGCGCCTGAAGCCGAGGCATGGACGTTGATCGATCCTTCTGAAATTTTGGCCATGGCGTTGGCTCGCAGGGCTTACGAAAGTCCAGCGGCACACTGATCCGCCAGGCTTGGCGGTGCGAAGCAGCGCTGGGGCGTGGAGTCTGGCCACAATAGCGGCATGTCCGATGTGCACTCTCCCGAACTGCTCGCGCAGGTGGCCGCATTGCCGCCCCTGCCGGGTGTCTACCGTTACTTCGACGCGCAAGGTGCTTTGCTCTATGTGGGTAAGGCACGAAACCTCAAGAAGCGCGTCTCCAGCTATTTCACGAAGACCCATGGCGGTACGCGAATTGGCCACATGGTGGGCAAGATCGTCCGCCTGGAAACCACCGTGGTGCGCTCCGAGGCTGAAGCGTTGTTGCTGGAAAACAACCTCATCAAGTCGCTGAACCCGAAGTACAACATCCTGTTTCGGGACGACAAGAGCTACCCCTATCTCAAAATCACCGGGGTAGCGGCAAAGGATGGCATGGGCGAAGTGCCGGGCCAGCTTTTTCCCCGCATGGCGTATTACCGCGGTGCCATCGACAAGCGCCACCGCTACTTCGGGCCTTATCCGGGGGCCTGGGCCGTGAAGGAAACCATTCTTTTGCTGCAGAAAGTCTTCCGCCTGCGCACTTGCGAAGACACGGTGTTTTCCAACCGCACCCGCCCGTGTCTGCTGTATCAGATCAAGCGTTGCACAGGGCCGTGCGTCGATCTGATTTCGCCCCAGGCCTATGCCAGCGACGTCGCGCATGCCGAGGCGATGCTGCGTGGCGAGACGCAGGAACTGCTGAAGGCCATGGAGGCCCGCATGATGGAGCATTCCGGCCGGCTGGAATTCGAGCAGGCGGCAGACGTGCGCAACCAGATCACGGCGCTGTCGCGTGTGCTGCATCAGCAAGCCATCGAAACCGTGTCCGACAAGGACGTGGACATTCTGGCGGTGAAGGTGCTGGGAGGGCGCGCTTGCGTGAATCTGGCGATGGTGCGGGGTGGCCGCCACCTGGGCGACCGTGCCTATTTTCCGATGCACGTGGAGGATGCCGCAGCCGTCTTCCAGGCTGAAGAAGTGGCGGAAGAGGCCGGAACCCCGCAGGCTCACCCCGCTCCGGCACGTTCCATCGAGGCGCAGGTGCTGGAGGCTTTCATCGCCCAGCACTACATCGGCGTGCCAGTGCCCCCCGCGCTGATCGTCAGTGAACCCGTGGATCGCGCACTGATCGAGGCGCTGTCGCAGCAGGCGGGCCTGCGCATCACTGCGGTGCATCAGCCCCGCGAGCAGCGCCGCGCGTGGCTGGACATGGCGCAGAAAAACGCGGACATCCAGCTTGCGCGCTTGCTGGCCGAAGAGGGCTCGCAGCAGGCGCGAACCCGGGCGCTCGCCGAAGCGCTCGACCTGGGCGAAGAAGAACTCGACACCCTCACGATCGAATGCTTCGACATCTCGCACACGGCGGGAGAATCGACGCAGGCGTCCTGCGTCGTGTTTCATCACCACAAGATGCAAAGCAGTGAATACCGCCGCTTCAAGATCGAAGGCATTACTGGGGGCGACGACTACGCGGCCATGCGCCAGGTGCTGATGCGCCGCTACAGCAAGGTGGCAGAGGCGCAGCGCGAAGCGGGAGGGGCCGAGCCCGCGCCGGGCCATGCCCGTCTGCCCGACCTGGTGCTGGTGGACGGTGGCAAGGGCCAGGTGAGCATGGCGCGCGAAGTCTTCACTGAACTGGGCTTGGACCTGAGCCGCATCGTCGGTGTCGAGAAGGGCGAGGGCCGAAAGGTGGGCCTGGAAGAGTTGGTGTTTGCCGACGGGCGTGAAAAGGTTTATTTGGGCCGGGATTCGGCCGCGCTGATGCTGGTTGCGCAGATCCGCGATGAGGCCCATCGGTTCGCGATCACCGGCATGCGAGCGGCCCGTGCCAAAGTCCGAGTCGGAGGAGGCCAGCTTGAGGAGGTTCCTGGCGTGGGGCCGAAAAAGCGGGCAAGGCTGCTGCAGCGCTTTGGCGGGGTTCGCGGGGTGGCTGCGGCCAGCGTCGAGGACTTGATGACGGTCGAAGGCATCTCGCGCGATCTCGCGGAAGAGATATACCGCGCGCTTCGCTGAAGCGTACGGATCAAATGGCCCGCTTCGGCCATGCGCCTTGAATGGGCATGACACAATCGCCGCATGTTCCTGACCATCCCCACCATCATGACCTGGACGCGCATCGTCGCGATACCTTTGATCGTGGGGGTGTTCTACGCACCGCTGGACCCAGCCACTCGCAATCTCATCGCCACGGTGATGTTCGTCATCTTCGCAGCGACGGATTGGCTCGATGGCTACTTGGCGCGAAAGCTCAATCAGACCTCTTCGTTCGGCGCCTTCCTGGACCCGGTCGCTGACAAGTTTCTGGTGTGTGCGTCACTGCTGGTTCTCGTGCACCTGCAACGTGCCGATGTGTTCGTTGCGATGATCATCATCGGCCGGGAGATCGCCATTTCCGCGCTTCGCGAATGGATGGCGCAGATCGGCGCCTCCCGCAGCGTGGCCGTACACATGCTTGGCAAGGTCAAGACCACCGTGCAGATGGTCGCGATTCCCTTTCTGCTGTACGACGGCCGACTTTTTGAGGTCATCGACACGGGAGTCTGGGGAACCTGGCTCATCTGGATCGCAGCCGTGTTGACGGTGTGGTCCATGGTGTATTACTTGCGCAAAGCGCTGCCCGAGATCCGTGCCAGAGTGAAAAAGTAGACAGCGCTGAGCACTGCGCAATCGGCGAATCGCAGCAGCACAAAGAATCTGCTGTCAGCTTGTCAATACGGGATGAGCCTATGGGCGCAACGCCCCAAGAAAAAGGCCTCGCAAGCCCCGGCCCGCCTCGTAAATGCGTCTAGAATCCGCTGCTACGCTGCCGCAAAACGGCATCCTGTATTGACACCCGGAAAGTCGATGGCTTTAATCTGACACAGCAGAAATCTGCCCCAGTGTCAGCCCTTCCCCGCCTACCCAATGCCCCACTTCGTCGTGGTCTAGCGTGGCGCGTGTCGAAGGGCCAGATTTGCAAAAGACATTCCATCCAACTCTTATCCCGAGAGGCTTCTTGTGAATAAAACCGAATTGATTGAGCACATTGCTAATAACGCCGACATCTCCAAGGCTGCAGCAGCGCGAGCGCTGGAGTCTACGATCGAGGCGGTCAAGAAGACCCTCAAGAAGGGCGGTACGGTGTCTCTCGTCGGTTTTGGCACTTTTGCCGTGGGCAAACGCGCTGCGCGTACTGGTCGTAATCCCCGTACGGGCGATACGATTAAGATCAAGGCTGCTAAAGTCCCGAAGTTCCGTCCAGGCAAGGCATTGAAGGATGCTCTGAACTGAAGGTTCATGTTTAAGGTGGGGTGCTTAGCTCAGTTGGTAGAGCGGCGCCCTTACAAGGCGTAGGTCGGCGGTTCGACCCCGTCAGCACCCACCACCGAACAAAAAGGCGAACGCGAGTTCGCCTTTTCTTTTGTCGCCACTGAAAGATTGCACATGTTCGAATCCATCCGCAAGCACTCCAAGATCGTGATGTTCTTGCTGTTCTTGCTGATCATTCCGTCTTTTGTCCTTGTCGGCATTGATCGAAGCTACTTCTCGGGCAAGAGCCCTGTGGTTGCACGGGTCGATGGGCATGACATCACGCAGGACGAGTGGGACAACGCCCACCGCGTAGAGACGGATCGCATTCGCGCCCGGTCTCCCAATGTGGACGCCAAGCTTCTGGATACGCCCCAGGCACGCTATGCAACGCTGGAGCGCATGGTTCGAGACCGCGTGTTGCAGACCGCTGCGCAAAAGATGCACCTGATCGCCAGCGATTCGCAATTGGCCCGCACGCTGCAGGACATTCCCGCCATCGCAAGCCTGAAGCGCCCTGACGGCACCTTGGACGCAGAAGCGTATCGGGCGATCGTTGGTGCACAGGGGCTGACGCCTGAGGCCTTCGAGGCCAATGTTCGCCGTGATCTGTCCGTCAACCAAGTGATGGCGGGCATCCTGGGATCTTCGTTCAGTAGCAATGCGCAATCCCAGTTGGCACTGGATGCTTTGTACCAGCGCCGTGAGATTCAAGTGGCGCGTTTCAACGCCGCCGATTTTGCAGCGAAAGTCGCTCCATCGGATGCCGAACTGGGGGCTTACTACACATCGCATGCGGCATCGTTTCAGCAGTCCGAGCAGGCGAACATCGAGTATGTCGTGCTGGACATGAATGCGGTTCAGGCTGGCATCGTCGTCAACGATGAAGACTTGCGCACCTACTACCAGCAAAACCTGGCACGTTTGGCTGGTAAGGAAGAGCGGCGTGCGAGCCATATCCTGATCAATGCCAGCAAGGATGCCCCGGCAGCAGATCGTGAAAAAGCCAAGGCCCGTGCCACCGAGTTGCTGGAGCAAGTGCGCAAAGCCCCCAATACCTTCGCTGACGTCGCCAAAAAATACTCCCAGGACACCGGCTCGGCAACTTCCGGTGGCGACTTGGACTTTTTCGGACGAGGCGCAATGGTGAAGCCGTTCGAAGATGCGGCGTTCTCCATGAAGAAGGGTGAGATCAGCAATGTCGTGGAATCGGATTTCGGCTATCACATCATTCAACTGACCGATATCAAATCGCCCAAGCAACCTAGCTTCGAGCAATTGCGCCCCACGCTGGAAACGGAACTCAAGCAGCAACAGGCACAACGAAAATTCGCCGAGGTCGCGGAAGCATTCACCAATGGCGTTTACGAACAGTCTGACGGGCTTCAGGCCGTGGCGGACAAGTTGAAGCTCAAGGTGCAAACTGCCACCGGAGTCACTCGCACCGCCGCTGCGGGTGCCCAGGGGCCGTTGGCCAACCAGCGATTCCTCGAAGCGCTCTTCACCCCGGATTCGATTGAGCACAAGCGGAACACCGAAGCGATCGAAACTGGTCCCAGTGCTTTGGTTGCCGGGCGCATTACGGCCTATACCCCTGCTCGCGCATTGCCTCTGCAAGATGTTCGCTCTCGCGTGAAGGATCTTTATGTGGCTGAGAAATCCTCGGAGATGGCTCGCAAGGAAGGCGAAGCCAAGCTCGCTGCCTGGAAGGCGACGCCTGCATCGGCCGCCGGCCTTTCTCCAGCCGTGACCATTTCGCGTGATCAGCCACAAAATCTGCCCCGTGCCGTTATCGATGCGGCTTTGCACTCCAGCGTGGATGCACTGCCCGCCTGGGAGGGCGTCAGTCTCGGTGCCCAGGGCTTTGCCGTCATCAAGGTGAACCGATTGATGCCGCGGCCTGCGCCAGACGAGGCTGCGAATCGCCAACAACATCAGCAGTACGCTCAAGCAGCCAGCGCGGCGGAAGCGCTCGCGTATTACGAGTTGCTGAAGGACCGCTACAAGGTCCAGTTCAAGGTGCCTCGGCCTGCCGGCGCGCCTGCTTTAGAAAATTGACAGGTTCTTAAGAACGCCTCTGATTTGTAGGTATAATTCGAGGCTACGGTGGCTGTAGCTCAGTTGGTAGAGTCCAGGATTGTGATTCCTGTTGTCGTGGGTTCGAGCCCCATCAGCCACCCCAAAAAATAAAAAGCGCTGCAATCGAAAGATTGCAGCGCTTTTTTCATTGTGAAGTGTGCTCTTGAGGCAGTTAGTTTCTGCGCTGCATTGCGTCGATGGTCGCCTACAGCCAGGGACGAATTGGCTATTCAGAATGGTTTCAATTCTGAAAGGTTAGACATGCATGAAAGCACACGCAAGAAACGGTGTTCGGTGTGGCGGATGGAGCCACTTACACGGTCGAACTGTGTCTCAGTAAAGCCGGGCGCTATTACTTTTCTCAGATACAGTTAGTGTCCCGTCCCGCTGATACTTGAGCAAAGTCGATGCAGCTTTTCGAGCATCGAATCCGCGGTGGCGGTCCACCTGAAGGGTTGGCAGTTGGCGTTGTAGGCGGTGACGAAGTGGTCGATGCGTTGGACGAGTTGCTTGACGCTGGTG
>NZ_BQXQ01000014.1 GCF_030159055.1 Acidovorax sp. SUPP3334
ACCGTCACCAACAAGGGGCAGATGCGCTGCAAGGCGTTCGACGGCGCGCTCAACTCCGACATCCTGATCGACTTCCTGCGCCGACTCGTAAAGGACGCGGGCCGCAAGATATACCTGATTTTGGACACCCTGCGGGTGCATCACAGCAAGCCTGTAAAGGCGTGGCTGGCCGAGCACAAGCACGCCATCGAAGTCTTCTATCTGCCCAGCTACAGCCCCGAGCTCAATCCCAACGAGATGGCCAATGCCGACCTCAAGCAGGCGGTCACGAAGCTCGCCCCGGCCCGAACCAAGCTGCAACTCGTCAAGGCTACCGCACGTCACCTGCGCAGCGTGCAGCGACAACCCGCGCGGATCAAGAGCTACTTCGAACATGAGCACGTTCGTTATGCCGCTTGATTCAAGTTCATTGCAGCCGGCTCAATAGCTTAGGCGACTCAGTGGAGAACGGGCGAAATGCTGCGTCTGTGAAGTCCGGCGACCCTGGCAGTGGCTATGCGACGGCGTAATTTTTTGGCGAAGTGTGAAGTCGACGCGTTTCGGCGCGCACCTCCACAACGAATCCCGCATATCGATGCGCCGATTCCTTGGCACCACGCAGCCGCCTCTCACCCTCCAATCGGGGCATGACTGCAAGACCGGCACTGCAACAACACCTCCCCGAGATTCCCACCGACGTGGCGCGAATCGCCACCGATGCGGACGCCATCGCCGCAGCACACCGGCTGGCGGCTGACTTCGAGCCCAGCGCTTCCGAGCGCGACCGCGATCGCCGCCTTCCCTGGGATAAACTCACACGCTGGTCCGCCAGCGGCCTGGGCGCCATCACCGTGCCCCGCGCTCATGGCGGCCCGCAGGTGTCGTACGCCACGCTGGCCGAGGTGTTCGTGATCCTGAACGCGGCCGATCCGTCCATCGGACAGATTCCACAGAACCATTTCGGCGTGCTGGGCGTGCTGCGAGAAATCGGCACCACCGCGCAAAAAAACAGCGCCTCTACGGCGAGGTGCTGGCCGGTCGCCGGCTGGGCAATGCGGGGCCTGAGCGCAAGGTGGATGGCGCAGCCAACATCTTGCAAAGCGGCACCCGCCTGCGCACCACGCCGCATGGCCTGCGGCTGACGGGCAAGCGTTTCTATTCCACTGGGGCGCTGTTTGCGCACCGCATTCCCCACGGCTACCAGCGCTTCGACACGCAGGTGTGCTGATCGTCATCGCCGTGCTGATCGCGCTGGTGTCGCTGGTGCAGTTCGGTGGCGACCGGTGGGTGCGCTGGCTGCGCAGCCGGTAGGCCGAGGCGCCGCGCGGCGCTGCACCGTGGAAGAGCGCGCCGCGCCTTTGCGGCCCTTCTTCATGGAAGGCTACAAGCAAAATCGGCCTCCAGCGCATGATTCACTAGGGGGTATAGCTATTAAAAACATAGCAATTTGATTGACGCACGCGCTTTGGCCTGCCGCGTTCGGAAAGCGTGTGCGTGCCGCAGCGCTCTCAGCCTGCGCACGCGCAAATTGCGCACGAATCGCGCAGCGGGCCGCTTCCGATGTCGCGGAGCGGCGCCCGGCCGGGTGCCGGCCACCGTGCCGCCGAACGCCTGCGGCCGGCACCGGCAGGCCGCGCAGAAGGGCCCGGCTGCCCCTGCGGCACAAACCGAATAAGCACGCACGAAATCCGCATGTCGCCCGGCCGCGCGAGTCAGCACACTCACTGCACTCTGGCGGCAACGCACACCCTGCCCCGCGACACCGCCACCACCCTTTTGCCGGCACGCCCACCATGTCCTCACGCGACCCCCAACTGCACCCGCCTGAAGCCCCGCGCACGCCGCCGGGCACGCCCGCCACGCCCCCGCAAATCGCCCAGGCGCTGGCCGACCGGTTCGCCACCACCGCAGCCGAACGCGATGCGCGCGGCGGCACACCAAAGGCCGAGCGCGATGCGCTGCGTGCCAGCGGTTTGCTGTCGCTCTCCATTCCCACCGCGCACGGCGGCCAGGGCGCCGACTGGGCGACCACGCTGCAGACCATTCGCACCATCGCCCAGGCCGACAGTTCGCTGGCCCACGTGTACGGCTTTCACCACCTGCTGCTGGCCACCGTGCGCCTGTTCGCGCGGCCCGACCAGTGGGCGCCGTGGCTGGAGCAGACGGCGCGCAAGCAATGGTTCTGGGGCAATGCGCTGAACCCGCTGGACACGCGCACTGCCGCGCGCCGCATCGGCGACTGGTACGACTTTTCGGGCAAGAAGGGCTTTTGCTCCGGCGCGCTGGATTCGGAGATGCTGGTCGCCTCCGGCATCGACGAGGCCACCGGGCAACTGCTGATCGCCGCCATTCCCACGGCCCGCGCGGGCATCACCCTCAATGGCGACTGGAACTGCATCGGCCAGCGCCAGACCGACAGCGGCAGCGCCCTGTTCGAGAACGTGCGCGTGGAAGCCAGCGAGCTGCTGCGCGACCCCGGCCCGCTGACCACGCCGCGCTCGTCGCTGCGGCCGCTGCTGGCGCAGCTGATCTTCGTGCATGTGTTTCTGGGCTTGGCCGAAGGCGCTTTCGAGCTGGCGCGGCACTACACGCTCAACGAGTCGCGCCCGTGGTTCCGCTCGCCGGCCGAGCGCGCCAGCGAAGACCCGTACATCCAGTCGCACTACGGCGAATTCTTCGTGGGGCTGGAGAGCGTGCGCCTGCTGGCCTCGCACGCCGCGGCCACGTTCGACGCGGCCTGGAACGAAGGCGACGCGCTGGACGCCGCCGGCCGGGGCCGCGTGGCCGTGGCGGTGGCGACGGCCAAGGTGGCCTCCACCCGCGTGGGGCTGGACGTGACCAGCCGGCTCTTCGAGACCACCGGCGCGCGCGCCACGCACGGCGCGCTGCGCATGGACCGCTTCTGGCGCAACCTGCGCACGCAGACGCTGCACGACCCGGTGGACTACAAGCTGCAGGAGCTGGGCGACTGGGCGCTGCACGGCAAGGTGCCGCCGCCGTCGTTCTACTCCTGATCGCCCGGCCCGACCGATCGCGACCGCGACACCGATTCCGAACCCCACGCTGACGCCCCATGTCGAACCTTCCCGCATGGCCCGCCGCGCCGGTGCGCGCAGCCCCGGCCGCGCCCACGGCGCACCCAGCGCCCACCCCGCACGCCAGCGCCGAAGCCGGCATGGCCTGGATCTTCGAA
The DNA here is from genome assembly GCF_030159055.1 of Acidovorax sp. SUPP3334. Classification (GTDB taxonomy): domain Bacteria; phylum Pseudomonadota; class Gammaproteobacteria; order Burkholderiales; family Burkholderiaceae_C; genus Paracidovorax. The sequence goes on from NZ_BQXQ01000014.1 coordinate 3,173, forward strand.
GACCCGCGCAGCAAGGCGCTGCTGGCCGAGGTGGAGCAGGTGGCGCCCAGCGACGCCGGCGTGCTCATCACCGGCGAGAGCGGCACCGGCAAGGAGCTGATCGCGCGCTACCTGCACGGCCGCAGCCCGCGCAGCGCCGCGCCGTTCGTGGCGGTGGGCTGCGGCGCGTTCTCCGAGGCGCTGGTCGATTCGGAGCTGTTCGGGCACGAGCACGGCGCCTTTCCGGGCGCTTTCGGCGCGCAGCCCGGCTGGTTCGAGGAGGCGCACGGCGGCACCATCTTTCTGGACGAGGTGAACGATCTGCCCCTGGCCGTGCAGAACAAGCTGCTGCGCGTGCTGCAGCAGCGCGAGGTGGTGCGCGTGGGCGGGCGCCAGCCCATTCCCATCGACGTGCGCATCGTGGCCGCCGCGTCGGTCGACTTGCAGGAGCTGGTGCGCCAGCAGCGCTTTCGCAAAGACCTGTACTACCGCCTGAACGTGGTGAGCCTGGAGGTGCACACGCTGCGCGAGCGCCGGGGCGACATCGTGCCGCTGGCGCGCCATTTCATCGACGCCTACAGCCGGCGGCTGGGCTACCCGCGCCCGCAGCTCACGCCGGCCGCCGAGCGTGCGCTGCAGCAGGCGCCCTGGCCCGGCAATGTGCGCGAGCTGGAGAACACCATCCACCGCACGCTGCTGCTGGGCGAAGGCCGCACGCTGGATGTGCAGGACCTGCGCCTGTCCGGCACCGCGCGGGCGGGCGCCGAGCCCGACGCACCGGCCGCTGCTGCTGGTGCCGCGGCGCCGCCCCCGCAGGCCGCCAGCCCCTCGCCCCCAGGCCTGCCGCTGCTGCGCCAGGCCGTGCGCCAGCTGTGCGAGGCGCATGTGCCCGCGCTCTACCAGACGGTGGAAGACGCCGTGCTGCTGGAAGTGTTTCGCTGGTGCCACTACAGCCAGAGCGAGGCCGCGCGCGTGCTGGGCCTGAGCCGCAACGTGGTGCGCGCACGGCTCATTCGCCTGGGCGAGGTCGGCGCGCCGCGCCGCGCCGGGGCCGATGCGGGCGCGCCGGCCGCTGAGTTTTCTTCCGCCACCGATTCCGAAAGCCCTGCCCCATGAGTCCGACCCCCGACATCTTCTGGTTCCTGCCCACCTCGGGCGACACGCGCTACCTGGGCACGTCCGACTTCGGCCGCGCGCCCACCAATGCCTACCTGCGCCAGATCGCGGTGACCTCCGAGCAACTGGGCTACGACGGCCTGCTCATTCCCACCGGCAGCTCGTGCCTGGACCCGTGGGTCACCGCCGCCAGCCTGGTGCCCGTCACCCAGCGCATCCAGCTGCTGGTGGCGCTGCGCACCTCGCTGGGCCACCCGACCGCATCGGCACGGCAGGCGGCATCGCTCGACCAGGCGCTGGGCCCGGGCCGCCTGCTGCTGAACGTGGTGCCCGGCGGCGATGCGACCGAGCTGGCGGCCGATGGCGTGTTCTACAGCCATGACGAACGCTACGCCGCCAGCGGCGAGTTCCTGACCGTCTGGCGCCGCCTGCTGCAGGGCGAGAAGGTGGACTTCGAAGGCCGGCACCTCCAGGTGCAGGGCGCGCAGAACTTCTTCGCGCCGGCCACGCAGCCCTACCCGCCGCTGTACTTCGGCGGCGCCTCGCCCGCCGCGCACGCGCTGGCCGCCCGGCATGTCGATGCCTACCTGACCTGGGGCGAGCCGCCCGCCGCCGTGGCCGCAAAGATCGCCGACGTGCGCGCGCACGCGGCCTCCGCAGGCCGCGACCTCGACCGGCACCCGCTGCGCTTCGGCGTGCGGCTGCACGTCATCGTGCGCGAGACGAGCGAAGAGGCCTGGGCCGATGCCGACCGCCTCATCAGCCGCCTGACCGACGACGACATCGCCCGCGCCCAGCAGAACTACGCGCGCATGGACTCGCACGGCCAGCAGCGCATGGCCGCGCTGCACGGCGGCCGGCGCGACCGGCTGGTGGTGGGCCCCAACCTGTGGGCCGGCGTGGGCCTGGTGCGTGGCGGCGCCGGCACTTCGCTGGTGGGCAACGCGCACGAAGTGGCCGAGCGGCTGCAGGAATACATGGACGTGGGCGTGGACCGCTTCGTGCTCTCGGGCTACCCGCACCTGGAGGAAGCCATTCGCTTCGCCGAGCTGGTGTTTCCGCTGCTGCCGGGCAAGCAGGCGGTGACGCTGCGCGACCAGTCGCTGACCGGCGGGGCCTTCGACATTCGCGCCAGCCGGGCGACGGCGGCGGCCGAACCCGAAGCGGTGCGGTAAGCGCCGCCACCGCCTCCCGCACCCCGCGCGGGATCGACCCGTGTTGCCGCCGCGTCCGGGTGCGCAGCCGCTTCGCCAATGCGCATCGAATCAGCCCCCAGCGCTTATTCCATCAGCGCGAGCAGCTATTGATTCAATAGCGACTGCATGGGGAGTCTCAGAAGGTTTCCCAGTCGTCGTCCGACCGCGATGCCGATGCGGGCGCTGCGCGTGGCGCGGCCGATGCCGGCGTGGGCGCAGCCTTGGGCTTGGCCGTCGGGGCGGACAGCGCGGGCCGGTTCGCGGTGGGCCGGGCAGCGGATTGGCCAGCACTGGCGGCGGTGGATGGGGTGGCCGACTTCGCGGCAGGGCTTGCAGCAGTTCTGGCGGCGGGTTTGGCGGCAGGCTTCGATGCCGGCGAACCCGTGGCCGTGAGGACCGGGCGCGCCGGCGCAGGCCGGGCCGCCGACCGGGCAGGTGCCGCGACGGGCGCCGCCGCGCGCAACGACGCGGCAGGCGCAGCGGACAGGGCCGCCAGCGGCACCGCATTCGCATCCACGCGGAACTGCGACACGGCTTCGCGCAGGCGCTTGGCCTGCTCTTGCAGCGACGAGGCCGCCGCCGCCGACTCTTCCACCAGCGCGGCGTTCTGCTGCGTGGCCTGGTCCATCTGCACCACGGCCTGGTTCACCTGGTCGATGCCCGAGGACTGCTCGGTCGATGCGGCCGAGATCTCGCCCATGATGTCCGTCACGCGCTGCACCGAGGCCACGATCTCCTGCATGGTCGCGCCCGCGCGCTCCACCTGGGCCGAGCCCGCGCCCACCTTGCCGACCGACTCGTCGATCAGGCCCTTGATTTCCTTGGCGGCGCTGGCGCTGCGCTGGGCCAGCGCCCGCACCTCGCTGGCCACCACGGCGAAGCCCCGGCCCTGCTCGCCCGCGCGGGCGGCTTCCACCGCCGCGTTCAGCGCGAGGATGTTGGTCTGGAAGGCGATGCCGTCGATCACCGCGACGATGTCGGCGATGCGGCGCGAGCTGTCCGAGATGGCCTGCATCGTCGCCACCACTTCGCCCACGGCCGCGCCGCCGCGCTGGGCCACGTCCATGCTGCTGGCCGCGAGCTGGTTGGCCTGGCGGGCGCTGTCGGCGTTCTGCTTCACGGTGGACGACAGCTGCTCCATGCTGGCGGCGGTTTCTTCCAGCGACGCGGCCTGCTGCTCGGTGCGCCCGCTCAGGTCGCCGTTGCCCAGCGCGATCTCGCGCGAGCCGGTGTGGATTTCGTCCACGCCCTGGCGCACCTGCGTGACCATGCGGGCCAGGCCGTCCTGCATGGTGCGCGCGGCGCCCATCAGGCGGCCGATCTCGTTGGACGACTGCACGTCGATGCGCGTGGTCAGGTCGCCTTGGGCCACCTTCTCCAGCAGCGCCCCGGCGGCGTCCAGCGGCGCCAGCACGTTGCGGCGGATGAACACCCAGCACAGGATCGCCAGCACCACGCCCACGACCATCAGCCCCCCGGCCGCCACTTCGGCGATCTGCAGCAGGCGCACCGACTGGGCCTGCAGGGCATTGCCGCGCTGGCCTTCGGCATCGAAGAGCTGCTTCATCAGCCCTTCCATGTCGGCCAGCAGCTTGTTGCGCTGGGCGACGATCTCCTTGCCGCTGTACTCGGCCTCGTTGCCGCCGGCCAGGCCCACGGCGCCGCGCTGCACCAGCGCGGCGTAGGCATCGAAGGCGGTGATCATCGAGGCGGCCAATTGGCGCTCCTGCGACCAGTCGGCGGGCAGGCCCTGCGCCACCGATTGCAGGATGGGGCGGGCCTCCTGCATGGACTTCTCGGCGCGCGTGGTCTGCGACCGCACGCTCTCGGGCGGGTCGCCGCGCAGCACGTTGCGGTGGCCCACCGCCAGGGCGACGCGGTTGTCCCACATGCGGATTTCCGCCTGCTTGAGCGCGAGCATGTCGCGCGTGGTGCGGTCCTGCACCTCGCCGGCCACCACGCCGGCGCGCGTGCCGAACCACCCCACGCCCACCGACACCAGCAGCGCGCCGGTGAAGAACAGCAGCACGAGCAGCAACGCCACCCGGATGGAAAGATTCCTGAACATGCGCGCGCCCCTTGATCGAACCGGCCCAAGACGGGCCCTACCCCACACCATTTGCAACAAAAAGTCTGCCAGAAAAAGCCGACGAAATCCGTCGGCTACCCGGCGATTTCTCGGTGGTGGGCCATCCCGCCACGGCGGGCCGCGATGGCGCAAGCCGGAAAATTAAAACAAACGTTTGATTTACCGTGGTCTAATCCGCCGCGATGCCCGTTCAAGACCCCTCCCGCGCTGCGGCCGAAACGACGGCCGGCGCACCTTCGGCCCCATCGGCCCGCCTGCGCCTGCTGCACGCCGCGCTGCGCCTGTTCGCCGAGCACGGCTATGCCAAGACGTCGATCCGCGCCATCGCGCAGGCGGCCCAGGCCAATGTGGCGGCGGTGAGCTACTACTACGGCGACAAGGCGGCCCTGTATGCCGCGCTGTTTTCCGAGCCGTTCGGCGACATGCCGACGCTGGTGGCGGACTTCAGCCGCGAGGGGATCGACCTGCGCGAGGCGATGCAGCGCTACTTCCGCGGCGTGCTGGCGCCCTTGCAGAACGGCGAGATGGCGCGCCAGTACATGCGTTTGCACATCCGCGAAATGCTGGAGCCCACCGCCCAGTGGGAAAAGGAGATCGCGCAGGACGTGCGCCAGCCCCACGACGCCATGGTGCGGCTGCTGGGCCGGCACCTGGGCGTGCAGGCCCCGGACGACGGCCTGCACCGCCTGGCACTGGCCATCACGGGCATGGCCTTTCAGATCTGGAGCCAGCAGGAGATCCTGGCCGTGATGGAGCCGCAACTGCTGGCCATGCCCGACGCCGTGGACGCCTGGACCCTGCGGTTCACCGAATACGCGCTCGCCATGGTGGCCGCCGAGCGGGCACTGCGCACGGCGGACGCCGCCCCACCCGCCACCCGTCCCCCGGCCCGGCGCCCCGCGCCCCGGCGGCGCTAAGCCTTCTCGTCCTGACCATGAACACCATCCCTTCGCACCGTACCGCCCGCACCCTGCTGGCGCTCACCCTGCCCCTGTGGCTGGCCGCCTGCGCCGTGACCAGCCCCGCGCCGCGCGTGCAAGCCCCGGCCCCCGCCGGCTGGCAGGCGCCGCTGCCGCACCACGGCAGCGTGGCCGACATCGCCCGCTGGTGGGAGCGCGCGGGCGACCCGCTGCTGGCCGAGCTGGTCGCCGCGGCGCAGGACATCAGCCCCAGCGTGGCGCAGGCCCGTGGGCGGCTGGCGCAGGCACGGGCCTCCCGGGTGAGCGCACGGGCGGCGCTGCTGCCGTCGCTGGACGGGCAGGCCAGCGCCAGCCGCAGCGTGAACGAGCAGGTCGGCGGCCTGGCGACCACGGGCCAGGCGGCGCTGCAGGCGAGCTGGGAGGTGGATCTGTTCGGTGGCAATGCCGCGGCGAACGAGGCCGCCCTTCAGCGCCTGGCCGGAGCCCAGGCCCAGTGGCACGAGGCCCGCGTGTCGGTGGCGGCCGAGGTGGCCACGCAATACAGCAGCTGGCGCCAGTGCCTCGCGCTGGCGGAGGTGGCCGCGTCCGATGCGGCCTCGCGCGCGCAGACGGCGCGCCTGTCGGGCCAGAGCGAGAAGGCCGGCTTCACCGCGCCCGCCACGCTGGCGCTCGCCCAGGCGAGCGAGTCCGAAGGCCGGGTGCGCGCCGAGCAGCAGCGCATGGCCTGCGAGATCGACCTGAAAACGCTGGTGGCACTCACCGGCCAGGACGAATCCGCGCTGCGCGCCCGTGCCGCCGCAGCGCCGCTGGGGCCAGTGCCCGATGCGCTCTTCGCCATCGATGCGCTGCCCGCCCGCGTGCTGGCCCAGCGGCCGGACGTGTACGCCGCCGAGCGCGAGGTGGCCGCCACCAGCGCCGACGTGGGCAGCGCCCGCGCGCAGCGCCTGCCGCGCCTGACGCTGAGCGGCTCGGTGGGCCGAGGCTGGGTGCGCACGGGCGGCGCCACGATCGACGCCAACACCTGGTCCATCGGGCCGGTGGGGCTGTCGCTGCCGATCTTCGATGCGGGCCGCCGCGCCGCGCAGGTGGATTCGGCCGAAGCCCAGTACGACGCGGCCGTGCAGCAGTACCGCGGCACCGTGCGCCAGGCCGTGAGCGAGGTCGAACAGGCCCTCGTGCGCCTGGCCAGCACCGCGGCGCGCAGCACCGATGCGCAGCGCGCCGCCGAGGGCTACCGCACCTCGTTCACCGCCACCGAAGCCCGCTGGCGCGGCGGGCTGGCCAGCCTGGTCGAGCTGGAGGATTCGCGGCGCACGGCGCTGGCTTCCGAGTCGGCGCTGATCAACCTGCGCCAGGAACGCATGGCCGCGTGGATCGGGCTGTACCGCGCCGCAGGCGGCGGCTGGGAGGCCGAAGCCACCCCGCAGGCCGCCGCCGCGGCGCCGATGCCGCCTTCGACCGCAGCCGCGGCTGCCCCGGCCACCTCGGCATCCACCGCGCGATGACCCCCGCGCGCCCGTTTCTTTTTTCTTCAGCCTTCAGTCGTCGTTGACCGCATGAACGGAACCTCCATGCAACGCTTGAAATTCGCCCCCTCTTCCCTCTCTGCCGCTCTGGCCGTGGTGGCCGTGTGCGTGCTCGCCGCCGCTGGCGCGCTGATGGCCGCCGGCCCCTCGCGCGCGGCGGACGACGCCAAGAACGCCAAGGCCAATGAGCCCCGGCCGGCGCTCACCGTCACCACCACGCAGCCCACGCGCACTTCGCTGGCGCTGCGCCTGCCGGCCAACGGCAACGTCACCGCGTGGCAGGAGGCCAGCATCGGCACCGAAAGCAGCGGCCTGCGCCTGACCGACGTGCGCGTGAACGTGGGCGACACCGTGCGCGCCGGCCAGGTGCTGGCCACGTTCGCGCCCGAGACGCTGCAGGCCGACGTGGCCCAGGCCCGCGCCAGCCTGCTGGAGGCCCGCGCGAGCGCGGCCGAGGCCGCCGCCAACGCCGAGCGCGCCCGCACGCTGCAGGCCACGGGCGCCTTGAGCCAGCAGCAGATCCAGCAATACGCCACCGCCGGCGAGACGGCGCAGGCGCGCGTGGAGGCCGCGCAGGCCGCGCTCAACGCGCAGCAGTTGCGGCTCAAGCACGCGCAGGTGCTGGCGCCCGACAGCGGCGTGATCTCTTCGCGCACGGCCACCGTGGGCGCGGTGCTGGGCGGCGGCACGGAGCTGTTCCGCATGGTGCGCAAGGGGCGGCTGGAGTGGCGTGCCGAGGTGACTTCCAGCGACCTGCCGCGCATCCGCCCCGGCAGCCAGGTGAACGTGACGGCCTCCAGCGGCGCGCAGGTGCCGGGCACCGTGCGCATGATCGCCCCCACGGTCGATCCGCAGACGCGCAACGGCCTGGTCTATGTGGACCTGCCCAGCATCCCGACCGAGCCGCCGCCGGGCCGCCCCAAGGCGGCGAGCGCCCCCTCGGGGGGCAGCGAAGCACACGCAGTGGCAAGCGTGGGGGTCTTGCTCCCGGGCATGTTCGCGCGCGGCGAATTCCTGCTGGGCGAGCGCGACGCCATGAGCTTGCCGCAGTCGGCCGTGGTGGTGCGCGACGGCTTCAGCAGCGTGTTCGAGGTGGGCGAAGGCAGCCGCGTGGTGATGCGCCGCGTGCAGACCGGCCAGCGCACCGGCGACCGCGTGGAGATCGTCTCGGGCCTGCAGCCGGGCGCGACGGTGGTGGAGCGCGGCGGCGCCTTCCTGAACGACGGCGACCTGGTGCGTGCGCAGGCCGCGGCGCCGGCCAAAGCCCCCACGGCCGCCCCCGCTGTTCCTGCGGCCCCAGCGGCTCCAGCCACCTCTGCATCAAAAGTGCCTCCAGCGCAATAAGTACTAGGGCACCATGCTATTAATAAAGGAGCAAAACATGCTTTTGCCCGTTTGCCACCGCGGCCCCGCCGCCCGCAAGGACTTGCCATGAATCTGTCCGCCTGGTCCATCCGCAACCCGATTCCGGCCGCGATGCTGTTCGTGCTGCTTTCGTTCGCGGGCATGCTGTCGTTCCACGCGATGAAGGTGCAGAACTTTCCCGACATGGACCTGCCCGTGGTCATGGTCACCGCGTCGCTGCCCGGTGCCGCGCCGGGCCAGCTGGAAACCGACGTGGCGCGCAAGATCGAGAACGCCATCGCCACCACGCAGGGCCTGAAGCACATCACCTCCACGCTGGTGGACGGCACGGCCACCATCGCGGCCGAGTTCCAGCTGGAAAAGCCCGTGCAGGAAGCCGTGGACGACGTGCGTTCGGCCGTGAGCCGCGTGCGCGCCGACCTGCCGGCCGACCTGCGCGACCCCATCGTCGCCAAGCTCGAACTCTCGGCCCAGCCCATCCTGGCCTTCGCCATCGCCTCGGACCGCCTGGACGACGAGGCGCTGTCGTGGTTCGTGGACGACACGCTCACGCGCCGCCTGTTGGCCGTGCCGGGCGTGGGCGCCGTGAACCGCGTGGGCGGCGTCACGCGCGAAGTGCGGGTGTCACTCGATCCGCTGCGGCTGCAGGCCCTGCGGGCCACCGCGTCGGACGTGTCGCGCCAGCTGCGCCAGGTGCAGATCGAAAGCGCGGGCGGCCGGGTCGATCTCGGCGGCGCCGAGCAGCCGGTGCGCACCATCGCCACCGTGCAGACGGCGCAGGAGATCGGTGCCATGGACATTCCGCTGACCGATGGCCGCCACGTCCGCCTGGACCAGGTCGCCACCATCAGCGACACGGTCGCCGAGCAGCGCACCGCCGCGCTGCTGGACGGCAAGCCGGTGATCGGCTTCGAGGTCTCGCGCAGCCGCGGCGCCAGCGAGGTCGAGGTGGGCGCGGGCGTGCAGCGGGCGCTGGACAAGCTCCAGGCCGAGCGGCCCGACCTGCACCTCACACGCACGGTCGATTTCGTGGAAATCGCCAGCGACGAATACGACAGCTCCATGCGGCTCCTGTACGAGGGCGCCATCCTGGCCGTGGTCGTGGTGTGGCTCTTCCTGCGCGACTGGCGCGCCACCATCGTCTCGGCCGTGGCGCTGCCGCTGTCGGTGATTCCGGCCTTCATCGGCATGCACCTGCTGGGCTTTTCCATCAACATCATCACGCTCCTGGCGCTGTCGCTGGTGGTGGGCATCCTGGTGGACGACGCCATCGTGGAGGTGGAGAACATCGTGCGCCACCTGCGCATGGGCAAGTCGCCCTACCAGGCCGCCATGGAGGCGGCCGACGAGATCGGGCTCGCCGTGATCGCCACCACCTTCACGCTCATCGCGGTGTTTCTGCCCACCGCGTTCATGAGCGGCATCGCCGGGCGCTTTTTCAAGCAGTTCGGCTGGACGGCGGCGCTGGCGGTGTTCGCCTCGCTGGTGGTGGCGCGGCTGCTCACGCCCATGATGGCCGCCTACATCATGAAACCCATGGTGGCGCAGGAGAAGGAGCCGCGCTGGCTGGGCACCTACATGCGTGCCTCGGCCTGGTGCCTGCGGCACCGCGTGATCACGCTGCTGGGGGCGCTGCTGTTCTTCGCCGGCTCCATCGCGCTGATCCCGCTGCTGCAGTCGGGCTTCATTCCGGCCGACGACAACGCGCAGACGCAGGTCAACCTGGAGCTGCCGCCCGGCAGCGTGCTGGCCGATGCGCGCGTCGCCGTGGCGCAGGCCACCGAGCGCGTGCAGCGCGTGGGCCATGTGGCCAGCATCTACACCACCATCGGCGGCGGCTCGGCCGGCTCCGACCCGCTCGCCGGCGCCGGCGCGGGTGACCCGCGCAAGGCCACGCTCACGCTGCGCATGGACCCGCGCGGCGAGCGCCCGCGCAAGCAGGTCATCGAGCAGCAGCTGCGCGCCGCGCTGGAAGACCTGCCCGGCGTGCGCGTGAAGATCGGCCTGGGCGGCTCCAACGACAAGTACGTGCTGGCGCTGGCCAGCGAAGACCCGCAAGCCCTGACGGCCGCGGCGCAGGCGGTGGAGCGCGGCATTCGCACCATTCCCGGCATCGGCGGCGTGAGTTCCACCGCCAGCCTGGTGCGCCCCGAGATCGCCGTGCGGCCGGACTTCGCCCGCGCTGCCGACCTGGGCGTGACCAGCAGCGCCATCGCCGAGACGCTGCGCGTGGCCACGGTGGGCGACTACGACCAATACCTGCCCAAGCTCAACCTGGCGCAGCGGCAGGTGCCCATCGTCGTGCGCCTGGACAACGCGGCGCGCGAAGACCTGTCGGTGCTGGAGCGCCTCACGGTGCCCGGCGCGCGCGGGCCGGTGCGCCTGGGCGAGGTCGCCACGCTGGAGGTGGCGGGCGGGCCGGCCGTCATCAGCCGCTACGACCGCTCGCGCAACGTCAACTTCGAGATCGAGCTGGGCGCGCGCGGCCTGGGCGAGGTGACCGAAGCGGTCAAGCAGTTGCCCGCCGTCACCCAGCTGCCCGCCAGCGTGCGCCTGATCGACGTGGGCGACGCCGAGTTGATGGGCGAGCTGTTCGCCAGCTTCGGCCTGGCGATGCTGACGGGCGTGATCTGCATCTACCTCGTGCTGGTGCTGCTGTTCAAGGACTTCCTGCAGCCGGTGACCATCCTGGCGGCGCTGCCGCTGTCGCTGGGCGGGGCGTTCGTGGCGCTGCTGGTGGCGGGCAAGAGCTTTTCGATGCCCTCGCTCATCGGGCTCATCATGCTGATGGGCATCGCCACCAAGAACTCCATCCTGCTGGTGGAGTACGCCATCGTGGCGCGCCGCGGGCACGACGGCAGCGACGGCCGGCCCGCCGTCCCCGGCATGAGCCGCTGGGATGCGCTGCTGGACGCCTGCCACAAGCGCGCGCGGCCCATCATCATGACCACGCTGGCCATGGGCGCCGGCATGATGCCCATCGCCCTGGCGCTGGGCAGCGCGGACATGAGCTTTCGCTCGCCCATGGCGGTGGCGGTGATCGGCGGGCTCATCACCTCGACCGTGCTCAGCCTGCTGGTGGTGCCGGCCGTGTTCACCTACGTGGACGACTTCGCGCAGTGGTTCCAGCGCAAGGTGATGCGGCGCCCCGTGCACGGGGCGCCCCCCGTGGCACCGGCGCAGCCCGCACCGCCCCAGTGACGCGGCCGCCCGCAGCCCGGCGCGGTGGCGTGCATGCCGCTTCGCAGGGCCTGCAGGCGCCATCCACCCTCGTTAACCCCTACCACAGTCTTCCTGCGGCATCGGGGACGCAGGCCCGGCCGCTTCGCACGGCGAACACCCGCTTCGCACCCCGCAGGAATGCGCACTGCTTTGTATACAACCATGGAATCCAAGAAATCCAAGAAATCCAAGAAATCCAAGAAATCCAAGGGGGGAGACAAACACCATGCGCACCAGCAAGTCGGAGAAAATCCGGCACGTCACCTCAGAGTGGCCCGACCCGCAGCCATCCGCTTCGCCGCAAAGCCCTGCCCGGGGCAGCACGGGCCTGAACGCGCCCACCGGCTTGAAGGCCCGCGAAAAGACGGGGGCGCAAGCGGTCTACACCACGGCCAACATGGCGAAGCGCTCCGAGCGCGGGGTGTTATCCAAACTGAAGAGTTACTGGAAAACCGGCAAGACCACCGCCAACGCCAACCTGGGGCCGCTCGCCGTTGGCACCCAGACCCAGCACCCCATCGGGCGGCAGAACCAGGTGCAGGCACCGCGGTTCGATACCGACGGAAAGGTGCCGCTGCCGAACGCCACCAAAAGCGGCCTGGCCCAGGCCGTGCAGGAGGCCCTTCATCAGGTGGAAACGGGCCAGGCGCCCGATGCGCAGGCGCCTGGCTGGGCCGGGAAGGCTGCGGGCGCAGGGCAGTACTGGGCGCAGCAGGCGCTCTCGGTGCTGGCGCTCGGCAAGGGCCCTGCCAGCGTTCCCGGCGACGCGCTGGCGATGTTCTACGGCGTGCAGGGACTGAACGGGAGCCAGGGCGGTTCGGCCGGGCCGGAGGCCATCGTCCTGGGATATCTGGAGAGCCTGGTCCACGCGGAAAAGGCCACGGCGACCATCCACCTGGCCACGCAGGCCTCGCTGCCGGACGGCGAACGGGTGAACACGCAAGAGGCGCTGCAGCGATTGACCGACGCCGGCAAGGCCGCCGAATTGCATTCGAAGGACAAGGCCACCGCGGCCACCGCGGCCATGGTGGCCGAGCTGGCGGACAGCGTGCCTGAGCCATTGCAAGAGCGCCTGCAGGCGGCTGCGGGCACCTTGATCGCCGCGTTGAACCGGGGCGCCAAGGTGCCGGACGTGCTGGGCGTCGAGCTGTTCATCAATGCCGCCCGCCACACCTTCGACGGTGACCCGCAGGCCATGGTGAAAGCCATGGAGGACCTCGCGCACAGCTCGCCGGCGCGCCTGGTCGGCCTGGTGGGCGACGCCTTCAAGGCGGATGCGGATGCGCAGGCCGATGCGGCAACGCCACCGGCCCAGGACCCCTTGCTGCGCCTGGCCGTCGCCATCGCCCAGCCGCCAGGGGGCGAGCGGCTGCTGAACAAGCTGACCGATCCGCCCGCCATGGGCGCGCGCAAGGATGCGTTGCGGGTGGCGATACGGGCGATGGTGGAATCGCAGGCGCTGCAGCAGGCCGGCCCGCGCACCACCGAGGCGAAGGCGGACCTCGGGTTGCTGCGCGCAGCCGTGGAACATGCGCTGCAGCAGGTCTATCCAGGGCAGGCCCCCGCCGCGCCGCCCGGGCAGGCCGCAGCGCAGCGCGATGCGTTCGCGTGCCTGCAAAACGGCTTCACGACCAAGGAGAAAGGCTCCAGCTACGACCGTGTCCGCGAGCGGCTGCTGCAGTTCAGCGACGGCGCACTGGACCAGACGGCCCAGCGAAACGCACGCGCCGCGTCGGGGCGGCTGGGGCGGCTCCAGAACTGGCTGAGCGGCGGGCTGCCGAAAGCCATCGTCAAGAATTCGGCGGGCATGGAGGGGCTGCTGGCACCGGCATTGCCGGCCATCGCGTCGTGGCTGCCCGGTGCGCAGCCGACGATGTGGCGCAAGTCGGTCATGCGCAAGCTCACCGAGGCCGCCAGCGAGAACGGCATGCTGCCGCGCCGCGACGAGGCCGTGGCGGCGCTGCACCGCACGGCCACCGACATCCGCGCCCAACTGCAGATGCGCGCCGGTCCGCAGGCGGCGGCCGCCGAAACCCTGATGCTCGGCGTGCTCGATGAACTCAAGCTCGGGAACCTTTCGAGCCCGCCCTCGCAAAGCACGCTCAAGCACCTGGGTAAAAGCTTTCTCCAGAAAGTCGAGGCCCGCCTGGGGGCCGAGGGCATGGCCCGGCTGCCCCCGGAACTCGCGGCGAACTGGCAATCGCTGAAAGGCAGCCGCCCCAACGTCGGGCACCTCTTGCGGCTGTTGAGCGAACACATCGATCTGCGGGCCCTGGCCGATGGCACGCACTCGCCCACCGTGGCGCCCACCCAGGTCGCCCGCGGCCTGCGCACCGACGCCATCGCCCACCAGGCCATCGAAAGCTTCAAGGACATCGCCGGCGTGGCCCAGGCCGCCGCCCCGGCCGAGTCGGCGCAGGCACAGGCGCTGGCCGACCTGATGAAGGCATCGGCCGACGTGCTGGCCAAGGTCAATCCGCCAGCCGCGTTGCGCTCGCTGCGCGTCGAAACGTTCGAGGCCATCGAAAACCAGCTCGCAGCCGCCTGGCTGGCAACCCTTCCCGAGGGAGAACGGCCCCCTTGGCACGAGGCCGTCGAATCCCTTCAGGCGCGCTGGCCCGAGTCGGTGCAGAACGACTGGAAAACGATGAAGGCCTCGGGCAACGACGCGGGCCGGTTGCTGCGCACGCTGGTCGATGCCGCCAGCGACGTGCCGTGGACCGCCCCCTCGGCGGACCCGGCCGCAGCGTCCACCAGCCACGCGCCCCGCCCGGTGGCCGATGCCGTGGCGAAGGCAGCGCCTGCGCTGCAGGCCCTGCAGCGGGACGTGCACGTCAATCGCTTCGAACTGTGCGTGGCCGACACGGTGACGCTGTTCAACGACCTGCGCGGCCCGGCCGATGCCGCCGAAGTCATGAAGTCCCTGGCGCAGCGCATCAGCCTGAGCGAGAAGATCAAGAGCAGCGATGCGCGGCTGGCCCGGCTGGAGCTGGGCAAGGCCGTGTCGGTCACCACGGCCACCCCCGAACTCGTCATGCCGATCGCCGGCGTCGGCCTGGGCCACGAGCGATCGATGGACCTGAACATGGTCGGCGCGGCCATGCAGTTCCAGATCGCCACGGCGGACTCCAAGAACGCCAACGTGGGGCTCAACCTGGGCGTGCGCGGCGGCCTGGGCCACAAGGACAACGAGTTCAACCTGGGCGATGACGAGGCGGGCATGGCGCTGCGGTTCGACATGCGCTTCGAAGCGGGCGGCGAAATCTCGCAGACCCAGGGCGTGAGCCTGCGCATGCAGCGCACCGCGGCCCATGAGGACACCCTGCGGCGCCAATTCACCGACGCGCTCATCGCCATGACCCGGGGAGTCAGCCCGCCGCCCGAGGCCGGCACCGGAGCGGACCCGCTGGCCCATCTGCTGGAGCACTTTCCCGCGCTCGCCGTCGCGGAGCTGTCCAACACCAGGCGCAGCCGCACGTCGGAGCTGGCCGTCGGCGCCAATGCGACGGTGCGCGCAAGAGGATCCCTCGACCGCGACGAAGACGACCGCATGGCCACCCGGCGCGCCGTCGGCGTCGGCGTGCAGGCGGGGGTTTCCACCAGCAACCAGCGCTCACAGTCGGTGCAGACCGAGAGCCGCTCCGGACTGAACGTGGAAGAGTACAAGCTGTCGGCCCAGCACCGGGCCGAAACCCGCGCGAGCGCCAATGCCAGCCTGGGGCTGATGCCGGCCTCCCGGCACGACCCGGAAAAGGCCGCCCAGGCCCGCGGGGCGGGCGTGGACGTGCGCAAGCAGCTGGCCAACAGCGGTGTGGACACCACCCTTCGCCTGACGACCCGCCACGGCGAAACCTGGGCCGACCAGACCCAGATGATCCGGGAGTTCGAAGACCTGGACGACTTCCTGGCCGAGCTCGAACCCCGCATGCACGAGTTCGTCTCGATCCTGGCCGCACGCGACAGCGTGCCCGACGCCCCGGCGGCCGAAAAGACCGGCCGGGCCTGGCTGCGGCTGCAGGACACGCTGGTGCAGGCCGCCCAGGCCAGCACGCCCGGCATGGTGTTTTCCGTGGTGACCAAGCTGCGCCCCCAGGCCGCCGATGCCTGCGACAAGCTGCAGGGCCTGGCACAGCAGGCCGCCGATGCGGGCCTGAAGGCGTCCAAAGCCGCGGAGCAGGCGGCCGAAGCCGCCCGGCGGAGCACCACGGAAAGCCAGCAGGCCAGCGCCGCAGTTCGGCGGGCCGCAGCCGCAGGCCAGACCACTGAGGCGATCACACAGCAGGCGAACGCGACCCGGCTGCGGGCCCTCGCGACAGACCAGCAGGCGCAAGCCACGCAGCAGCAGGCCATCGCGCAAGCACAGCAGGCCAAGGCCGACGGCTACCGCGCCAAGGTGCGCAACCTGATGAACAGCCACGACGCCTGGATCGCGAACAACCTGCAGTTCAAGACCAAGGCCAAGGACGAGGTGTCGCAGAGCGCTGCCCTGGGCATCCTGCAAGGCAAGGCGGCGTCGGAATCCACCCGGCTGCACGAATTCTTGCCCGCAGGCTCCCAGCAGGTGGGCCGCACCCCCATGCAGCATGCCGCCGCGCCCGAAGACCATTCGGCCCGCTGGTCGCCGAAGCTGCCTGCGGTGGCGCGCGACCCACTTCCCGACCCACTTCCCGAGCCATTGCCCGAGCCATCACCCGAGCCCGGCCCGGACTCGGCCGAGGCGGTCAGCCCCGAGGCGCTTTGGCGTGCCAGGGCCGAGGCCCATGCGAGCAGGATGTCGGCCCAGGCGCAAAAGCATGCGCAAAGCCTCGCCGCCAAAACGAACGAGGGAGTGGCCGGGAAACCGGAAAAGCAACCGGAAAAGACGCAGGCGCAGGAACAAGAAGGGGGCGTCGTCCCCGAGCAGCCCGTGCGGCCAAGGCGCCCGACGCTGGGTGAACTGTTCAAGGCCCCGTTCGGACCGAATCATCCGCAGCACGCGCTTCCCAGGCCCCCGCTGAGCAACAGCCCGTCGCTCAAAGACTGGCTGCCTTCGGAGAACACCGTGGACGACGGGGCGCCCCCGCCATCCTCGCGCAACCGTGAACGCGAACCCGCCGAAAGCCATCCGCTTCCGTTGCCGCCCGCGCGCACTGCTCCGCCCCCGATCCGGTCCTATCCCTTGCCGACCCCGGAATCCATCCAGGCTTCCCGGCCGCAGGAACGCCGCCCGGTCCGGGCAGGAGCGCAGCAGAACCAAACCCTGCCCACCCCGGAGCAAGTGCGCACCAACGCATCGCGGCCGCGCCCCTCCAAGCCCGTCCGTTGAGGCGATCCGCAGCGCCGCGCAGGCCGTCCGCAAGACCGCCGCCAGGCCCGCAGGCCCCGGCGGTGGTCGGAAGCCGAGAAAAAACGATGCAATCCCGCCGTTACGCGGGCTTACACCCTGCGTCCGTGCGCCCATAATGCGGCGACCCACCATGAACCTTGTTGCGCTGAACATCGACTCGATCCAGCTCGGCTCCCCGCTCCCCTTCATCCTGCGCGGGGCCGATGGCGTGCTGCTGGCGCAAAAGGGCTACGTGATCCGCACGCGCAACGAGCTGGACGTGCTCCTGTCGCGCGGCCTGCAGCTGTGCGTGGACACGGACGAGTCGGGCGACAGCCACCGCGCCTACCTGGCGCAACTGCAGCAGATGCTGATGTCCGACACCTCGCTCGGCCAGATCGCCTCGATGAAGATCAGCGCCGGCGCCCAGTCTTCGCGCGACCGCCCCGAAGGCGGGCCGCCCGACTGGCCCGGCCTGCAACTGCGCGCCACGCAACTGCTGCGCGCACCCCAGGCCCATGATTTCCCCGACCGCTTCGATGCGCTGCACCGCGATCTCGCCCTGCATTGCCGCCAGAACCCGGACGCGGTGCTGCTGGCCCTCATCTACCTGTCGGGCCACGAAACCCGCCAGTACAGCGGCACCCACGCCATGCTCGTCGCCTGCGTGTGCATGCTGGTCGCGATCGAGCAACTGCGCTGGCCGGTCGAGCGCGTGATGCAGACCGGACGCGCCGCGCTGTCCATGAACATCGCCATGACCGCACTGCAGGACCAGCTGGCGGTGCAGACGCAGCCGCTCACCTCGCAGCAGATCGCCGAAGTGGAAAACCATGCGGCCCGGTCGGAGGCCCTGCTGCGCCAACTGGGCGTGCACGACCCGGTGTGGCTGGAAGCCGTGCGCTGCCACCACCACCGTTCGCCGGGGCCGCTGGCCGACAAGAGCGAGGCGCAGCAGATCGCCCGCCTCATCCAGCGCGCCGACGTTTTCGGAGCGCGCCTGGCGCCCCGGGCCTCCCGCGCGCCGATGCCGGTCACCGCCGCGATGCAGGCCAGCTACTACGATGAATCGCATCAGGTGGACGAAGCCGGCTCCGCCCTGGTGAAAACCCTCGGCGTGTATCCGCCCGGCGCCTTCGTGCGGCTCGTGAGCCAGGAAATCGGCGTGACCCTGCGCCGCGGGGGCAACGCCACCACGCCCCGCGTGGCCGTGGTGCTCAACCGCAACGGCATGCCGACCGGAGAACTCATTCCCCGGGACACGGCCCAGCCCGCCTGGAAAGTGACCGGCGCCGTGGCCCAGCGCGACGTGCGCGTGCAGCTTCAGCTCAATCGCCTTTTGAGCCTGGTTTAGCTGGGGGTTAGCCTGGTTTGAGCGGCGCAAGAGCCTTGGCTTAGCGACTTTTTGGCCGAATTGCGCCAAACTCCTCCAAAAACGGTTTCATCGCGCCCGATGCCACGCGTCCGTGGCGAACCCATAAGGAGGATTTCCCCATGTTGCGCCGACTCGTGTGCCTTGCCCTCGCGGCCGTTCCGCTGGCGTTGTCCAGCCTTCCTGCCCGAGCGGCCGGCCCGACCGTCGGAACGGAAGACGGGACCTGTCCGCCCCTGTTGCGGCACACGCCGCTGCGCCTGCAGGACGAGCTGCCCCAGCCGCTGTGCCAGTACCGGAACAGGGTTCTATTGATCGTCAACACCGCCAGCTATTGCGGCTTCACGGGCCAGTACCAGGGGCTGGAGGCGCTGCACACGCGCTACAAGGATCGGGGTTTCACGGTGCTCGGGTTTCCTTCCAACGACTTTTCCCAGGAAGGCGGCAGCAATGCGCAGATCGCGGACTTTTGCGAGAGCACCTTCGGGGTCAAATTCCCGATGTTCGCCAAGAGCCGCGTCAAGGGTGCCGACGCCTCACCGCTTTACCTGGAACTGAAAGCGCAATCCGGCGAATCGCCGCGCTGGAATTTCCACAAATACCTGGTGGGCCGCGACGGCAAGGTGGTGGGCAGTTTCGCCAGCGCCGTGGAGCCGGGCGATCCCAGGCTGGTGCGTGCGATCGAGCAGCAGTTGACGGTTGGCCGCTGATCCAGCGCTCCTAGTACATTGACACGTAATTAGTCCGCTCTGAACAATTCCGTTCTCAACTGCAGACAGGTCGACGGTCACCGTGTGCGGCGAACAATGCCGCGATGAGCGCCTGCATCGGCAGCCCGAATCGGGCGCAAAAAAGCCGCAGCGCGGCCAGGATCAGGCGCAGGTCGTGCCCGGCACCGCACATCACCGCATGCAGCGCATCGCCCAGCGCGCCCTTGAGCGGGTTGCGGGCAAGTCGCCCATCCATCTTCATGTGCCCAATGGCGGGCTCGATGGCACTGCGCCTTTTGATCATGGCCTTGAGCGTTCGGGTGATGCCACGCTTTTGGCCTGACATCAGAATGCGCACACCTTCGATCTGCACGCCCCGGTAGCCCTTGTCCACGATGGCCGTGGCCGGCGGCTTGTCCGTGCCGGTGAGGATTCCCACCTGCTCCAGCGTCTGGGCCAGCGTGTGGCCGTCGCAGGGGTTGCCCGGCATGCTCCTCATGCCCACCACCAGGCCTTCCTTCAACGTGGTGGCGATGCTGACCTTCACGCCGAACTCGTACGGTGTCCTGGCCTTGCCCTTGGAGATGCACTCCACCTGGGGCGCGTGCAGGGCGTACAGCTTGTTCTTGTCCTTGGTGCGCTGGGTGAGGATGCGGCCGGTGCGCTGCAGCAGGTCCTGCACCTTGGCCTTGGCCGCTTCGGGCAACGTGTGCAGCAAGATCAACGACTTGCGAGTTGTTCAGGACGGACTCATTAATTTGTCGAGATTTGCACTTTTTGTGTCAAACAACATCACTGTCTGTGTCATCCGAAAGCTCGGATTTTTTCACTTTCTGTGTCACTACTTTTTCACTTACTTGGCACAGTTTTCACTTTCCGTGTCACCCGACAAACCTCAAACGTCGATATTCCCCGCCCGCAACGCATTCGTCTCGATGAACTCCCGGCGCGGCTCCACCTCATCCCCCATCAGCATGGTGAACACGCGGTCCGCCTCGATCGCGTCGTCGATCTGCACGCGCAGCAGGCGGCGCACTTCGGGGTCCATCGTGGTTTCCCAGAGCTGTTCGGGGTTCATTTCGCCCAGGCCCTTGTAGCGCTGGCGGCTGGTGGTGCGTTCGGCTTCGGAGATGAGCCAGGCCATGGCCTGGCGGAAGTCGCCGATCTTTTCTTCCTTCTGCTTCTCGCCCTCGCCACGCAGGGCCTTGGCGCCTTCGCCGATGAGACCGCGAAACGTATTGGCGGCTTCGGCCAGGGCGGCGTAGTCGGCGCCGTGCACGAAGTCCTGCGTGATCAGGCTGCTCTTCACGTTGCCGTGGTGGCGGCGGCTGATGCGCAGGATGGGCTTGTCGGTGCGTACGTCGAACTCGCCGGCCACTTCGGCGGGGATGCCGTTGGTGGTCAGTTCGCGCAGCTTGGCCTGCAGCTGCACGGCGCTGGCTTCGGCGTCCGCCACGGTGTCCAGGTTCAGGCTCACGCCGTCGGCGATGGCGCGCAGGGCTTCCTTGTCCATGAAGGCGGACAGGCGGTGGATGACGGCCTCGGCCAGCTGGTGCTTTTGCGCCAGGGCGGTGAGGGTGTCGCCGGTCAGTGTCTGCGCGTTGGCGCCGCCGGTGGTCACGCTGGCGTCCTTGAGCGCGATGCGCAGCAGGAAGGTGTCGAGCGCGGGGGCGTCCTTGAGGTACAGCTCTTCCTTGCCGGCCTTGACCTTGTACAGCGGCGGCTGGGCGATGTAGATGTGGCCGCGTTCGACCAGCTCGGGCATCTGGCGGTAGAAGAAGGTGAGCAGCAGCGTGCGGATGTGGGCGCCGTCCACGTCGGCGTCGGTCATGATGATGATGCGGTGGTAGCGCAGCTTGGCGGCGTCGAAGTCGTCCACGCCGCTCTTGCCGGATTCGACCGCGGCCTTGCCGATGCCGGTGCCCAGGGCGGTGATGAGCGTGACGATTTCATTGCTGGTCAAGAGCTTTTCGTAGCGCGCCTTTTCCACGTTCAGGATCTTGCCGCGCAGCGGCAGGATGGCCTGGAACTTGCGGTCGCGGCCCTGCTTGGCGGAGCCGCCGGCGGAGTCGCCCTCGACGATGTAGATCTCGCACAGCGCGGGGTCTTTTTCCTGGCAGTCGGCCAGCTTGCCGGGCAGGCCCATGCCGTCCAGCACGCCCTTGCGGCGCGTCATTTCGCGCGCCTTGCGGGCCGCTTCGCGGGCTCGGGCGGCTTCGATGATCTTGCCGCACAGAATCTTGGCGTCGTTGGGGCGCTCTTCCAGGTAGTCGGTCAGCGTCTTGGCGACGATGTCTTCGACCGGGGCGCGCACTTCGCTGGACACCAGCTTGTCCTTGGTCTGGCTGCTGAACTTGGGCTCGGGCACCTTCACGCTGAGCACGCAGCACAGGCCTTCGCGCATGTCGTCGCCGCTCACCTCGACCTTGGCCTTCTTGGCCAGTTCGTGCGCGTCGATGTACTTGCCGATGACGCGGGTCATGGCGGCGCGCAGGCCGGTCAGGTGGGTGCCGCCGTCGCGCTGCGGGATGTTGTTGGTGAAGCACAGCACCTGTTCGCTGTAGCCGTCGTTCCACTGCATGGCCACTTCGACGCCGATCTCGGTGCCGGGAATGCCGCCGTAGGTCTCGGCCGGGCGCGCGCCCGTGGCGTAGAACGCGGTGGGGTGCAGCACCTTCTTGTTGGCGTTGATGAAGCCGACGAAGCCCTTCACGCCGCCGGCGCCGGAAAAGTCGTCTTCCTTGCCGGTGCGCTCGTCCTTCAGGCGGATGCGCACGCCGTTGTTCAGGAACGAGAGCTCGCGCAGGCGCTTGGCCAGGATCTCGTAATGGAAGTCGTGGTTCTCTTTGAAGATCTCGGTGTCGGGCAGGAAGTGCACCTCGGTGCCGCGCTTGTCGGTGTCGCCGATGACCTTCATGGGCGAGACTTCGACGCCGTTCACGGTCTCGATGATTCGGTTCTGCACGAAGCCCTGGCTGAACTCGAGCACATGCACCTTGCCCTCGCGGCGCACCGTCAGGCGCAGCATCTTGCTGAGCGCGTTCACGCAGGAGACGCCCACGCCGTGCAGGCCGCCCGAGACCTTGTAGCTGTTCTGGTTGAACTTGCCGCCCGCGTGCAGTTCAGTCAGCGCGATCTCGGAGGCAGAGCGCTTGGGCTCGTGCTTGTCGTCCATCTTCACGCCGGTGGGAATGCCGCGGCCGTTGTCGGTCACGCTGATGGAGTTGTCGCTGTGGATGGTGACGACGATGTCGTCGCAGTGCCCGGCCAGCGCCTCGTCGATGGAGTTGTCCACCACTTCGAAGACGAGGTGGTGCAGGCCCGTGCCGTCGGACGTGTCGCCGATGTACATGCCGGGGCGCTTGCGCACGGCCTCCAGGCCTTCCAGGATCTGGATCGCGCCTTCGCCGTAGCCTTCGCTGGCGCCCACTTGCTGGGTGTCGATCTTGAAGGGCTGTGCTTCGCCCGCGCCGTCGGTGGAAGGCTCGGGCAGGGTGTTCTCAGCGGTCATGGATGGCCTTGGGGTCCGTGGAAACCGGTGGGTTTCCTGAATGTTCAATAAGAGTCAAACAGGTCTCCAGCGCATATTCCTCTAAGGCAGTTAGCTATAAATATCATAGCATCCACCCATGCACTGGAGGCAGGTGCGTCAGATGCGCATGGGCATCACGACGTACTTGAAGGTCTCGTTCTCGGGGATGGTCAGCAGCGCCGAGCTGTTGCCGTCCGACAGTTCGACCTTCACCATGTCCTGGCCCATGTTGGCCAGGGCGTCGATGAGGTAGGTGACGTTGAAGCCGATCTCGATGGTGTCGCCGCCGTAGTCGATGTCGAGTTCGTCCACGGCCTCTTCCTGCTCGGCGTTGTTGGACGCCACGCGCAGGGTGCCGGGCTCCAGGTTCAGGCGCACGCCCTTGAACTTGTCGCTGGTCATGATGGCCGTGCGCTGCAGGCTGGCCAGCAGCGGAGCGCGGCCCAGGGTGACGCTGTTCTTGTGGTTCTTGGGGATCACGCGGTTGTAGTCGGGGAACTTGCCCTCGACCAGCTTCGTGACGAACTCCATGCCGCCGAACGTGAACTTCGCCTGGTTGTTGGCAAACTGCATCTCGATGTGCGGCTGGTTCTCGCCGCCCGCGTCGGACAGCAGGCGCTGCAGCTCCAGCACGGTCTTGCGCGGCAGGATGACTTCCTGCTTGGGCACTTCGACATCCAGCGTGGCGCTGGCGAAGGCCAGGCGATGGCCGTCGGTGGCGACCAGGCTCAGCTGCTGGCCCTCGGCCACGAACAGGATGCCGTTCAGGTAGTAGCGGATGTCCTGCACCGCCATGGCGAACGACACCTGGCCCAGCAGGTCTTTCAGCACCTTCTGCGGCACGCTGAACGCGGGGCCGAAGGCGGCGGATTCCTGCACCAGGGGATAGTCTTCGGCCGGCAGCGACTGCAGCGTGAATCGGCTCTTGCCGCCCTTGAGGATCAGCTTGGACTGACTCGACTCCAGGCTCACGGTCTGGTCGCCGGGCATGGTCTTCAGGATGTCGATCAGCTTGCGCGCGCCCACCGTGGTGGTGAAGTCGCCCGTGTCGCCGCCCAGCTCGGCGGTCGTGCGGATCTGGATTTCCAGGTCGCTCGTGGTCAGCTGCAGCGCGTTGCCTGTCTTTCGGATCAGCACGTTCGCCAGGATGGGCAGGGTGTGCCGGCGTTCGACGATGCCGGACACCGATTGCAGGACCGCGAGAACCTTGTCTTGTGTTGCCTTCAGGACAATCATGTCGTCAACCTTTGGTGGTTTTGGGAAACGTGCCAGGACGGCGGCATGGGCCATGCCCCCTCATGCCGTCCAGCACGCCATTTTGCCCGTGAACCGGGCGCGCTCCGTGGGGTTGCAGGATCACTTCGGCATCAACCCTTGAGCGTCTGCTCCAGCACGTGCAATTGCTGGTTCAGTTCGGTGAGCTGCTGGCGCTCGCCGGCGATCTTGCGCACCGCGTGCAGCACCGTGGTGTGGTCGCGCCCGCCGAACAGCTCGCCGATCTCGGGCAGGCTTTTCTGCGTGAGTTCCTTGGCCAGGTACATGGCGATCTGGCGCGGCCGGGCGATGCTGGCGGGGCGCTTCTTGCTGTACATGTCGGCGACCTTGATCTTGTAGTAGTCGGCCACCGTTTTCTGGATGTTCTCGACGCTGATCTGCCGGTTCTGGATCGACAGCAGATCGCGCAGCGCCTCGCGGGCGAGCTGGATCGAGACTTCCTTCTGGTTGAAGCGCGAATACGCGAGGATCTTGCGCAGCGCGCCCTCCAGCTCGCGCACGTTGCTGCGCACGTTCTTGGCGACGAAGAAGGCCACCTCTTCGGGCATGTCGGCGCTCTCTGCGCGGGCCTTGTTGATCAGGATGGCCACGCGCATTTCGAGTTCGGGCGGCTCGATGGTCACCGTGAGGCCCGAGTCGAAGCGCGAGACGAGCCGCTCGTGGATGTTGGCCAGGCCCTTCGGATAGGTGTCCGAGGTCATCACGATGTGGCTCTTCTTGGCCAGCAGCGCCTCGAACGCGTTGAAGAACTCTTCCTGCGTGCGGTCCTTGTTGGCGAAGAACTGCACGTCATCGATCAGCAGCAGATCGAGGGAGTGGTAATGCTCCTTGAACTCGTCGAACGTGCGCCGTTGGTACGCCTTAACCACATCCGACACGAACTGCTCGGCATGGATGTAGAGAACTTTGGCATCGGGCTTGTCGGCGAGCAGCCTGTTGCCCACTGCGTGGACCAGATGGGTCTTGCCCAGGCCCACGCCGCCGTAGATGAAAAGCGGGTTGTACAGATGCCCGGGCGAACCCGCCACGTGCATGGCCGCCGAGCGCGCCATGCGGTTGGCCGTGCCCTCCACCAGCGTCTCGAACGTGAGCGCGGCGTTCAGGCGCGAGCGGAACGCCCCGGCCACCGGCTCGTCGCTCGCAGTGGCGGCAGGCGTGGGCTCGGATGACACCACCTGGCCGGCGGGCGTGGAGCGAACGTAAGTACGGGCAACGGTTTCACGCTGAGCGAGCGCTAACTCAAGCGATACCGGCTGGCCATACAGTCCTTCGAGCAATGCGGCGATGCGGCCGGCGTATTGCGCGCGAATCCAGTCGAGCTTGAAGCGGTTGGCCACCAACAGGGTGACCTTGGTGAAGTCGGGTGCGACCTGGGCCGTGAGCGGCTTGATCCAGGTGTTGAACTGCTGCTCTGGCAGGTCTTGCGCAAGCTGCTCTACACAGGCTTGCCACAGGCCTTGTCCGGCGTCGGCGCCCGCGTCGTTGTCGGGGCTGCTGGAGGGTTCCTCGGTCATTGATGGCGGTTCTTGTTGTGGATAGGAGGAACGATTCGAGGCCGCAGATTGTACCTTTTCAAAGGGTTATCCACAACCGCGCAGGGGCAAGCCCAGGCCCCTCCGAAAAGCCCCGCAGGCCACGCCAGCGCAGCCCGACCATTGCCACACCCGGACAAGCCTGCAATAATCGCCGGTTTCCCTGAATGCGTTCAGGGCAATAACGCCCGGGCCAAGCGCTTCGATCCTTATCGAGGTGCCGCATCCGGAGGGCCTGGAACCCGCATCTTGCGAGTTGCGCCCGGAACCGAACCCTCAAGGAATTGACCATGAAACGTACTTACCAGCCTTCCAAGACGCGCCGTGCGCGCACCCACGGTTTCCTCGTGCGCATGAAGACGCGCGGCGGCCGTGCCGTCATCAACGCACGCCGCGCCAAGGGCCGCAAGCGCCTGGCCGTCTAAGGCCGCCACGGCACTCGGCCCGGTTCCGGGCGGGAACCCTCCCATGCAACGGTTGAAAACCCGTCCGCAGTTCCAGGCCGCCATGGCCGGGGGAACGGTCTCCCGTACCGCTCACTTCGCACTGCACCGATTGGGACTGGCTCCCACAGGCGCAGCGCCCGCGTTGCCTCCCGCTCCTCCTACAGGGCCCGGTTCCTTGCCTGATGCGCAAGGGCCGCAGGCCCTGTTTGGCGTTGTGGAGCCCCCGGCAGTATGGCTGGGCGCCATGGTGCCCAAGCGTTGGGCTCGCCGAGCGGTGACCCGCAACAGCATCAAGCGGCAGATCTATGCGGTGGCCGCCTCGTTTGAGTCCCAGTTGCCGCAGGCCGCGCACGTGGTGCGCCTGCGAGCGACGTTCGACCGCAAGCAATTCACCAGCGCCACGTCCGATGCCCTCAAACAGGCCGTGCGCGCCGAATTGCTGCAGCTGTTCGGCTACGCCGTGCGGCGCAGTGGCGGCAGCACTGCCGCAGCAGCCGTTGCACCAAAACCCCAGCCCGCCCCGGCGCCTGTGCCATGATGCGCGCGCTGCTGATGGCGCTGGTGCGCGGTTACCGCCTGATTTTGAGCCCCTGGCTCGGATCGGCTTGCCGCTTCGAGCCCACGTGTTCGGCCTATTCGCTGCAGGCGCTGGACCGGTACGGCGCTGCGGCCGGAACTTATCTCACGCTGCACCGTCTGGCACGGTGCCATCCCTGGTGCGATGGCGGGCATGATCCGGTGCCCGAAGAACTCCCCCGCGGGTTGCGGCTGTTCTCGCGCCTGTCCCCTTCCGCCTCCTCCACCCCATCCTCAACGAAGAAGTCTTCATGAACGACATTCGCCGCACCATCCTGTGGGTGATATTTGGCTTTTCCATGGTTCTGCTGTGGGACAAGTGGCAAGTGCACAACGGCCACAAGGCCACCTTCTTTCCAGGGGCCACGCCTGCCGCCGTGACGCCCGTGTCGCAGGCGCCTGCCGCCTCCGGTGCTGCTGGCGCGTCCACCGTGCCGGCGCCGACGGCCGCAGCCGCACCCGCGAATGCCCAGCAGGTGCCGGGCGGCGTGCCGCAGGCGGCGCCTTCCGCTGCGCGCCAGCGCGTCACGTTGACGACCGACGTGCTGCGCCTGACGTTCGACAGCGAGGGCGGCTCGCTCACGAACGGCGAGTTGCTCAAATACCCCGACATGGCGGACAAGTCCAAGCCGTTCATGCTGCTCGATGAGAGCGCGCAACGCGTCTATGTGGCGCAGACCGGTTTGATCGGCGGCACCTACCCCACGCACAAGACGGCGATGTCGGTGGTGGCCGGCAACCGCGACCTGCAGGACGGCCAGAACGAGATCAGCGTGCGTTTCGAATCCGCGGACCTGGGCGGAGTGAAGCTCGCCAAGACCTGGACGGTGAAGCGCGGCGCCTACGACGTGGCCGTGAAGCACGAAGTCGTGAACACCGGCACCGCACCCGTGTCGCCCCAGCTGTACCTGCAACTGGTGCGCGACGGCAACAAGCCGCCGGGCGAGTCGTCGTTCTATTCCACCTTCACCGGCCCTGCGGTCTATACCGAAGCCAAGAAGTACCACAAGGTCGAGTTCAAGGACATCGAAAACGGCAAGGCCGAGATCGACAAGTCGTCCACGAACGGCTACGTGGCCATGGTGCAGCATTACTTCGCCAGTGCCTGGCTGCTGGGCAATGGCGTGCAGCGCGACCTGTTCGTGCGCAAGGTGGACACCAACCTGTACTCGGTCGGCATGATCACCCCGGTCGGCGAGATCGCGCCGGGCCAATCCAAGACGGTGGACGCACGCCTGTTCGCAGGTCCGCAGGTCGAGACGATGATGGAATCGCTCACCCCCGGCCTCGAATTGGTGAAGGACTACGGTTGGCTCACCATCCTGGCCAAGCCGCTGTACTGGCTGCTCGACCAGTTGCACAAGGTGCTGAACAACTGGGGCTGGTCCATCGTGGCGCTGGTGTTCCTGCTGAAGATCGCCTTCTACTGGCTCAATGCGAAGGCCTACGCCAGCATGGCCAAGATGAAGGCCATCAACCCCAAGATCATGGAGATGCGCGAGCGCCTCAAGGACAAGCCGCAGCAGATGCAGCAGGAGATGATGCGCATCTACCGCGAGGAGAAGGTCAACCCGATGGGCGGCTGCTTCCCCATCATGATCCAGATCCCGGTGTTCATCGCGCTGTACTGGGTGCTGCTGTCGAGCGTGGAAATGCGCAATGCGCCATGGATCGGCTGGATCAGGGATCTGTCGTCGCCCGACCCGTTCTTCATCCTGCCGCTGCTGATGACCGCCAGCTCGCTGCTGCAGACCGCGCTCAACCCCGCGCCGCCCGATCCGCTGCAGGCCAAGATGATGTGGTTCATGCCGCTGATCTTCAGCGTGATGTTCTTCTTCTTCCCGGCCGGCCTCGTACTGTACTGGTTGACGAACAACATCCTGTCGATCGCCCAGCAGTGGATCATCAACACCCGCATGGGCGTGCCGCCGCAGTTCAATCTGCCGAAGTTCCGCTGACCTCCATGCAGCGCCGACGCGCTGCATTCCCGAGAAATTCCACGGCCGCTGCACAGCGGCCGTTTTTCATTGGGTACGATGCTTGGCTTGCCCCCGCGGCATCTTTCATCCACTTTCGTTAACCGACGAGGAGACTTGGCCAATGAAGCAGCAGCGTAAGACTTTCCAATGGAGCGCACTGGGCATCGCGGTCCTGCTGGCAGCGGGATCGGCCCATGCCGCAACGATGCGGTGGGCGGGCGCCAATGACATCCTGACCGTGGACCCCCACGCCCAGAACCACCAGACCACGCATGCATTCCTGCAGCAGGTGTACGAAAGCCTGGTGCGCTACGACGAGAAGTACCAGATCCAGCCCGCACTCGGCACGAAGTGGACACAGGTGTCTCCCACGCAGGTGCGATTCGAGCTGCGCAAGGGCGTGAAATTCCATGACGGCGCACCGTTCACGGCCGACGACGTGGTGTTCTCGCTGACGCGCGCGATGACGCCGCCATCGAACATGCAGTCCGCCGTGCAGAGCATCAAGGAAGTGAAGAAGGTGGACGACTTCACCGTCGACCTGATCCTCAAGGGCCCCAACCCCGTTTTGCTGCGCGAGCTGACCGAGGCCCGCATCATGAACAAGGCCTGGGCCGAGAAGAACAACTCGACCAAGGCCCAGGATTACGCCGGCAAGGAAGAAAACTTCGCATCGCGCAACGCCAACGGCACGGGCCCCTTCATCATGGTGGGCTGGCAGCCTGACGTGAAGGTCACGCTCAAGAAGAACCCCGACTGGTGGGACAAGCCCAAGGGCAACATCGACGAAGTCGTGTTCACCCCCATCAAATCCGCCGCCACGCGCTCGGCCGCGCTCATTTCCGGCCAGGTCGATTTCGTCGTCGATCCACCCACGCAGGATCTGGCGCGCATGAAGTCCAGCCCCGACATCACGCTGATCGAAGGTGCCGAGAACCGCACCATCTACCTGGGCCTGGACCAGTTCCGCGACGAACTGCCGGGTGCCGGTACGCCGGGCAAGAACCCGCTCAAGGACAAGCGCGTGCGCCAGGCGCTCTACCAGGCCATCGATTCGGCCGGTATCCACAGCCGCACCATGCGCAACCTTTCGGTGCCCGCAGGCACGATGGTCGCGCCGATGGTCCACGGCTGGAGCAAGAGCCTGGATGAACGCTCCGCCAAGTACGACGTCGAAGCCGCCAAGAAGCTGCTGGCCGATGCCGGCTACCCGCAAGGCTTTTCGCTCAAGCTGGACTGCCCCAATGACCGCTACGTGAACGACGAAGCGATCTGCCAGGCCGTCACCGCCATGTGGACGCGCATCGGCGTGAAGACCACGCTGCAGGCTGCGCCCATGGCCCAGTTCGTGAGCCGCGTGATGAACAACGACGTGAGCGCCTACCTGTTCGGCTGGGGCGTGGCGACGTTCGACTCGCTCTACTCGCTGGATTCGCTGATGGCCACCAAGGCAGGCAAGACCGCTGCCGGCACCTACAACGGCGGCCGGTTCAGCGATGCCAAGCTCGACGAAATGATCAGCCAGATCAAGGTGGAGATGGATGCGCCCAAGCGCGACGCGCTGATCGCCGACGCGCTCAAGCTGGTGAAGGACGAGTACTACTACCTGCCGCTGCACCACCAGATCCGCCCCTGGGCCATGCGCAAGGGCGTGGAAACGCTGCACCGCGCCGATGACCGCCCGATGCCCAACTGGACCACGATCAAGTAACCCACCCGATCGTCCGGACCTTCTGCAGAGCCCGCCCTGGCGGGCTTTGTCGTTGATGGCGGCAGCACCCTGGGCGACCGTGGTGCGCCGGGACGAGGGCGGCAAGGCAAGGCAAATCGAGCAGAGGGCGCGGCTATCATGCCCCATTCCCACACCCGTCCCACACCCGGCACACACCCGCCCCGCCCTATCTTCCGATCGCCCGCATGCTGCCTCGCCATTCCGAACCCATCACCGCCATCGCCACCGCACCGGGGCGCGGCGCCGTGGGCATCGTGCGTGTTTCGGGCCGGGGCCTGGGACCGCTGACCGAAGCGCTGTGCGGGCGTTCGCTGCGACCGCGCGAAGCCACCTATCTGCCCTTTCGGGACGCCACTGGCCAGTCCATCGACCAGGGGCTGGCGCTCTTCTTTCCCGCCCCGCACAGCTATACCGGCGAAGACGTGCTGGAGTTGCAGGCGCACGGCGGGCCCGTGGTGCTGCAATTGCTGCTGGCGCGCTGCCTGGAAGCGGCCGCACAGGCCGATGTGCCCGATGGCAGGCCCCGCCTGCCCGGACTGCGCCTGGCCCAGCCGGGCGAGTTCACCGAGCGGGCTTTTCTCAACGACAAGATCGATCTGGCCCAGGCCGAAGCCATTGCCGACCTGATCGACGCGAGCACCGAAGCCGCCGCCCGCAGCGCCAGCCGCTCCCTGGCCGGTGCGTTCTCGGGGGAGATCCACAAGCTTCGCGACGCGCTCATCCACCTGCGCATGCTGGTGGAGGCCACGCTCGATTTTCCTGAGGAAGAAATCGACTTCCTGCGCAAGTCCGACGCCGGTGGTCAGCTATCGAATTTGCAGCAAACCCTGGCGGCGGTGATGCAGCGCACGCGCCAGGGTGCCCTGCTGCGCGAGGGCATCAAAGTGGTGATTGCCGGGCAGCCTAACGCGGGCAAGAGTTCGCTGCTGAACGCACTGGCCGGTGCCGAACTCGCCATCGTCACCCCCATTGCCGGGACCACGCGCGACAAGGTGCAGCAAACCATCCAGATCGAAGGCGTGCCGCTGCATGTCATCGACACCGCGGGTCTGCGCGAGAGCGATGACGAAGTGGAAAAGATCGGGATCGCGCGGGCCTGGGAAGAAATCGCAGCCGCCGATGCCGTTCTGTTCCTGCACGACCTCACGCGCGTGTCCTTGGCCGACTACCAGGCCGCGGATGCCGACATCGCCCGCACCATCGCGCAAAGGCTGCCAGCGCACGTTCCGGTGATCGATGTGTGGAACAAGACCGATCAGGTTGCCAGCCCGGGCGCTTTGGCTCACCCACCCGGCCCTTCTGAGCCAAGCCATGCGGCAGTCCATCTCTCGGCCCGCACGGGCGAAGGGCTGGATGCGCTGCGCCGCGTGCTGCTGGAGGTGGCCGGATGGCAATCGGCCGCAGAAGGCGTCTACATCGCGCGGGCTAGGCACGTTCAGGCCCTGCAGGCCGTGGACGGGCATTTGATGGAAGCCGCGGCGCAACTGCACTCGCCCGGCCCGGCGCTCGATCTGCTTGCCGAAGAACTGCGCCTCGCTCAACAGGCGCTCAATGCGATCACCGGCGAATTCACGTCCGACGACCTGCTGGGCGTGATCTTTTCGAGTTTTTGCATTGGCAAGTGACCGCGCTGCGCGGGTTGCGTTTTGTAAGGAGTGGTAAAGAGTGCTTGTGCGCCGGGCGCATCCGCCTTAACTTTCGCGCCACTATGAACGCTGTGCTGTTCTCCCACCCCCAGAAAATGGACCTGACCGGTCTCGTGCAGGCCATCGCCCAGGCGCCGGCTGAAGACAGCATGATGAACCCCCTGACGACCGAGCAGTGGGACTTGCTTTCAGGCTACCTGCTCCCCATGTCGCTCACCACCGGGCACACCCTGTTCACCCAGGGCGCCAGCGACCGGACGCTGTATTTCGTGGAAAGCGGCAGCCTGAGCGTGCACTACGAGGATGAAAAAGACCGGTTGCGCCTGGCCATCGTAGGCCCCGGCTCCGTGGTGGGCGAGAGCGCTTTCTTCTCGCACAAGCCGCGCACGGCCACCGTCCAGGCGGGCGCGCCTTCCAAGCTGTGGAACCTGACGGCGCTGCGGTTTTCCGAACTGTCCAATCGCCAGCCTGCCGTGGCGCTGAGCCTGGCGATGGCGATGGGGTCGGTGCTGTCCAAACGGCTGGGCAACCGCCGCCGCCGTGTTGCAGCGACCTGACACCTGAGCGTTCTATCAAGCCCGTGCCCGGGCCGGCAGACGCCGGAAAGCCATTCGTTGCCGGAGTGCGCGTTACACTCGTTTCGGACTTTTTGGCGCTATCCGAAGAAGGCACGGCATGTCACTTTTCAGTTGGTTCAACCGCAAACCCCCTGCTCCACGGCAGCGTCCGGCGGTGGAACCGTCCGGCCTGCTGAACGCAGATGCCACCGTGCCCCTGGTGCCCGGCCGTGGCGCAGGCAAACCCCTGGCAGAGCCCCCGGCCGAACACGCTGCCAACCGCAAGAACGAGCGCATGGAGCGGCGCGAACTGCTCTACACCGTGGTGCGCGACGCCATGGTCCGGGCCGGCGTGCTGTCGGCGGGCTACAAGTTCAAAGTGCTGTCCCTTGACCAGCGCGGCCGGCAGTTTCTCGTGATGATGGACCTGGCCCGTGAATACGGCGGCGAAACCGTCCGCCTGAGCGAGATCGAAGCGTTGATCGCGCAAACCGCCAAGACGCGCTTCGACATCCTGGTGACGGCCGTGTACTGGCGCATCAACGACCATGTGGCCGTCGGCATGCCCAGCAAGGGGCTTGCTCCCCACGGCGTCGCCGGGCCATCGGTGCCGCACGTGCCTGCGGCCCCGGCCCGTCCGCCAGCGCCCGTTCAGGCGCCAGCACCTGCACCGGTGGCCGCTTTGCCGATCGATCCGCTGCTGGCCCCGCGCAGCGCGCCTTTGGTGCCCCCTGCGCCGCCAGCGCGCGCACCCGCCAAGGCGTTCGACCCCATCGAAGCGGACGAGGTCGCCGCCTTCAAGCGGGCGCTGGACAACGCCGCGGCCGCCAAGCCGCCGGCACCCGCACCCCGCACCGGGGTAAGCACACGCTCCGGCCCGTTGCTGCCATCCACGCCCACGGGCTTCGAAGACACGGAAATGCCGGGGAGCGACGCGCCCGCCCCCGATCTCAGCAACACCCAGTACGGCGACCTGCGCTGACCGCGGCCGCCACGCCGCGCGCCCCGCCAGGCGCTCAATACACGTCGCGCCGGTAGCGGCCGTCGGCGATCAACGCATCGACCGCATCAGCGCCAAGCACCTCCACCAGCACGGCATCCACGCCGGCCGACATGCCTTCTGCGCTGCCGCACACGTAGAGGGTGGCGCCTTGCGCGATCCACTGGCACAGCTCGGCGGACGCGTCGCGCAGCCGGTCCTGCACATGGCGATGGGTGTCGCCGTCGCGCGAGAACACCCGGTCCAATCGCTCCAGAAAGCCTTGTTCCTGCCAGCCATCGATCTCTTCGGCGCACAGGGTGTCATGCGCCCGCTGGCGCTCGCCGAACAGCAGCCAGTTGCGGCGGCATCCAGCCCGTACCCGGGCACGCAGATGCGAACGCAGACCCGCCAGCCCTGAGCCGTTGCCGATGAAAATGCAGGGCGCATCGCCGGGCACCGCATCGAAACGCGGATTGGCGACGAGTTGCAACTCCACGGCCGTTCCCAAGGGAGCATGGGCGGTGAGCCAACCCGAGGCCAGCCCCAGGCCCTGCGCGTGCCGCTCCTGGCGAACCAGCAGTTGCAGCACGCCGTCACCCGGCAGGGAAGCCACGGAATAGGTGCGGGGAGCCAGGGGCACCAGCCCATCGGCCAACGTTTGCGCAGTGGTGAAATCCAACGGCGAAGAGGGCAGCACGCTGCTGGCCAGCGCCTCGGCGAGCGACGTCGTCGCACCTCGGTGCTGCACCAGGGCGGCGCCGTCGGCACCAGCCATTTGCAGCCAGGCGGTGACTGCGGCGGGCGCTTGGCGCGGCAACACCTCGACCAAGGCGCCCGGGTGCCATTCGAGCGGGCCGGCCCGCGTCAGCGAAACCTCGAACAACGGATTGCCCAGGCTTCCAGGGTTGAGGCATTCACGCTGGGCCAGGCTCCACGCCGCATACACCGGCGCCACGCCGTTGTCCGCCAGTGCGGCGTCCAGCGCGAGGTGCTCCGCACCTTCCAATGTGGTCAGCGCCTCGCTCCAGCGCGCCAGCGCAGCGGGGTCGGCATTGTCCACTTCGATCAGGGGAAAGAGGGGCTCGGCACCCGCTTGGCGAAGGCCTTCGTCCAGGGCATGGCCGAAGCCGCAAAAGCGGGTGTACTGGCGGTCACCCAATGCCAGCAGGCCGTAGCGCACCCCCTGGAGCGAAGCAGGCGGGCACCGGGCCAGCAGGCGCGCGAAGCGGCGTGCGCTGTCGGGGGGCTCGCCCTCGCCGAAGCTGCTGGCCACCAGCAACACGCGGCGGTGCATGCGCAGTTGCTCCGGCGTGATCGCCTGCATCGACTGCACGGCGACCCGCAGGCCAGCGCGTTGCAGGGCGCCTGCGCTTTGCAGCGCGATGCGTTCCGCCTGGCCCGCCTGGCTGGCGTAGGCCACCAGCAGCGTGTCGGCACCTTGATCCACGCCTGCTGCCGGCACCAGGGGATGGCCCTGCGCAGCGCGCGCGACCGTACTGGCCCTGCGTTGACGGCGGCGGCCCAGGTAGAGCATCCATCCGGTGATGGCGAAGAGCGGCATGGCGAGGCTGGCGAACATCACCGCCAGGCGGCCCGGCAACCCGAAGTACGTGCCCATGTGCAGGGGATAGATCGCGGCCAGGGCACGGGCAGCAGCGCTGCGCCGGGCATGGCGGTCGTCCACCGACACCTGGCCGCTCAAAGGCTCGATGGACATGCGGTTGCGCTCCCGGTCGTGCCCGGCGTCCGCGGCCAGCCAGGTCAACTGGACAGCCTGCGTGGGCAGCGCAGGCATGCGCAGGCTGGCCTGGGTCCACGGCCCCGCCTGCCGCTCGAACGTGGTCCAAACCCGCTGGAGGTCAAGCGGTGCGGCTTCGGCGCGATCGGCCGGGGCCTTGGCACCGCCGCCCGGTGCGGCGGCCATCGCTCGCGCAGGGCGCTGCAGGCCTGCCCAGCCGTCCACCGTGTCGCGCACCGCATCGAACGCCCAGTAGAGGCCGGTGGCGGTGAGCACGAGGTACATGACCAGGGCCCAGGTGCCCACTACGGAATGCATCGCCCACAGAAACGAGCGCCCGGTGAGAGCCGTATCGAACGTGAGCCAGGTGCGCCAGCGCAAGGGGCGTCGCGGCCAGCGCAGGTACAGGCCCGACAAGGAAAGCGTGAGCAGGCACAGCGCCAACACGCCCGTCGCCACGCGGCCGGGTTCTCGCGGCAGCAACAGCCAGCGGTGCAGCGCCTCGACCCACTCGAAGGCGTCCTGGCCCTTCAGCGCAGGTTGCAGCGCTCCGGTGTAGGGGTGCACGTAGACCGTCTCGCCCCGCCGCTCGGCAGGCTTTGCCTGGAAGATCACGCGGGCGGCAGCGCCGGGTTGCGATTGCACGGTCAGGGTGGTGATGCGCTGTTCGCCGTGGGTGCGAGCGATGGCGTCCACGATCTGCTGCGGGGTGAGCATGGGCCCGGCCTGCGGCGCGACCTGGCGCACGCCCGGGTTGATCGCATCGAGGATTTCTTCGTGAAAGGCCAGCAGGGCGCCGCTCAAGCCGATGACTACGAGAACGGAGCCCGCGGTGATGCCCAGAAACCAATGGACCTGGAACCACAACTGCCGCAGCGATGGCAGCGCCGGCCAGCGCGCTTTGAAACGATCGGCGCTCCGCACGCCTGAAGCGCCTTCAGCAGCCAGGGATTGCGCCTCCATGGCCAGCGCAGGGGCGCTGCGGGCCCCTTCGCGGCTCATGGAAATACCTCGACCGCGGAATCCGGCAGATCAGGGCGGCGCAGGCAAAAGGGGAGAAGGCAGGACATGGCGGACGAAAGCGGGAAAAAGGCAGGGCGAAAGATCTCTCCATCGCATGGATGAGAATGATTTTTATTTTACAACCCGTCCCGGCTTCGGCCGGTGTTCAGTGCCCCGCGAAATCCACCAGCGTGTAGAGCGGCAGGCCCGCGTCCCGCAGGCGCTGCGAGCCCCCGAGTTCGGGCAGATCCACGATGGCGGCGCCTTCGGTCACCGTCGCGCCCAGGCGCTCCAGCAGATTCTTGCCGGCCATCATCGTGCCGCCGGTGGCGATCAGGTCGTCGATCAGCAGCACGCGGTCGCCGGGCTTCACCGCGTCGGCATGCAGTTCCACCGTGGCGCTGCCGTATTCGAGTTCATAGGTTTCCTCCACGGTGGTGAAGGGCAGCTTGCCCTTCTTGCGGATCGGCACGAAGCCCACGTTCAATTCATAGGCCACCACCGCACCCAGGATGAAGCCGCGCGCATCCAGTCCGGCCACCACGTCGGGGCGCAGGGCGCGGTCCATGTAGCGGTGCACGAAGGCATCGATGAGCACGCGGAACACCTTGGGGTCTTGCAGCAGCGGCGTGATGTCCCGGAACTGCACGCCCGGCGCGGGCCAGCCGGGCACGGTGCGGATGTGCTGGCGAAGGTATTCGTTGACGCTGAGGGCTTGCATGGCGCTGGAAAATCTGAAAAGGGAGAAGCCTCATGCCGGGACAGGAAGGGGGCGCCCGGCCGGGACAAGAAGGAGCCATGCAGTGTATCGGCCGGCAGTCGCAGGCATCTGCCAGAACCGCCGGCAGCACTGCTGTCAGGACCGCAGCAGGGCGTCCTCGGCCAGCGCCAGCGCCGTAGGGTGGCCCGAAAGCACGAGTGTGTCGCCTTCGGCCAGCACGGCCGCATCGTCCGGCTGGGACATGCGCCCATCCTTGTGGCGCAGGTTCACGACCCGCACGCCCATGGCCTGCAACGCCAGTTGCCCGAGCGCCTGACCCAGCGGATGCACGCCGGAAGGCAGCGTGATGGACGCCAGCCGCTCCTGGTCGCGCTCGGAGACGGTGTCGTCGTCCGCACCATGGAAATAGCCACGCAGCAGGTTGTAGCGCGCATCGCGCTGGTCCTGCACCAGTCGCAGCACCCGCCGCATGGGCACGCCGACCAGGGCGAGCGCATGGCTGGCCAGCATGAGCGAGCCTTCGATGGCTTCGGGCACCACCTCGGTCGCGCCGGCGGCCTGGAGCTTGTCCAGGTACTGGTCGTCCTGCGTGCGCACCACCACCGGCACCTGCGGCGCGTGTTCGCGCGTGTTGGCCAGCACCTTGAGCGTGGCGGGAATGTCGAGGTAGGTCACAGCCACGGCACTGGCGCGCACCAGGCCGGCGGCCATGAGCGCCTGCATCCGCGTGGCATCGCCGTACACCACCGAATCGCCCGCGGCTGCGGCCTGGCGTACGCGGTCGGGGTCCAGGTCCAGCGCCATGTAGGGAATGCCTTCGCGCTCCAGCATGCGCGCCAGGTTCTGGCCGCATCGGCCGTAGCCGCAGATCAGCACGTGCTTGCTGGTGTTGATCGATTTGCGCGCAATGGTGGTCATCTGCAGCGATTGCTGCAGCCAGTCGCTGGCGACCAGCTTCATCACGATGCGGTTGCTGTACAGGATGAGGAACGGCGTCGCCAGCATGGACAGCACCATCGCGGCGAGGATGGGGTTCATCAGCGCGGGCTGCACCAGCCCATGCTCCTGCGTGAGCGACAGCAGCACGAAGCCGAACTCCCCCGCCTGCGCCAGATACAGCCCCGTGCGCAGCGACACGCCCGTGGTGGCCCCCATGCCGCGCGCCAGCAGCAGGATCACGCCCATCTTGATCAGGAGCGGCACGATCAGAAGCAGCAGCACCAGCGCCCAGCGCTCCAGCAGAATATGCCAGTCCAGCATCATCCCCACGGTGATGAAGAACAGGCCCAGCAGCACATCGTGGAACGGGCGGATGTCCGTGCCCACCTGGTGGCGGTATTCGGTTTCCGACACCAGCACGCCCGCGATGAAGGCGCCCAGCGCCAGCGACAGCCCTGCCACTTCGGTGAGCCAGGCCAGCCCCAGCGTGATGAGCAGCAGGTTCAGCATGAACAGCTCGTCGCTCTTGCGGCGCGCCACCAGCGTGAGCCACCAGCGCATCACCCGCTGACCGCCCGCCAGCAGCAGGCCCACCAGCACCGTGGCCTTGAGGAGCGCCAGCCCGAGTGCGACGAACAGCTGGTCCGGCCGGGAGCCCAGCGCGGGGATCAGCACCAGCAGCGGCACCACGGCCAAGTCCTGAAACAGCAGAATGCCCAGGATGCGGCGGCCGTGCTCGCTCTCCAGCTCCGCGCGCTCGGCCATCAGCTTGACCACGATGGCCGTGCTGCTCATCACCAGCGTACCGGCCAGCGCCAGCCCCGTCTGCCAGCCCATGTCCCAGATGCCGCCCACGTGGCGCGACAGCAGCAGCACGCCGGCCATGGCCGCCGCCATGGTCAGCGCCACCTGCATCAACCCCAGGCCGAATACGAATTTGCGCATGGCGCGCAGCTTGGACAGGCTGAACTCCAGGCCGATGGCGAACATGAGGAACACCACGCCGAACTCGCCCAGGTGGCGCACGCCTTCGGAGTTCTGGGCCAGCGCCAGCGCATGGGGCCCGATCAGGATGCCCGCCGCCAGATAGCCCAGCATCGGCGGCAGCTTCAGGCTGCGGCAGGCCACCACGCCCAATACGGCGGCCAGCAGGTAAAGCAACGTGAGGGCGAGTGACGACATGCATGGATGCTAGCCCAGGCGCGGCGCAGGTCCATGGCCCGGCCGATAGAATCCGCGCATGCTTTCCGCCCCTGCCGCGCCTGCGACCTTCCAAGCCGACCAGGCGCTGCGCCTGGCCCGTGAAACTTTCGACATCGAAGCGGCTGCCCTGGCCGGACTGTCGGCCCGCGTGGGCACCAGCTTCGCCAGCGCCGTCGAGCGCATGCTGGCGACCACCGGGCGCGTGGTGGTCATGGGCATGGGCAAGAGCGGCCACATCGGCCGCAAGATCGCCGCCACGCTCGCCTCCACCGGCACTCCCGCCTTCTTCGTCCACCCGGCGGAAGCCAGCCATGGCGATCTGGGCATGGTCACCACCGGCGATCTGGTGCTGGGCATTTCCAACAGCGGCGAAAGCGCCGAACTCACCGTGCTGCTGCCTGTGCTCAAGCGCCTGGGCGTGCCCCTGGTGGCCATGACCGGCGGTCTCGAATCCACGCTGGCGCGCCACGCCGATCTGGTGCTGGACTGCAGCGTGGACCGCGAAGCCTGCCCGCTGAACCTGGCACCGACCGCCAGCACCACCGCGCAACTGGCCATGGGCGACGCGCTGGCCGTCGCCCTGCTGGATGCTCGCGGCTTCCGCTCCGAAGACTTCGCGCGCTCCCACCCCGGCGGTGCCCTGGGGCGCAAGCTGCTCACGCACGTGAGCGATGTCATGCGCTCCGGCGACGAAATCGCGCGCGTGGCGCCCGATGCCTCGTTCAGCGAACTGATGCGCGAGATGAGCGCCAAGCGCCTGGGCGCCTCGGCCGTGGTCGATGCGGCGGGCCACGTGCTCGGCATCTTCACGGACGGGGACCTGCGCCGCCGCATCGAGGCCGGCGCCGAACTGCGCGGCGCCACGGCCGGCGAGGTCATGCACGCGGGGCCTCGCACCATCGCCCCCGATGCCCTCGCTGTGGACGCCGCCGAGATGATGGAGCGCCATGCCATCACCAGCGTGCTCGTGGCCGACGCGGATGGCGTCCTCATCGGCGTGGTGCACATCGGCGACCTGATGCGCGCCAAGGTCATCTGATGGAGACGCCCATCGCTCCGCTGCCGCCCCTTCGGCCCGCCCTGCGCTTCGATGCGCAACTGCTGCTGCGCGCTCAAGGCGTGCGCGTGGCATTTTTCGACGTGGACGGCGTGCTGACCGATGGCGGCCTGTATTTCAGCGAAACCGGCGAGACGCTCAAGCGGTTTCACACCCTGGACGGCCACGGCATCAAGCTGCTGCAAAAAGCCGGCATCACACCCGCCATCGTGACCGGTCGCGATGCCCCCGCGCTGCGCCTGCGCCTGAAAAACCTGGGCGTGGTGCACGCCCGCTTCGGCACCGAAGACAAACGCCCGGCCGCCGAATCGATCCTGGCGGAACTGGGCCTGGACTGGGCGCAGGCCGCCGCCATCGGCGACGACTGGCCCGATCTGCCCATGATGCGGCGCTGCGCCCTGGCCTGCGCCCCTTTCCACGCCCACATCGAAGCCCGTGCCGTGGCCCACCACATCACGACCGCAGCGGGCGGTGCCGGGGCCGCGCGCGAATTCTGCGACCTGCTGCTGGTGGCCAGCGGGCGCTACGCCCAACTGCTGGAGGCCTACGCCGAATGATCGCCACGCTGCGCCGGGGCTGGGACCGGCTGTCCATCTACCTGCCCGTGGCGCTCATGGCGCTCATGGCGCTGGGCACGTGGTGGCTGGTGCGCAATGCCCCCACACCGACCAAACCCGTGCAGGAACGCCCGCCCACGCACGAGCCGGACTATTTCATGAAGACCTTTTCGGTCAAAAGCTTCGACGCCACCGGCCGGCTGCAAAGCGACGTGCGCGGCGATCTGGCGCGCCATTACCTGGACACCGACACGCTGGAGATCGACAAGGTCCACATGCGTTCGGTGGCGCCAGACGGCCGGCTGACCATCGCCACCGCCGACCGCGGGCTCACCAATGCGGACGGCTCCGAAGTGCAGCTGTTCGGCAACGCCATCGTCACCCGCGAACCGCTCACCCGGCCCGGCCGCGAGCCGCTGCCGCGCCTGCAGTTCCGGGGGGAGTTCCTTCACGCATGGCTCAACGACGAACGGGTGCAATCGAACCAGCCGGTGACCCTGACGCGGGGCAAGGACCAGTTCACTGCCGACACCATGGACTACAACAACCTCAGCCAGATCATGCAGTTGCAAGGCCGCGTGAAGGGCATGCTGATGCCGCCGGCCGGCAAGTAACGTGGCAAACAACGCCGTGCATGCGGGCGGCCACACCCCCTCAGGAGCTTCCATGACGTCCACCCCACTGGTGTTCATCACCGGCGCCTCCAGCGGCATCGGCCAGGCGCTCGCCCTGCGCTTTCACCAGGCGGGCTACCGGCTGGCGCTGGTCGCACGCCGCACGGCCGAGACCCAATCGTGGGCCAGCGCAAGCAACCTCCCGGCACATAGCTATGAAATTTATAGCGCCGACGTGGCACGGCCTGACAGCATCGTCGCAGCAGGGCAGGACTGCATCGCACGGCAAGGACTGCCCGACGTCGTGATCGCCAATGCCGGCATCAGCGTGGGCATGGACACCGCCGCGCGCGAAGACATCGAGGTCATGGCGCGCACCTTCGCCACCAACAACATCGGCATGGCGGCGACCTTTCAGCCGTTCGTGGACGGCATGGTGCAGCGGGGCAGCGGAGCGCTGGTCGGCATCGGCAGCGTGGCCGGCATCCGAGGCCTGCCAGGCCATGGCGCCTATTGCGGCAGCAAGGCGGCCGTCATCAGCTACTGCGAAAGCCTGCGGGGAGAACTGCGCGCCTCGGGCGTGCGGGTGGTCACGCTGTGCCCGGGATACATCGACACCCCGCTCACCCGCCAGAACCGCTACGCCATGCCCTTCTTGATGCAACCCCAGGATTTTGCCGACCGGGCCTTTGCCGCGATCCGCGCCGGCGCCAGCTACCGCGTCATTCCCTGGCAAATGGGCGTGGTGGCCAAATTGCTGCGCGTGCTGCCCAATGCGCTGTTCGACAGGCTGCTGGCCGGCCGGCCGCGCAAGCACCGGCAAAAGGACGGCGCCTCGCCGCACTGAGCCG
Source organism: Acidovorax sp. SUPP3334 (assembly GCF_030159055.1). Taxonomy (GTDB): domain Bacteria; phylum Pseudomonadota; class Gammaproteobacteria; order Burkholderiales; family Burkholderiaceae_C; genus Paracidovorax. The sequence goes on from NZ_BQXQ01000014.1 coordinate 44,912, forward strand.
CATGACGGCCGCTATGGGAGGTGTACGCTCCGCAACGAAGAAAGGCTCCCGAGGGAGCCTTTTTGCCGGGAGACCACCCGTGCCGGGTCTGTCTCTCGTTGAAGAAATATCTCAGTAACCGCTGCTGCCGCCACCACCACCGTAGCCGCCACCGCCACCACCGCTGCGGCCACCGCCGCCGCCGTTGCGCGAGCCGGAGCCGTAGGGGCTGCGGAAACCGCCATCACCGCGGCCACCACCACCGCCGCCATATCCGCCGCCGCCTTCACGGCCGCCGCCACCACCATAACCTCCGCCTCCGCCGTCACCCCGGCCACCACCGCCGCCGTAGCCTCCGCCACCGCTGCGGCCACCACCGCCACCGCCGTAGCCTCCGCCACCACCGCCGCCGCCAAATCCACCACTGCGTGGGGGACGGGGCTCCATGGGACGCGCTTCGTTCACAACGATGCTGCGGCCGCCGAGCGGTTGGCCATTCATGCCTTGGATAGCGGCTTGCGCTTCAGGGTCGCTGCCCATCTCGACGAAACCGAAGCCTTTGGAGCGGCCAGTATCGCGCTCCATCATGACCTTGGCGCTGGTCACGGCTCCGAATTGGCCGAAAGCCTGCTCCAGGTCACTGTCACGCACCGAGTACGGCAAATTGCCGACGTACAGTTTGTTGCCCATTACGGGACTCCTCAAAAACACATTGATAAAGCGATGGAGTCCCGAAAACGCAGCCAGTGAATCACAAAGATGTCCTATGCGCGAAACTGACGGATCCCCGCAAACGTCGACGCGAAAAAAATCTCGCCGATGCATTATGGGCCATAAATTTCGCAAAAAAGCAAGGCACTGAAGTCGGGAGAATCACTCTGGCTCAGCCATGAAAAAAGGGTCCCGAAGAACCCTTTTCGATAAGCTGCTGGAGCTTGGCTTAGTAGCTGCTGCGGCCACCGCCGTAACCACCACCACCACCACCACCGCCGAAGCTACGGCCGCCGCCACCACCGCCGCCGTAACCGCCGCCACCGCCGTTGCCGCCACCGAAGCCGCCGCCACCGCTACGGGGAGGACGTGGCTCCATGGGGCGAGCTTCGTTGACCACGAGGTCACGGCCGCCGAAATTTTGACCGTGCGCGCCTTGAATGGCGGCTTGTGCTTCGGCATCGCTGCCCATTTCGACAAAGCCGAAACCCTTGGAGCGGCCGGTGTCACGTTCCATCATGACCTTGGCGCTTTGCACGGCGCCGTATTGGCTGAACGTTTGTTGCAGGTCGTCGTCGCGGAAAGAATAGGGCAGGTTGCCCACGTAGAGTTTGTTGCCCATGAAGGACTCCTAAAAAAACAAGAAAACGCGATGGAGCCCGACGCAATCAACAAACCTGTGACGACTTCAAAGACGCGAAACCGACCAATCACCGCTACTTGCGTTCCTGCTTGGCAGAAAGGCAAGGCCCATTATTAACCATCTATTCGTGGTCTAAGCACGAAAGTTGGCGCAGTTGCAACGTTTCTTGTGGGTATTTACCCCAACAACAGGAAGCAGATCGTTACAATCGGCCCGTCTTTGGGGAGTAGCCCGCCCGGCGCACAGACCGCACGGGGGCATGCATCAACAAACTCGGGCCTCCTCGGCCTGTGGTGCATGCGGTTCATTCGAACTGGGCGAGACCATTGACTGCGCACCGATCCAAAAGGCCGGAGTCGGGGTGCAGTCAATGTTCTGCGACCTGTCCGGCCGGACAACTCCTAGCCCCATGGAAGCCTTTTTCGTTTCGACCGCCATCGTCGCCCTCGCGGAGATGGGCGACAAAACCCAACTCCTGTCCCTCGTTCTCGCGGCACGTTTCCGCAAGCCGTGGCCGATCGTGCTCGGCATTTTTGCGGCCACGCTAGCCAACCATGCGCTGGCGGGCGCGGTGGGCGCCTGGGTGACCACGGTGGTAGGCCCGCAGGTGCTGCGATGGGGGCTGGGGCTGTCGTTCATCGCGATGGCGGTGTGGATGCTCATTCCCGACCGGCTGGACGAGGACGACGCGGGCGGCGCACCGCGCTTTGGCGTGTTCGGCACAACGCTGATCGCGTTTTTTCTCGCCGAGATGGGCGACAAGACACAGGTCGCCACGGTGATGCTGGCCGCGCGCTACACCGCGTACGGGTGGGTGGTGGCCGGCACGACGCTGGGCATGATGCTGGCCAACGCGCCCGTGGTGTGGCTGGGTGACCGCATCACGCGGCGGGTGCCGATCCGTGCGGTGCACGTGGTGTCGGCGGTGATTTTCCTGGGGCTGGGCGTCGCCGCGCTGCTGGCGCCCGCGCCCTGAAAAATCCCCGGCCGCCGCGGCTTCGGCTTTGGTATAGTGACCCTCGCGCCGATTTGCCACAGCTTGCGGGCGCTTTATAAATACCGCTAAAGACCCGTCCGCAAAGTGACAGAAACACCGACCCGGCCTCGTTTTTAGCGATGCCGGGTTTTTTCATGTCCTTCATCGCCACGCCACAGTCCCTGCATTTCGCCGACGCACTGCCTTTGCAAGGCGGCGGCACGATCCGCGACTACACCCTCGCCTTCGAAACCTACGGCACGCTCAACGCCGACCGATCCAACGCGGTGCTGGTGTGCCACGCGCTCAACGCGTCGCACCATGTGGCGGGCGTGTACGAGGGCCAGCCCAAGAGCGAGGGCTGGTGGAACAACATGATCGGCCCGGGCAAGCCGGTGGACACCAACCGCTTTTTCGTGATCGGCATCAACAACCTGGGCTCGTGCTTCGGCTCCACGGGGCCGATGGACACGCACCCGGACACCGGCGAGGTGTACGGCGCCGACTTCCCCGTGGTCACCGTGGAAGACTGGGTGAACGCGCAGGCGCGGCTGCTGGACCGGATCGGCGTGCAGCAGCTCGCGGCGGTGCTGGGCGGCAGCCTGGGCGGCATGCAGGCGCTTTCGTGGACGCTGCAGTACCCGGAGCGGGTGCGCCATGCGGTGGTGGTGGCGAGCGCCCCCAACCTCACGGCGGAAAACATCGCCTTCAACGAGGTGGCGCGCCGGGCCATCGTGACGGACCCGGACTTCCACGGCGGGCATTTCTACCGGCACGGGGCGATCCCGCAGCGCGGCCTGCGCATCGCGCGGATGATCGGCCACATCACGTACCTGTCGGACGACGTGATGAACGAGAAATTCGGCCGCCAGCTGCGCCAGACGGTGATGGAAGAAACGCTGCCGGCAGGCACGCCCGCCGTTGCGCCGGCCGCAGCCGGCTACCGCTACAGCACGCAGGACATCGAGTTCCAGATCGAGAGCTACCTGCGCTACCAAGGCGACAAGTTCAGCGAGTATTTCGACGCCAACACCTACCTGCTGATCACCCGCGCGCTCGACTACTTCGACCCGGCGCTCGCCTATGGCGGCAATCTGACGCGGGCCCTGGCGCGCGCCACCGCCCGGTTCCTGCTGGTGAGCTTCACCACCGACTGGCGTTTTTCGCCCGCGCGCAGCCGCGAGATCGTGAAGGCGCTGCTCGACAACCGTCGCGACGTGAGCTACGCCGAGATCGACGCACCGCACGGGCACGACGCCTTTTTGCTCGACGACGCCCGCTACATGGGCGTCATCGGCTCGTATTTCGACAGCATCGCCAAGGAGTTCGCATGACCGAAAAAGCCACCATGCATGCGATTTCCCGGCTGGTGCCGCACGGCGCGCGGGTGCTGGACCTGGGCTGCGGAGATGGCGCGATGCTGTCTTACCTGCAGCGCGAGCGCGGCTGCACGGGCTACGGCATCGAGATCGACGATGCCAACGTGCTCGCGTGCGTGCGCCGCGGGGTCAACGTGGTGCAGCTCAACCTGGAGGAGGGGCTCGCGATGTTCGGCGACAACTCGTTCGACCTGGTGCTGCAGATCGACACGCTGCAGCACCTGCGCAACACCGAGGTGATGCTGCGCGAGACGGCGCGCGTGGGGCGCGCGGGCGTGGTGGCGTTTCCCAATTTCGCGCACTGGCCCAACCGGCTGTCGGTGCTGCGCGGGCGCATGCCCGTCACGCGCCGGCTGCCCTACCAGTGGTACGACACGCCCAACATCCGGGTGGGCACGTTCAAGGACTTCGAGGTGCTGGCGCACAAGAACGCCCTGCGCGTGATCGACGCCTTCGGCCTGCAGGACGGGCGCGAGGTGCGGTTTCTGCCCAATGCGATGGCGGGAACGGCGGTCTTTCACTTCGAGCACGCCTGAGGGTTCAGCCAAGGCCTGGGACGGTGCGGCCTGGTCAGAAGGAGGCCGGTCAACCAGGAGCGAAGCGCGCGAGGACGCCTGGCGTGCCCTCGTCCAATTGCTACTAAATTAATAGCAATACCCCCTAGATGAATATGCGCTGGAGGCCCATTCGATGGGTAACCCCCCAGCAGCACGGGCTCGATATCGCTTCGCGCTCCAGGGTATTCCCTTAAAGGAATGCCTTCATCCGGCCGGCGTTACGGTTGCTTACGATGGGGACGATCTCACCCGCCCCCTCCTCTGAGACCGTCCAAGGATTCGCCATGACCCCTTCCGTCCGGGCCCGCTCCGTTGCCCGCCGCGTCACTCTGCTGGCCATCGGGCTGGTGGCCCTGGCCCTCGTGGCGGTGAGCCTGGCCATCTCGGTCGTCACCAACCGCGCAGCGCGCAGCCAGATCGCCGAAGGCGTGCGCGACGCGGTCGATGCGGTGACGCAGTCGCTCGATGCGGTGGACGAGGCCAATCGCGAGCTGGTGCAGCGCTCGGCCCTGGCCTTTCAGCGCGCCTTCGATCCCGGCATGCAGCTGAACGAGGCCACTGGCCAGTTGAGCAGCTTCGGCATCGCCGTGAATGACGACTACGGAACGGTGGACAAATTCAGCCAGGACACCGGCGGCGTGGCCACGGTGTTCGCGCGCAAAGGCGACGATTTCGTGCGCATCACCACCTCGGTCAAGAACGAGAAGGGCGAGCGCGCCCAGGGCACGTTGCTCGACCGGACCAGCCCCGCCTATCCGCCCATGCTGGCGGGGCAGCCCTATACCGGGCGCACCACGCTGTTCGGCAAGCCTTACATGGCGCATTACGCACCGATCAAAGACGCCGCTGGCAAGGTGATCGCCATCCTCTTCGTGGGCAACGACCTCGGCGCGTTCCAGGAGCAGATGCAAAAGCAGGTGGCCGGCACGAAGTTCTACGAGCACGGCGGCATGTACGTGATCGACCCGCGCCGCAGTCCGCAGGACGCGCTGTTCGTGGTGCACCCCACGGCGCAGGGCAAGAAGGTGCTGGAGGCCTACCCGCAGGCCGGGGATTTTCTCGCCACCCTGGGAGCCGGCGGCGAGGGCGTGGTCGATCAGGCCCTGGCCCTTTTGCCGGGCCAGGGCGCGGACCCCTGGGCCCTGCGCATGAAGACCGGCTCGGGCTGGTACGTGGTGGCCGAGGTGTCGGACCACGAGGCCCTGGCGGAGCAGCGGCGCGCCATGGCGGCGATAGGGCTGGTGATGGCGCTGGCCGTGGGCGTGGTGGGCGCGGGCATTTTCTTCATGGTGCGCCGCGGCGTGAGCGAGCCGCTGCGCGAGCTGACCGGCGCGGTGACCCTGGTGGCCCAGGGCGACCTGACGCAGGCGTTCGAAACCCGCCGCACCGACGAAATGGGCGCCCTGGTGCGCGAGGTGGAAGGCATGCGCCAGCGCTACCTGCAGGTGCTGCAGCAGGTGCGCACGGCGGTGGACAGCATCACCACCGCCAGCGCCGAGATCGCCACCGGCAACCAGGACCTGTCGGCACGCACCGAGAACGCCGCCAGCAGCATCGCCCAGACGGCGCAGAGCATGGAGCAGCTCACCGGCACGGTGCGGCAGTCGGCCGACGCGGCACGCCAGGCCAACCAGCTGGCGGGATCGGCCGCCGAGGTGGCGCAGCGCGGCGGGCGCGTGGTGGGCGAGGTGGTGTCCACCATGGCCGACATCGACGCCAGCTCGCGCAAGATCGCGGACATCATCGGGGTGATCGACGGCATCGCCTTCCAGACCAACATCCTCGCCCTCAATGCCGCCGTGGAGGCTGCCCGGGCCGGCGAGCAGGGCCGGGGCTTCGCCGTGGTGGCGAGCGAGGTGCGCAGTCTGGCCGGCCGCAGCGCCGAGGCGGCCAAGGAGATCAAGGCCCTCATCGGCAGCTCGGTGGCACGGGTGGAGGCCGGCACGCGGCTGGTCGAAGATGCCGGGCGCACCATGGGTGAGATCGTGGGCTCGGTCCAGCGGGTGGGCGACATCATCGGGGAGATCACCGCAGCCGCGTCCGAGCAGTCGGAAGGCATCGGCACGGTCAACACGGCCGTGAACCAGCTTGACCAGATGACGCAGCAGAACGCCGCCCTGGTGGAGGAATCGGCCGCCGCGGCGCAGAGCCTGCGCGACCAGGCCGCGCAGCTGGCCAGTGCCGTGCAGGTGTTCCGCCTGACCGGGGCGTCGCCGGCGCTCGCGGCACGGCCCGCCCTGGCGGCCGGCTGATCGCTGATCGGCCGCCAGCAGCAGGCGGCCGAACCGGGCGTCGGCGGGGGGCGGCGGGGCGCGGCGGGACAGCGGGCTTACGGCCATCGCTCCAGCGGCTGGCGCGGGTGCGATCGCGGCAGCGCGGGCAGTGGTTTATGCTGCGGCCCCCGAGCCACGGCCGGCTGGCCCACCGGATTTCCATGCCCCAATTCGCCATCGATCTGCCCACGCTGCTGGCGATGACCGTCATCGGTTCCGTCGTCATGGCGGCCGGCCTGGTGCTGGTCGGCCATGAACGCCGCCGCGAAGGGCTGGGCCTGTGGGCCGCCGCCCTGGTGCTGCAGTCGCTGGCCTACGTGCTGCTCGCGCTGCGCGGCCGCGTACCGGATGCGGTGTCCATCGTCGTCGCCAACGGCCTGCTGTCCAGCGTGTTCGCCTGCCTGCTGGCCGCCGTGTGCCAGTTCCACCGCCGCCCGATGCCCTGGGCCTGGCTGCTGGGGCCGGTCGGGGCCACGCTGGCGCTCTTTCTCGCGTTCATCCAGAACTACGAGATGCGCCTGGTGCTCGCGGGCGTGATCTACCCCGTGCAGCTGGCCATGGTGCTCTGGACGCTCCGGCGCTTTCCCTCCCCCGGGCGGGGCGCCATGCTGGTCGTGGCGGGCATCGTGCTGCAGATGGCGGTGCTGGTGGTGCGGGCCGCGGCGGCCCTGACGGGCGCCATGCCGCTGAACGGGCTGCTGGAGGGCAACTGGCTGCAGCACGCCACGTTCCTGTCCACCTTCATCAGCGTGCAGGCATCGTCGTTCGGCTTCATTTTCATGGCCCGCGACCGGGCGGACGAAACCAACCGCCGCATGGCCGCGCGCGACCCGCTCACGGGGGTGGCCAACCGCCGCGCCACCATCGACGCCCTGGCCCGCGACATGTCCCGGGCCATCCGCACGCGCGAGCCGCTGTCGCTGATGATGGTGGACATCGACCACTTCAAGCGCATCAACGACGGGCTGGGCCACCTCGTGGGCGACCAGGTGCTGTGCAGCGTGGTCGATGCGATGGGCGAGCGCCTGAGGGCGCAGGACATGATCGGGCGCTACGGCGGCGAGGAATTTCTGGTGCTGCTGCCCGACACGCCGCTGCATGGCGCGCGGCAGCTGGCGATCGCCCTGTGCCGCGCGGTCGAGCAGTCGCGCTTCGAGATCGGCGGGCACACCGTGCCGGTCACCCTGAGCATCGGCGTGTTCGGCGGGCGCATCGAGGAAGACGACAGCTGGGACATGCTGATCGCCGCGGCCGACCGCGCGATGTACGAAGCCAAGCGCAGCGGGCGCAACCGCGTTGCCGTCGCGGGCGATCTGCGCGGGGTGGTGCCCTTGTCCGCACTGCACGACAATCCGGAAACCCTCCCTCCACCGGACCGGTGAACGGCCACGCACCGGCGCGACAGCCGGATGCCGCGGCCGGTGGCAGGATCTTTCCCTGGAACGCCCCCCGAGGAACCGCCATGAACGCCCGCACCGCCCCCGATCTCCTTCAACCCGCCGAAGCCCTGGCCCACGTGAGCCGCCAATGGGACGGCGACATCCTGCGCCAGCTCACCGAATACATCGAAATCCCCGCCAAGTCCCCCGGCTTCGCACCCGACTGGGAGCAGCTGGGCTACCTGGACCGCGTGCTGCGCAATGCCGCCAGCTGGGTCGAGGCCCAGAAGGTGGAAGGCCTCACGCTGGAAATCGTGCGCCTGCCCGGCCGCACGCCCGTGCTGTTCTTCGAAGTGGCCGCCACGCAGCCCCGGTCGAGCCAGACGGTGCTCATGTACGGCCACCTGGACAAGCAGCCCGAGTTCGAAGGCTGGCGCAAGGACCTCGGCCCCTGGACGCCCAAGTACGAGGACGGCAAGCTCTACGGCCGCGGTGGCGCCGACGACGGCTACGCGGTGTATGCCAGCGTGGCCGCCGTGCAGGAACTCAAGCGCCAGAACGTGCCGCACCCGCGCATCGTCGGCCTGATCGAAACCTGCGAGGAAAGCGGCTCGGGCGACCTGCTGCCCTACATCGACCTGCTGCGCACCAGCATGGGCGACGTGGCGCTGGTGATCTGCCTGGACAGCGGCGCCGGCAACTACGACCAGCTGTGGCTCACCACCAGCCTGCGCGGCATGGCCAGCGGCACGCTCAAGGTGGAGATCCTGACCGAGGGCATCCACTCGGGCGACTCGTCGGGCCTGGTGCCCTCGTCGTTTCGCATCATGCGGCAGGTGCTGGACCGGCTGGAAGACAGCGCCACCGGCCGCCTGCTGCCCGCCAGCTTCCACTGCGACGTGCCCGGCGACCGCCTGGCACAGGCCCGCGCCACCGCCGCCATCCTGGGCGAAGAGGTGTACAAGCGCTTTCCCTGGGCGCACTACGACTGCGGCGGCTCCACCACCTTCGCGCTGCCCACCACCACCGACCCGGTGCAGGCCCTGCTCAAGCGCACGTGGGAGCCGACGCTGAGCGTGACCGGCGCCGAGGGCTTTCCGGCCCTCAAGGACGCGGGCAACGTGCTGCGCCCCTACACCGCCTTCAAGCTCAGCCTGCGCCTGCCCCCGCTGGTGGACGCGGCGCAGTGCGTGCAGGAAATGAAAGCGCTCCTGGAGGACAACGCGCCCTACCAGGCCAGGGTCACCTTCGAGGGCGGCGGCGCGGCCAGCGGCTGGAACGCACCCGACACGGCGCCATGGTTCGAAGGCGCGCTGAACGCCGCCAGCCAGGCGCACTTCGGCGCGCCGTGCGGCTACATCGGCCAGGGCGGCACCATTCCGCTCATGAACATGCTGAGCCAGGGCTTCCCGAAGGCGCAGATGATGGTCTGCGGCGTGCTCGGCCCCAAGAGCAACGCGCACGGCCCCAACGAGTTCCTGCACGTGCCCTACGCCAAGAAGCTCACCGCCGCCGTGGCCCAGGTGATCGCCTGCCTGCCGGCCGACGCGCAGGGCGCGGCCGAAGCCGCCTGAGCGCGCCCGCGAGCGCCCTGCTTTTCGGCATGTTCGAGCCCGACGCCCCGTCCTCGCTGTCCCCCTTCACCGCGGCCGACGGCGAGAACCTGGCCGTGCAGGACTGGCCCCTGCCCCATGCGGCCGCCCGCGGCACCGTGCTGCTGGTGCACGGCCTGGGCGAGCACGTGGGCCGCTACGACCGGCTCGCCCGGCAGCTGAACGCCTGGGGCCTGGCCGTGCGCGGCTACGACCAGTACGGCCATGGCGATTCGGGCGGGCCGCGCGGCGGCCTGACCACCACCGACCGGCTGCTGGTGGACCTGGCCGACATCGTCGATGCCACGCGGGCCCGCATGCCGGCCGGCCAGCCGCTGGTGCTGCTGGGCCACAGCCTGGGCGGGCTGGTGGCCGCGCGTTTCGTCGCGCTGGCGCTGCGTCCGGTGCAGGCGCTGGTGCTGTCGTCCCCCGCACTCGATCCGGGCCTGAACCCGTGGCAGAAGCTGCTCGTGGCCACCCTGCCCCGCCTGCTGCCCGACCTGCGCCTGGGCAGCGGGCTCGACGCGTCGTACCTGTCGCACGACCCTGCCGTGGCCGCGGCCTACCGCGCCGACCCGCGCTGCCACGACCGCATCAGCGCCCGGCTGGCGCGCTTCATCGCCCGCAGCGGCCCGGCCGTGGTGGCGCACGCCGCGCAATGGCAGGTGCCCACGCTGCTGCTGTGGGCCGGGGCCGACCGCCTGGTCGATCCCGCCGGCAGCCGCGCCTTCGCCGCCGCCGCTCCACCGGCCGTGGTGCAGGCGAAGGGGTACCCATCGGCGTACCACGAGCTGTTCAACGAAAGCCCCGAACACGCCGTGCCGGCCCACGTGGCCCTGCGCCGATGGCTCGATTCGCGCTGCCCCGGTCGCCGAACCTTGGAGCCAAATCAGCCTCCAGCGCAATCAATACGCCGGCATATCGCTATCAATTAGTGAGCAAATATATGGAAAGGCTCCGGCCCCTCGGCGCGCCTTGCGCCGAAAGGGGCACGAACCGCCTCTCCCGCACAGGAGGCGGGCCCCGTCAGAGGAACGCGCGTGGCCCTTTGTCGGCCTTGCTTTCCACGGGGTTCGCCAGCAGCCAGTTGGCCGGGTACTGGCGCATGAACTCGCGCGCCTTTGCCGGTCGGGCCGACAGCCATGCCCCGTAGGCGCCTTCGTTGAGCAGCGCCGGCATGCGCTTTTCGCTACCGGGCGGCTGGTAGCGGTGGATGAGCGCATGGCTGTTGGCGTTCACGGTGAGCACGGTGTAGCTGATCAGTTCCTCGCCGTCGGGCCCGGTCCAGCGGGCCCACAGCCCCGCCGCGCCCATCGGCTGGCCGTCCACGCGGGCGATGCGCGTGGGCACGGCCTTGCCGCTGCGCCAGTCGTCTTCGAAGAACGCGGCCATCGGCACGATGCAGCGCTGGCCCTTGAGCCACGCCTCGCGAAACGGCGTGGCGGTCGAGACCGTCTCCGACCGCGCGTTCACCAGCTTGGGCGCCCGCAGCCGCCCGTCCGAGGCCGACTTCACCCAATGCGGCACCAGCCCCCACTGGGCGTGCACCAGTTCTCGGGCCAGCGCGGGGGTCGATGGGACCAGGGCGCCGGAGGTTTCGAGGGCGTCGAGGACGTCGAGGGTTTCTCCATCGGCTTGCCCATCCGCCTCGGCATCTGCCGTGGCATCGGGGGCCGGGGCCTCGGGGTTCTCCGGCTCCGCAGCGCCGGGTGGCGGCGCCACGGCGCGAATGAAGAAGCCGGGCTTGCGGGGCTTCACGTAGCGCTCGCCCGGCGCTTCGGGGGGTTCCACCCCGAACGCCTCGCGGTAGGTGGTGGGCTGGGGCAGGGTCTCGTAGCGCGTGGTCATGGCGGGGATCGTAACTGCACGGCCGCACCCGATCGCCTCGGGCGCACAGTCGCATCAGGCGGGCGGCGCCCACACCACCCGGTCGCGGCCCTGGGCCTTGGCCGTGTAGAGCGCGCGATCAGCCCGCTCCAGCGTCTGCTCGACCGATTCGCCCGCCCCGTACAGCGCCAGGCCGATGGACACCGTGAGGTGGATGGGCTGCAAGCCGGGCAGTTCGACCCGCAGTGCCGACACCGCACGGCGCACGCGCTCCAGCAGCGCACTGGCATCGTCCGGCCGGGTGTTGCACAGCATGAGCACGAACTCCTCGCCGCCCCAGCGCGAGAGCACGTCGGAATCGCGCACGCAGGCTTTCACCGCATGGGCGAAGGCCTGCAGAGCCCGATCGCCCGCCGCGTGGCCGTGGGTGTCGTTGACGGCCTTGAAATGGTCCAGGTCCAGCTGCACCAGCACCAGCGGATGGCCGCTGCGCGCCACGCGGCGCTGCTCCAGCCGCATCAGCTCCAGCATGTGGCGGCGGTTGAGCAGCCCGGTCAGCTCATCGTGCGTGGCCAGCTCGCGGATGTGCTCCAGCGCCGCGGCCAGATCGTGCTTTTGCCGGCGCAGCACCTGCCGCGTGGCCTGTACGCGCGTGGTGAGAAACGTGCTGCCCAGCAGCACCACCAAAATCATGATCGCGTAGGCCGTGGCCATCGCCCGGCCCTGGTGCAGGTCTTCGTGCAGCTCGGCCAGCACGCCGCCCGCACCGAAGGCGGCCAGCGAATAGAACAGCACGCCCACCATCTGCCGGGTGGACAGCCCGAAAATGCCGAACATCAGGATCACCGCCAGGATCGGCAGCGTGATGCCCCGCGCCGGCCCCGCGATCGCAAAGGCCGCGGCATTGCAGGCCACGGCGTAAAGCATCTGGAACAGCGTGAGCGAGGGATCGCGAAAGCGCCGCGACCGGCCGCTGCGGATCAGCGCGAACACGCCCACCAGGCCCGACACGCAAAACAGCGTCCACAGATTGACCCACCCCTGATCGGCCATGCCCGCACGCGCCACGATGTGCATCGCCGCCACGCAGCACAGCATCAGCAGCCCCGCCAACCCGGCCATGGCCGTGCGCACGCGCAGGTGCCGGTCGTCGCCCAGCAGCCTATCGATCACGCGGGAGGGGGTACGGAACAGGGCGCGGTCGCGCCATCTCGCAAGCCGTGGCGGCAAGGGATCTCCTTGGAATGGATCGCGGGCCAAGCCGGCCGACGGGCGGCCCGCAGCGGCGCTGGTCAGGCACAACGACAGTGCCTGCGGAATTCTAGGAGTCCTGTCGCCCGCACGGCCACCCGGCATGGGAGGGTTTACACGGCTTTGTCGCACAAACACGGCCAGTCGAACGGTTAGCCTAGGCCGATGAGTGAACCCAAGGGGCGCCAAGCAGCGCTAAAAGACAACGAACTGGGCGGCGTACGACGCCGCGCTCAAAGCGAGAGGATCGCTGACGATCTGGCTGGACAAGGACATGCAGTGGTACGCGCCGGCCAGTGGCAAACGCGGTCGCCAGCCCATCTTCAGCGATGCGGCGATTGAGTTTTGCCTGAGCATCGAGTGCCTGTTCGGTCTGGCCCTGCGCCAGAGCCTGGGGTTGGTGCAGGGCTTGCTGCGCCTTTTGATCATGGCCTTGAGCGTTCGGGTGATGCCACGCTTTTGGCCTGACATCAGAATGCGCACACCTTCGATCTGCACGCCCCGGTAGCCCTTGTCCACGATGGCCGTGGCCGGCGGCCTGTCCGTGCCGGTGAGGATTCCCACCTGCTCCAGCGTCTGGGCCAGCGTGTGGCCGTCGCAGGGGTTGCCCGGCATGCTTCTCATGCCCACCACCAGGCCTTCCTTCAGCGTGGTGGCGATGCTGACCTTCACGCCGAACTCGTACGGTGTCCTGGCCTTGCCCTTGGAGATGCACTCCACCTGGGGCGCGTGCAGGGCGTACAGCTTGTTCTTGTCCTTGGTGCGCTGGGTGAGGATGCGGCCGGTGCGCTGCAACAGGTCCTGCACCTTGGCCTTGGCCGCTTCGGGCAACGTGTGCAGCAAGATCAACGACTTGCGAGTTGTTCAGGACGGACTGCGTAACGCAATGTTGCGGCGCACCATTTCTCCCTCGGAAGCGCGGCGGTGTCGGACGTCAGGGCGCCCCGGGCCGCACGGGCCGGTAGGTCACAGGCCTACACAAAACTGTGCGTTTTCGCACAGACATGGCGATGCCGGCGGCGCAAACTGGCTTCCATGCAGACGCAATCCTGCGCTGCAGTCCAGTTGAAATCTCGATCAAGGAAGGATCTACCACCATGAACCGCAAGCATCTCATCGCCATCGCCGCCATCGCCTTCGCCGGTGCCGCCTCCGCAGCCCCCGTGTCGCAGGAAGACCAGTTCGGCGCCCAGCCCGTGGAGCAGGGCCAGCCGCTGACGCGCGCTGAAGTCGTGGCCGATCTGAACCTGTGGAACCGCGCCGGCCTGAACCAGTTCGAAGCAGCAGACCGCACGCCCGATGCCGATCCCGCCTACCAGATGCGCCTGGCCGAGTACCAGCGCCTGCGCAGCGGCCCCGAATACATGGCCGAAGTCCAGCGCGTGGGCGGCGGCCACAACGTCGCCGGCATGGCCTCCAGCACCACGATGAACTGATGCACCCCGCATCCCGGCGCGCACGCAGCGCGCCAAACAACCGAGCCCCCGTGCGTGAAGCACCGGGGCTTTTTTCATGGTCGCGGGGCGCCTGGCCGGGTCGGCGATCGGTGCCCGGCTGTGCGTTTACGCACATACACGGCGGGATGGAAGTCGGACACTGGAACCCAGGCAGGCACCTTCGCACTGCCCGTCACGAGACCTATCGAACCCAAGGAATGCACGCCATGAACACCCAGTACCTGATCGCCATCGCCACCATCGCCTTCGCCGGCGCCACGGCCTCCGCCGCCCACGCCGCGCCCTCGCAGGAAGACCGTTTGGGCGACGAGCCGGTGGCGACCCGCAGCACGCTCACACGCGCCGCCGTGGAAGCCGACACGCGCCTGTGGCAGCGCGCCGGCCTGAACCAGGTCAATGAAGGCGATCGCTCGGAGGCGCTGGAAGATGCGAACCCCCAGCGCCTGGCCGAGTACCAGCGCTTGCGCGGCGGCAGCGCACTGCAGGCCGAAGCGGGACGCGCCGCCGGTGCCGCCCCGGTCAGCCGCCAATGAGCGAGGGCTGGCCGGCACTGGCCGGCGCCCCGCGTGCCTGAAGCCGGGCCTCGTCAGGCCGGCGGCACCGGCGGGTGGGCCTGGAACCGCACGCTGAAGCGTGCGCCCGGCGGAACGTGGCCGGGGCGCGCGTCCTCCAGCTGCACGGTGGCGCCATGCTGGCGTGCGATCTCCAGCACGATCGGCAGGCCGAGACCGGAGCCGTCCGCCTCGTTGCCCAGCACGCGGTAGAACGGGCGAAAGACCAGTTCGCGCTCGGCGACCGGCACGCCCGGCCCCGAGTCCTCGACCTGCAGCAACAGCACGTGGCCGAACGTGTCGGCCAGCACCCGCGCGGTGATGACGCCCGGCGCCTCGGGCCGGGACGGCGTGTAGTTGATGGCGTTGTCCAGCAGGTTGCGCGCCAGTTCCTTGAGCAGCGTGGGGTTGCCGTCCATCCACACGCCGGGCGCGCCGGGCTGGGCGCCCTCGTAGCCCAGGTCCACGTGTTTTTCCAGCGCGCGCGGGACCGAATCGTGTACGACCTCGATCACCAGCCGCGCCAGGTCCACCGGCTGGCGCGCCAGCGCGGTGCCGCTGCCCTCGGCGCGAGCCAGCGCCAGCAGCTGGTTCACCGTGTGCGTGGCACGAATGCTGGATCGTCCGATCTGTTGCAGCGAACGCTTGAGTTCTTCCGTGCTGGTGCCCTCGCGCTGCGCCAGGTCGGCTTGCATGCGAAGCCCGGCCAGCGGCGTCTTGAGCTGGTGCGCGGCATCGGCCAGAAAGCGCTTTTGCGTCGCCAGCGAATCGTTGAGCCGCCGCAGCAGATCGTTCACCGAATCCACCAGCGGCGCCACCTCCAGCGGCACGGCCTTGTGATCGAGGGGCGAAAGGTCGTCGGGCTTGCGGGCGCGGATGCGTTCTTCCAGCAGGCTCAGGGGCTGGATGCCGCGCGCCAGCGCGAGCCACACCAGCAGCACGGCCAGGGGCAGGATGACGAACTGCGGCAGCATCACGCCCTTGATGATTTCCTTGGCCAGCACGCTGCGCTTTTCGCGCGTCTCGGCCACCTGCACCAGCGCCGCCGGTGTGCCGGGCAGCGGCACGCGCACCCAGATCGACGCCACGCGGATCTCGATGCCCCGCAGCTCGGCATCGCGCAGCCGCACCTCGCCCGAGAGCGGGCGCTCGTCCTCGGGCACGGGCGGCCGGGGCAGGTCGCGCTCGCCGGAGAGGAACTCGCCCGTGGGCGACACCACCTGGTAGTAAACGATGTCGGATTCGTCGGCGCGCAATATCTCGCTGGCCGGCTGCGGCAGGTTGAATTGCGCCTTGCCGCCTTGCACCGTCACCAGTTGGGCCAGGGCATGGGCGTTGTATTCCAGCGCCCGGTCGAACGGCTTGTTGGCCAGGCCCTGCGCCACCAGCCAGGTGAGCGCCAGGCTCACGGGCCACAGCAGCAGCAGCGGCGTGAGCATCCAGTCGAGGATCTCGCCGAAGAGGGAGCGCTGCTCGCGCTGGAAGATCTTCAAGACGGCCGCCGTGAAGGCTTTAAGCCAAAAAGGCCTGCAGCGCAATCATCACTAGGGGACATTGCTACTGAATCAATAGCATCAGGCCGCGATCTTCTCAAGGCAGTAGCCCAGCCCGCGCACGGTGGCGATCCGGATGGGGCCGCGCTCGATCTTCTTGCGCAGGCGGTGGATGTACACCTCGATGGCGTTGTTGCTCACCTCTTCGCCCCACTCGCACAGGCGCTCGACCAGTTGCTCCTTGGACACCAGCCGGCCGGCGCGCTGCAGCAGCACCTCCAGCAGGCCCAGTTCGCGCGCGGACAGCTCCACCAGCTTGCCGTCGATGGTGGCCATGCGGCCGGCCTGGTCGTACACCAGCGGGCCGTGGCGGATGGCGCTGCTGGTGCCGCCCATGCCGCGCCGCGTGAGGGCGCGCACCCGCGCTTCGAGTTCCTGCAGGCTGAAGGGCTTGGCCATGTAGTCGTCCGCCCCGAAGTCCAGGCCCTTCACGCGCTCTTCCACGCTGTCGGCGGCGGTGAGGATCAGCACCGGCAGGGCCGAACCGCGCCCGCGCAGGCGTTTGAGCACTTCCAGCCCATGCACGCGCGGCAGGCCGAGGTCCAGGATCAGCAGGTCGAAGGCGTTTTTGGTCATCAGGGCCGCATCGGCTTCGCTGCCGCAGGCCACGTGATCGACCGCTGCGCCGGAGCCGCGCAGCGTGCGCAGCAGCCCATCCGCCAGCACCTGGTCGTCTTCGGCAATGAGAATGCGCATGGGGTGTCTCCTGGGGCGCGGCCGGCGGGGTGGCCGGCGCTTCGGAGATCGATTCTAGAGGGTGCCCTCCCCGTGCGGCAGGCAACGCGACTGGGGGAATCCCGTGCCGCGCCGCCCGGCGCAGCGCCTGTTCAAAAAAGGCGATGGCCCGGCTGGGGCGTGCCGGGCCCAGCGCCTGCCCAACGCCGGGCCCAACGCCGCGCCCAACGCGTCAGGCGGCCAGCGACATCGGGCGGTGCGCCGCACTGCGCCCTGCCGAAGGGGATGCCGCCACGGCGCGCGGCTTCACCGAGGCGGCCGGTGCGGTCCCCGCCGCTGTGCGCAGGCCGGCGATCTTGAAGACCGACACGGCATCGACGAGCTGCTCGGCCTGCGACTTGAGGCTGGAGGCCGCCGCGGCGCTTTCCTCGACCAGCGCTGCGTTCTGCTGGGTGACCTGGTCCATCTGCGCCACGGCCTCGCCCACCTGGCCGATGCCTTCGCTCTGCTCGCGCGTGGCGATGCTCATCTCCGCCACGATGGTGGCGACCCGCTGGATGGACTGCACCACTTCCTTCATGGTGTCGCCCGCCCGGTTGGCCTGGGCCGACCCCTCGCCCACGCGCTCCACGCTGGTGGCGATCAGACCCTTGATTTCCTTGGCCGCATCGGCGCTGCGCTGGGCCAGCGTGCGCACTTCGGAGGCGACGACCGCGAAGCCGCGGCCCTGCTCGCCGGCCCGTGCGGCTTCCACGGCAGCGTTCAGCGCGAGGATGTTGGTCTGGAACGCGATGCCGTCCACGACGCCGATGATGTCCGCGATGCGCTGGGAGGCCGAGTCGATGCTCTTCATCGTGTCCACCATCACCTCGACCGCGTCGCCGCTGCGCTGCGCGACCTTCGATGCCTCGGCCGCCAGTAGGCGGGCCTTCTCGGCGCCATCGGCGTTCTGGCGCACGGTGGAACTCAGCTCCTCCATGGACGCCGCGGTTTCCTCCAGGGCGGAGGCCTGCTGTTCGGTGCGGGCCGACAGGTCGTGGTTGCCCTGCTCGATCTGCTCGCTGGCCGTCGCGACGCCCTCGGCGCTGCCGTGGACGGCGCCGACCACATCCGCCAGGCTGGTGCGCATATCGCTCAAGGCCTGCATGAGCTGCGCGGACTCGTCCCTGCCATGCACGGCGATGTCCATGGTCAGGTCTCCCGCAGCCACTCCGCGCGCTATCTGGACGGCAGCCGCCAGCGGCCGCGTGATGTGGCGGGTGATCCACCAGGCCAGCACGGAGGCGATCAGCACGGCCGCCGCCAGCATGGCCAGCAGCGTGAACTGCGCGTTGCGGAACGTGGCGACCGCGTCGTCATGCGCGGCGTCACCGCCGCGCCGGTTCACCTGGGCCAGCTCGCCCAGCGTGGAGGCCATCACTTCAAAGGCCTTTTCGGAATCGTTGAAGAAAATGCGCAGGATCTCTTCGTGCGCCTGGGCCGGCTGCTCCAGCAATTTGCGCTGCACCGCGAGGTACTTGTCGCGCTGGAGCTGGTACGCCTCATAGCCCTTGCGCTCCTCGCCGGGAGTCACCAGCGGCGCATAGACGGCCTCGGCCTCGGCGAGCTGCTGGCGCCGCACCGCCATCTCTTCCTTCAGCTTGTCCAGGCCGTTGGAATTCGCGGACAGGAAGGCTTCGCTTTCGGTGCGCCGCAGGCGGTTGGCGGCGATGCGGACATTGGCGATCGCCTCGATGCTGGGCAGCCAATTGGTCGCCAGGTCTTCGGCGCTGGCATTGATGCGCAGCATCTGGCCCCAGGCCATCCATCCCAGGGCGACGGTGATCAGCGTGGTGACGCTGAAGGCGAGCGCGAGTTTCACGCCGATACGGAGGTTGTGCAGGTTCATGATGAGCACCTATTGCGTTTGGTATCTCTATTAACATTTAGACACCTTAGACCAGTCTTAAACCCATTGAGCTCCGCCATCGCACGGGTGATCGATGTGTGCCGCAGGCGACCAGCCGCAACCGGTCAATCCGGCAACCCGTCGCCCCCGGCGTAAGCCTCCAGGCCAATCGCCACCACCGTCGCGACCTCGTTCCCGACCTCGCTGCGGAACTCGGCCTCGGCCTGCGCCACCGCATCGCGAAACGCTTGCAGCCAGCCCAGGCCCGACGCAGTGAAGCGAACGAGGCGCGCACGCGCATCGCGCGGGTCGGGCTCGCGGGTGACCAGGCCCCAGGCGGCGCACTGGTCCACGAGGTCGGCCATGGATTGCTTGGTCATGCCGGCCCGGTGTGCCAAGTCGGTCAGCCGGTCACCGCCCAGCGAGAGATGGCGCGTGATGTGGACATGCGCCGCGCTGACCTGGTCCCGCGCGGCCAGGTTGGACAGCGCCAGCGGCACCTCCACGTTGTGGGCCATGAGTTCCAGCACCCGCGCATCGAAGCGGCGCATCGCGTGGCCGAGCAACCGGCCCAGATGGGTCTGGCGCCAACCGTCGTCCGAAAGAGGTGAAGCGGGCGGCACATCGGTAGGGATTGACGAGGATTCAGACATGCCTGAATTGTCAGGGAAACTGACTTAAAAGAGCGTTTACGCAGCGAGACTGCTCGCATAAACTACTGTTCAAGCATCCAGCCTGTAACTACCGACAGCTGGACCCAGAATTACCCAACCCATTGTTTTTTAAGGATATTTTCATGGACTTCGCCGTCAAAGGGACCCATCCCGCCCAACCCGTCAACACCGAAAAAGCCAAGGCCCTGCAAGCCGCGCTGGCCCAGATCGAGAAGCAGTTCGGCAAGGGCACGATCATGCGCCTGGGCGAAGGCGAGGTGATCGAAGACATCCAGGTCGTCTCCACCGGCTCGCTGGGCCTGGACATCGCGCTGGGCGTGGGCGGCCTGCCCCGCGGCCGTGTCGTTGAAATCTACGGCCCGGAAAGCTCCGGCAAGACCACGCTCACGCTGCAGGTCATCGCCGAAATGCAAAAGCAGGGCGGCCAATGCGCCTTCGTCGATGCGGAACACGCGCTCGACGTGCAATACGCACAAAAGCTGGGCGTCCAACTGTCCGACCTGCTGATCAGCCAGCCCGATACCGGCGAGCAGGCCCTGGAAATCGTGGACAGCCTGGTGCGTTCGGGCGCGGTGGACCTGATCGTGATCGACTCGGTGGCCGCGCTCACCCCCAAGGCCGAAATCGAAGGCGAAATGGGCGACGCCCTGCCCGGCCTGCAGGCCCGCCTGATGAGCCAGGCGCTGCGCAAGCTCACCGCCACGATCAAGAAGACCAATTGCATGGTCATCTTCATCAACCAGATCCGCATGAAGATCGGCGTGATGTTCGGCAGCCCCGAAACCACCACCGGCGGCAACGCGCTCAAGTTCTACGCCTCGGTGCGCCTGGACATCCGCCGCACCGGCACCATCAAGAAGGGCGACGAAGCCATCGGCAACGAAACCAAGGTCAAGGTGGTGAAGAACAAGGTGAGCCCACCCTTCAAGACGGCCGAGTTCGACATCCTGTTCGGCGAGGGCATCAGCCGCGAGGGCGAGATCATCGACATGGGCGTGAACGCCAAGATCGTCGAGAAGTCCGGCGCCTGGTACGCCTACAACGGCGAGAAGATCGGGCAGGGCCGCGACAACGCGCGCGAATTCCTGCGCGAGAACGCCGATCTGGCCCGCGAGATCGAAAACAAGGTGCGCGACAGCCTGGGCATCGCCCTGCTGCCCGCCGCCATCGAAGCGCCTGCGGCCACATCGGGCAAGGACACGGCCAAGGACGCGGCCGAGAAGTAAACCATCCGCTGATTGCCAGCGGAATCGGCATCCAGCGCTTGATTGGCAAGCACTGGGTGCTTTTATTTTCATAGCACCATGGGATTTGCGACGTTATCGCTCAAGGGCCGGGCGCTGCGCCTGCTGGCACAGCGCGAGCACTCCCGCGCCGAACTGGCCACCAAGCTGAAACGCCACGTCCAGGAAGGCGAAGACCTGAACGCCGTGCTGGACGACCTGCAGGCCAAGGACTTCATCAGCGCGCAGCGCGTGGCCGACTCGGTGGTGAACCGCCGCGCCGCGCGCATGGGAACGCAGCGCGTGGTGCAGGAGCTGCGCGGCAAGGGACTGGACGATGCCTTGGTGCGCGCCACGGCGGAGCGGCTTCGCGCCACCGAACTGGAGCGCGCGCAGGCCGTATGGCGCCAGCGCTTCGGCACGCCCGGCGAAACGCCGCAGGAACGCGCCCGGCAGATGCGCTTCATGGCAGCGCGGGGTTTCGCGGGCGATGTGGTGCGCCGCGTGGTGCGGGGCGGTGGCGACGACAGCGAGGATGGAGAGGGCTGAGCGGCCACTGCTCGCAGACAGCAGACAGTCCGTGCATCCGCAGATCGCTGCAGGCCCATCAGCGGAACTGCAGGGGCGCAGGCGTCAGTCCAGCAGGCGTTCGGGGTTGGCGTCGATCTTGGCCAGCGCATCGCGCGTGGCCCGCAGCGTGAGCGCCTCCTCTTCCTGGGCGACCAGCAGCCCGGACTGCAGGTAGGTGCCCAGCCGCTTGAGCTGCAGCAGGTAGCTGCTGCCGTCCGGTGCGGCGAACAGGTGCAGTTGCTTGCGCTGGCTCTGCCAGACGTATTGCACCTGCGCCGAAGCGCCGTTGTGGTCCAGCGTGAACCACGCGCCGGGCTGCAACTCCTGCGCCCAGGCCACCATGGCCGGATCCACGGGCGCGCCGTTGTCGGCGATCACATGGATGGACGAGGCATCGATGCCCAGCATCAGCTCGATGTTGTCGGCATTGAGCGGCATTTCGCCCAGCGTCTCGTCGCTGATGTAGTCCTCCAGATTGGCCAGGCGCCGCGCCATCGCGTCGATGTGCGCCTGCGGAATGGACGCCGTCTTGGACAGGAAGGCGTCGGCCAGCGTGTCGGTCAGCACTTTCACCTGCGCGTCCTGCACGGGCCCGGTCACGCCGAGCAGCGCCAGCCCCTGGCGCAGGTGCAGCAGCAGCGGCGGCAGGCTCTGGATGACCTTGGCGCGGTCGGCGCGGTGGGGCTTGGCGCTCGCAGCCCAGACGAGGTCGGCCGCGGTGCGCTTGAACGCGATGGTGTCCGGGTGCTGCGCGCCGTCGCGCACGGCGGACATGGCCAGCACCTCCGCCCAGCTTTTGAAGAGGAACTCGCGGATTTCATCGCGCACCGACATGTCGCGCAGCATGGTGCGCAATTCGATCGTGTACTGGATCGCCAGCGTCTCCCGCTGCTCGACCTGCTGCGCCACGCTCACGAGCTTGGAGGTGGCCTGCTTGGCGGTGAGGAACTTGGCGAGGAATTTCTCGAACTCGTCATAGACGAGCTGGAACACGCGCTGCCCCGTTTCAGGGTATTGCTCGATCACCTGCACCACGCGGCGGATCTCGCCCTCCAGCGCGCTGCCGTTGATGGCCGTGGCGTCGAAGCCCATCACCACGCCGCCCAGGCGGTCGATGAGGCGGCGCGCCGGGTGGGCGATGTCGCTGAAGAACTCGGGCTCGGCCAGCGCCACGCGCAGCACGGGCACCTGCAGCCGGGCGAACCAGACGCGCACGGCGGGCGGAATGCGGTCTTCGCTCAGGATGCTCTGGAACATGAGCGCCACCACCTCGATGATGGCCTTTTCGC
Organism: Acidovorax sp. SUPP3334; assembly: GCF_030159055.1. GTDB lineage: Bacteria > Pseudomonadota > Gammaproteobacteria > Burkholderiales > Burkholderiaceae_C > Paracidovorax. The sequence continues at coordinate 67,359 of NZ_BQXQ01000014.1, forward strand.
CGGGCGTGGAGGCCTTGGCCTTGAACTCGGTCGAGCGCTCGCGCACCGTCCCCACCAGTTGCACCACGGCGGCGGGGCTGTAATCCTCGACCAGCGTGGCCACGCCGCTGTAATGGGTCTGCGCCTGGACCCGGTGGGCGGACAGTGCCTGGGCCAGCGCGGCGGAGGCCGGTGGCGCATTGACCATGTCGAAGCCGGTCGCGGGCTGCACCAGCAGACGGCGCAGCTGCCCCATCACGCCCTGGGCGCGCTGGCGCGCACGGGCCAGGGGCGTCATGAACGCCTGCATGCCCTGCGGGGGCATGGCGTGCACGCTGGACTGGCCGGAGTCGCGGGCGAACGACTGGGCAGACTGCTGCAGGGCCTGGGAAGCGGGCCCTGCAGCCCCCGATTGCCCGCCTGCGGTGCGGCGCACCTTGGAGCGCAGGTCGCCGTCGGGCTTGATGCCTTGCTCGGCAAAAAACGTGTTGAGGGCCTGGTATTGCCGCAGGACCAGATCGCCCAGCTGGCGCTGCAGGGGATCGACCACGGTCTGCAGATCGCCGCGCTCCAGGCCGGCCTCCACCCACTGGTCGACGAACAGCAGGCACACCGTTTCGGGCCGCAGGATGTCGCGGTCGTCCAGCTCCTGGCCTTCCAGCTCCTGGGTGAACTGCCGAAGGGTGTCGAAGGCGTTGCCCGTGTGCTCCATCACCGTGAGCGCCATGCGCGAGGCGATGATCTTGTTCTCCACCACATCGTCGCTCAGCAGCTCGAACCCGCCTGCGCCCGGCAGGGCACTGCGGGTGGTGCTGGCAAGCGGCGCCAGTGCTTCGGAGAGGGCACGGCCGCAACCGGCGATCCAGGCATTGTGGCGCTGCTGGTAGCGCGCCCACACGTCGCGGCGCGTCTGCATTTCGCGCTGCGTGGCGGTCAGGCCCATGAGCTGGGTCAGGAAGTCGAAGAGTTCCTCGTCCAGCCCGGACAACCCGGCTTCCAAACCCTCCACGAACTGCTGCCGGGCCAGGCGGGCCAGGCGCCGCGGAGCGGCGGCAGTGGGAGGACGGTTTGCTTCCATACGCCGTCGATTATGGGGCGCCCGCAGCGTTCCCGGTCAAACGGCAGCGCCGGCGTTCGGATCGTTGGGGTCGCCGTCCTTCTTGGGCGGCGCCTTGATCAGGTCTTCGCGCTTGACGCCCAGCCACATGGCGATGGCGGCGGCCACGAACACCGACGAATAGATGCCGAACAGAATGCCGATGGTCAGCGCCAGCGCGAAGTAATGCAGGCTGGGGCCGCCGAAGAAGAACATCGACAGCACCATGGCCTCGGTGGAGGCGTGGGTGATGATCGTGCGGCTCATCGTGCTCGTGATCGCATGGTCGATGACCTCGTGCGTGGTCATCTTGCGGTACTTGCGGAAGGCTTCGCGAATCCGGTCGAAGATCACGACCGACTCGTTCACGGAATAGCCCAGCACGGCCAGCACGGCGGCCAGCACCGACAGCGAGAACTCCCACTGGAAGAACGCGAAGAAGCCCAGAATGATCACCACGTCGTGCAGGTTGGCGATGATGGCTGCGACGCCGAACTTCCATTCGAAGCGGAACGCCAGGTACACCACGATGCCGATCACCACCATGGCCAGCGCCATGAGCCCGCCGTGCACCAGTTCCTCGCCCACCTGCGGCCCCACGAACTCGGTGCGGCGAAGCGTCACACCCGGATCGATGGCCTTGAGCGCGCCCAGGACCTGATCGCTTTGCTGCGCGGAGGTCACGCCCTTTTGCACGGGCAGGCGAATCATCACGTCGCGCGCGGTGCCGAAGTTCTGCACCTGCACGTCGGGGTAGCCGAGGGCGGCCACGCTCTCGCGCACCTTGCCGAGTTCGGCCGGCTGGCTGTAGGCCACTTCCATGACCGTGCCGCCCGTGAACTCCACCGACAGGTGCAGCCCGCGGGTGAGCAGGAAGAACACGGCCAGCGCGAAGGTCAGGAAGGAGATCGCGTTGAAGATCAACGCGTGCTTCATGAAGGGAATGTCTTTTCGGATGCGGAAAAACTCCATGGTCTTTCCTCCTTAGATGTTCTTGGTCACGACGGGTACGGACGCAGCGGCGGCGGGCTCAGGCTTCCAGACCTGTCCGATCGACACGCTCTTGAGCTTTTTCTTGCGGCCATACCAGAGGTTGACCAGGCCGCGCGAGAAGAACACGGCCGAGAACATGCTGGTCAGAATGCCGATGCAATGCACCACGGCGAAGCCGCGCACCGGGCCGGAGCCGAAGGCGAGCAGCGCCAGGCCGGCGATCAGCGTGGTGACGTTCGAATCGAGAATCGTCGCCCAGGCGCGCTCGTAGCCCGTGTTGATGGCGGCCTGCGGCGAAACGCCCGCGCGCAGTTCTTCGCGGATGCGCTCGTTGATCAGCACGTTGGAGTCGATGGCCACGCCCAGCGCCAGCGCCATGGCGGCGATGCCGGGCAGCGTGAGGGTGGCCTGCAGCATCGACAGAATGGCCAGCAGCATGAGCACGTTCACGGACAGCGCCACGGTGGAGAACACGCCGAACAGCGCGTAGTACACGCACATGAAGGCGGCGATGGCGACCATGCCCCAGACCACGCTGTGGATACCGCGTTCGATGTTGTCGGCGCCCAGGCTCGGGCCGATGGTGTATTCCTCGATGATTTCCATCGGCGCGGCCAGCGAACCGGCGCGCAGCAGCAGCGACGTGTCGTTGGCCTCGGCCGTGGTCATGCGGCCGGAGATCTGCACCCGGCCGCCGCTGATCTCGCTGCGGATCACGGGGGCCGTGACCACTTCGCCCTTGCCCTTTTCGAACAGGACGATGGCCATGCGCTTGCCCACGTTCTCGCGGGTGATGTCCTTGAACAGGCGTGCGCCCTTGGCATCGAGCGTGAGGTTGACCGTGGGCTCCTGCGTCTGGCCGTCGAAGCCGGGCTGCGCGTCGGTCAGGTTCTCGCCCGTGAGGATGACCTGCTTCTTGACGATGATGGCCTGGCCATTGCGGTCCAGGTACTTTTCGTCGCCGAACGGCACCGGGCCGGAGCCCAGTTCGGCCGAGCGCGCCTCGGCGCTTTCATCGACCATGCGCACTTCCAGCGTGGCGGTGCGGCCCAGGATGTCCTTGGCCTTGGCGGTGTCCTGCACGCCGGGCAGCTGCACCACGATGCGGTCCAGGCCCTGCTGCTGGATCACGGGCTCGGCCACGCCGAGTTCGTTGATCCGGTTGTGCAGCGTGGTCATGTTCTGCTTGAGCGCCTGGTCCTGCACCTTGCGCAGCGCCTCGGGCTTGATGGTGGCGCGCACGCGCACGCCCTGCCCGTCGGGGCTGCTGGTGGCCAGCAGGTCGGGGAACTGGTCGGTGATGAGGTTGCGCGCGGCGGTGGCCGTGGCCTCGTCGCGCAGGCGGATGTCCACCGCCTGGCCGTCGCGGTTGATGCCGCCATGGCGGATGTTCTTGTCGCGCATCTGCGTGCGCAGGTCGCCGGCGAACGATTCGGCCTTCTTGGTGAGGGCCGCCTGCATGTCCACCTGCAGCATGAAATGCACGCCGCCGCGCAGGTCCAGGCCCAGGTACATGGGGCGCGCATGCAGCGCGGTGAGCCACTCGGGCGAGCGGGAGACGAGGTTCAGCGCGACGATGTACGGCGGGTCGGCCGGATCGGGCACCAGGGCCTTCTGGATCGCGTCCTTGGCCTTGAGCTGGTTGTCGGGGGAGTCGAAGCGCGCGCGCACCGAGTTGCCGTCGAAGCTCACGGCGTCGGGCACGACGCCCGCCGCCTTCAGGGCTTCTTCGACGCGGCGCTGCACGGCGGCATCGACCTTCAACGTCGCCTTGGCGGACGACACCTGCACCGCAGGGGCCTCGCCAAAGAAATTGGGCAGGGTGTACAGGGCCCCCACCAGCAGCGCGATCACGAGGATCGCGTACTTCCAGACCGGGTAACGGTTCATGATCGCGCTCTTCTCTTAACTCTCAGGTCGCGGCGCATGCCCCGAGAAGGGCCGGCCGCCAGATCGGAACGGCTCGCGCCATCGCTTGGACTTACTTGACCGTGCCCTTGGGCAGGACCTGCGCCACGGCGCTGCGCTGGATCTGCACTTCCACGCCGGAGGCGATCTCGATGTGCAGGAAACCTTCGGACAGGCGCGTGACCTTGCCGACGATGCCGCCGGCGGTGGCGACCTCATCGCCCTTGGCGATGGCCTCGATCATGTTGCGATGCTCTTTCTGGCGCTTCATCTGGGGGCGGATCATGACGAAGTACAGGACCACGAACATCAGCACCAGCGGGAGCATGCCCGTCAGGGAGGACATGATGTCCGTGCCACCGGTAGCGGCGGCAGGGGCGGTCTGGGCGAAAGCGGAAGAGATAAACACGGCAACAGGCTCCATTCAAATGGATGGTCGTTTCAGACACCCGCCCACGGCGCGACGCGGCGCCAGCCGGGAGGGCAACAGGCGATTGTATGCGGCGCCTTTCAGCGCGCCCAAGCCAAGACCCGCGCGGACCTGGGTCTTGGCTTGGGGCGTAGCCGGGCCACGGGAGCGGTTCGATGCCTGCATGGCTTTCGCCAGAACGCGGCAGGATAGCTTCAACGGCCGGAGATGCGCAGGCGCTTGTGGGTGAAGAACGTGTTTTTGCCCAGGGTCTTGAATTCCATGAATTCGGGGGACGGTGATCCCTTGCCAGCAGTTCTCCAGCCAAACAGCCCTGTAGAACTGGGGTCAGGCGGTAAAGGCTCAGTCGCAGCCAAGAGTACCGACTCGTAAAACTCTGCATATTTCGCATGCCAGTGCGTGTTGGTGGCGTCGTTCACGACTGCCATTTTGTCGTTAATTGTTTTTAATTTTTTTCCGTCGATGTTCGGGTAATGCTCGAAACCTGCGAATTGCACGCTCCCTTGATCGCTTGCAGCCACAATGCCACGGATGTCCCGTGCCCCAGCCGCCATAAACTCCTTGGCGCTGCCGGAATTAAGCCGGTTGACGATCACGCGGCGCATCATCCGCATACTCTCCAGGGTGACATCCGGTCCGCTTATGCCGGCGTCTTTCCATTCTTGCGGCCCTCTGACTTCCGCGAGAAAAAGCCTCACCAGCAGCCCAGCATCGGACTCCGGATCGGGCAGACTCACGGCCTTGCGAACTGTGATGCTTACCAGCGCAGGCGTGACCGTCAGTGCCGACATCCCCTCGCCACGGTCTGATCTCAGCATCAGTTTGGAATTGCCTGCGCTGCGCGCAGTGACAGCGAAGGCCCAGGAGTCCGCCCGGCTGTTGTGCGTATTACCGGTGACTTCCAGCACGTTCGGGTAGTCACTAACGGCCACCAGCGTATAGCGCTTGTCGATGGATTCAAGCTTGACGCGCAACACGTTCCCCTCGACAAGGGCAACCGTCGCGGGCACGGGATTACCGTGGGTGTATTTCAGGATGGCATTTGGCATGTGAGTCCTCCCTTTTTAGGGACCGATTGTGTTTTTCAGGAACTATTGCGATGGCACTGGCGGCTTGAACGCCGCAATCCGCACCTGGGTGCCTACGCGCTTGCACTGCATGAGCAAGCGATCAACCCAGGGACGGCTGACAAGAGAAGTGCTGCCGTGTATGTCTTCGTCGGTCGGGACGACATCGGTCTTGAGGTTCACTATGCCGCTGGCAGACGCCATCGAACGCCCTCTCGTAGCGTCATCCAGAGCAGGGTCTGGTTCATAGCGTTGCCCGTGTCGCACGGTATTGACATCCTGGATGGTCGCCCCTTCATGCCAGATCATCCACACCACGCTCTCACCTTTTTCATCAGGACGCGGTTTGAATGACTGTTGAACGAAGCAGAAAGCATTCACCTGCTTGGTTTGCTCCAACTCGACCAGAAACGCCCGCAGCGTGGCCCGGCTGGGCATCCGCTGGCCATCGGGCCGGGAGAACGCAGGGTCGATCACGGGATAGGGTGTGCGTTGCGGAGCGGATACCGCTGGCGCAGGCGGCACTGCCGCAGCCGCAGGCAATGCAGCAGCCAGGGCGAATGCCAGCGCCAGGCTGGCAGGGATGAGGCGTGCGATGGTGGGCATGGTCTGGCGCTTCTTCGATGAAAACGGCACTATAGGACAGACCGCCAAGGGAACCATGGGGCGTCGGCTTTCAGCGGGCATGCCGTGGATTTCACTGCGGAGCTTGCCCTGTTTTCAGGAGCCTCCGCCAGGGCGTGGCACGGGCGGCTTGAACGCCGGAATCCGCACTTGGGTGCCCACGCGCCGACACTGAGCCAACATGTGATCCACCCAGGGGCGGCTCACGAGAAAGGTGCTGGTACCGACATCCGCATCGGTCGGAACGACATCGGTCTTGATATCCACGGTGCCGGTGGCGTGGGCCAGCATCCGTCCTTCAGTCTCCGGGTCCATCGTTCCAGGCGCATAGCTTTGCCCAACCCTCAAACGATTGATTCGATGGATGGACTCGCCCTCATACCAGATCATGGACAGCACGCTCGTACCTGGCTCTGCGGTATCGGGCCGCTCCAGCTTCCGCTGCACGAAACAGAACGTGTTCACCTGCCGGGTACTTTTCAATTCGGTCAGAAACGCTCGCAGCGTTGCACGGCTGGGCATCCGCCGGCCATCGGGCCGGGAGAACGCAGGGTCGATCACGGGATAGGGCGTGCGTTGCGGAGCGGATACCGCTGGCGCAGGCGGCACGGCCGCAGTCGCAGGCAATGCAGCAGCCAGGGCGAATGCCAGCGCCAGGCTGGCAGGGATGATGCGTGCGATGGTGGGCATGGTCTGGCGCTTCTTCGATGAAAACGGCACTATAGGACAGACCTCCAAGGGAACCATGGGGCGTCGGCTTTCAGCGCTTTCAGCGGGCACGCCGTGGATTTCACTGCGGAGCTTGCTATGTTTTCAGGAGCCTCCGCCAGGGCGTGGCGCTGGCGGCTTGAACGCCGGAATCCGCACTTGGGTGCCCACGCGCCGACACTGAGCCAACATGTGATCGACCCAGGGACGGCTGACGAGAAAGGTGCTGGTGCCTACATCCTCGTCGGTCGGAACCACACTGGTGTCGAGATCCACCGTGCCTGGCCTGGAAGCCAGCGATTGCGCCTCAGTTGCGGGGTCCAGCGCGTTGTCACGCTCATAGCGCTCTCCCGGCCCAACGAGATTGACAAGGTAGATGGCTTTTCCTTCATGCCAGATCATTGACAACACGCTCAGACCTGGCTCGGCCGTCTCCGGCCGATCCAGTCGCCGTTGTACGAAACAGAACGTGTTCGCCTGCCGGGTACTTTTCAGTTCGGTCAGAAACGCCCGCAGCGTGGCACGACTGGGCATGCGCCGTGCATCCGGCCGGGAGAACCCGGGGTCGATCGCCGGATAGTGCGTCGTGCGTTGCGGGGCAGAGGCTGCTTGCGCAGACCCGGCCGCAGTCGCGGGGAATGTGGAAATGAAGGCGAATGCCAGCGCGAGGCTGACAAGAATGGGGTTAGCAATGGCAGGCATGGTCCGACGCTTCCTGGATTCGACCGGCACTATAGGGGATGGGCCAATCCAGCGTCCACTGCCCAAAACGGAACGGGCCTACCTGCCGATGGGCGCTTCATTGGGGTCGAAGACGCCCACAGCGTGGCACGGCCGGGCATCCTCCTGGCAATCGCGCCATGACCATGCGAATGCGGGGTCGATCACGGCCTGAAGCATGCCGTACAAAGTCTATGCCAAAGCCCGTGCATTCGGGGTTCCTGGCGTGGCAAGGCCTGCACGGAGGCCGGCTTCTTATGAGGCATAAAAAAGCCGTCCAGCGCAATATTCACTAGGGCATATTGCTATATATTTAATAGCAAACTTATCCAGCAAAGCGCGGCGGAAAGAGGCCCTCTCGCCCCTTTCCCAGCGCCCTCAGGCCGACTGGCGCACCGCCGTCTGCGGGTGGCGCCACTGCTCCATCAGGCCCGCCCACTTGGCGCGGGCGGCCTTCAGGTGGCGTTCCTTCACGTGGCCGTAGCCGCGGATGTCTTCGGGAATGCGCGCGATGTCGGCCGCCAGCGACAGGTTGTCGGCGGTCAGGCCGGCCAGCAGCTCGTCGATGCAGGCGCGGTATTCGGCGATCAGGGCGCGCTCGGTGCGGCGCTCTTCGGTGCGGCCGAACGGGTCGAGCGCGGTGCCGCGCAGGCCCTTGAGCTTGGCGAGCACGCCGAAGGCCTTGCGCATCCACGGGCCGAACGGCTGCTTGAGCAACTCGCCCTTGTCGTTCTTGCGGGCGGTGAGCGGTGGCGCCAGGTGGTGCACCAGCTTGTAGTCGCCTTCGAACATGCCTTCGATCTTGGCGGTGAACGCCGCGTCGGTGTGCAGGCGCGCGACCTCGTACTCGTCCTTGTACGCCATGAGCTTGAACAGGTAGCGGGCCACGGCCTCGGACAGGCGCGTGCCCTTGCCGCCCTTGCCGCCCGTGCGCGCCTCGGCGGCCTGCACCTTCTCCACGAAGGCCTTGTACTCGGCCGCGTAGGCCGCGTTCTGGTAGCCCGTGAGGAACCGCTCGCGCTTGGCCACCAGTTCGGCCAGGCCCGGCTTCTTCACGAACTGGATCACCCGAGCGGCCGGGTCCGGTCGCTCTCCCGCTCCCGGGGCCTTGAACAGGGCCTGCACGGCGGCCAGGTCATGCGCGCAGCGGCGGCCCCACTCGAAGGCGGCCTTGTTGTTGTCCACCTGCACGCCGTTCAACTCCATGGCACGCATGAGCGCGGCATGCGACAACGGCACGCGGCCTTTTTGCCAGGCGTAGCCGAGCATCAGCGGGTTGGTGTAGATGCTGTCGCCCAGCATCTGCATGGCGACCTCTTCGGCGTCGAAGCTGCCCAGCAGCTCTTCGCCCACGACCGAGGCGATGGCGGTATCGCAATTCGTGCCCGGAAACTGCCAGTCGGGGTCATGCACGAACGACGCGGTGGGTGAGCGGTGGGTGTTGAGCGCCACGAAGCTGCGGCCCGGCTGCATTACCGCCAGGGTGGTCTTGTGGGAGGCGACGATGGAGTCGCAGCCGATGACCAGATCGGCCTTGGCCGTGTCCACCTTGGTGGTGTAGATGGCATCGGGCCGGTTGGCGATCTGGATGTGGCTCCAGGTCGCGCCGCCCTTTTGCGCCAGGCCCGCGGCATCCTGCGTGACGACGCCCTTGCCCTCCAGGTGCGCGGCCATGCCCAGCAGCGAGCCGATGGTGATCACACCGGTGCCCCCCACGCCGGCCACGACGATGCCCCAGGCGCTTTCGGCCACGGGCAGCACCGGCTCGGGAATGGGCGGCAGGGCCGACAGGTCGCCCTTCTTTTCCTTCTTGGGTTTTTTCAGCGTGCCGCCCTCGACGGTGACGAAGCTCGGGCAAAAGCCCTTCACGCACGAGTAATCCTTGTTGCAGGTGCTCTGGTTGATGCGGCGCTTGCGGCCGAACTCGGTCTCCAGCGGCTCGACCGACAGGCAGTTCGATTGCACCGAGCAGTCGCCGCAGCCCTCGCAGACCAGCTCGTTGATGACCACGGTCTTGGTGGGCGCGGCCATGGTGCCGCGCTTCCTGCGCCGGCGCTTTTCGGTCGCGCAGGTCTGGTCGTAGATGATGGCCGTGCAGCCGGCGATTTCGCGGAACTCGCGCTGGATCTTGTCCAGTTCGTCGCGGTGGTGCACCGTCACGCCGTCGGCCAGCGCCACGCCGTCGTACTTGGCGGGCTCATCGGTCACGATGACCAGCTTGGCGATGCCCTCGGCCTTCAGGCTGGCCATGATCTGCAGCACCGAATGGCCCGAGACCGAAAGGTCTCCTTCGGAGCCTTGCCGCTCACCCACGAGCTGGCCGCCGGTCATGGCCACGGCGTCGTTGTAGAGCACCTTGTAGGTGATGTTGGTGCCCGCCGCGATGCTCTGGCGAATGGCCAGCAGGCCGCTGTGAAAGTAGGTGCCGTCGCCCAGGTTGGCGAATACGTGCTTTTCGGTGGTGAAGGGCTGCTGGCCCACCCACGTCACGCCCTCGCCGCCCATCTGCGTGAAGGTGGACGTGTTGCGGTCGGGCATCCAGTTGACCATGTAGTGGCAGCCGATGCCGGCCACCGCGCGCGAGCCCTCGGGCACGCGGGTGCTGGTGTTGTGCGGGCAGCCGCTGCAGAACCACGGCGTGCGGTCGCCCGTGTCCACCTTGGATTCGGCCAGGCCCCGTTCGCGCGCATCGATGACCGACAGGCGCGCGTCCATGCGGGCCGCGATGTCCTGCGGCACGCCCAGCTTCTTCAGCCGCTTGGCGATGGCGCGCGCGATGATCGCGGGCGTCAGGTCGGCCTTGGGGCGCAGCAGCCAGTTCTGGCTGGGGTTGGGCATGCTCCATTCGCCACCGGAGTTGTCACCCGGCACTTCGTCGAACTTGCCCAGCACGTTGGGGCGCACGTCGGCGCGCCAGTTGTAGAGCTCTTCCTTGATCTGGTATTCGATGACCTGGCGCTTTTCCTCCACCACCAGGATCTCCTGCAGGCCTTGCGCGAAGTCGCGGGTGATGGTGGCCTCCAGCGGCCACACCACGTTCACCTTGTGCAGGCGGATGCCCAGCTGGCGGCAGACTTCGTCGTCCAGCCCCAGATCGATGAGCGCCTGGCGCGTGTCGTTGTACGCCTTGCCGCTGGAAATGATGCCGAAGCGGTCCTGCGGGCCCTGGATCACGTTGTAGTTCAGCCTGTTGGCGCGGATGTACGCCAGCGCCGCGTACCACTTGTAGTCCATCAGGCGCGCTTCCTGCTCCAGCGGCGCGTCGGGCCAGCGGATGTGCAGGCCGTCGGGCGGCATGGCGAAGTCTTCGGGCATGACGATCTTCACGCGGTCCGGGTCCACCGAGATGCTGCCGGACGACTCCACCACTTCCTGGATGGTCTTCATGCCCGACCACACGCCGGAAAAGCGGCTCATGGCGAAGGCGTGCAGGCCCATGTCCAGAATGTCCTGCACGCTGCTGGGGAAGAACACCGGCAGGCCGCAGGCCTTGAAGATGTGGTCGCTCTGGTGGGGCGCCGTGCTGCTCTTGCTGATGTGGTCGTCGCCCGCGATGGCGATCACGCCGCCATGCCGGGAGGTGCCCGCCATGTTGGCGTGCTTGAACACGTCCGAGCAGCGGTCCACGCCCGGGCCCTTGCCGTACCAGATGCCGAACACGCCGTCGTACTTCTTGGTCTGCGGGTACAGGTCGAGCTGCTGCGTGCCCCACACGGCGGTGGCGCCCAGCTCTTCGTTCACGCCGGGCTGGAACACGATGTGGTTTTCGGTCAGGTGCTTCTTGGCCGACCACAGCGCCTGGTCGTAGGTGCCGAGCGGGCTGCCGCGGTAGCCGCTGATGAAGCCGGCGGTGTTCAGGCCCGCGATCGCATCGCGCTGGCGCTGCAGCATGGGCAGGCGCACGAGGGCCTGCACACCGCTCATGAAGGCACGGCCCTCCGGCAGGGCGTATTTGTCATCGAGCGTGACCGTTTCGATCGCGCGGCGGATGTGCTCGGGCAGGGGGGCGTTCATCGGGGGAATCTCCAGTGGGGTCGTTGGCCGTCGCCTCGTGAGCGCGGGTTCAGCGGAGGGTCCTGGGCTGGGGACGCACCGCCTTGTCAGGGCAGTGTAGGCAGGACGGCCGGATATGTCCTTTCGTTTTCATGCCGTGTTTACCCTCATTTTAGAAAGGATCTTTCGCAAAATAATCGCCGAATGAACACTTTGGACAAATTCGACCTGGCGATCCTCGGTGAGCTGCAGGCCGACGCACGGCTGACCAATGCCGAACTGGCCCAGCGGGTGGGCCTGTCGGCCGCGCCGTGCTGGCGCCGGGTGCGGGCGCTGGAGGAAAGCGGCTACATCAAGGGCTACCACGCGGAGATCGACCGCCACAAGATCGGGCTGGGCGTGCTGGCCTTCGTGCGGCTGGACGCCGACCGCAGCACCGGCGGCCTCACGCGGGAGATGGAGGCGGCCATCGCCCAGATCCCCGAGGTGGTGGCCTGCCACTACATCAGCGGCACCGGCACGTTCGAGCTGCAGGTGGTGGCGCGCGACCTGGACAGTTTTTCGCACTTCGCGCGCAACGTGCTGCTGAACCTGCCGAACGTGAAGGACATGCACACCAGCTTTTCGCTGGGCGAGGTCAAGGCCAGCGGTGCGTTGCCGCTGGCACACCTGCCGGCCCCTGGCAATAAGCTACAAAAATAATAGCAATGCCCCCTAGTGCTTATTGCGCTGGAGGCATTTTTCACTCTGATCGCTTGAAACCGCTTCTCCGCGCCGCCATCCGGGGCGTCCGCGCGCCACCGGGCGCTGCCGGTCCGCCATGCGCACAATCGACGCCAACCATGCCCCCTTTGCCGCCCCACGAGAGCCCGCCCCACCCCTTTTTCGACCCTGGACAGCCCGGGCGCGGCCACTGCCGCAGCCGATGACGCGCGCACTGCCGAGGCCGCAGCCGCCGCCCAGCTCGACCAGGACGCCGCCCGGCGCGCCAGCCTCTCGCCGTTCGCGCCGCTGCAGGTGCCGGTGTTCCGAATGCTCTGGCTCACCTGGCTGGCCGCCGACACCTGCATGTGGAGTGCCCAGCCCGCTGGGCGCGAGCGGCTGACCAGCGCCATGGGCGTGGGCGTGGGCGTGGGCGTGGGCGTGCAGTTCGTGCGCGAGTCGCCCCGCATGCGCGCGGTGCTGTGGCGCATCTCGGTCTTCTTCCCGCATGCCACCGCGCTGCTGGCGCTGCTGCCCCTGGTGGCCCGCGACCTGGAAGGCGGCGGCGCCGGCACCTTCACCCTGCTGCTGGCCTCGATGGGTGCCGGGGCCATCGCGGCCGCGCTGTTCCTGCCGCGCCTGCGCCAGGCCATGTCGCGCGACACGCTGGTCTCGCGCGGTGCGCTGCTGCAGGCCGCCTCCACGGCGGTGATCGCCGTCGCGCCCAACGTGTACGTGGCCGTGCCCGCCATGGTGCTGGGCGGCATGGCATGGATCACCACGGCCAACTCGCTCAGCGTGTCGGCCCAGCTCGCGCTGCCCAACTGGGTGCGCGCGCGCGGCATGTCGATCTACCAGATGGCCATCATGGGCGCCACGGCGGCGGGCGCGGCCCTGTGGGGCCAGGTGGCCTGGCCTCGCTCACCACCGTGCACATGAGCCTGGCGCTGGCCGCGCTGGCCGGCACCCTCGCCATGGCGCTGGTGCAGCGCTGGGTGGTGGACCGCACCATGGAAGAAGACCTGAGCCCCTCGACCGCCTTCAAGCTGCTGGTGGCGCCCACCACGCCCGAACGCGGCCACGTGGTGGTCACCATCGAATACCACATCGACCCCACGCGGGCCGCCGAATTCAGGGCGCTGATGCAGGAAAGCCGCCGCAGCCGCCTGCGCCAGGGCGCGCTGGACTGGCAGCTGCAGCACGACATCGCCGCCCCCTCGCGCTAGGTGGAGCGCATCGTGGACGAATCGTGGACCGAACACCTGCGCCGCTTCGACCGCGTCACCGCCGCCGACGTGGCGCTGCGCGACCGCAAGCTGGCGTTCCACACGGGCGAGGCGCCGCCGGTGGTGTCGCGCTACCTGGTGGAACTGGAGCGCTGAGGGCGGATCGGTTCGCGCACCCTGGAGTCGCTTCGGCTGGCAAGTTTCTGTTTCCTGCGTCCGCTCTAAGCTGGCCCCACTTGCAAACTGCTGACTGACGGCGGGCAGGATCGCCAAGGGAAGAGATACATGAAGCTGAGCAAACTGATACATGCCAAGTCCCCACGAGGCGCGGCTGCGCAGGAACAGGCAGCGCCCAAAACGTCGCAGCGCGGCTCGTCTTCGAGCGGGAACTCATCCCACGCCTTGGCAGGTGCGTCTCCTCGCCATCCCAGTTCCAGCGGTGACATTCGCCCCCGCACCAACAACCTGCCGTCCAAGCCGTCTTCCGCATCGCACTCCTCCATGCTCGGCACCGTGCGGGGATTCATGGGGTGGGGTTCATCCAGCAAAGTGCCAGCACCAGAGCCTGATCCCAAGGCTTGGTTCGACAGCAACGTTTCCGAAGCGAAAGCCGCCAGGAGACGCCTGCTCGACAGCGCGAACCCATTGCTCAAGCAGGTAGGTAATGTGTCTGCTCTCTCGACAGAACCTCACCGGCTCGATACCTACATCACGTTCGATGAGGCCCAGAACGCCGTCCTGGTTCCAGCCAAGGAACTGCTCCCAGGGCTCTTGCGCTCCGACCAGTTCATCGAACTGTCACCAGACCAGTTGAATCAGGCCAATGCGCTATCCACCACGCATCCTGGCGTCAAAACGCAGATGCCTGACATGGCGCCCCACTTGCGCGTGATCTCTCCCGCAACGGCCGCCAACCTGGCAGCAGCGCGGGAGGCGATCGATCTTGTGAAGGCGCTGCTCCCCGGAGGAGCTGGCAATCAGATCAAGGACATGGCGGCGACCGGGGGGGAGAGCTATCTCCGATCCTCGCTGTCGTTCAGTTTAACGGCAAGCCCAGCGGCTCGGGCGTACCTCGCCATCCAGTACCAGGGCGGCTATTGCGATGGTCAGGCCAGCTTGGCGTATCAACTTCTTTCACAGAATCCCGCACTCAAGGACTCCAGGATCGATATGGTGGATGGCCGCCCCGATGAAAATCATGTTTTCGTCGTAATCCGTGGAGAGACCTCCGACCAAGACATTGTGGTGGACCCATGGACCCCCTTCGCCTCACCGACCCTTGTGAAAGACGCACTTCCCCTGCACCAGAAACTCCTCGGCGCTGCAGGCAGGGGCGTGCAGCAGACCAAGCCCGCGGGCACTGTTTCCGCAGCCCTGGACATCACGGAGGCGCTGAGGCGCCAAAATCTGGTCAAGGAACAATCGTCGATTGCAGAGCGGTTCGAATCCGAGAAGTTCCGTTATGCCGATAGTGCAATCACCGATAACCTGAAGGGCAAAGAAGACCGCTGGGATGTGCCCTTCAGCGGCAACCCCAATGTCCGCTACGAAGTCCAGGATGAGTCCGGCAACCGGCTGACTGAATTTCCGCTGCGGTTCGACATGCAGCGAGTTGCCGCCGACCCCGGGCCGCGCCAGACATAGGCCCCGTCCTCAGGTCACCCGCCGCGGCGCAGCCCGAACCAGCCGCCATCGGCATCGAACAGCACGTCATGCTGGCGCAGCAGATGCCGGCCCGTGTTGACGAACGCTTGCTCCGACGGACGCGTGACGATCACCGCCGTGGGCGCCTGCGGTGATCCCACCTGGAACCGGTACTGCGCCACGGGCGCGGCATCGTCGGGGAACGACACCCGCACCTCGGTGCTGTTCGCCAGGCCCGTCGCGGTCGCGCCCTTGCGGCTCGGATTGGGGATGGCCGTGGTCGGCAGTGCCGATGGGTTGGACACCGTGAGGTACATCTGAGCGATGCCGGTATCGACCAGCACCGCGCCGGTCTGCGAGGGTGCGCCGTTCACCGAGACGGCCATCGTCGCCTGGGGCCAGTCGCGCGGATCGCTGGAGGCGGGCAGGCCTGCGGCGTTCAGGCTGCGGCCCTGCAGCTTCACGTACGAAAAGCCTGCGGTGTTGGCGCTCGTGAGGCCCACATGCACGCCCTTGGCCGTCACGATGAAACCGCTGCGCATGCTGCCGGGCGCCACGGGCTGGCCGTCGATGGAGACGATGTTCAGCAGCGGGTTCTTGTCCGGCGTGCCTTGCGGCTGCCCGTCGTGCTCGCGCCCGAAGCCCACGCCCAGGTAGGCGATGCCGCGCGGCTGGGCCGTGGCCTTCTCGGGTTTTTCGCACGTGGGCAGGTTGGCCTTTTCGCTCCAGCCGGGACAGATGATCTCCTCCTGCACCGCCAGCACGGGCACGCGCGCGACCACTTCGGCGCCGGCCGGATCGCGAAAGACCAGTTCCCGGGGCACCCAGCGGCCGATCCACAGCCGCTTGCTGCTGGACAGGAACTCCCAGCCTTTCTCACCCGCCTCGGCCTCCTGCGCCGAGAAACCGGGCAGGTCGGTGGCCGAAACGACGACGCCGGTGGAGCCGGTGTCCATGGTCATCGTGAAGGGCGTCGCGGTGGCCGTACCCGGCGCCCGCACGCCGAAGGCCAGCGCGGGCGCATCGGTCATCGGGGGCTCCGGGTTGCGGGCCGGGGCGAAGGCCAGGAAGCGGGCCGCGGTGTCGGCGCGCAGGTCGGGCCCGGCAGGGGCCTGGGCGTGCGTCGTGCCCAAAGGGGCGCAGGCGCCCAGCAGGGCGGCCAGCAAAGGAAGGGTGCCATGCGCGGCAGCGCGCAGCCATCGGTCAGCGGTCATGCGGTTCTCCTTTGGGGATCGATCATGGGTTGAAGGGCCTGCTGGCCGACCCGCAAGGGCCTGCCAGCCCCATTGTGGGGTGCCTTCCCAGCCGGGCGCGCGGCGCCGGCTGAAACGTGCTGAAACGTCGTGAACGCGCCGTGAACGTGTCGTCTTCAGCGCGGCCAGAGCGCCCAAAGCCGCAGGCCCTGCTTGAGCCGCCCGGCCAGTTCGCCCGCCTCCTGCCCCCAGCCCGCGAAGTAGTCGGCACGCACCGCTCCCACGATGGCCGTGCCCGTGTCCTGCGCCATCACCAGGCGCTGCAGCTGCACCTGCGGGCCGGTCGAGGCCAGCCACACCGGCGTGCCATAGGGGATGCTCTGGCGGTCCACGGCGATCGAGCGGCCGGGCGTGAGGGCCACGCCCTGCGCCCCCTTGGGGCCGAAGCCGGCGTCCATGGCATCGAGCGGCTCTTCGCGAAAGAAAACGTAGCGGGGATTGGCCCACAGCATCTCCTGCACGCGCTGCGGGTTCTGCAGCGTCCAGGCGCGGATGCCGGGCCAGGTCGCATCGCGCACCAGGCCCTGGTCCAGCAGCCAGCGGCCCACGCTCTGGTAGGGCTGGTCGTTGGTGCCGGCGAACGCCACGCGCAGCAGCGTCACCGCGCCATCGGCTTCCTGGACCCGCAGCCGGCCCGACCCCTGGATGTGCACCACCAGCGCCTCGACCGGATCGCGCACCCAGGCGATGACCCGGCCCGCAAGCGCCGCCTGCGCCTCGGGCAGCGTGTCGATCTGCTGGCGCGTGTACCAGGGCTTGCGCTGCCCGTAGCCCGCAGGCAACCGGTACAGCGGCACGGTAAAACCGTTGCCCGGCTGGCGCGCCGCATCCAGGTACGGCTCGTAATAGCCGGTGAGCATGCCGTCCACCGCGCCATCGAACGCCTCGATGCGATACGGCTGCAGCCGCGCCACCATCCAGGCGCGCTGCTCCTCGGGACTGGCGATGGACAGGCGACGCACCTCGCCGCACAGCGGAGCGAAAGCCGGCGCAGGGCGCTCACAGCTCTTGATCCACGCATTCCAAGCCTCGTGCAGCGAATCTTCGGTAAACCCGGGCAACTCCGCCCAATGCACCGGAATCCAGCGGCTCTTGGGCTGGGACATCGGCCCCGGCAACGGCCCCAGCGGCTCGGGCGGCAAAACGCCACCCGGCGTGCCCGGCAGCGGAGCCCCGGGCGGCAAGGGAGACGAAGGGGGCAGGGGCGTGGTGGAGCAGGCCACCAGGGTTCCTACAATCAGCGCCGTTGTCACAAGGCGCAGGAGACGGAATTTCATGGGGCTGATTTTGCTTGAAGCATTGCTGGCGCTGGTCGTCCTGGTCGCTATTGTTTGGTGGACGATGTTTGCGGGGCGCAAGGGCGGGGAACCCCCTTCGTCGCCTAATGACAACAAGGAACGTGACGGCGAAGCGGACAAATAGCGTGCCCGTCGCTCGTTCCCGGACTTCGCGATGGCTTTTGCCGCTGGGGTTTATGACGTGCATCAGTTCAATGGCCCGGCTTTCCAGACCCAGGCCGGTTTAAGCGAAGACCCTGACGAACTGGTCCTACCCTGAGCGAGGCCGCGAGCGCCAAGAATAGCGCTCTGTCAATTTCGCTCAAGGTCCGTCAGCCAGCGCATGAGTCCAGGGGCTCGCCCCCGTCTCGACAGCGAACGGCGGCCCATCACTTGGAAAAAAGGAAGATCCCATGCGCAACAAGATTCTCATTGGCGCCACTGCCGCCGTTCTGCTCGTGAGTGGCTGTGCCAACATGGACGATACCCAGCGGCGTACCGCGACGGGCGCTGGCGTCGGCGCGGTGGCTGGGGCGGTCATCGGCTCCGCCACGGGGGGCCGTGCGGGCACGGGGGCGGTCGTTGGTGCGGGTGTGGGGGCCCTGGGCACCTACATCTGGTCGCAGCACATGGAGCGGCAAAAGCGCGACATGCAGCAGGTCACCCAGGGCACGGGCGTGGTGGTGACGCAGACCGCCGACAACCAGCTCAAGCTCGACATTCCGAGCGACATCTCGTTCGCCACGAACCGCTCGGACATCCAGTCCAACTTCGCCCCGGTGCTGGAGCGCTTTGCGGAAGGGCTTCGGAACAATCCCAACACCGAAGTACGCATCGTGGGCCACACGGACTCCACCGGCAGCGATGCCATCAACAACCCGCTGTCGATGGACCGCGCGGCCAGCACCCGCAATTTCCTGACGACCCGGGGTGTGAACGGCGGTCGCATCCAGGTCGAGGGCCGCGGCTCGCACCAGCCCATCGCCACCAACGACACGAACGACGGCCGTGCGCGCAACCGCCGTGTGGAAATCTTCGTGGGTGAGCGCCAGCCGGGCTGACGGGCGCAGGTTCCAGGCGCTTGGGTGCAACAGGGTCGGAGCTTTCTGATCCTTCACCAAGGGCTGGGCCACCAGGCACAAAGCCATGGGGCGCTTCGGCGCCCCGTGGCTTTTTTCACAGCGCGGCGCGCAGCAGGTTGGCCAGCTCCACGGCGGATTTGACCTGCATCTTGTCGAACACCCGCGCGCGGTGCACCTCCACCGTGCGCACGCTGATGTCCAACTGGTCGGCGATGAGCTTGTTCGGCAACCCCTCGACCACGAGGCGCATCACGTCGCGCTCGCGCTCGGTCAGCTCCGACAGCCGCACCTGAAGGTCGCTGTGCTGGCGAACCTGTTCCATGTATTGGGCTGACTGGGCCAGGGCCTGTTCGATGCGGTCCACAAGCAGGTTGTCGGAAAACGGCTTTTCGCAAAAATCGAACGCCCCGCGCTTGACGGTGGCCACGGCCGTAGGCACGTCGGCATGGCCGGTGAGAAAGATGACGGGCATCGCCTCGATCAGCCGGCGCTCGGCGAGCCGGTCGAACAGCGCCAGGCCGCTCATGCCGGGCATGCGCACGTCCAGCAGCAGGCAGCAGGGCTGGCGCGGTGGTGGGCGCTCGTCCAGCATGGCTTCGAAGGCTTCGGCACTGTCGAACGACTCGCTGGGCAGCCGGCGCGATCGCAGCAGCCAGGCGAGCGCTTCGCGCACGCCGGAGTCGTCGTCAACGATGTATATGGTGGCGTTGGAGACGGGTTCCATCAGGGTTGGATGCTGTCCGCGCTGGCGACAGGCAGGGTGAAAGTGAATACCGTACCACGCGGCTCGTTGGGCGCGTGCCCCAGAAAGCCGCCGTGCTGCTCGACCACGGTGCGGCACAGGCTCAGCCCCAGGCCCATGCCTTCGGGCCGGGTGGTGAAGAACGGGGTGAACAGCTTCTCGCCCACGTCCTGCGCGATGCCGCAGCCCCGGTCGATCACCATGAACTCCAGCCGGGCGCTCTGGGCGTTCGATGCGGCGCGGCGCACGCGCAGCTCCAGAATGCGCTGCGGCGTGGCGGGGTCGTCCATGGCCTGCATGGAATTGCGCGCCAGATTCAACAGCACCTGCTCGACCATGGTGCGATCGCACAGCACGGGCGGCAGGCCGGCATCCACCGAGATCTTCACGAAGACCTCCAGCTTGCGGGCCTGCAGGCGAATGAGCGGCATCACCGCGTCCAGCAGGTCGTGGGCGGACACCACTTCGCGCGACTGGTCGCGCCGGCGCACGAAGTCATGCACGCTGCGGATCACGCGGCCCGCGCGCTCGGCCTGCTGCGCGATCCGCTGCAGCGCCACATGCACGTCGTGCAAGGGCTCGTGGGGCGGTCCGCCGTCCGGCGGCAGCAGGTTGAGCGAGCCCGAGGCGTAGCTGGCGATGGCGGCCAGCGGCTGGTTCAGCTCATGGCTCAGCAGCGAGGCCATCTCGCCCACCGTGGCCAGCCGCGCCGTGGCCTGCAGGCGCTCTTGCGAGGCGCGCGACATCTCCTCGACGCGGCGCTGCTCGCTCACGTCCAGGAACGCGCTCATCCAGCCGGTGTGCAGGCCCTGGGCGTTGATGAGCGGCGCCTCGAAGATGAGCACCGGGAACCGCACGCCGTCCTTGCGCATGAAGGTGGACTCGTACCCTTCGCGCGGCGGGGGATGCAGGCTGGACAGGCGGATCGCCTGGCGCTGCCGGTACTCGTCGGCGAACTCGGGCGGCCAATACGGCACGGGGGCGCTCTGGCCCAGCAATTCTTGCGCGGTGAAGCCGACCATCTCGCAAAAGGCCGGGTTCACGTAGGTGATGCGCCCCTGCAGGTCCCGGGCGCGCAGCCCGGTCACCAGCGAGTCTTCCATCGCCTTGCGAAAGGCCAGCGCATCCCCCAGATCCCGCTCGGCACGCAACCGGCGACGGTTGTCGCGCACGAGCACGACCAGCACGGTGACCAGCGCGATCGACATGGCCGTCACCAGCGCGGTGAGCACGTTGGGGAACACGCTGGGCGCGCTGTGCCAGCTGTCCATGCGCAGGACCAGCGTGGCGCCCGGCAGGTCGAACAGCTGCTGCGAGCTGAACAGGCGCGTACCGCGCCGGCTGGCGCCCACCATCGCCAGGCGGGTGCCATCGGCTTCGGTGAACGACACCTCCTGCCCGCGTTTGAGGCTGGTCACCACCAGGTCGATCAGCACGTTGTGCAGCGAATAGGTGGCCACCACGAAGCCTTCGTTGCGTCCGTCCTGGATGAGGGGCAGGCACAGCTCCATCATTTCGGAACCACGGCCGTCGCCCTGCGGCTGAAAGTAGCTGGCGGAATACGACGGCCCCGCCACGCGGCGCGCATTGCCGCAGGCCAGCGCGATGTTGGAATGCATGCCGCTGCGCATTTCGGTGTCCCACTGCACCGGGCGGTACGGGGTTTCGACGTGGGCGCGCACCTCCAGCGACGGGCTGCGCCACTCCAGGCGCACCAGTTCGCGGCGCACGCTCAGCAGCGCGGCGGCGCGCGACTCCCAGCTCGCCAGATCCGGCGTGCCCCCGTGCAGCGCCTGCAGGTTCTGCAGGTTGTGGGCGAAGCCCTGGCGAATGTCGGCCACCGCATCGGCCGCGTCGCGGTCCAGGCGGTTCTGTACTTCGCTCGCCTCGTAGCGGCCGGCCAGCCATACCTGGGTGACCAGCATGCCGGCCACCAGCAGCACGAGCAGCGCCCACAGCGACCAGCGCTTCCACGCGCTGCGCCAGCGGTGCCACGGCCACAGGAACGGCGTGCCGTCGCTCACACAACGCGGTGGTCGAGGGCGGGCAGCTGTTGGCGCACCTGCTGCAGCCGGGCCTTGTCCAGAAGGCCCATGGCCACGCCCGCGCCTTCGGGCACCTGGGCCTGCACCACGCCCCACGGATCGATCGCCATGCTGTGGCCCCAGGTGCGGCGGCCGTTTTCATGCACGCCGCCCTGGGCCGGGGCCAACACGTAGGCCAGGTTCTCCACCGCACGGGCGCGCAGCAGCAGTTCCCAATGGGCCTCTCCCGTGGTGTGGGTGAAGGCACTGGGCACCAGCAACAGATCGGCCCCGGCCGCAGCGTGCTGGCGGTACAGCTCGGGAAAGCGCAGGTCATAGCACACCGACAGCCCGACGCGCCAATGCGTGCCGTCGCGCGCCGTCATGTCGAAACGCACCGGCGTGTTGCCGGCCTCGATGACCGCCGCTTCATCGAATCGCTCGCGACCGTTGTCGAAGCGAAAGAGATGGATCTTGTCGTAGCGGGCCACGCACTCGCCTTGCGGTGAAAACACCAGCGAGGTATTGCGCACCTGGTGCTCCGACCCGCACCGCAGCGGCAGCGTGCCGCCCACCACCCACAGGCCCAGCTCTCGGGCCGCCTGGGCCAGAAAGCGCTGGATCGGTCCATCCCCATAGGGCTCGCGCAATGCGAGCTTGTCGGTGTCGCGCGCGCCCATGGCGCAAAAATATTCAGGCAGCACGGCCAGTTCCGCGCCGTCGGCTGCGGCCTGCTCCATCAGGTGGCGGGCCTGCTCCAGATTGGCGGAAACGTGCAGTCCCGACACCATTTGCAATGCGGCAGCTTTCATGATTTGTCTCCGTTGGGCGTCTCAGGGTTCGGCGCCGGGCCGGCTTTCGTGCCGGCGCTGCCCAGTTTCCGCCGGGGCACGCGTTCGATGCGCGGGTCGGTCCAGGTGCCGTCGATGCGGAACTCCTGCGTCGCCGCCTGGATGAGCGGGCCGCGCAGAAACACCTGCGCCAGAAAGCTGCCCAGGCCCACCACGGGGTTGATGGCCGTGGCGACGAGCGAAGCGGTCATGGCGTTGATCTCGGGCACCACCACCACGTGCAGGTCCTGCGTTTCGCGGTCCAGATCGGCGCTGCCCTCCATGAGCACGGCGGCGTTCACGCCCTTCATCTGCAGGTTGTTGGTGGTGGCCACGCCCTGCTCCATGCGCACGTCGCCGCGCACGAAGTCGAAGGCGAAGCCCTCGCTGAACACATCGCGGAAATCGAGCGTCAGGCGGCGCGGCAGCGACTGCAGGCTGAGCACGCCCAGCAGCTTCGCCAGCCCGGGGTCGGCCTTGAGGAATTGGCCCGACTCGACGTTCACGTTCATCTGGCCCGACATGGTGCGGTAATCCGGGGTGAGCGGCGGCCCCATCCATGCGACCTGCCCCTCCATGCGGCCCTTGCCGCGCCGCACCACGTCGGCCATGCCGAAGCGGGTGAGCAGGTCGCCCGAGTCCCGAATGTCCAGCTTGAAATTCATCACGGTGCGGCGGCGGGCATCGGCACCCGATTCGCCGCTGCCCAGCAGCGCCCAGTTGCCGTTGGCCGTGAGCGTCGCCTCGGGCGCGATGATGTTGAACCTGGCCAGGCGCCACTCGCGCGGAGCGCCGTCGCCGCCCCGGTTTTGGGCCTCGATCTCGATGCGGCCCAGGCGGCGGCCGCGCAATTCGAAGTCGTCCACCACGATGTCCAGCGACGGCAGCGTGCCGGTGCCGCCGGTCGCCGGCTCTTCGGTCAGCAGTGCATCCACCTGCTTGGCATCGCTTTGCGGAACCACGAGACGGGACAGGCGCGCGAACACCCGGCCGGCACTCCCGTCGGCACCGCTGCCCGCGCCCTGGCGGAATTCCACGTACCCGTTCAGTTCCTGCGCGTCCACATTGGCGCGCCAGGTGTTGCCTTCGCGCGATCCGCCCATCACCACACTGTGCAGCGAGCGGCCCTGAAAGTCCACCTGCCGGGCCCGCACGGCCAGTTGCGTGGGCAGGTATTCCTGCATGGGCGAAGACTCCTCAGGGGCGCCCTTGGCGGCCATATTGACGGGCGGCGTATTGGCGGGCGGCATATTGACGGGCGGTGTGTTGCTGGCGGGCGTGGCTGCGGCCGCAGCGGCTGCCGATGCGGCCTCTGCGGAAGGTGCGGCCGGCAGCGCCGCCGGGGACGCCGGCGGGGCATTGCCGCCATGCAGCACCGCGTGCCAGGCGTCGGCATCCAGTTCGCCGATCTGCACATTGGCCACCACGCCGCGTTCGGGCAGGGGCGCAGCCTCGCCGGGCGCGAGCCCCAGTGCGATCGCACCGCGCAGCACGCGCGGCTGGCCGGCCGACGAGATATCGCGCACATACGTCACCGAGCCGAGCGTGCCCAGGTCCAGTGCCAACTGCTCGTGCAGGGGGGCGCCTGCCGCCAGCGACTCGCGGGTGAGCTGCGTTTCGAACCGCACGGGCAGCATGGCCTCGGCCGTTTTGCCCAGCGGGGCCGGCAGGTCGAACGCCATGCCCTGCAAATGGGTGGTGACCTGGACTTCGGGCGTGCCCCGGCGCACGCCCAGCGCCAGCGCGTAGGGCGTGCTGCCCGTGGCGCGCTGGGCCAGTTGCACCAGCCCGGGCCATTGCGTGGCCTGGCGCAGGCCTTCGGCGGTGGCCACGCCCTGCGCACGCACCTGCACGGCGGATTCGGCCGGCAGCACACCGGCCGGCAGCGCGCGCATGCCGCCCTCCAGCCGCAGGTCGCCGCCCAGGGCGCGGCCTTGCACGCCCGCCAGGGTGAAACCGGTGTCGGTGAATTGCACGGCCCCACGGGCGCGGGCGATGGCCGGGGCATCGGGCGCGATGCGCACGTCGTTGCCGGCCAGCGTTACGCGGCCCTGCACCTTCGACTGGTCGATGTGGCCGATGGGCAGCGACAGGCCCAATTGCAGGTCGGCGTCGCCGTTGGCCGTGGTCTTGTCCAGCGCATTGCCGGTAATGCGCGACAGCGGCGAAGTGGTGACGAAAGACAGCATGTCGGCCAGCGGCCCGCGCGCGTCGGCGTTGACGGCGACGACCGAATGGGCGAGGTCGGGAATGCGCGCCTCCACCTTGTTCACACGCAGCTTCGGGGTGCCGGCAAAGCTGCCGCTCGCACCCTTCACCGCCATGGAGGAGCGGTCGAAGACCAGCTCCCCCGCAAGCTCGGTGAGCGCGGGCCACGGCGCGTCGCTGGCGTGCTGCAGGCGTGGCGGCACGTAGGCATAGGTCACGTCCTTCACGCGCGCGGCGATATGGAACTCGCCCTGACCGGGCGTGTTGAACGGAATGTCGTGCAGGTCGCCCTTGACGCGGAACTGCACGTTGCTGGCGGTGCCCGCCGTGACCGCATCGCGCACGTAGTGGCGTGTCTCTTGCGGAATGGACAGCGGCAGGTAGCGGTGCATGCGCGTGCCGTCGGCGCGCTGCAGCGCGCCGGACAGGTCCAGCACTCCGGGAAAGCGTGCGCGGGCGCCGGAGCGCTCGGCATCGCCGGTGTGCCAGGCGAGCCGCGCTTCGCCTTGCGCATCGGCGTTGGCGAACTGCACATCGTCCGCCTGCACCGCGATGCGCTGGCCGTCGATCTGCCAGCGCACCTTGGCGGAAAGCCGGTCCACCGGCACGGTGCCCTCCTCGAACACCTTGGGCAGCACCAGGGCGCCATCGGCCATGGCCAGCGACGCCTTGCCGCCCGCCTGCGACAGGTCGAACTCCACATCCGCCCCGCGCAGGCCGGGCGCGCCGGCCGCTGCGCCTTCAGGCCGTGGCTGGTCGGCCAGGGCGAGCCCGGTCACCTTGCCACGCGCCTGGTACTGCTGCATGTGGTCCAGGGGCCCGCGCCAGCTGGCCTTGAGCTCGTCCACCAGCCCGCGCGGCGCGTAGTCGGCCAAAGCCGCATGCACCGCAGGGTCCAGCGGAAGCCGGCTGGCGATCTGGGCGAGGGCCGCCAGATCGAGGCGGTCGGCGCGCAGCTCGCCCTGCTCGCGGCTGCTGTTGCGGCCCGTGTGCCGCACGGTGAGGTTGCCGCCCGGCCAGCGCAGCGCGTCCTGCGTGGTGAACTGCAAGCCCTCGGTGGAAAACTCGAACCCGTCGGACAGGCGCCGCCCACCCACGCGGCCGGCCACCGACCGCAGCGCCAGCGGCTCCAGCCTGGCACCCAGCTGGGCATTCACATCGGCCAGGGCCAGGTCGGCCGTGCCGCCCACGAACTGCCCGCGCTGAAAGTCGATCCACGCGCGCAACGCGCCGCGCCCTTCGGCCACCTGCACGCCGTCGATGTGCACATGGTGGCGCAGCCGGGAGACGTCCACGCGCGAAAAATCGGCGAACAACTGCCCCGTCCATTGCCGCCACGAGCCGTCGTGCGTCGTCAGGAACGGCTGCCGGAACTGCCCCGTCAGCTTGAACCGGTCGCCCCATGGCTCGGGCGGCGTGGCCTCGATGCGCAGGTTGTGGCCCCAGCCCCGGTTGCGCAGCAGCAGGTCCACCTGCGCCAGCGCCAGCGGGGGCGCTTCGCCCTGCTCGTCGGTCAGGCGCACCGTGCCGCCGCGCAGCACCACTTCGCTTTGCGAAAACAGCCAGTCGGCACCGGCGCTGTCGCCCCCTTCGGTCTGGCGAAAGGCCAGCCCAGCGATGAAGATGCGCCCGTCCGCCATCCGGCGCACCTCCAGTTCGGGGCGTTCGATATAGAGCTGCTCGAACCCCATGCGCAGCAGCGAGCGCGGCGACAGCGATCCGACGATGCGCGGCAGGCTCAAGGCCACACGGCCTTCGGGGTCTAGCAGGGCGACGTCGTTCAGCTCGAACGTGGGCACCAGCCCATCGGAGCGGGCCGACAGCGCACCGATGCGCACCGGTACCCCCAGCGCGCGTGTGGCATGGGTTTCCAATTGCGGACGAAAGTCGCCGATACGCGGCACAATCCAGCCGTGGAGCACCCCCCAGGCGACGGCCACCAGCAGCCAGAAGGCGATGAGCAAGCCCAGTGACCACCGCGCAAGACCTGCCAGGCATCGGAGCAGGCGTGAGGGGTGCGGTGGCTGTTCAATCATTGGTGGGTTGGGATGTGACAGGAATTATGACCCGCGCCCGCTGTGCGGGTTCAGCACCAAACGGTGTCGTTATGTACGGTTTCCAGGCCCAGGGCCATTGCTATGCCGCTGTCTTGCACTGACGTTCCAGAAATCGATTCCGGCGCCGCAGCCAGCGGCTCGCCGGCGTCCCACTCCCGCTTCCACCAGAGGCTCCAGCGGCGCTATGCCGACGAGTTTTCCGTGCTGCCGCCCGGCGCCCCCACGCGGGCCACCATGGCCGATGCGCTAGCCGCACTGCGCGCCCGCGGGCACGACACCGGCGCGGCCTTGCGCATCCTGCGGCAGGTGGTCATGGAGCGGTTGATGCGCCTCGACTGCGAGCAAGGCGCGCCGCTGCCCGACATCACGCGGGCCACCACCGAGCTGGCCGAACTGGCCCTGGACCAGGCCTGCGTGCAGGCGCGCGAAGGGCTCGACGCCCGCCACGGCGCCCCGCGCGGTCCCGACGGCCAGCCGGTGGAACTGTGGATCGTGGGCATGGGCAAGCTGGGCGCGCGCGAACTGAACGTGTCCAGCGACATCGACCTGATCTACGTGTACGAACACGACGGAGAGACCGCCGGCAACGCCGACGGTCGCAACCGCATCTCCAACCACGAATACTTCGGCCATGCCGTCAAGGCCATCTACAGCCTGGTGGGCGACACCACCGAGCACGGCTTCGTCTTCCGGGTCGATCTGGCGCTGCGGCCCAACGGCAATTCCGGCCCGGCGGCCGTGTCGCTCGCCGCGCTGGAGGAATACCTGCAGTTGCACGGCCGCGAGTGGGAGCGCTTCGCCTGGCTCAAGAGCCGCGTGGTCGCGCCGCGCGAGGCGGTGATCGGCGAGCCGGTGCAGGCGCTGCGCGGCGTGGTGCTGCCCTTCGTCTTCCGGCGCTACCTGGACTACAGCGTGTTCGACGCCCTGCGCTCGCTGCACCGGCAGATCCGCGACCATGCCGCCAAGCGCAGCGCCGGCCACCCCGAGCGCGCCAACGACGTGAAGCTCTCGCGCGGCGGCATCCGCGAGATCGAATTCATCGTGCAGCTGCTGCAGGTGGTGCGCGGCGGGCAGTTCCCCGAGCTGCGCTGCCGTCCCACGCTGGAGGCCCTGCAGCGCCTGGCCCGCGCCGGCCTCATGCCGCAGGAGACGGCCGACGCGCTGGCCTCGGCCTATACCTTCCTGCGCCAGGTGGAGCACCGCATCCAGTACCTGGACGACCAGCAGACCCATGTGCTGCCCACGCGCGACGACGACCTCGCCTGGATCGCCCAGACCCTCGGCCTGGGCACCTGCGCCTTCCTGCACCAGCTCGATGCGCACCGCGAATTGGTGGCGCAGGAGTTCGACACGCTGCTGGGCGGCGCCGGCAAGAAGCAATGCCACAGCGGCGGCTGCGGCGGCCCGCGTGCCGGCGCCCCCGCGGCGCCCGAGCTGGAAGCCGTACTGGAACAGCTGCCCCCCAACGTGCGCACCCGGGTGGCCGAATGGCGCACCCACCCGCGCGTGCAGGGTTTGAGCGACGACTCGCGCGAACGGCTGCTGCGGCTGGTGCAGCGCACGGCGCGCTGGCTGGCCGACGGCCAGGTGAATGAAGACGCCGTGGTGCGGCTGATCGGCTGGCTCGAATCGCTGCTGCGCCGCGACATCTACCTGGCGCTGCTGCTGGAGCGCCCCTCGGTGCATGAACACCTGCTGCACCTCCTGGGCGCTGCGCAATGGCCGGCGCGCTACATGCTGCAGCACCCCGGGGTGATCGACGAGCTGGCGGGCGACGCCCTGCTCTCCGAGCGCTTCGTGCCCGAAGATTTCGAACGCGAACTGGCGCTGCGCATCGCCTCGCTGCAGTCCACCGGCGAAGACGACGACGAGACGCTGCTGAACCTGCTGCACCGCGCCCACCATGCCGACACCTTCCGCACGCTGGCGCGCGACGTGGAACGGCGCATCACCGTCGAACAGGTGGCCGACGACCTCTCGGCCCTGGCCGACAGCGTGCTGCGCGTGACCGCGCAATGGTGCTGGAGCCGCCTGAAGAACCGCCACCGCGAGGTGCCGCAGTTCGCCATCATCGGCTACGGCAAGCTGGGCGGCAAAGAGCTGGGCTACGGCAGCGACCTGGACATCGTCTTCGTGTTCGACGACGACGACGACCGCGCGCCCGAGGTCTATTCGGCCTTCGTGCGCAAGCTCATCAACTGGCTCACGGTGAAGACCGCCGAGGGCGATCTGTTCGAGATCGACACGGCCCTTCGGCCCAACGGCAACTCGGGCCTGCTGGTGACCAGCTTCACCGCCTACGCCAACTACCAGCAACGGCGCGGCAGCAACACCGCCTGGACCTGGGAGCACCAGGCGATGACCCGGGCGCGCTTTCTGCTGGGCACCGAAGACCTGGCCCCGCCCGGCGCGCTGCCGCCCGTGCCCGAAGGGGATGCGCAATCGCTGACCGGCAGCGGCCGCCACCTGCGCGCCCGGTTCGACGCCGTGCGCGAGGCCGTCATCACCGCGCCGCGCGATCCCGCCGCGCTGCGCGAAGAGATCGTCACCATGCGCAACCGCGTGCGCGCCGCCCACCCGGTGCCTGCCGGGCAGTTCGACGTCAAGCACAGCGTGGGCGGCATGGTCGATGTCGAATTCGCCATCCAGTACCTGGTGCTGTCGCAGTCCGCCACCCACCCCAGCCTGCGCGAGAACCGGGGCAACATCACCCTGCTGCAGCGCGCCGAGGCGGCGGGCTTTCTGCCCGATGGCGTGGGCGCAGCGGCCGCCACGGCCTACCGCACCCTGCGGCAGGTACAGCACCGGGCCCGCCTGAACGAGCAGCCCACCCGTGTGGACCCCGCCACCCTGCAGGCCGAGCGCGACGCGGTGCTGGCGCTGTGGCGGGCGGTGTTCACGGTCTGATTCCGCCCGGCATTCGAAGCGTTTTCGGCCTCATGCCCTAGTCGAACATGCCTTGATTGCTATATAAAACATAGCAATTAACCTAAACTGAGCAAAAACGCGCGGCGGCCCCACCGCCCGCACCAGGGTCCGCACCTGGGCCGACATCGGGGCCAAGTGCAGCGGCAAACTGCGCAATTTGCCGCTGGGCGGGCAGCCGGGCCCGGCATGGTGCGCAGCCGCCACGCGGCGCCGCGGCCCGCCCCTTTGCCCGAATTTTCGGGTTTTCCCTTACCAATCAACCACTTACCCACACGCTCGGATTCCGCATAAGCATGCGCCGATTCCTTTGCAGCGCTGGCGCGCCGCAGGGTCTTCAATCCATCCCATACCCCCGCCGCGATGGTCGCGCCGGGCATCCCAGGAAGGTTCGATCCCATGACGCGCAAATTCAAGGTAGTGGCGGTTTCCGGCAACGTGCAGCGCCCCTCGCGCACGCTGGTGCTGGTGGAAGAGTTGATCGCCGCGCTCAGCGAGGCG
Source organism: Acidovorax sp. SUPP3334 (assembly GCF_030159055.1). GTDB lineage: Bacteria > Pseudomonadota > Gammaproteobacteria > Burkholderiales > Burkholderiaceae_C > Paracidovorax. Next base: position 97,348 of record NZ_BQXQ01000014.1, read on the forward strand.
CTGCCCATCGAGGCCCGCACCATCGAACTGGGGCCGCTGGCCCCGCAGATCGGCGGCGCGGTCTATCGCAGCCAGTTGCCGGCCGCCGTCGAAGCGGAGCTGGCCGCCATCGAATCGGCCGACCTGCTGATCGTGGCCAGCCCCGTCTATCGCGGCTCGTACACGGGCCTGTTCAAGCACCTGTTCGACTTCGTACACCACGAGGCGCTGGTCGATGTGCCCGTGCTGCTGGCCGCCACCGGCGGCAGCGACCGCCACGCGCTGGTGATCGACCACCAGCTGCGCCCGCTGTTCAGCTTCTTCCAGGCACGCACGCTGCCGCTGGGCGTGTATGCGTCGGAGCAGGATTTCCAGGGCTACGAGATCGCCAGCGGCGCCTTGCGCGACCGCATCGTTCTGGCGGTGCAGCGCGCGGCGCCCCTGGTCGGCATCGCGCCCCAGGCCACGCCCGCGCTGCGGCTGGCGCAGGCCGCCTGATCGAGCGATCGAGCGAACCACCGAACCTCACCCACCGTCCAGGAGCATCGCCATGAGCCACGACACGACTTCTTCCGCGCCCTCTTCCGAAGGCCTCCGGTTCGCCTACTGGGTGCCCAACGTCAGCGGCGGGCTGGTGGTCAGCACCATCGCCCAGCGCACCGACTGGAGCCTGGAATACAACCAGCGCCTGGCCCTGGCGGCCGAGCGCGCGGGCTTCGACTACGCGCTGACGCAGATCCGCTTCACCGCCGGCTACGGCGCCGAGTACCAGCACGAGTCGGTGTCGTTCAGCCAGGCGCTGCTGCACGCCACCACCAAGCTCAAGGTGCTGGCCGCCATCCTGCCCGGGCCGTGGAGCCCGGCCGTGGTGGCCAAGCAGATCGCCACCATCGACCACATCTCGCAAGGGCGCATCGGCATCAACGTGGTGAGCGGCTGGTTCAAGGGCGAGTTCCAGGCCATCGGCGAGCCGTGGCTGGAGCATGACGAGCGCTACCGCCGCTCCGAAGAGTTCATCCGCGCGCTCAAGGGCATCTGGACGCAGGACCACTTCACCTTCAAGGGCGATTTCTACCGCTTCAACGACTACACGCTGAGCCCCAAGCCCGTGCAGCAGCCGCACCCGGAGATCTTCCAGGGCGGCAGCTCGCGCGCGGCGCGCGACATGGCCTCGCGCGTGTCCGACTGGTACTTCACCAACGGCAACACGCCCGAAGGCGTGAAGGCGCAGATCGACGACATCCGCGCCAAGGCGGCCGAGACGGGCCACCGCGTGCGCGTCGGCATCAACGCCTTCGTCATCGCCCGCGACACCGAGGAAGAAGCGCGCGCCGCGCTCAAAGACATCATCGACCACGCACACGTGGAAGCCGTACACGCGTTTGGCGATGCGGCCAAGCAGGCGGGCAAGGCATCGCCCGAGGGCGAAGGCAACTGGGCCCAATCCACCTTCGAAGACCTGGTGCAATACAACGACGGCTTTCGCACCAACCTGATCGGCACGCCGCGCCAGATCGCCGAGCGCATCGTGGCGCTCAAGGCCGTGGGCGTGGACTTGATCCTGGCCGGCTTCCTGCACTTCATCGAAGAGGTCGAATACTTCGGCGCCAAGGTGCTGCCGCTGGTGCGCGAACTCGAAGCGCAGGGGCTGGGCGCGCACGCTCCAGCCGCCCCAGCCACCATTGCCGAGCCGGCCGAGGCCGTGGCCGCCTGACGCGCGCGGCCGCACTCCCTTCGCTCCCCCACCCACCACGGCGCCCGCGCCGCCCCCGCCGCTCGCCCGTGCGCAGCGGCGCCGGCGCAGCCTTGCCCGCAAAGCCCCGCACCACCATGTCCAGCACCCTGTTCGACGGCACCCTGGCGCCGCCCGCCACGGCCCCCGCCGCACCGCGCCGCAGTGCCGAGCGCACCGGCGCGGTCGCAGGCAGCGCCTCACCGGCCCCACCGGCCGCCGTGCCCGCGCTGGAGCTGCAAGGCATAGCCCTGTCCTTCGGCGGCGTGCATGCGCTGCGCGGCATCGACCTGCGCGTGGCGCCGGGCGAGCTGCGCGCCATCATCGGGCCCAACGGCGCGGGCAAGAGCTCGCTCATCAACATCATCAGCGGCCTGTACCGGCCCGACGCCGGCCGCGTGGCCATCGGCGGCCGCTCGTTCGCGCAGGTGCCCACGCCAAGGCTGGCGCACCTGGGCGTGGCGCGCACCTTTCAGAACCTGGCGCTCTTCCAGGGCCTCAGCGTGCGCGACAACATCGCCCTGGGCCGCGTGCATGCGGGCCGCGCCAGCTTTGCCGAACAGGTGCTGGGCTGGGGCCGGGCACGCCGCGAATGGCGCGATGCGCGCGAAGAAGCGCGCGAGGCCATCGAGTTTCTGGGCCTGCGCGCCGTGCAAGACCGGCTGGCCGGCGGCCTGCCCTACGGCCTGCAAAAGCGCGTGGAGCTGGCGCGCGCGCTGGTGGCCCGCCCGCGCCTCTTGGTGCTGGACGAACCCCTGGCCGGCACCAGCGCGGGCGAGAAGAGCGAGATGGCCGCGCTGATCCGCGCCACGCGCGACCGGCAGGGCGCGGCGGTGGTGCTGATCGAGCACGACATCGGCATCGTGCTGGGCCTGTCGGACCGCGTGGCGGTGCTCGACTACGGCCGCAAGATCGCCGACGGCACCCCCGCCGAGGTGCGCGAAGACCCGGCCGTGATCGACGCCTACCTGGGCGTGGCGCACGATGACGACGCCCCTGCGCCGTCTGCGCCGTACGCGCCGCCTGTATCGCATTCCTCGCCTGCAGCGCCTGCCGCGCCCGCATCACTCACGGGGGCGCTGTGATGGAAGGCTTCGACTTCGCATTCCTCGCCGAGGTGCTGGTCGGCGGGCTGCTGTCCGGCGTGATGTATTCGCTCGTGGCCATCGGCTTCGTGCTGATCTACAAGACCTCGGGCGTGCTCAACTTCGCGCAGGGCGCGCAGTTGCTCTTCGCCGCCCTCACCTTCGTGAGCCTGGTCGAGCGCGGCCTGCCGTTCGCCCTCGCCCTGCTCATCACCTTCGCTCTCATGGTGGCGCTCGGCCTGGCCATCGAGCGCGTGGTGCTGCGCCCGCTGGTGAACCAGCCGCCCATCACGCTGTTCATGGCCACGCTGGGCCTGTCTTACGTGATCGAGGGCGTGGCCCAGCTGGCGTGGGGCACGCAGGTGCACTCGCTGGAGCTGGGCATTCAAGATGCACCCATCGAAATCGCGGGCGTGCTGATCTCCACGTTCGATCTGTTCGCGGCCGGCGTGGCGGCGGTGATGGTGGCGGTGCTGTCCGCCTTCTTTCGCTACACCCGCGTGGGCCTGGCGTTTCGCGCCGTGGCCGACGACACCTACGCCGCGCTGGCCGTGGGCCTGCGGCTGCCGGCGATCTGGGCCACGGTGTGGTCCGCCGCCGGCGTGATCGCGCTGGTGGCCGGGCTGCTGTGGGGCGCGCGGCTGGGCGTGCAGTTCTCGCTGTCGCTGGTGGTGCTGAAGGCGCTGCCGGTGCTGGTGCTGGGCGGGTTCGACTCCATCCTGGGCGCCATCGTGGGCGGCTTGCTCATCGGCGCGCTGGAAAAGCTGGCCGAGGTGTACCTGGGCCCCTACGTGGGCGGCGGCATCGAGAGCTGGTTCGCCTATGCCGCGGCGCTGCTGTTCCTGCTCGTGCGGCCCGGTGGCCTGTTCGGGCAACGCCCCGTGGAAAGGGCCTGACGCCATGGCAACCCACACGCCCACCGCATCCACCGCCTCTACCGCCACCGGGCGCACGCCCTGGCCCCTCTGGGCCACGCCCGCCATCACGCTGGTGCTGGCCTACGGCCTGGTGCCGCTGGTCGCGTCCGACTACGTGTTCGACGCGCTGCTGATTCCCTTTCTGGCGCTGTCGCTGGCCGCCGTGGGGTTGAACCTGCTCACGGGCTACGCGGGCCAGCTCTCGCTGGGCTCGGCCGCCTTCATGGCGGTGGGCGCCTATGCGGCCTACAACTTTCAGCTGCGCATCGACGGCCTGCCGCTGCTGGCGGCCATGGCGCTGGGCGGCGTGGCCGCCACGCTGGTGGGCGTGGTGTTCGGCCTGCCCAGCCTGCGGCTGCGGGGCTTCTACCTGGCCGTCTCCACGCTGGCCGCGCAGTTCTTCGTGCAATGGGCGCTGACCCAATTCGGCTGGTTCAGCAACCACAACCCCTCGGGCGTGATCGACGCGCCGCCCATCCGCGTGGCGGGCGTGGCCTTCGACACCCCCGCAGGCCGCTACCTGTTCGCGCTGACCGTGGTGGCCGTGCTCACGGCGCTGGTCTGGCGCGTCACGCGCACGCCCACCGGCCACCACTTCATCGCCGTGCGCGACAACGAACTGGCGGCGCGCGTGATCGGCGTGCCCGTGCTGCGCGCCAAGCTGCTGGCATTCGCGCTGTCGTCGTTCGTGATCGGCGTGGCGGGCGTGCTGTGGGGCTTCGTCTATCTGCGCACGGTGGAGCCGGCGGGCTTCAACCTCGACCGCTCGTTCCAGATTCTTTTCATCATCATCATCGGCGGCCTGGGCACGCTGCGCGGCGCTTTCCTGGGCGCGGCGCTGATCGCCGTGTTCCCGCTGCTGCTCTCGCGCCTGGGCAGCCTGCTGCTGGGCCAGTGGTTCGACTCGGGCGTGCTGGAGCTGTGCCAGCGCATCGCCCTGGGCGCCCTCATCGTGGGCTTTCTCATCGCCGAGCCGCGCGGCCTGGCGGCGCTGTGGGAGCGGCTCGCCGCACGCCTGCAGCGCACGCGGCCACCGCCGCCGCAGAGCGCCTGAGCGGCTTCTTTCCCCTCTTTCTCCGTCTCTTTCTCTCTCCCTTTTCTCCACAGGAGCGCATCGCATGTCTCTCACCCGCCATCTGAAAACCGCCTTGCTGGCCACCGCGCTGGCCCTGACCGGGCTGCAGGCCGCGCAGGCCCAGGCCGCCAAGCCGCAAGAGCAGTTCTTTCCGCTGCAAAGCTACCGCGTCGGCCCCTATGCGGCCGGCGGCACCGGGTTCTTCGGCGGCTTCATCGACTACCTGAACCTCGTCAACACGCGCGACGGCGGCGTGGGCGGCGTCAAGCTCACCTGGGAAGAAGGCGAGACGCAGTACGAGGTGGAGCGCGGCGTGGAGGTGTATGAGCGCCTCAAGACCCGCCCCGGCATCGCCGCGTGGAACCCGCTGTCGGTGGGCATTGCCTACGCGCTGATAGACCGGGTGACGGCCGACAAGGTGCCGCTGCTCACCATCAACCACGGCCGCACCGACACCACCGACGGGCGCGTGTTCAAGTACATCTTCCCGCTGCTGGTCAACCCGTACAGCGAGACCTCGGGCATCGTGAACTACCTGGGCACCAAAGCCGGCGGGCTGGAAAAACTCAAGGGCAAGAAGATCGTGGTGCTGTACCACGGCTCGCCCTACGGCAAGGAAACCATTCCGATCTACGAGCTGCTGGCCAAGCAATACGGCTTCACCGTGCAGCAGATCGAGGTGCCGCACCCGGGCAACGAGCAGCAGTCCCAATGGCTGACCATTCGGCGCGCCAAGCCCGACTTCGTGGTGCTGCGCGGCTGGGGCGTGATGAACCCGGTGGCGCTCAAGACCGCGCAGAAAACCGGCTTTCCGGCCGACCGCATCGTGGGCAACATCTGGTCCAACTCGGAAGAAGACGTGATCCCGGCGGGCGACGCCGCCAAGGGCTACGTGGCCATCACCTCGGTGGCGCCCGGCACGCAATACCCCGTGCTGCAAGACATCGTCAAGACGGTCTATGACGCCGGCAAGGGCAACCTGCAGGACAAGAAACGCATCGGCAGCGTGTATCACAACCTGGGCGTGCTCAACGGCATCTTGAACGTCGAGGCCATCCGCATCGCGCAGGCGAAGTTCGGCAAGCGCACCCTCACCGGCGACGAAGTGCGCTGGGGCCTGGAGAACCTCAAGATCGACGAAGCCCACGCCACCGCGCTGGGCGCCAAGGGCCTTTTCCACTCCATTCACGTGACCTGGGACAACCACGAAGGCGACGGCCGTGTGGCCTTCCAGCAGTGGGACGGCACGCAGTGGAAGGTCGTCTCCGACTGGATCGCGCCGGACTGGAAGCTGCTGCGCCCGATCATCGAAAAGTCGTCCCTGGCCTATGCCAAGGAAAAGAACGTCAAGGTGCGCACCAGCATCGACGACTGAATGACTCACCGGCCCCTCTCTTTCATTCCACCCGGAGCGACGCCATGACCGCCCTGCACGACACCCACCGCACGCCCTCCATCCTCGGCCCCGCCTACGAGGCCATCGCCGCCAAGTACCGCCCCGTGTTTTCGCGCATCCAGGCCACCGCGCTGCAGCGCGAGCAGCAGCGCCAGCTGGGCCACGAGGCCATCCAGTGGCTGAAAGACACCCGCTTCGGCGCCCTGCGCGTGCCCTTGGAGCACGGCGGCGACGGCGCCACGCTGCCGCAGCTCTTTCAGTTGCTGGTGGAGCTGGCCGAGGCCGACTCCAACATCGTGCAGGCGCTGCGCGGCCACTTCGCCTTCGTCGAAGACCGCTTGAACGCCCCGCGCGATGCCGCCAATGCCGTGTGGCTCCAGCGCTTTGCCGAAGGCGACCTGGCCGGCAACGCCTGGACCGAAGTGGGCAACGTGGCCATCGGCGACGTCATCACGCGCGTGACGCGAAAGGAAGACGGGCGCTGGGTGGTCAACGGCCGCAAGTTCTACAGCACCGGCAGCATCTTTGCCGACTGGATCGACCTGTACGCCCGCCGCGACGGCCCGGGCGACGGCGATGGCGTGGACGTGATCGCCGCCGTGCGCGCGCGCCAGCCCGGCGTGACGCACCACGACGACTGGGACGGCTTTGGCCAGCGCACCACCGGCAGCGGCACCTCGGTGTATGACAACGCCACGGTGGAGGCCGAGAACCTCTTCGCCTTTGCCGACCGCTTCAAGTACCAGACGGCCTTCTACCAGCTGTTCCACCTGGCCACGCTGGCCGGCATTGCCCGCGCCATCACGCGCGACGCAGCCGCCCAGGTGCGCGGCCGCAAGCGCATCTTCAGCACCGGCAACGCGCCCAGCGTGGCGCAGGACGTGCAGGTGCAGCAGGTCGTGGGCGAGGTCTCGGCCATTGCCTATGCAGCCGAAGCCACCGCCGTGCGCGCCGCCTTCGCCGCCCAGCGCGCCTACGACGCGCACTGGCACGGCACGGCCGACGAAGAGCGCCAGGCCAACATCGAGGCCGAGCTGGAATCCGCGCAGGGCCAGGTGGCGCTCACCGACCTGGTGCTGCGCGCGGCCAGCCAGTTCTTCAACGGCCTGGGCGCCTCGGCCGCCAGCACCTCGCAGTCGCTGGACCGCCACTGGCGCAACGCGCGCACCGTGGCATCGCACAACCCGGTGATCTACAAGGCGCGCATCGTGGGCGACTGGCACATCAACGGCACCGAGCCGCCCTATGTGTGGCAGATCGGCGCGGGCTCCGGCCGGCCCGCGGCGGTGGCGCCCGCACCGGCCACCGATGCCGGCGCGGCCAATGCAGCGCAGGCGCGGCCCCTGGCCCGCGCGGCCTGAGTGGGTGAGTGAACGCCATGGCAAGCCCAGCCCCCGCACTGCTCACGGTCGATGCGGTGCAGGCCGTCTACAAGGGCGCCATCGCCGCCCTGCACGGCGTGGGCTTCGAGGTGCGTGCCGGCGAGATCCACGCGCTGCTGGGCGCCAACGGCGCCGGCAAGTCCACCACGCTCAAGGCCGTGTCGCACCTGCTGCCGGCCGAGCGCGGGCAGGTCACGGCCGGGCACATCACCTACGGCGGCCAAGACGTGGCGCAGGCCAGCCCCGCCACCCTGGTGCGCGCCGGCCTGGTGCCGGTGCTGGAAGGCCGGCACTGCTTTCCCAATCTGTCGGTGGAAGACAACCTCGTCACCGGCGCCCTCGGCCGCAGCGCGCGGCGCGGCGAGATCGCGCACGACCTGGAGCGGGTGTACGCGCTCTTCCCGCGCCTGCGCGACAAGCGCCGCACGCCCGCCGGACTTGCATCCGGCGGCGAGCAGCAGATGACCGCCATCGGCCGCGCACTGATGTCACGCCCGCGCCTGCTGGTGCTGGACGAACCCTCGATGGGCCTGGCGCCGCGCGTGGTGCAGGAGATCTTCGCGCAGCTCAAGCGCCTGAACCGCGAGGAAGGTTTGACGCTGCTGGTGGCCGAGCAGAACTCTGCGTTGGCGCTGCAGTATGCGGACCGGGCTACGGTGTTGGATGCGGGGCGGGCGGTGCTGTCGGGGCCGGCGGATGCGCTGCGGGAGCGGGATGATATTCGGCAGTTTTACTTTGGGGAGAACGCGCATCACACGGACCTCAGCCATCCCGGCGCCGGGGGCACCCGCGCCGCCGTCTGACCGAGCCGGGTGGCGCAGCCATTACCTACGTGGAGGTGGACTGGAGCAGCGCGGCAGGCTGCGTGAACAGGTAGATCAATGCAGCCCAGTTCACCTCGAAGTCTGCTGAAGGCTGATCTGAGCCACTTACAGCCCAGAGTCTAAACGGCAGCAAGCGCCAACCCCAGTCGCTGAACGACGCCCGTCTTAAGTGGTCAGCTCACACAGCGGGTCCAGATAGTTACTGAGAAGTCAGTAACTTGGGGAACATTGATCGCCTCGAAAACCGCATGAATGCTGGCTTTCTTGTCTTGGCGTGCTCGGCAAGTTACCGTCTTATGAGTAACGCGACATCCTGAGCGGCATATGCCGCAAGGAGTGTTGGGTAAAGCATAGATCCGGGAGCAGTCATGCAGAAACCTGCAGACTGCAGGGAGGCCCCGTCTTCTAGGTAATTGCCGCAAGGCTGCGGTCATTTAGAGCCGCGAACAAAACCCAGCGAAGCGGTTTGCCCAACGACGAAGCAGGACCGGCGTCACTTGCGAGAGAACCTGTGTTTCATCGCAGCCTCGCAGGCGGCTTGCGAGGTCATTCCTAGTTGGTGGTAAGAATTCCCAAGGTGGCCCCATTTCTCGATGAACTCAGCATTGCCGTCTCTCGCTTTGCCGAACACCGTCTGCGCGTCAGGATTCTTTGAGCCCGCTTGTTGCAGGAGCTTCGTTGTCTCTGGCGTTGGACAGCGCCGCCTGCAGCCAAGCTTTCACCTGCTCGTCGGTATCGACGACGCGCAGGATGGGCTGGACGCTCGGGCCATTGCCGCCATGGGGGCTGCTGCTGGGCGATTGCAAGGGTGCAGAAATCCCGACTGCGGAGGTCAACTGCGCGATGTTGCTGGCTCTCTGACCAGACGACACGCTGCGCGCTGGCGCTGGAAAGCCTCTTGCAGGCCGCTGCGATTCCCCTTCGGATGCATGAGTGCCCCATGGAACAGGCGCATGCCCTTTGCCAATGAAGGTATGGGAAGGTTGGTGCGGCCCCATCTTGGAGAAGTCACCAGCACTGTCATGTTCATTGGTACCCAACGGGCCTGGGCGCAGGAATTCGGTCATGTTTTTTCTAGCTCGCTTTGCGGGCAATTGTGCATGCGTCCATGGATGTCCAAGTGCGTTGGCGGCCATGGCAGTGGTTCGGACTTGCCCTGAAGCTCATGCATTTGTGCGAAGTCTGGCCGGCGGTGCGCTCTGCCACTCCAGGCATTTGTCATCGGCGCGGGCGCGTGCTCCATCCTCCCCATACCGCGCCACGCTGTAGGTGGCGCTGCGCTGCTGACCGTCGTCGGGAAAGCGATAGATCACCTGCCAGTAGGCCAGAGGACGCCCATCGGAGCGAGCGTGCTGAATCTTGCGCTCCACGCTGCAGATGGGCTTGCGGCTCTGACTATGTTTCTTCCTCTTCCCATCCCTGACCAATCGGGCGGGCGGGCTGCGGCTCCACGCGGCATGCTGGTCAAAGGCCATTTGCCTGGCACCGTCTTCCCCGAACCGCGTGACCGAATAGGTGCGCCTCACGACCATCTTGTCCGGCCAGCGGTATTCCGCGCCCCAGGTGGGCGTCTCCAGCCAACTGCCGTCAGGGCGTTGTCTGCGAAACAGGAAGCGAAACACCCCCGGCACATCGCTGCTGTGGTTCAGCACGGCCACGAACACAGAGGGCGGCACCACCACATCCGTCACCACATGCTCGGGCGCCAGTTCCAGAGCGGGGTCGCATGGCGGGCGTATGGTTTTCCGGTCCACGACCAAGCGCAGCATCTGCTTGCGAGCCTGCAGTGCCAACTCGAATGCCTGGTCGTAACCATAGCGCTTGACGCTGAACGAGTTGGACATCGAGCGGCCATTCAGGACGATGCTGGCAACCCAGCGGCCGGGCGGTCGATCGTCATTCAGGCGTACACCGGGTATTCCCGAATGGCTGTTGGCGCGCAAGATCACATGGCTCTCTCGCCTGCTCACCATCGCATGCTCACTGATCAGCTGGTTGCGATAGGCCAAGGCAGCCTCAATGGCGGCCTCATTGCTGCCGTAGCGCTTGATCGAGAACGTTCGCGCAAATGACCGCCCGCGCCGGATCATGGAAACCCTCCACGCGATACCCCCAGCGGGAGATAACGAGCGGTAAATACCGTAAAAGCGATTCCTGGCTTTTTGAGGGCTCTCGATCAAAGAATCGTGCTGATTATTGAATTCTGAAAACATTTTCTGTTTTTAATGCGAAAAATAACAGGCGTCAGAAGAAATTGGCAATCCTGAGCAACAAGACCAAAAAATACCGGGCAAATGCCACGGGCCGAGAGAATACAGAAAACTGACATGAATAGGCAAGCACAACATCACAGCCACCATACCGTTGCGAACAGTTGCAACAAATACGCGGGCACGCGCAGTGGCACAGCAAGTTACTGCTGCTAGCATCCCCGGCGCCATTCCAGCACGCGCCTCCTTATGCCTGCTCCATCGACTTTTGCCCCTCTTTTTCCATGAGCCAACGCCGAACCAAGATCAACACCCCTTTGGGTGAAACCCTGCAACTGCGCCAACTTCATGGTACGGAAGAACTCAGCAGGCTCTTTGCTTTCAACGTGCAGGTGATCAGCGACTCCAAAACGGTGGACCCCAAGGCGCTATTGGGCAAGTCGGCAACGGTCGAGGTGGAGACGGACGGCGGAGGTAAACGGTATCTCAATGGCGTGATTAGCCGCTTTGGAATGCGTGGGCAGGACGCATCCAAGTACAGCTATTTTTTGGAGATGCGTCCCTGGCTGTGGCTGGCTACGCGCAAAACGGATTTCAAGATATTCCAGAACATGACCGTGCCCGACATCATTCGTGATGTGCTTGGCAAATACGGCGAGCCGATGGAGTTTCGGCTAACCAAGTCCTACCCGTCGGTGGAGTACCTCGTCCAATACTCCGAAAGCGACTGCAACCTGGTCTGCCGACTGGCCGAAGACCTGGGCATCTATTTTCACTTCAAACACACGAACGGCAGCCATACCCTGGTGTTCTGCGACGACACCGTAGGCTCGCACGAGCCCATGGCTGGGGGTGGCCTGCCGTTCTATCCCCCGGAGAAAGCGGCTGTCGCCCGAGAAGAAAACTTGGACGATTGGGACTTCACGCAGGGATTGCAGTCGGGGAAGGCCGCGACGGACGACTTCGACTTCAAAAAACCCCGCGCCGACCTGACACACACGCGCAAGATGCCACCGGGCCACGCGCACGACGGTTTTGAGACCTACGAGTTTCCAGGCCAATTCACGGAATACGCCGAAGGCGAGCACTACGCCAAGGTCCGCGTCGAAGAGCACATCGCCGCGCACGAGCGGGTAGCAGGCCAGGGCAATGCCAGAAACCTGGTGGGCGCCACAGGCTGCTTCATGACGCTGCGCAACTACCCGCGAGAAGACCAGAACGTGCAACACCTGCTGATCTCGGTCACCTACCACTTCACGGAGAACGTGCAGGTCAGCGATTCCAGCATCGGTTCTACACAGCGCTTTGCCATCGAGGCATTGCCCACCACGCGGGCGTTCAGGCCCGCGCGCATCACGCCCAAGCCGCGCACGCAGGGCTTGCAGACGGCCTGGGTGGTCGGCCCGCCCGGGGAAGAAATCTATTGTGACAAGTACGGCCGCGTCAAAGTGCAGTTCCACTGGGACCGCATCGGCGCCATGGACGAGAACTCCAGTTGCTGGATGCGGTTCTCCAGCAGTTGGGCAGGGTCGAACTTCGGAGCCATTGCCATACCGCGCATCCGCATGGAAGTGCTGGTGGACCACATCGACGCCAACCCTGACCGGCCCATCATCGTGGGCGTGGTCTACAACGCCGACAACATGCCCCCATGGAGTCTGCCCGGCAACGCCACGCAAAGCGGTATCAAGACCCGATCAAGCAAAGGCGGGGCCGCTGGACCTGGCCTGAAGAACGGTGCAGGCGACGCCAACGCCCTGCGGTTTGAAGACAAGGCAGGGCAGGAGCAACTGTGGCTGCACGCGCAAAAGGATCAGCTCATCGAGGTCGAAAATGACGAAGCCCACTGGGTGGGTCGTGACCGGGAAAAGACCATCGACCGGGACGAGACCAACCACATCCAGCGCGACCGCACCGAGACCGTGGACCGTAACGAGAAGATCACCGTGCACGGCTGGCGCACGGAAGAAGTCGATGGCGACGAGACCATCACCGTCCACAGCAACCGGGCGGAACGCGTGGATCACAACGAGGCCGTAGACATCGGCGACAACCAGACCTTCAAGATCGGTATCAACCGCACCAAGACGGTGGGCAAGAACGAGAAGGACAAGATCGGCAGCAACTGGTCCATCAAGGTGGGCAAGTTCAAGACCGAGACCATCGGCATCGCCTACATGCAGAACGTGGGGGTGGGGCGTATGGAGAACGTGGGCGTGGCCTACAACCTGAACGTGGGCGCAGTCATGGCCACGCTGGTCGGCAAGACGCAGACCACAAAGGTCGGCAGTGACCAGAGCACCACGGTGGGGACGAAATACACACTGACCGTCGGGGGCGGCGGTGGTGCCGGGGCTGGTGGTGGTGCGGCGGGAGCAGGAGGGGCGAAGAATATCGTGGCGCCATCCGGGGGCCAAGGAAATGGCGCGGGCGGCGGCAACCAGTCCAACATCACCATGGAGGCGGAAAGCATCACCCTGCAGGTGGGGCGAAGCGTCATGGTGATGAAGGCCGACGGCACCATCACCATCAATGGCAAGACCGTGGACGTGGTGGGCAGCGAACACATGGGACTGGAGTCCAAGCGCATTGACATCAATTGAGACGCGAGATGAGTTTGCTCCATAAAGAAAATGCGCCTGCAGTGCACGATTCAGCCATCGTCACTAAGCACTTTGAGGATGCCGCCCAAGGCACGGCTGGTCGCACCATTCCTGATGTACCGCTGGCGGTTCACATCAATCACACGCCATTTCCAAGCCAGTATTTTCAAAGCGTGGATCAGCATGGCGAGGTCTTTCACGTAGTGGTGCTGCGTGTGACTTACGACATGCACCGGACACTCCCGGACGGCTGTCTGGCCTATGCGGCGCCGCAGACCCCACTTGAAGCACAAGATGTGTGGTCTGGTGCGGTCAACGAGAGCAGTCCTTTATGGGAGAGTGACTTCGCACCCTACAAACCCAAATGCGACGTGCTGGTCGTCAACGCTGTCAGTCGCCCTCCACCAGAACATCTCGACGCGGAGCGCTGGCCTTGCGGCATCGCACTTCAGTGGGTAGGTGATGATGGGGAAAAACAAACCTGGAGCAAGAGCCTTACTGTCACCGGTCCGCGACAGTTTGGGTTGATCAGCCTTTCAGCTCCAGCGCATACCGATGAAGTAGCAATCGACTGGTGCAATGGCTTTGGCGGACAGATCAAGCGCCCGCACACTGCCGAAATCCGCCCAGATGGAAGTGTGAAAAAAGCTGCAGGCAGCGTCCGATGGGACGTCGATGAGCGCAATCCTGTCGGCGTAGGTTTCAACAAGGCTATGGGACAGCCGGGACCGCAACTGGAGTTGATGCAGCAGCATTACACCGCTGGATTTGGACAGGATGACTATCCCCCCGTCGGCTTGAGTGCGCTTGGTAAGGCATGGCTTCCCCGAAGGCTTTTGGCGGGGACGTACGACGAGGCCTGGCTCAAGGAGCAGTGGCCCCTACCGCCTTTGGACTTTGACGACGCGTATTGGAATTGCGCACCACAGGATCAACAAGTGGACTATCTCGCGCCAAGTACGCAGTTGACACTGGTGAACCTTTATCCACCGCGGGATGTGAGCGACGCGGGCAACTCTTGGGTTCAGTCATGGGGAGGTCGCTTGCCCAGCCACCAGCTATCGCTGAGGCTTGCCCTGCGCATTGGTGGTGAAAGACTTGTCCACGACTCCGACATGGCACTGGACACGCTGGTTGTGGACCTTGCCAGTCAAAAGATCTACGCCACCTTCCGCCACGCCATTGCAAATTCCGCCTTGCAGGAACAAAAGATTGAAGGGTTGGAGACATGGGTTTCGCCTGCTGGCAGACCTTACGACGCCGTGCCTCCTGATGAGCTTTCATCGCTTGAGATATGACCAGTACGGTGGCGTGTGCCGCCACACAAACAAATGGCTGACGAAAAATTTACCGCCAAGGATTCACAGTTTGTACTCGTGTGCATGGCGCCCGATGTCTGTTGGACACCGATCGGCAAGAAGGTTGTTCCTATTCCCTATGCGATTGCGCACAGCATGGACCAGGCGCAGCAATGTTCCAGGAACGTGTTTGTAGAAGGCAAACCCGCTTACTTGCATGCCAACAGCTATGTGGACAACGTACGAGGAGATGAGCCAGGCACAAAGGGTGGCGTAGTGACCGGCGTTAACATGAAAGTGAGCCACAGTCTGCAACACAGCCCCAGCGTGTTCGTCAATGGCAAGCCTGCAGTGCGCACGGGAGACAAGGTTTACATGAACACGCGCAAGCCATGAGTCCACCCAAGCCCCAAAAGCCACGGGCGCCGCCCAAACCTGCCACGTCGTCACCTGAGCCTGTTGCGCAGACTTCAAGCTCTGCACCCACGCAGTCCGCAAAAGTCAAACCTGCCAACGATCGGCCACCTGCCAGTGCCAACACCACGGGGAAGATACTTCCAAAAACCGAGCCCAACCCCGCAGGCGCAGCCGCCAAGGCGAAGCCGCGGACAAAGGCTGAGCGCGACCGCGATATCGCCCATCATGAACAAGAGCGTAAAGACGCTTTGAAGCGTGGTGACAAAAAGGCCGCGGAGGATGCTGACCTCAAAATTGCCCAAGTGATGGATGAGCCCAAGACGTTGGGCGACGTGGCCGGTGAAGCCGGCGGAATCATCGGCACGATCCTGGGTGCACTTGGCAGCGGAAAAGGCGGGCGTGGCGGTTCGAGGGGCACGGCACCTGCCAAGCCACAGCCGTCCAAACCTCCTGCGCCTGCTCATCCCCCACCGCCTTCGGCTCTCGCCAAGCCGGCCCCTGCCAATGGAGGCGGAGGGCTCTACAGCACAGGAAAAGCGCGATATCCCAAGCACAAATGTGAGCTGCTGAAATACAAGGACATGCTATGCAAGGGGGAAAAGCACCATGTGGTGCCTGACTACACCTTGCGCACGGGAACGTCCAAGCAAAAGCATGAGCCCAGCACCCGTATTCCAGGAACCCCCGGCTATGACGATGGGCTGGTCATCTGCATCAGTGCCGAGGAGCATCGGGGACTGCACAAGACGGTGGACCAGAAGATTCAAGGCGCTGCCAGCCCCAACGGCACCATCAGCGCTGGAAAGACCAAGGAGATCAGTGCGACGGAGGCAGCCAAGAAGTCTGGTTGCAATCCCAAGAACATCAAGAAGCAGCTTGATAGAAAAATGAAGACTTCGGATGACGCTTTGTTGCGGGGAGTGAAGGACTCTCGCAAGGTGACTGATGAGATAAGACAGATCCTAAATGGCGGAAAGATGTGATGAATAAAAATGACCTGCACAGGACCATGCAGTCCGCAGTTTTGGTAGATCAAATGTTCGTGCTGATCGTCGAGTCTCTGGACAATTTTGATCATTCCGGAGTTGTCTCTACCTTTACGCCTTTGCTGAAGCCAGCTGCGCCGTGGACCACTCAATTAATTGAGAATTGGGACATGTGTAGTGCATGCATTTGGCATTTTGACAATATGGACTTTCGATGCATATTGAGCGAAGAAGGCCAAGTCAACATCTATGGCCCAGGCGGCAAGCCAGACCGCACGTTCCAAATCCCAGACGCTGGGGTTTTTCGCCCCGGCGCGGCGGGCTACGGCTACGTCAACCGCATCCGCGCCATCGGCCAAGGCCTGTACGTATGCGGGGCCAACCGGCAGGTTTATCGGTATCAGCCTGGAGAGCGCAATCCGCTGTCCGGTCAATTCGTTGATGTAGCGGGCGCCATGCGCCAACCCCCGTTGGGCAAGGCACCATCACAGCAAGGGCCGGAGTTCAGCGCCTGGGCTGACAAAGACATCGTGATGTTCAACGACATCGCGGGTACGAGCGAACAGGACATCTATGCAGTTGGCGACCAGACAGCCCACTTCGATGGGCAGGTTTGGCGACCCATTGCCCTGCCGGTAATCAATGAGACCATGCACGTCGTCAAGGTGTTTGATGCCCAGCGTGTATTGATTGGGGGCAGCAACGGCTACCTGTTCATGGGCAATGCGCGCGAGGGGTTTCGAAACATCAGCCATCTGGACGACAACGCGACCATTACAGGGCTGGAATGGTTCGATGATCGACTGTTCGTAGCGACGGACAAGGGGATCTTTACCTATGAGCCACAAAGCCAGCGCCTGCAAAGATTTGCCACAGGCCTAGAACCTGAACTGCAGGATGCCCACTTGCTGGAGGCCAAGGATGGGGTGCTATGGAGTTTCGGCTACAAGGACTTGGCTTATTGGGACAGTGCGGATGGCAACCGTCTTTGGGTGCGGGTACACCATCCGGACAATGCGCGTATCGGGCAAGCGCAAGCGCGTCCTGCAGCTTCCACGGTTGCGCTTGCGCAGCAGCAAACAGAGAATGCTGCGCAGGCCAGCGTACTGGCACTGCCCGCATGGCTGGAGCAGACCCCCAAAGCGCAGGGCGGTGCTGCAACCCGCGGACTGCCCGACATCGCCGCGCTGCTGGCCCTGGTGGGTCATAGTGGAGTCGGTGGGCGCATCCTGGATTTGCTACAACCTTATGGAGCACAGCCTGCAGAGTTGCTGCAGATCAACCGCAAACAACGGTACAGCGTCAGTTTGCCCAAGCTGGGCCTGACGCTCGTCATGCAATACAAAGGGCCCAAGCAAAGCCAGGAGCAGGCGATTGGCCAACCAGCGCATTGGGCCTTGGCCGAGATCGCGTTGCTGGCTGTCGGCAATTGGCCTTGGAGCGGTCCTTGGCCCGGTGGACTGGATCCTTCACAGCCTGCAATCCTTGAGCAGGCACGAGGGATCTGGGGTCACGAAACCACGAGCCAGGGTTTGCATACCAGTTTCTTTGTCGATGGCAGCTACGGCGCGCAGTGGGTGATCGAGCTTGAGCTAACCCCGCAGTTGCAACGCCTCAAGCATCTGAAAGTCATGCACTTGGGCGAGTATTTGCCGTGGCAGGCGAGCGTATGAGATCCGTGCCCCAGCTTCCCGGACGCTTTGCCCAGCCCTTGTGTTTGTGCATGAAGGCGATGTAGTGCGCTTCATCATTTGGGCAAACGATTCGGCAAGGGCTGGGCACACTGGCTCCATCTATGCAAGCGCGGCTAAAGTCCCAATGCCAGTCAGTTACTCATAAGTCAGCAACTTAGAGAACACTCTCTTGCGCAGAGCGGCCATCGGTGCTTTCATTGACGGCATGAAACGAGACGGACGCACCCTGGCCCACAATGTGTTGGAAGAAATGCGCATGCTGGCCGTACAGCGCATGCGCGAAGGAGAGTCGCCAGCAGCGGTGGCGGCTT
>NZ_BQXQ01000015.1 GCF_030159055.1 Acidovorax sp. SUPP3334
GCCTTTATTTGCGTCTGCTCGCGCTGCTGGCCGAGCCGCCCATGGCGCTTGCCGCGAGGCCGCGAGAAGGAAAGCCTGGCTTACTCAGATTGGCTTGAAGCGGGTGGCGAATTTTGCAGGGCCGACTATCCAGGCAGCGGCACCAGGCGCTGGAACGCACCCGCTGGGGCGCCAACCCCTGATGCTGCAGCAATACCCCGATGCGCTTGGCCTGCGCGCGTCCTTCGGCGCTGAGATTGCGCTGGGTGCTGCATTGGCCGAGGGCAAAGCCCGGTGGGTCGCCGGTGCCGGGGTCGGTCTGAGCGTGGCGCATGAGCAGCACGGTGCCGGGCTCCGCCGCAATGGCGTCGGCATTGGCGACGGGATGGGCGGTGGATTGCAGCAGGCCCGCCATGCCGGCGGCCCATCCCAGGTGAAGGAGTTGACGGCGTTGCATGCAGGGCATTGTGACCAGCCCTGGGGCCCTGCAGCGCGATGGGCTCCCCGGCAGTAGGGGCAGGCACCCCGGGAAGCGTTGTTCAAGGCCGCGCTCAGCGGGCCGCGTTCACCTCGCGCCCCAGTTCGATCACGGCCATGGCGTAGTAGCTGGACCAGTTGTAGCGCGTGACCGTGTAGAAGTTCTGGGTTCCGGCGAAGAACACCGGCGATCCCACGCCGTTTTGCAACTCCACCAGCGCCAGCGGGCCGCCGTGCGTGGCGCCGTCGCCTTGGACGAGCGCGCCCAGCTCGGCCATGCGGGCCACGGTGAAGGTGGGGAGGATGTCCGGGGCCAGCAGCTCTTCGAGGCGCAGCCGCGCGGGGTCGAACTCGACCGCGTAGTGCGTGGGCATGCCGGTGATCCAGCCGTGCCCCTTGAAGTAGTTGGCGACCGAGCCGATGGCATCGGCCGGGCTGTTGAACAGGTCGATGCGGCCGTCGCCGTCGAAGTCCACCGCGTAGCGCGCCCAGCTGGAGGGCATGAACTGGCCCAGGCCCATGGCGCCCGCGTAGCTGCCGCGCGGCTCCAGCGGGTCGGCGTTGGTGCGCTGCATGAGGCTCAGGAACTGCTCCAGTTCGCCGCGAAAGAACGCCACGCGCTCTGCGGCGCGCGGATGCGCCGTGGGAAAGTCGAACGACAGCGTGGCCAGCGCGTCGATCACGCGGAAGCTGCCCATCTGCTGGCCGTAGATGGTCTCCACGCCGATGATGCCGACGATCATTTCCGCGGGCACGCCGTATTCGCGCTCGGCGCGGGCCAGGGTGTCGGCATGGTCGCGCCAGAAGCGCGCACCGGCGCGGATGCGCACCGGCTCGACGAAGCGGCTGCGGTAGGCGCGCCAGTTCTTGGGCGTGCCGACGGGGGACGGCAGCATCAGCCGGGGCACCTGGCTCAAGAAGCGGGCCTGGCCGATGGCTTGGCGCACCCATTCGCGGTCCAGGTCGCGGCGGGCGGCCAGGTCGTCGGCGAACTGCATGGCATCGGCCCGCTGGTCGTAGAAGATCGCGGGCTGTGCGGCCGCCGCTGCCGCTGCCGGGGCGCGGGGCGGGGTTTTCCTGGTGGGTTTCTGGGCGATGGCGCTGGTGGACAGGGCGGCAGCGGCGATCAGGACGATGGCGTGGCGAAGAAGGAATGCAGGCATGTCACGGGTCAAGGGGTGGCCGGCGCGCGGGCCGGCCAGGGCAGGTGGCGCATTTCGCGCCGCAGGTCGGCCAGGGCGCTGGCTGGCTCGGGCGCGTAGCGGGTGTGTTCGAGCCGCAGCAGCCAGTCGGCGACCGGGGCGATGGCGGCGTCGCCGAACCGGGCGCGGGCGCGCTCGGCCATGGCGCGCGGCGGCAATGTGGCGGGCAGGGGCAGGCCGGCGCGTGCCAGCCGTTCGCGGGCGTGGCCGAGCAGGCGCAGCCAGGGGTCGTGCTGGCTGCGCTCCCACAGCGTCCAGCCGGCGCCCACGAGCGCCGCCAGCGCGGCCAGGCCGCCCAGGGCCCGAGCCAGGTCTTCCCAACTGGGCGATTCGATGCCCAGGGCTTTCAGCATGTCGAGCTGGCGCCCCTGGGTGTAGTTCAGCACCCACTGGTTCCAGCCGTTGTTGACGGCTTCCCAGACGGCGCGCATCTGCTGCACCATGCCGCGGCTGATCATGGTGTCCATGGCGCTGCCGAACACGCCGCGCGGGGCCTGCAGGCGCTGGAAGGCGCCGATGCGCCCGGGCGAGACGGCGCCGGTGGGGTCCACGCGCACCCAGCCGCGGCCTTCGAACCAGACCTCGGCCCAGGCGTGGGCGTCGCTCTGGCGCACGGTCCAGTAGCCATCGACCCCGTTGCGTTCGCCGCCCTGGTAGCCGGTGACGATGCGCGCAGGAATGTCCATCGCCCGCATCAGCACGACGAAGGCCGAGGCGATGTGTTCGCAAAAGCCTTCCTTGATGTCGAACCAGAACGCATCGGCCGTGTGCTGGCCGTACACGCCGGGTTCCAGCGTGTAGTTGTAGCCCCCGGTGCGCAGCCGTTCGAGGGCGGCATTCATCAGCGCCTGCGGGCCGCCAGCGGCCAGGCGCGGGTCGGCGAGCATTTCCTGGGCCAGGGCGCGGGTGCGCGGATCGAACCCGTCGGGCAGCTCCACATAGGCGCGCATCTGCGCGGTGCGCTGCTGGGGGCCGTGAACGAAGCGCGGGTAGCTCTCGGCCCGGTAGCGCAGCACTTCGTTGACGGGCCGGCTGGCGATCCATTGCAGCTCTTGCGACATGAAGGCCGTCAGGCCTTCGGGCAGCTCGGGCCGGTCCCTGGCCGCGTCCAGGGTGAGCAGCCAGGGCCGCCGCAGCGGCTCCATCGTCACGGCGTAGCGTATCGGCTCGCCTTCGGTCTGCAGGCGGGCGGGTGCGGGCGGGCGCCAGGCCGACGAGGGCGCCCCGGACTGCCCGATGGCGAACCACTGCCGCCCGTTGAAGGCCGTGAGCACGGGCCCGCGAAAGTACAGATCGCTCTGCGGCGGGGCTTCGTTGCCCGGGGTGTCGAAGCGCACCCGCATGGCCACCGTGTCGTCCAGGGCCAGCGAGGCGACGTTGCCGATCTCCATCTCGCCCGACAGTCCGCTGCGCCCCGAAGGGTTGTCGTTGGGCATGCCCCACAGCGGCGCCATGCGCGGGAACAGCAGGAACAGCGCCAGCATGACGGGCGCGCCCAGCAGCGCCATCCGGCCCGCCACGCGCATCGAATGCGCCAGCGGCGGCCGGCCCACGGGCATGTGGGCGTTGACCAGGGCGGTGAGCAGGCCCAGCAGCGCGATGAGCATGGCCACGGCCGTCACCAGCGACTGCGAGAAGAAGAAGTTGCTGAGCATCGTGAAGAAGCCCAGGAAGAAGATGACCATCGCGTCGCGCCGCGCGCGCAACTCCAGGGTTTTGAGGGCCAGCAGCATCACGATGAGCGTGACCCCCGCGTCGCGCCCGACGATGGTGCGGTGCGACACCAGCGTGAGCGCCACCGACAGCACCAGCAGCCCGCCCGTCACCCAGCGGCCCGGCAGCGGCCGCCCTTGGACCGCGACCCAGCCGCGCCACGCCAGCACCAGCGCGGCCAGCGCCGTCGTCCACACCGGCAGGTTGGCGGCCTGCGGGGCGATCACCCACGCGATGACGACGACCAGGAACAGGGTGTCGCGCGCTTCGCGCGGCAGCGTGGTGAGCGTCTGGCGCAGGTTCATGCGTGCGGGCTCCGGCCCATTGGCAAACCGCCGAGGGACCCGGAAAACGGGGTGCTACTATTTTTGTAGCAGTGTCCCCTAGTGGTTATTGCGCTGGAAGGCATTTTGATCATGAGGGTGGTTGGCCTTGGGGCTCAGCACAGGGCCAGTGCTTCCAGGCAGCGGCGGCGGTGGGCGGCGCCGCTGTCCTGGGCGATTTCTCCGCTGGGCAGGCGCAGGCCGTATTCCACGCCCAGGCGGTCGGCCTGCAGCACCCAGGCGGTCAGGCGCGACAGGCGGGCTTCGGGGTCGCTCAGGCCGGTGACGGCGGGGTCCAGCCACAGTTCCTGGCGCTGGGCCTGCTGGGCATCGCGGCTGACCAGGTCGTCGGTGCCGGTGGCGAGGGATTTGGCGGCCTTCTTCCACACCACGAGCTTGAGCGGATCGCCCCGGCGGTAGGCCCGCACGCCATCGAACTCGCCGATGCCTTGCGTGGGCGTGCTGCCCGCGCCGCCGGCCCGGGGCTCGCCGGCAGGCAGCGGCGGTGGCGGTACCTCGGGCTGCGGGTACACCAGCACCTGCGCGGCCGGCCGCCAGATCGTCCAGACGCGGAAGGTGCCCAGAGGAAACCGCGTTTCCGCCGTGAGCGTGGGCGCATCGTGCAAGCCGCGCCGGGCAGGCTGGTAGGCCACCTGCACGCTGGCCGAGCCTTCGGCGGGCACGTCGGTCCAGACCCATTGGGTCGCCTTGCCGGCGCCGTGCACGCCGACCGCGATACCGTGGCGCGCCGTGCGCCGGACATGGCTCAGCTGCACTTGCAGCGCCGTGCTGGAGCCCAGGAACTGCGGCTCGGGCGCGACCAGATGCAGGGTGAGTCCGCGCAGCGTACCGTGGCAGATGTGGATGCCCACCACGGCGCTGCCGGCCAGCAGGAAGGTGAGCAGATAGCCCAGGTTGAGCTGGAAGTTGATCGACGCCACCAGCAGCACCATCAGCGTGAGCGCCAGCATCCAGCCGGCGCCGGTGGGCAGGATGTACACGTTGCGCTGGGTGAGCGTGACGGTGTCGGTGCGCTTGGCGCGCGTCTGCCACCAGTGTTGCCAGCGCCGCTGCAGCATGCCCAGCGGCCACAAGGCCCGGTGTGGGGTGTCCGGCGTGGGCGGAAGGGAAGGGGATGCGGCCGGCATGGAGGGCTTTGTCGAGAAAGGGTTTGGGTGAGCGTGGAAGGCCGGCAGCCGGTCGTATTGAAGTGCGTGGCGAGGGCGTGAAGGCGCGCCTTGCGCTACGGCAGCGGCACGGCGTCCACCATCGCGCGCACCTGCTCCACCGCGCCGCGCCCGGCATCGCCCACGGGCACCAGTCGGTGGGCGATGGTCTGCGGCAGCACGGACTGCACGTCGTCGGGCGCTACGTAGTCGCGCCCCGAGATCAGCGCCTGCGCCTTGGCCGCGCGCACCAGCGCGATGCCTGCGCGGGGCGACAGGCCCTGCAGGAACCACCGGCCCGAGCGGGTGGCGGCCATCAGGTCCTGCACGTAGTTCAAGAGCGGGTCGGCCGTGTGAACGGCCAGCACCTGCTGCTGCAGCTGGGCCAGTTCGTCGCCCGACAGCAGAGGCAGCATGCTGTCCACCATGTCGCGCCGGTCGGCGCCGGCCAGCAGCAGGCGCTCGGCCGCACGGTCGGGGTAGCCGATGGAGATGCGCATCAGAAAGCGGTCCAGCTGCGACTCGGGCAGCGCGAAGGTGCCCAGCTGGTCGTGCGGGTTCTGCGTGGCGATCACGAAGAACGGGTGGGGCAGGGGGCGGGTTTCACCCTCGACCGAAACCTGCTTTTCTTCCATGGCCTCCAGCAGCGCGCTCTGCGTCTTGGGGCTGGCGCGGTTGATCTCGTCGGCCAGCAGCACCTGGGCGAATACCGGGCCGGGGTGGAACACGAAGGATTCCTTGCCGCGCTCGTACACCGACACGCCGGTCAGGTCGCTGGGCATCAGGTCGGCGGTGAACTGCACGCGTGAGAACTGCAGCCCGAAGGTGCGTGCCAGCGCGTGGGCCAGCGTGGTCTTGCCGACGCCGGGAACGTCCTCGATCAGCAGATGTCCCCCGGCCAGAAGGCAGGCCACGCAGTCCTGGACCTGGGCACTTTTGCCCACGATCACCGTGTTAAGCTGATCCAGAAGCGACTTGATTTTGTGCTGTGCATGCATGGCGCGACGTTATCCGAAAAATGTACGAGGCAACGGGAATGACTGTGGGCAGGACAGGCTATTTCACCCATCGGGAATGCTGGAAGCACGAGATGGGCCCGGGACACCCCGAGTGTCCCGCACGGCTGGATGCCATCGAGGACCGACTGCTCGTCACGGGCGTGGCCGACGCGCTGGAGCGCATCCAGGCGCCCGAGGCCTCGCTGGCCGACATCGAACTGGCGCACGACCGCCGCCATGTGGACGCCTTGCGCGGCATGTCCGAGCGGCTGGCCGAAGAGCTGCTGGCCGGTGGCCCGGCGCACGCGCAGGTCGATCCCGACACCTCCATCAACACGCACACCTGGGGCGCCGCGCTGCGCGCCGCGGGCGCGGCCCTGGCCGCCACCGACGCGGTGATGGCGGGCGATCTGGAAAACGCCTTTTGCTGCGTGCGGCCGCCCGGCCACCACGCCACGCGCGACAAGGCCATGGGGTTTTGCTTTTTCAACAACGTGGCGATCGCTGCGCGCTATGCCTTGAAGCGCCACGGCCTGCGCCGCGTGGCCGTGGTGGATTTCGATGTGCACCACGGCAACGGCACCGAAGACATCCTCTCCGGCGACGACCGCGTGCTGATGGTGGGCATCTTCCAGCACCCGTTCTATCCCTACAGCGGCGACCGGGACCCGGCGCCCAACATGCTCAACGTGCCCGTGGCCGCCTACACGCGCGGCATGGACATCCGCGAACTGATCGAGATGCTGTGGATTCCGCGCCTGGAAGCCTTCAAGCCCGAGATGATCTTCGTGAGCGCCGGCTTCGACGGCCACCGCGACGACGACATGGGCCAGCTCGGCCTGACCGAGCAGGACTACACCTGGATCACCCAGCGCGTGAAGGACGTGGCCCGCCGCCATGCCAAGGGGCGCATCGTGTCGTGCCTGGAAGGCGGCTACATGATGGACGCCCTGGCGCGCAGCGTGGAAGCCCATGTGCGCGTGCTGGCCGACCTGTGATGAACCTTGCTCTTTTTTGAAGCGCAGCACGTGACCGCATGACGAATCCCTCCGACACCACTGCCCCGAGTCCCCTGGCCGTGTCGCGCGATGCGCGCGGCGTCGTCACCCTGACGCTGGACGACCCGGTGCGCTTCAATGCGCTGGGCGACGGCATGCTGGCCGCGCTGCAGCAGGCGCTGGGCGAGGTGGCCCGCGACGAAACGTCCCGCGTCGTCGTGCTGGCAGCGCGCGGCAGGGCCTTTTGCGCCGGCCACAACCTGAAGGACATGGCCGCGAACCCCGACAAGGCCTGGTACCAGAAGCTCTTTGCCCAGTGCACCCGCATGATGCTGTCGATCCAGCAGTTGCCCGTGCCGGTGATCGCCCGCGTGCAGGGCATGGCCACCGCGGCGGGCTGCCAACTGGTGGCGCAGTGCGATCTGGCCGTGGCGGCCGACGACGCCACTTTTGCCACCAGCGGCATCCACTACGGCCTGTTCTGCGCCACGCCCAGCGTGCCGCTGGTGCGCAACGTGCCGCTCAAGCGCGCCATGGAAATGCTGTTGACCGGCGACTTCATCGACGCGCGCACCGCGCAGGCGCAAGGGCTGGTGAACCGCGTGGTGCCGGCGGAGCACCTCGATGCCGAGGTCGAACGGCTCGTGCAATCCATCATCGAAAAGCCTCGGGTGGCGGTCGCCATGGGCAAGGCGCTCGTGTACCAGCAGCGCGAACTGGGGGTGGAGGCCGCCTACCAGCTGGCCGGCCAGGCCATGGCCACCAACATGATGGACGCTGCCGCGCAGGAGGGCGCGAGCGCCTTCGCCGAAAAGCGCACCCCGGCGTGGAAGCCCGCGCGCTGACGGCGCCTGCCATGCCGCGGCGCCTGCCGATCTCCCTGCCGCCGAAGGGCGGACTTTCCCCGTTTGTTTTGACGGCCCATGGCGGCCTCTCGACTGCCTTTTTGACTGCCCCTTTGACTACCCTTTGACTGCCGATGGAAATTTTCGACAAGCTATCGCGCGACTTCAATAACTCCAGCACCTGGCTGGAGATCGCCGTGCTCGCGGCCTGCATCGCCCTGGCCTACCTGGCCAGCCGCGCGGTGGGGCGCCAGCAGCCGGCCGATTCGGTGTGGTTCGGGCGGCGCACCGTCGATGGGCTGATGTTCCCGCTGCTCTCGCTGGCGCTGGTGTACGCGGCGCGCGTGGGCGTGGAGCAGTATCAGCCGGTGTTCCTGCTGCGCGTGGCGGTGCCGGTGCTGACCTCGCTGGTGCTGATCCGCTTCTTCGCACGGGTGCTGACGGCCGCGTTCCCGCGCTCGGCGGCCATGCGGCTGGTCGAGCGCATCGTCTCGTGGGTGGCCTGGGGGGTGGCCGTGCTGTGGATCGTGGGGCTGCTGCCGCTGGTGCGCCAGGAACTGGCCGAGATCAACATCAGCTTCGGCAAGTCGCAGGTCAGCCTGCTGATGCTGCTGCAGGGCGTGCTGTCGGCGGGGCTGGTGATGGTGTTGGCGCTGTGGGTGTCGTCCACGTTCGAGCGCCGCGTGCTCAGCAATGCGGTCAACGACCTGTCCATGCGCAAGGTGGCGGTGAACGCCACGCGCGCCGTGCTGCTGATGATCGGCATGCTCTTCGCCCTGTCTGCCGTGGGCGTGGACCTGACCGCGCTGTCGGTGCTGGGCGGCGCGGTGGGCGTGGGCCTGGGGTTCGGGCTGCAAAAGCTCGCCTCCAATTACGTGAGCGGCTTCGTCATCCTGCTGGAGCGCTCGCTGCGCATCGGCGACAACGTGCGAGTGGATGGCTTCGAGGGCCGCATCACCGACATCAAGACGCGCTACACGCTCATCCGCGCGGGCAACGGGCGCGAATCCATCGTGCCCAACGAAACCCTCATCACCCAGCGGGTGGAGAACCTCTCCGACGCCGACCGCAAGTTCAACGTCACCACCAACATCGTGGTGGGCTACGACAGCGAGGTGGCCCAGGTGCAGCGGATCCTGTGCGATGCCGCCGCCGCGCAGGCCCGTGTGCTCAAGGAACCGCAGCCGGTGGCCTACCTGGTCAACTTCGCCCCCGACGGGCTGGAGTTCAGCCTGAACTTCTGGATCAGCGACCCTTCCGCCGGCTCGGTCAACCTGCGCTCGGCCATCAACATCGCCATCCTGGAAGGGCTGCGCGGGGCGGGCATCGACATTCCCTATCCGCAGCGGGTGGTGCAGATCCGGGGCGAGGCCGCGCCATCGCCCTCGGCCGGGCCTGTCGCCGAGGTGCCAGCGGTGCCGGCAACGCAGCGGTCGGAGGCAGGCGCCGCTGGCCTATAATCCACAAAAAAGCACGATCGTTCTTTTTATGGATGTGCGGCATTCCACGGCCTCCGGCAGGGGTATGCGCCAGAGGGTGCGGAATAGAATGTTTCGGTTTACGTTAACGTCAATTAATCAACAACTCTAGGAGCCGCAGCAATGAAGGTTTTGGTCCCTGTCAAACGCGTGGTGGACTACAACGTGAAGGTCCGGGTGAAGTCGGACAACACGGGTGTGGACATCGCGAACGTGAAGATGAGCATGAACCCCTTCGATGAGATCGCCGTCGAAGAGGCCGTTCGCCTGAAGGAAAAGGGCGTGGTGACCGAGGTCATCGCCGTCTCCTGCGGCGTGGCGCAGTGCCAGGAAACGCTGCGCACCGCCATGGCGATCGGCGCCGACCGCGCCATCCTGGTGGAGACCGCCGAAGAGCTGCAGCCCCTGGCCGTGGCCAAGATCCTGAAGGCCCTGGTGGACAAGGAGCAGCCCCAGCTCATCATCCTGGGCAAGCAGGCGATCGACGACGACGCCAACCAGACCGGCCAGATGCTCGCGGCGCTCGCCGACCTGCCCCAGGCCACCTTCGCCTCCAAGGTCGAGGTGAGCGGTGACAAGGTCAACGTCACGCGCGAAGTCGATGGCGGGCTGGAGACCATCGCCCTCACGCTGCCGGCCGTCATCACGACCGACCTGCGCCTGAACGAGCCGCGCTACGTCACCTTGCCCAACATCATGAAGGCCAAGAAAAAGCAGCTCGATACCGTCAAGCCCGAAGACCTCGGGGTCGATGTGAAGCCGCGCCTCAAAACCCTCAAGGTCTCCGAGCCGCCGAAGCGCGGCGCCGGCATCAAGGTGCCCGACGTCGCCGCCCTGGTGGACAAGCTCAAGAACGAAGCAAAGGTGATCTGAACATGACAGCCCTCGTAATTGCCGAACACGACAACGCCAGCATCAAGCCCTCCACCCTGAACACCGTGACCGCCGCCGTGGCCTGCGGTGGCGAGGTGCACGTGCTGGTGGCGGGCAACGGCGCCGATGCCGCTGCCCAGGCCGCCGCGCAGATCGCCGGCGTCACCAAGGTCATCCTGGCCGATGGCGCGAGCCTCAAGGACGGCCTGGCCGAGAACGTCGCCGCCCAGGTGCTGGCCCTTGCCGCCAACTACAGCCACATCCTGTTCCCGGCCACGGCGGGCGGCAAGAACGTCGCGCCCCGCGTGGCCGCCAGGCTCGACGTCGCACAGATCAGCGACATCACCAAGGTGGACAGCCCCGACACCTTCGAGCGCCCCATCTACGCCGGCAACGCCATCGCCACCGTGCAAAGCAGCGACGCGACCAAGGTCATCACCGTGCGCACCACCGGCTTCGATGCAGCCGCTGCCACCGGGGGCTCGGCCGCCATCGAGAAGGCCGATGCCGCGGCCGACAGCGGCAAGAGCAGCTTCGTGGGCCGGGACGTCACCAAGAGCGACCGCCCCGAGCTGACCGCCGCCAAGATCATCGTCTCCGGGGGCCGGGCGCTGGGCAGCAGCGAGAAGTTCAACGAAGTGATGACGCCCCTGGCGGACAAGCTGGGAGCGGCCATCGGTGCGAGCCGCGCGGCGGTGGATGCGGGCTACGCGCCCAACGACCTGCAGGTGGGGCAGACGGGCAAGATCGTGGCGCCGCAGCTGTACATCGCGGCGGGCATCTCGGGCGCGATCCAGCATCTGGCGGGCATGAAGGACTCCAAGGTGATCGTGGCGATCAACAAGGACCCGGAAGCGCCGATCTTCAGCGTGGCCGACTACGGCCTGGAGGCCGACCTGTTCACGGCCGTGCCGGAACTGGTCAAGGCGCTCTGACCGCGCAGCCACGTTCCCAGGAAGGCATCGCTTGCGATGCCTTTTTTTCCGACATTTTTCGCCCCCGGAGACCCCCATGAGTTACACCGCCCCCGTCAAGGACATGCTGTTCGCGATCGAGCACCTGGCCAACATCGAGCAAGTGGCGCAGTTGCCCGGCTTCGAGGACGCAGGCCTGGACACCGCCCAGGCGGTGCTGCAGGAATGTGCCCGCTTCAACGAGGGCGTGGTGGCGCCATTGAATGGGGTGGGGGACCGCAACCCGTCGTCCTGGAAGGACGGGGTGGTCACGACCACGCCAGGGTTCAAGGAGGCCTTCCGCCAGTACGCCGAGGGTGGCTGGCAGGGCCTGCAGCACCCGGCCGACTTCGGTGGCCAGGGGCTGCCCAAGACCATCGGCGCGGCCTGCATCGAGATGTGCAACAGTGCCAACCTGAGCTTCGCGCTGTGCCCGCTGCTGACCGACGGCGCCATCGAGGCGCTGCTCACGGCCGGCAGCGATGACCTCAAGGCCACCTACCTCGAAAAGCTGGTGACCGGCGAGTGGACCGGCACCATGAACCTGACCGAGCCGCAGGCCGGCTCCGACCTGGCCCTGGTGCGCACGCGCGCCGAGCCCCAGGGCGACGGCACCTACAAGGTGTTCGGCACCAAGATCTTCATCACCTACGGCGAGCACGACATGGCCGAGAACATCGTGCATCTCGTGCTGGCGCGCGTGCAGGGCGCGCCCGAGGGCGTGAAGGGCATCAGCCTGTTCGTGGTGCCGAAGTTTCTGGTCAATGCCGATGGCAGCCTGGGCCAGCGCAACGATGCGCACTGCGTCTCCATCGAGCACAAGCTGGGCATCAAGGCATCGCCCACCGCCGTGCTGCAGTTCGGCGACGGCATGGCGGCGAGCATCGCGGACGCTGCCGGACCGGGCGCCGTGGGCTACCTGGTGGGCGAGGAAAACCGCGGCCTCGAATACATGTTCATCATGATGAACGCGGCCCGCTACGCCGTGGGCGTGCAGGGCATCGCGGTGGCCGAGCGCGCCTACCAGCAGGCCGTGGGCTACGCGAAGGATCGCGTACAGAGCCGGCCCGTGGACGGCAGCGTGAAGGCCAGCGCCACCATCATTCACCACCCCGACGTGCGCCGCATGCTCATGACCATGCGCGCCTACACCGAAGGCTGCCGCGCCATGGCCACCGTGGCCGCTGCCGCCTACGACGCCTCGCACCACCACCCCGACGCCGAGACGCGCCGGCAGAACACGGCGTTCTACGAATTCATGGTGCCGCTGGTCAAGGGCTACAGCACCGAGATGAGCCTGGAAGTCACCAGCCTGGGCGTGCAGGTGCACGGCGGCATGGGCTTCATCGAGGAAACTGGCGCCGCGCAGCACTACCGCGACGCGAAGATCCTCACCATCTACGAAGGCACCACCGCCATCCAGGCCAACGACTTGGTGGGCCGCAAGACGGCGCGAGACGGCGGCCAGACGGCCAAGACCATCGCCGCGCAGATCGAGGCGACCGAGGGCGAACTCGACGCCAGCGGCACGCCTGCCGCCCGCGCCGTGGCGCGGCGCCTGTCCGCCGCGCGCACCGCGTTTCTGGAGGTGGTGGATTTCATCGCCGCCAGCGCCAAGGCGCAGCCCAACGCCGCCTATGCCGGCAGCGTGCCATACCTGATGCTGGCCGGCAATCTGGTGGCCGGCTGGCAGATGGGCCGGGCCCTGCTGGCGGCCGAACGGCTGTTGCCACAGGGACAGGACGCAGCCTTCCTTCGCGCCAAGATCGCCACCGCGCAGTTCTACGCCGACCACATCCTGGTCAAGGCGGGCGGCCTGCGCGATGCCATCGTGGACGGCGCCGACAGCGTCACCGCGCTGGCGCTCGACGCGTTCTGACGCTTTTTGAGTCTGCCTTCGTTGCTATTGAATGTATAGCTAGATGCCCTAGGTGTATATGCGCTGGGGCTGTTTTTGGTCATTAATCACAATCCCCGGAGACCGTCCATGTCCCAGTTGCCACCGGCGCTTCAGAAACTCTCGCTGCCCGTCATCGGTTCGCCGCTGTTCATCATCAGCAATCCCCAACTGGTGATCGCGCAGTGCAAGGCGGGCATCGTGGGCTCGATGCCCTCGCTCAACGCCCGCCCGGCCGAGCAGCTGGACGACTGGCTGGCCGAAATCACCGAATCGCTCGCGGCGCATGACAAGGCGCACCCCGACCGGCCTTCGGCCCCGTTCGCCATCAACCAGATCGTGCACAAGAGCAACGACCGCCTGGAGCACGACATGCAGGTCTGCGCCAAGTACAAGGTGCCGATCGTCATCACCAGCCTGGGCGCGCGCGAGGACGTGAACCAGGCCGTGCACGGCTGGGGCGGCGTGGTGCTGCACGACATCATCAACAACAAGTTCGCGCACAAGGCGATCGAGAAGGGCGCCGACGGCCTGATCGCCGTGGCCGCGGGCGCGGGCGGGCATGCGGGGGTCAAGAGCCCCTTCGCGCTGATCCAGGAAATCCGCCAGTGGTTCGATGGCCCCGTGGCGCTCTCGGGCGCCATCGCCTCGGGCGGCGCCGTGCTGGCCGCTCAGGCCATGGGGGCCGACTTCGCCTACATCGGCTCGGCCTTCATCGCCACGCACGAGGCCCGCGCGCAGGAGGCCTACAAGCAGGCCATCGTGGACGGCAACTCCGACGACATCGTGTACAGCAACCTGTTCACGGGCGTACACGGCAACTACCTGGCGCCGTCCGTCCGCGCGGCCGGGCTCGACCCCGACAACCTGCCCGAATCCGACCCGAGCAAGATGAACTTCGGCGGCGATGCCAAGAAGGCGTGGAAGGACATCTGGGGCTGCGGCCAGGGCATCGGCGCGATCACCGAGGTGACCAGCGCCGCCGACCTGGTCGCGCGCCTGCGCCGCGAATACCAGGCCGCCCGGGGCCGGCTGGCCGTGATCTGATCCGCACCACCGCCTGGCGCCGTCGCGCGCCGGACGGGTGCGAAATTCCCCAGCCGCTGCGCGCGGGCGGGGAAGCTATACTTTTCGACCCCCGCGCTCCCTGCGCTGCCTGCACCGCTGCAAGGCAGTGAAAGGAGCGCTTTTTTTGCGGGCCCGCACGCGCTCTGTTTTTGTGCGGCCCCGTTCGTTGTCTCGTTTCCTGCCGGCTCACGCATGTCCTCCTCCTCCCGCAGTTCCTTGATCGACACGGTCAAGGGCCTGGCCTGCGCCACCATCGTCGCGCACCACCTGGCCTTCTACGGCCCCATGTCCGATGCCGCCCTGCCGCTGATGCCGGACCTGATGGCCTGGCTCTCCCAGCACGGCCGCATGGCCGTTCAGGTGTTCCTGGTGCTGGGAGGGTATCTTGCGGCCGCCAGCCTGGCGCCGACCGGCGTGGCGCGCTTCGGCAGTGCGTCCGAGCAGATCGGGCGGCGGTTCGTGCGGCTGGCCGTGCCCTACGCCGTGGCATTGGTGCTGGCCGTATTGGCGTCTGCGGCCGTGCGGCCGTTTCTGGACCACCCCTCGGTGCCGGGCGAGCCCAGCCCGGCGCAGCTGGTGGCCAACGCCCTCATGATTCAGGACATCGTGGGCGAAGAAGCGCTCTCGGCCGGCGTCTGGTACGTGGGCATCGACTTCCAACTCTTCGCGCTGGCGGCGCTGCTGTTCTCGGCGGTGCGCCGATGGCCGGGCGCAAGCGTGTCGCAGGCCGAGCGGCTGGGCAAGGGGCTGGTGCTGGGCGGCACCGCCGTGTCATTGCTCTGGCTCAATCGCCAGCCCGACCTGGACATGTGGGCCTGCTATTTCTTCGGCGCTTACGGGCTGGGCATGCTCGCGTGCTGGACCGTGCTGTCCCCGAACGCCCGGGCGGGCCTGGTGGCCATCGCGGCGCTGGGCGCGGCCGCCCTGTGGGTGGAGTTTCGCGAACGCATCGCCGTGGCGTGGGTGTGCGCGCTGCTGCTCGTGCTGTGGCTGCGCTGGGGCCAGCCGTGGCTGGCTGCGCGCTGGCAGGCTGCGGGGGGCGATGGCCCGAAAAGCGACGCCGGACTGCACCCGCTGCAGCGCTTGGGGCGCATGTCGTACTCGGTATTTCTCGTGCATTTCCCGGTGTGCCTGCTGGTGAACGCAGCTTTTCAACACGCCTGGCCGGACTCCGCCGCGATGAACCTGCTGGGCATGGCGACGGCCTTCGGACTGTCGCTGGCGGCGGGGCGCCTGATGTACCTGCGGGTGGAGCGGCACGTGCCGTCGTGGACGGTCGCGTTGCGCTGGCAGGCCGGGCTGGTGGGAACGGGATTGGTCGTGGCCTTCGCGGCCGGACGCTTCGGCTGACCGGGCAGGAGGCTGCCCCGTCAGAACCGGGGTGGGGGCAGGCGGCTCAGGCCGCGTCTTTCACCACTTCGCGCCCGCGGCGGCGCCAGTCGATGAACCAGGCCATGAACGGCAGGATGAGCATGGAGCCGGGCACCACCCACACCAGCAGGTAAGGGCTGACCGATGACGCCGAGCGCATGACGCTGCGCAGCCGGTCGCGCTCTTCGGCGGTCCAGAGGCCCTGGCGGCGCTGCTGCACCAGCCAGGTGACCGAGCCTTTCATCGTGGCCAATTCCTTGAGGAACCGGTTCTTCTCGCGGTTGCTGCCCGCCAGGAAGGCGCAAAACCACTCCGGCGCACATTCGACCCGTTGCTGCAGGGCTGCGGCGGACGCGGGATCGGAGGCCTGCGTCAAGGCGTTGTCGGTCGGAAGCGGGGGCTCCGGATTGGCGGGAGAAGCGGTGGTCATGGGCGGGGGAGCGTTCACTGCGCAGTGCTGGGCGGGCTGCCTGCAGGCGTGCCTCAGCACTGTGCCACAGAGCAAAATCCATGGTGCGGCAGAGTGTACTGAGTGTCTGTATTTGCATACAGCATGGGGCGCTTGGCGAAGGAAAAGCCTTCGTCCGGCTGCGGGGTGTACCATGGGCCCGGTAGGCATGTACAAGACCGTCACCCTAGGTCTCCCCAGTTTTCCCCGGCGCCCGGCCGGCGGACGTTGTCGAATTCCCCATCGATGATTTTCTTGGCGTCTCTGCGCCGCGCGCGTTCTTTGCGCTGCGGCAACTTGGAAAGGATTCGATATGACAACTCCCACACAAACCGGCACCGTGAAATGGTTCAACGATGGCAAGGGCTTCGGCTTCATCGCTCCTGACGATGGCAGCAAGGACCTCTTTGCCCATTTCCGTGAAATCCAGGGCGGCGGCTTCAAGACCCTGAAGGAAAACCAGCGCGTTCAGTACGAAGTCACGCAGGGCGACAAGGGCCCGCAGGCTTCCAACATCCGCACGGCGGACTGATCGGCACACAGCCGGCCCTGGCGTGGCCTTCGGTCCGCCCGGGCATCGGTTGAAATTCAAACGCGGCTGGTCCGCGTTTTTTTATTGGTAAGGGCCTCCCATGAAGAATCTGCAAGAAGTGACCGAGCGCATCTGCGAACTCAAGGGCGGCATGATCGCCGTCGATGCGCTGATGCCCGCCGTGCTGCACGCGCTGCCGCCGGCCAGTCTGGCCGTGGTGGCGCAATCGTTCACGGCCCATGCCGAGGCGGCCCGCACGGTGATGCTGAACGCGCCCATCTCGGACCACGTGCTGGCGACGTTCGAGCGCGACGTGGCGCGCACGCAGGCGGTGCTCGGCGGGCTGGCCTCCGGCCGCGCCGGCAAGGGGTATGCGACCGAGCCGGTGCTGCTCACCACGACGCGCATCAGCACGTTCGAAGGGCCGCGTTCGCTGACCGGCGCCAGCGGGTTTTTCTTTCGGCGCGACGAACGGTTGTTTCTGGTGACGAGCCGCCACGTGCTGGCGGATGCGCCCAGCGCCCACTTTCCGGACCGCATCGAGATCGATCTGCACCTTCACCCGCAGGATCTCTCGCAGTGCGCCGTTTTCTCCTTGCCGCTGTACCGCGATGGGCTGAGCCTGTGGCGCCAGGCCCGCGACGGGGGGGGCGATGTGGACGTGGCTGCCATCGAAATCGACACGGCCCGCTTGCCCGAGGGCTGCATTCTGGAAGCGTTCGACGCGACCCACCTGGAGACGGCGGGCGACCCGCCGCGCATCGCCGATGCGCTGGCGGTGGTGGGTTTCCCGCTCGGGTTTCACGACACGGTGCACCACCTTCCCGTGGTGCGCGCCGCCTCGGTGGCCTCGGCCTACAGCGTGCGCTTTCAGCAGCAGGGCTACTTTTTGACCGACGCGCGCACCCACCGGGGCAGCAGCGGTGCGCCGGTGCTGCGACGGCGTGCGGGCACCAGCGCGGCGGCGCTGCCCTGGCAACTGCTCGGCGTGCACTCCACCCGCATGGACATGAGCACCCGCGACCTGGTGCAGGACGAGTCCCTGGGCCTGAACTGCGCCTGGTACGCCGATGTGCTGATGACCCTCACCGGACCTGCGCCGGCGGATGGCCAGCCCGCCGCACCTGCGTGACGGGCCGTTTTGCCAGGCCGCAACACTGCTGCTGGCGTTTGCTATTGAATTACTCATAAGACGGTAACTTGCCGAGCACGCCAAGACAAGAAAGCCAGCATTCATGCGGTTTTCGAGGCGATCAATGTTCCCCAAGTTACTGACTTCTCAGTAATAGCTATACGCCGTTGATTTCATTGCGCTGGGGGCCAAAAACGCCCTGAGCGATTTGCCGACGCTGCCGCAGGCGCCCGTCGCCGCCCTGCTTGTGCTGCGCGCCGTTGTCGCCTACCGTGTGCTCTGCCGACGGGCCGCAGCGTTGGTGCCACGGATTCGATCCCCGAGTTCTGGGCGATGCGCGCCGGCCCGGCGAAGAAAGTGCTTATGAACGTCGCGTTCCTGGGCAGGGTGGCGGAACAGCCCCTGCCATACCTGACCTCCGACCCTGAAGAGATCCAGCATTTCGAGCTGCTGCGCTCCGCCGGACTGCTGACCGGCACCACCTCGGTCAACGAGGAAGGCGTCACCGTCTCCGCGCAGATCACCGGTTTCACCCCCGAAGGCCGGTCGCTGATGGCCATGGACGTCCAATTGCAGCGCATGCACCTGCGCGGCTTGCTGCGCCGTCTGTCCCTGACGGCCTGAGCACCGCGGCCAGGGCCGCACAGCGTGCCGGCGCCCAGGGTAGCCGGCGCCGGCAAACGGCGCTAATATCTGTATTTATATACAGTATTTGCTGACTGCGAGATGCGCTGCCTGTGCAGGCTTTTCGCACCCGCATTCCGCTTGGCCGAGGTGCCGCCCCATGTCCGAATTCCACCTTCCGGTGCACGCCATCAAAGGGCGGGGCGCCGCGACGCAGACCCCCCACCGCTTCCTGCGCGACGTGCGCGATGCCTTCGACGACGGCTGGGCCGAGCCTGGCGCGGAGCTGGACGCCTCCGCCCCGCAGGCCACCCGCGTGGTGATGGAGACGGCACGCAGCGCCATCTGCGCCAACGACTCGCCGGACATCTTCTTCGACCATTCGGTCAATCCGTACCGGGGTTGCGAGCACGGCTGCGTTTACTGCTATGCCCGGCCCACGCACAGCTACCTCAACCTGTCCCCGGGGCTGGATTTCGAAACGCAGATCATCGCCAAGCACAACATCGCCGAGGTGCTGCGCGGCGAACTGGCCCTGCCCGGGCATGTGCCGCAATTGCTCAACATCGGCTCGGCCACCGACTGCTACCAGCCCGTGGAGCGCGAGTTGCGCCTCACGCGCGGTCTGATCGAAGTGCTGGCCGAGGCCCGCTATCCGTTTTCGGTCATCACCAAATCGAGCGGGGTGGAGCGCGACCTCGACCTGCTTGGCCCCCTGGCGCGCGACCGCCTGGCCGCTGCCTACGTGACGATCACCACGCTGGATGCCGCGCTCGCGCGCCGGCTGGAGCCGCGCGCCGCCGCGCCGCACCGGCGCCTTCGCACCATCCGCGCGCTGGCCGAGGCCGGCGTGCCCGTGGGCGTGAGCGTGGCGCCGCAGATTCCGTTCATCACCGATGACATGGAGCAGGTGCTGGAGGCCGCGCGCGACGCGGGCGCGACCAGCGCTTTCTACACGGTGGTGCGCCTTCCCTGGGAAGTGGCGCCCATCATGCGCGAGTGGCTGGCGCTGCATTACCCGCAGCGGGCGGCGCGGGTGATGGCCCGCATCCAGGACCTGCACGGGGTGAGCGCCGAAGACCGCGCGGCCGGTAAAAGCTACGACAGCGACTTCGCCACGCGCATGAAGGGCACGGGCCTGTGGGCCGACCTGGTGCGCCAGCGCTTTGCCACCGCCTGCCGCCGCCTGGGGCTGAATCGCCAGCGGGTGGAGCTGGACCTGTCGCAGTACCGGGCGGGGCTGGCGCGGGGGCAGGGCAGCCTTTTCTAGCGTCCGTGCTGGCGCCGCCGCGAAAAGGCGGCACCGGGCTCGCCGAACAATCTGCGTGCTTCGCGGCAAAGAACGCAATTCGCTGCCGCTGCGCCCACCGTGATCGACACCTCGGCGGGCGCGACAACTCCTAAAGTGGCTGCATGGGTCCCCGCCCTTGGCCGACCGGTTTACCGGCCGGCGGGTCATCGGGGCACCGTTCTCATTCACCGGCCCAGGAGCGTTTTCCATGTCCCTTAGCAACTTCAAGGTCCTCACTTTCGATGTCGTCGGCACACTGATCGATTTCGAGGGCGGCATGCTGGCGTACCTGCGGCAGGCGGTGCCGGACAGCACGGTGACGGACGATGCCTTTCTCGCCGCCTACCGCACCGCCCGCAAGAGCGGCGACACCGGCTGGTACCCCGACGACCTGGAGCGCTGCTGGCACGTGGTCGCACCCCCGCTGGGCCTGCCCGACAGCGACGCCCTGGCGCGCGGCCTGCGCGATTCGGTGGCCGACTGGCCGGCGTTTCCCGACTCCGTTCAAGCGCTGCAGCGCCTGCGCAAGCACTTCAAGCTGGTGACGATGACCAATGCCCAAAGCTGGGCGCTGGCGCATTTCCAGAAGACGCTGGGCTCGCCGTTCGACCTGCTGCTGAGCTGCGACGACGCCCTGTGCGAAAAGCCCGATGCGCGCTACTTCGCCTATGCCTGCGGCCGCTACGAAGGCGCCTGGGGCTACCGGCAGTCGGACAACCTGCACGTGGCGCAAAGCCAGTACCACGACATCGGCATCTCCAAGCGGCTGGGCATCACCACCTGCTGGATCGAGCGGCGCCACGGCATGGCGGGCTCGGGCGGCACCATCGAATCGGAGCACACCGTGCCCGACTACCACTTCCACACGCTGGCCCAACTGGCCGATGCGGTGGAGGCTTAGCCGATGAGCCTGGACACCATCGCCCGCCCGGTCGCCGACCTGCTTCCCGATCTCGTCGCGCTGCGGCGCGACTTGCACGCGCACCCCGAGCTGGCGTTTCAGGAGCGGCGCACGGCCGGCATCGTGGCGCAGTCGCTGCGGCTGCTGGGCCTGGAGGTGCACGAAGGCATCGGCGGCACGGGCGTGGTCGGCACGCTGCGCTGCGGCAGCGGGCCCCGCAGCGTGGGGCTGCGCGCCGACATGGACGCCCTGCCGATGGTGGAACTGGGCAAGGCGGCGCATGCCAGCCGCACGCCGGGCGCGCACCATGGCTGCGGGCACGACGGCCACACCAGCATGCTGATCGGCGCGGCGCGCCAATTGGCACGCACACACGGGTTGGAAGGCACGGTGCACTTCATCTTCCAGCCGGCGGAAGAAGGCAAGGGCGGCGCGCGCCGGATGATCGAGGACGGCCTGTTCGAGCGCTTTCCGTGCGACAGCGTCTATGCGCTGCACAACTGGCCTGACCTGCCGCTGGGCCAGGCGCAGACGCGGCCCGGACCCATCATGGCTGCGGCGGACCGCTTCGACATCGCCGTGCGCGGGCGCGGCGGCCATGCCGCGCAGCCGCACCACACGCCCGATGCGATCCTGGCCGCGAGCCAGCTGGTGGCGCAGCTCAACACCATCGTCGCGCGCCGCATCGACCCCGGAGAATCGGCCGTGCTGTCGGTCACGCGCATCGAGGGCGGCCACAGCCACAACGTGCTGCCGGCCGAGGTGCAGATCACCGGCACGGTGCGCAGTTTCGATCCGGCGTCGCAAGACCGCATCGAGGCCGCGCTGCGCGACACCTGCCACGGCGTGGCGCTGGCCAGCGGCACCGAGGTGGCGGTGACTTATTCGCGCTACTACCCCGCCACCCTCAACAGCGGCCCCGAAGCGGCGCTGGCACTGGAGGCCGCACGCGCCATCGGGCTCGGGGCCGAGATGGCGCCGCGCGCCGCATTCACTTCGGAAGACTTCGCCTTCATGCTGCAGCGCCGCCCGGGCGCTTACCTGTGGCTCGGCCAAGGCAGGGCCGACCCCGGGCCCGACGGCGAGCGTGCGCTGCACCACCCGTGCTACGACTTCAACGACGACGCGCTGCCGCTGGGCGTGCGCTGGTTCTGCGAAGTGGCGGCGCGCGCCCTGGCAGCGGGCTGAGGCTTCGCCGCCGCGCCGCGCCGGTCTTTGCACTGCGATTTCTGGTTTCCGTGTTCACGCCTTCAACGGTCTTTTGAGAAAGCCTTTTTTTATGAGCATCACCGTGCTGCGCCAGTCCGCCACCCTGGAGGGCTTCGAACCCCAGGGCTCGCCCGCCCGCCCGCTGACCCTGCCGCCCTGCGCGTTCAGCGGCATCGATGTGGATCTGCACGGCGCGGGTGACAACCGCTCGGGCCTGTGGGAATGCACGCCCGGCCGCTTCGAGCGCCAGTTGGCCAATGCCGAGGTCATGCACATCCTGGCCGGGGCCTGCACCTTCACGCCCACGGGCGGCGAGCCTTTGGCGATTCGTGCGGGCGACACGCTGTTCTTCCCGTCGAACACGACGGGCGAGTGGCATGTGACGCAAACGCTGCGCAAGGTTTTCGTGGTGCTGGTTGGTTAGACGGGCCGCTTCGATCTATCCGATGTGGGCTCATCGGTTTGTTTAACCATCTCGTGCAAACGGCATACAACTACCCACTGGTGAGTCGTTCAGTCCTTGTCGGCCTGAACGAAATACCTTGCTCTTATGCTTTCACTCGTCTGGTTGCAGATTTGTTGGCTGACCAAGTTAAGTGATGGCAATAAAACGCATACGCCTACTGAATGTCGAAAGCTCGTGGATTTCAGCTCGTCAAAATATTGAATTTCACCATCACCTTGCCTAATCGTGTAGCGAAATTGAAACTGAGATGTCGGCGCTCGATCCATGGCGGCCGAGCCCAAAGCCGCCCCCAGTAATCCGATTGCCAAATTAGCCCCAGCGGAATAGTTGTTGTTCCCGCTGAATGCCCTGTCTAAATAGGCGGCGTTTGCGATCGCGCCCCCTAATAAGGCACCTCCGTTTGTACCCGGCGTGGATTGATCGGCCCCCTGAACATCGAGGATGACGCCATAAGATTCAGGCTCCAACAATTTCAACTCATAGCCCATTTCCATTTGCTGACGCTCTTGGACTGAAAGTTTTTCCCAAAGAGGGCGAGAGAGCATTGCAAGCTTTTTTGACACTTGCGCAACGGGCTGAGTACTTGCGCTTGTTGTCGAAGCTGTGTCTATGGATATTGCAGGAATGGCGCCAGAGGTCGCGTAACCCATTTCTTGTGTGCGATTCGTATGCCGCGGCAACTCAGGGGCGGGCGCGGCACAACCGGCAAGCAAGAAGAGTCCGGCGACGGTTACTGTTGACCTACTGTAAGAACTTGATTGCACGGCCTTTGCCCTCCAAGCTTCCCCAGCTCATCATCGAAATTCCTCCATTTCCGTATCGGACCAGGATCACTGCATCTGCCCCCAGTTCTGCTCCTTTTTCACGCAACTTCTCGTTCACCAGTTCGCGCGTTGGTTCTGGATGGAAGAGAGTGGTTTTGTTGACGGTGACTGTCACGTCTCCCAATGATTGATAGCGACGGTCAACTACATCGCCATCTGTCAACGTAATATCTGTTGGAGCCCTCTTGGCAGTTGCGGCGGTTGCCGTCTTTACATCCGCGTTATTGGTGTCCACGCTAATCGTTGACCATGTAGCGCAGCCCGAGAGAAAAAGCGATGTAGCAATAACAGCGGTCTGAAATCCAAAACGATGCATGTATCCCCCTCTTGTTGTTGGTGAATCATTTTGCAACAACTACTGTCTGGAGGCTACAGGGATGATCATCATCCCCAAATAATTCTCATCGTTTTCATTCGGTTGACTTCCTGTTACGCCACTTGCTGCGTCACCGCCGCGAACCGACCGATGAAGTAGGGCTCCAGCGGGATCGATGTGCGGCCGGTGGCGATCAGTTCCGCCATGGTTTCACCCACGCCGGGGCTGATCGCGAAGCCCTCGCCATTGAAGCCGAAGGCGTAGTGCAGCCCTTGCACCCTGGCGCTTTGCCCCATCACCGGCTGCCAGTCGGGCGTGTAGCCCTCGATGCCGCTCCACACGCGGATCAACTGCACATTCGCGAAGGCTGGCACGAAGCGGCGCAGCTCGCGCATCTGGCGCAGCACGTTGTCGGGCTTCACATAGGCGCGGATCTGGTCGGCATGCGCGATGCCCTTGAGGCCGCCGCCGAACACGATGTTGCCGCGCGCGATCTGGCGAAAGTACAGGCCCTCGGTCTCGATGGGCGACGACAGGCCGATGGAAGGCCCCAGCGCATAGGGCAGCGGCTCCGTCACGCCCATCTGCGGGCCGCGCGCCTGCATCGGCACGGCCTCGCCGAACTGCTCGGCCATGCGGTTGGACCAGGCCCCGCACGCCACCAGCATCTGCGGGGCGCGGT
Organism: Acidovorax sp. SUPP3334; assembly: GCF_030159055.1. Classification (GTDB taxonomy): domain Bacteria; phylum Pseudomonadota; class Gammaproteobacteria; order Burkholderiales; family Burkholderiaceae_C; genus Paracidovorax. The sequence goes on from NZ_BQXQ01000015.1 coordinate 23,767, forward strand.
AGCGCCTGCCATCGGCCGTGTGGGCGACGAAGCCGTTGCCGTCGCGCTCCACCTGCAGCACCTCGGCATGCTCGACGATGTGGGCGCCCGCACGGCGTGCGGCGCGGGCGAAGGCCGGGCCGGCCAGGCGCGGGTTGGCGTGGCCGTCCTGCGGCGAATACGAGCCCGCCACCACGCCGGGCGCGAAGATGCCCCAGCGCTGGCGCAACTGTTCGGCAGTGAAGAGCTGCAGGTCCAGCCCCAGCGGTTTCACGTCGTGCGCATGTTTTTCGATCACGGCGGCCTGCTGCTCGGTGTAGCAAACGCGCAGGTGGCCATAGGGCACGAACTCGGCGTCTTCACCCAGCAGCGATTGGATGCGGCCCCACACGGCGCGCGCGCGGTTGGCCAGCGGTATCTGGTGCAGCTCGCGGCCCTGGCGGCGCACGTTGCCGAAGTTGGTGCCGCTGGCCTGGCGGCCCACCAGTTCGCGCTCCAGCAGCGTGACCGACAGGCCATGCTGGCGCAGGAAAAAGGCGGTCGTGGTGCCCATCAGGCCGCCGCCCAGCACCAGCACATCGGTGTCGTGCGCCGTGGGGTTGTGGCTGGCGGGATTCATGCCTGCACCTCGCGCGTGTCCATCATCAGGGGCTTCACCGGCGCCTGCGACCGCAGGCGGCCCACCTGTTCCACGGGAATGTGGCAGGCGCTGGCGACGATCTCCGCGGCGGCATGGCCGCAAAAGCGCCCCTGGCATCGGCCCATGCCCACGCGGCTGAAAGCCTTCGCGCGGTTCACCTCCTGGCTGTCCAGATCGGTCACGCAGCGGCGCAGCTCGCCCACGGTGACGGCTTCGCAGCGGCAGACCACGGCGCTGTCGGGCAGCGCGGCGGCCTGCGCGTGCGGCCACGGAAACGCATGCGCCAGGCCCTGGCGGAAGCGGTCCATCTTGCCGAGCGTGCGCCGCAGCGCCGCCGCCTCTTGCTCGTAGCGGGCACGGCCTGCCGCGTGCTGCAGGTCGGCCAGCGCCGCCAGCGCGGCCAGGCGGCCCGCGGCCTCGGCGCCATCGGCCCCCAGAATGCGGGCGCCGTCGCCGGCCAGGTACACGCCCGGCGTGCTGCTGCGGCCGTCCTCGTCGATGCGCGGCAGCCACTGGCGGCTCACGGGTTCGAAGGCGAACTCGCAGCGCGCCAGGTCGGCCAACTGCGTCTCGGCCCGCAGGTGCCAGCCCAGGCCCACGGCATCGCATTCGAAGCGCCGCTCCTGGCCCTTCGCATCGCGCACGGCCACGCCTTGCACGCCCAGCCGGTCGTCGCCCTCGATGGACAGCGGCGCCACGCCCTGCAGCACCGGCACGCCCGCTGTTCGCAGGCCGCGGATCAGCCCCAGCCCGCGCAGCGCGAGCGTGGGCCGGGCCAGCAGGCCGGCAATGGCGGCCCAGGGCTTGGCGGCGGGCGCGGTGTCCAGCACCGCCGCCACGCGCGCGCCGGCCTGCACGTACTGCGAGGCCACCAGATACAGCAGCGGCCCGCTGCCCAGAAAGACGACCTGCGAGCCGATGGCGCAGGCCTGGGCCTTGAGCGCGATCTGCGAGGCGCCCAGGCTGTAGCAGCCTGCGCGGTGCCAGCCGGGCACGGGCATGAGCCGGTCGGTGGCGCCGGAGCACACCAGCAGCGCATCGAACGGCAGCGTCTGCGGCGCGCCCGCGTGCACCACGTGCAGTTCGCCGGCGGTCACGTTCCAGGCCAGCGTGTCGGGCCGGTAATCGACTTCGGCGCGCAGGGCGTCGAAGTCGCGGTGCAGCGCCTGGGCCTTGGCGGCTTCGCTGCCATAGAGCTTGGCGTAGGGGCGCTTGAAGCCCTCGGGCTGGCGCCGGTAGATCTGCCCGCCGTCGCGCCGGCTTTCATCCACCACGGTGGGGCGCAGCCCGGCCTGCACCAGCGCCTGGGCGGCGCGCACGCCCGCGGGGCCGGTGCCCACCACCACGATGCGGGGCGAGTCTGTGGGGGTGGCGGTAGAGGGGGCGGCTGGTGTGGCCGCGGTGGCGCTCATGCCGCATCCCCTTGCGCATGGCGCGCCAGAGACTCGCGCAGGTCCAGCGTCACCGGCCAGTGCGCCGCGGGCGGGTGGGTGAGCACCTCCATGCCCGCCTCGGCCGGGGTGGAGCAGGCGCGCAGCCGCCCGCCCGAAGGCGTCCACACCCAGCAGTCCTGGCAGGCGCCCATCAGGCAAAAACCTGCGCGCGGCCCGTCGCCGAATTCGCTGTCGCGCACCCGCCGGCCGTGCTGCAGCAGGGCCACCAGCAGGGTGTCGCCGGCGAGTGCGGTGGCCGGCAGGCCATCGATCGTCAGGGCGATCTGCGGACGATCGGTTTCGGCCAGCCGCACGAAGCGGGCCGGCGGGCGATGGGCGGTATCGGGCATGGGCGTCGGGCGCGGGTCAGCGCTGGTGGGGAAAAAGCCGCTCGATAGGACAGTGCGTCTTGACGAACGGTGTCTTGATGACGATGTAGCTGAAGTACTTGGAGATGCCCAGGTTGCGTTCGAGCAGGTCCTCGATCACCTCCTGATAATGGTTCACCCCGCGCGTCAGGAAACGCAGCAGGTAGTCGTACCCGCCGCTCACCAGGTGGCATTCGAGCACCTCGTCCACCTCGCGGATGGCAGCCTCGAAGCGCGTGAAGTCCTCGCGGCGGTGATCCGAGAGCGTGACCTCGGTGAACACGGTGAGCGTGTCGCCCAGCTTCTCCAGCCGCAGGTGCGCGCCGTAGCCGGCGATGTAGCCTGCCTGCTCCAGGCGCTTGACGCGGATCAGGCACGGGCTGGGCGACAGGCCCACCGCGTCCGCCAGGTCCACATTGGTCATGCGCCCGTTCTTTTGCAACTGGGCCAGGATGCGCAGGTCCAGGCGGTCGATCTTGAAGGCTTCGTTCATCATGGCGGCATCGAGGGACGTGAAGGAGGCTTCGATTCTGCGGCGGCGCGCGGTCGCTGTGTGGGTTGCCGTGGCGGTGCGCGTCGTTTCAGCCGGCGAGGGCGGCGCGCACGTCGGGCTCGTTCAGCACGTCGTCCAGCGTTTTGCGAAGGCGCTTGAACATTTCGCCGAACTCGTCTTCGGTATAGGTGAGCGCGGGGGCGAAGCCCAAAATGTTGTCGCCGAAGGCGCGGAACACGATGCCGTTGCGATAGGCCGTGGCCGCGATGCGCTCGGACAGCGCGAGCGACGGCGCGAAGCCGCGCTTCGTGGCCTTGTCGCTCACCAGCTCCAGCGCGCCGACCAGCCCGCGGTGGCGCGAATCGCCCACCAGCGGGTGCGCGGCCAGCGCGTCCAGCCCCGCTGCGAAAGGCGCGGCCATGCGCTGGCCGTTGGCGAGAATGCCGCCTTCGTCGTACAGGCGCAGCACCTCCAGCGCCACGGCCGCGCTCACCGGGTGGGCCGAGTAGGTGGCGCCGTGGCCGATGGGGGCGCCTTCGGGCGCGCCGTCGGCGATGCCGGCATAGAGCGCGTCGGAGATCATCGTCGCGCCCATGGGCGCGTAGCCGGCCGTGAGTCCCTTGGCCATCGTGAGGATGTCGGGCGCCACGCCCTCTGCCTCGCACGCGAACATGGGGCCGGTGCGGCCGAAGCCAGTGATGACCTCATCCACCACCATCAGGATGCCCAGCTCGCGCGTGGCCTCGCGCATCGCCTTGAGCCAGCCGGCCGGCGGCACGATCACGCCGCCCGAGCCCTGGATGGGCTCGCAGAAGAACGCCGCCACGTTGTCGGCACCCAGCTCGGCCACCTTGGCGCGCAGCGCCGCCACCGAGGCCGCGATGATCGCCTGGCCGTCCGACGGGTCGGCGGCGCGGTAGGGGTTGGGCGAAGGAATGTAGTGCTGCGTGGGCAACGGCAGGTCGAAGCCGCGGTGGAACACCGGCAGGGCGGTCAGCCCCGCGCCGGTGGACGACGAGCCGTGGTAGCCGCGCTCCAGCGCGATGAAGTGTTTTTTGGACGGCTTGCCGATGGCGTTGTGGTACTGCACGATGAAGCGCACCGCCGCGTCCACCGCCTCGGAGCCGCCCAGCGTGAAGTACACGTGGTTCAGCGACTTCGGCGTGATCTGCACCAGCTTTTCAGCCAGGCGGATCGCCGGCTCGCTGCTGAAATGGAAGTAGCCTGTGGCATAGGGCAACTGGCGCATCTGCGCCGCGGCGGCCTGCACCACGCTCTCCTGGCCGTAGCCCACGTTCACGCACCACAGCCCGGCGAAGGCGTCCAGCAGCTCGTTGCCCCGGGCATCGGTCAGCCACGATCCCTGGCCCGACGACAGCACGTTGGGGCCGCGGCGTTCATGCGTGCGCCAGGGCGAAACGGGGTGGATCAGGTGCGCCCGGTCGATGGCGTCGAGCGAGGCGAGATGGGGCAGGTCGGTGAGTTGGGTCATGGCGGGTTCCGGTCGCAAGGGCAGAGGTTCGGTGGCGGGGAGACGTCTGTCGATGGCTTCAAGGTTAGGCCAGTGCCCGGGGCGCGTGGTGCTGCTTTGGCGGGCTTTGGCGCAGCACGCTGCGGTTGTTGGCGCGGTGGCAGCAGATCGTGCGGTGCGCCATGGGCCCGTTCCTCGCCACCCGGCCCCGCTTGGCCTCAATAGCCGCGCGATCGGTCCACCAGCCCGACCATCGGCTCGCCCGCATGGAACCGGCGCAGGTTGTCGATCACCACGCCCGCAGTGCTCAAGGGCTGCGTCATGCTGGCGATGTGCGGCGTGATCTGGATGCGCGGGTGCCGCCAGAACGCATGCGAGGGCGGCAGGGGCTCGGGATCGGCCACGTCCAGCACCGCGTCGCCGATCTGCCCCACGGCCAGTGCGGCCAGCAGGTCGGCGTCGATGAGGTGCGGCCCGCGGCCCACATGCACCAGTCCGGCGCCCGCAGGCAACTGCGCGAACAGGTCCTTGTTCAGGAAACCGCGCGTGGCGTCGGTGAGCGGCAGCAGGCACACGAGCACGTCGGTGCGCGCCAGAAAGGCGGGCAGTTCCTCCGTGCCCGCATGGCAATGCACGCCGGCGATGGCATGGCGCGAGCGGCTCCAGCCCGCGCAGTCGAAACCCAGGCCGCGCAGTTGCTCCAGCACCGCCTGCCCGAGCGACCCCAGGCCCAGCACGCCCACCCGGCGGCTGCTGGCCGGGCGCACCGGCAGCGCGCGCCATTCGCCTTGCTGCTGCTGGCGGCGGTACTGGGGCATGTCGCGGTGCAGGCCCAGCACGGCGTGCGTGACGTACTCCACCATGCCCTGCACGATGCCGGGCTCCACCATGCGCACCACCGGCAGGGCGGGCGGCAGCGCGGCGAAGTCGAACTGGTCCACGCCCGCGCCCGAAGAAAACAGCACCTGCAATTGCGGAAACCGCGTGCCCAGGTCCTGCGGCGGCTCCCAGGCCGCCAGGAACCGCACCTGGGCCGGGTCGCCGATGTCGGGCCAGATGCGAAAGTCGATCTCCGGGGCGCGTTCGCGGAACACGCCCGCCCACTGGCGCCCGCGCACAGGGTCGGATTTGTAGAGGAAGGTGGTTTTGGGCATGGCGGGGCTCATGTCGGGTGCGGTGCCGGTCAGCCCAGCGCCTGCGTGGCCAGGGCGAAGAGCCGGGGCGCGCCAGGCGCCGTGCCCTCGTCCGGCTGCAGCGGCGCACCACGCACCATGGTGGTGGGCGCGTCCACCCGCAGCAGGCCGATGCTCTCCAGCCACTCGGCCAGGCCGCTGTCGAAGTCGATGTCGATGCGCGTGAAGCGGCCCGCGTTCATGCCCGCCAGGTGCGCGATGAGCGCCTTGGCGCCTTCGGCGTCGGGTGCGACCACCGGGCCGATGGCATGCCCGCGGCCGAAGCGGCGCAGCAGGGCGAAGCCGCGCTGCTCGCCGTCGTGGTCCAGCACCACGCAGGCATCGCTGCGTGCCACCAGGTCGTCGATGAGCGCGTCGCGCGGCATGCCGCGCGCCTGGGCATCGAGCCGGTGCAGCGCGGCGGCTTCGTTCAGGCCCGAAGGGCGCAGGCGCCAGCCCGCGGGCAGGGCGATGAGCGGCGTGGGCCGGGCGGTGCCCTGGTGCTGGCGCACCTCGCCCGTGCGCACGAAGCCCAGGCGCTCGTACAGGCCGCGCCCCTCGGGGGTGGCGTGCAGCAGCACGGTGTGGTCGTCCAGGCCATCGAGCAGCGCCGTCATCAGGCGGTGGCCGATGCGCCGGCCCTGGCAGGCCGGCGTGACCAGCACCAGCCCGATGGTGGCGTGCCGCCCGCCCCACTTCCAGCGCTGCGCGGTGGCGATCGTCTGCCCGTCGCGCTCGGCCACCAGCCCCTCGGAATGCGAGAACACCTGCTCCCAGTCGGCCAGCCGGTGCGGCCAGCGCAGTTCGGCCGACAGCGCCTGCGCCTGGGGCAGGTCGCCGGGCGTCATGGGGCGCAGCAGCACGCCGTCCTCGGCGGTGGCGGGGGTGGCGGGCAGGGCGGTGGAGAGCATGGGCGGCGTCCTCGTTGCGAAGCGTTGCGAAGGGATCGGGCACCTATCTTGGACGACATCGGCGCGCCGCACCACCCCGAATCCGGGTTTGCCCGCAACTTGCAAGCTTCGTCTGCCGGGCGTGTCCGTTTTGCAATTCGCTGCGGTGGCGCGGGGCGTTACGGGCACAAATGCCGGGCCTTCCTGCCTAGCATCGAAGCACCTTTTTCCAACGGCGCGCAGGCCATTGCGCGCCCACCGTTCCATGCTGCTTTTCGATCCCCGGTCCATCGCCGTTCCCGCCGGCCACTTCATCGGCGGGCGCCTCGTGCCCGATGCCGGCCGCATCGCCGTGCTGCGGCCCTCCGACGGCCAATGGCATGCCGACCTGCCGCTGGCCGATGCCGCCACCGTGGACGCCGCGGTGCAGGATGCGTGGCAGGCCTGGCGCACCACCGACTGGGCGCGCCGCGCCCCCCGGGAGCGTGCCCGCGTGCTGCGCCGCTGGGCCGACCTGATCGAGGCGGACGGCCCGCACCTCGCGCCGCTGGAGGCCGTGTGCTCCACCCGCCCGGTGCGCGATGCCGCCGCCTGGGACGTGCCCTTCACCGCCGAAGGGCTGCGCTTTTTCGCCGAATACGCCGACAAGCTGGGCGGCGAAGTGGCCGCCACGCGGCACGACCATCTGGGCATGGTGGTGGCCGAACCCTACGGCGTGGTGGGCGCCATCACGCCGTGGAATTTTCCGCTGGTCATGATGTCGTGGAAGGTGGGCGCGGCGCTGGCCGCAGGCAACGCCGTGGTGCTCAAGCCGTCCGAGATGACGCCGTTTTCCGCCGTGCGCCTGGCGCAGCTCGCCGTGCAGGCGGGCGTGCCGGCCGGGCTCTTCAACGTGGTGCAGGGCGATGGCCGCACCACGGGCGATGCGCTCACCCGGCACCCGAAGATCGCCAAGATGACCTTCACCGGATCGACGCGCACGGGCGCGGCCATCATGGCCAGCTGCGCGCTGCAGGGCCCCAAGCCGGTCACGCTGGAGCTGGGCGGCAAGAGCCCGCAGCTCGTCTTCGACGATGCGCCCGACATCGACCGGCTGGCCGGCATCATCGCCGGCGCCATCACCGGCAACGCGGGCCAGGTGTGCGTGGCGGGCTCGCGCCTGATCGTGCAGCGCGGCATCGCCGAGGCCCTGGTGGAACGCATCGGCGCCCGGTTCGCCGCGCTGCGGCCCGGTGCCACCTGGGACGACGCCGCCACGCTGCCGCCCATCATCTCGGCGCCGCAGGCCGCGCGCATCCTCGACATCGTGGAGCGCGCGCGGGATGCGGGCGCGCAACTGCGCTGCGGCGGTGGGCTGTACGACGAGGTCGCCGGCGGCGCTACGGGCGGCGCGTATTTCCAGCCCACGCTGATCGAAGGCGTGGCGGCCGACAGCCCGGCCGTGCAGGAAGAAATCTTCGGCCCCGTGCTCACGGTGCAGACCTTCGACACCGAAGAAGAGGGCCTGGCCCTGGCCGCGCACGAACACTACGGCCTGGCCGCAGGCGTGCACACGGCGGACATCGGCCGCGCCCTGCGCGCCATGCGCGGCATCAGCGCCGGCACGGTCTGGATCAACCGCTACGGGCGCAGCGCGGACTTCGTCATCCCCACGGGCGGCTACCACCAGTCGGGCATCGGCAAGGACCTGGGGCGCCAGGCCGTGGAGGCCAACCTGCGCTTCAAAAGCGTGCTCATCGACTTTGCTGCGGCGCACTAACGGTGCACGGTTGCACGCCAGCGGTGCAGACCGCACGGCATGCCGCAAGGCCCCCGGCAAACCGCAGCTTTCTCGCGCCGCACCCCCGCATTTCCCTATGACACCCGCAAAACCGCATGCTTCAATCACTTCGTAATGACACCGTCGCAAACGCCGGACAAGGCACTGCGAACCGCCCCGGTCGGTGACCGGACCAACCCGAGGACTTCGAGACCATGACATTCCGTCCCAAGTACGTGACCTTCGACTGCTACGGCACGCTCACCCGCTTTCGCATGGGCGAGATGGCGCGCGAACTCTTCGCCGACCGCATTCCGGCCGAGCGCATGGAGCAGTTCATCGCCGACTTCAGCGCCTACCGTTTCGACGAAGTGCTGGGCGACTGGAAGCCCTACGAAGTGGTGCTGAAGAACGCCGTGCGCCGCCTGTGCAAGCGCTGGAAGATCCAGTACCTGGATGCCGATGGCCAGAAGTTCTACGACGCCGTGCCCACCTGGGACCCCCACGCCGACGTGCCCGCGGGCCTGGCCAAAGTGGCCAAGGAGATTCCGCTGGTGATCCTCTCCAACGCCTCCGACGACCAGATCCAGAAGAACGTCGCCATGCTCGGCGCGCCGTTCCACCGCGTGTACACCGCGCAGCAGGCCCAGGCGTACAAGCCGCGCCTGCAAGCCTTCGAGTACATGCTCGACTCGCTGGGGTGCAACCCCGAAGACGTGCTGCACGTGTCCTCCAGCCTGCGCTACGACCTGATGTCGGCCGACGACATCGGCATCAAGCACAAGGTGTTCGTGAACCGCGGCCACGGCCCGGGCAACCCGGCCTACAACTATGTAGAGATCGCAGACATCGGCGGTCTGCCGGGCGTCGTCGGCCTCTGATTCAACGGGCTCTCTCCACCCACCGCACGGCCCCGTCCATGAAGCTCGAGTCCTACTGGAACGATTCGGTGCCCCCGCTGGCGCTGGCCCCGCACGATCTGCCGCGGCAGGTCGATGTGGCCATCGTCGGCGCAGGCTTCACCGGCCTGTCGGCTGCCCTGGCCCTGGCCCGGCGCGGTGCGAGCGTGGCGGTGCTGGAGGCGGGGCCCACCGTGGCGCCCGAGGCCTCGGGCCGCAACGGCGGCCATGTGAACAACGGCCTGGCGGTGGACTACGCCGAGGTGGCCGCCAAGGTCGGCGTGCCGCAGGCGCGCGACTGGTACCACGCCTACGACGCGGCGGTGGACACCGTGGCGCGCATCGTGCGCGACGAAGCCATCGACTGCGACTTCCTGCGGCACGGCAAGCTCAAGCTCGCCACCCGGCCCCAGCACCTGGCGGCGCTGCGCCGCAGTGCCGAGCGGCTCATCACCGATGGGGTCGATACCGACATCAATATCCTCGATGCCGCCCAGGTGCGCGACGAGGTGCAGAGCGACCGCTTCGAAGGCGGCCTGCTGTACCAGCGCAGCGGCCAGATGCACATGGGCCGTTTCGCCCAGGGCCTGGCCGTGGCGGCAGAGCGCCGGGGTGCGCAGATCCATACGGGCACCTGCGTGGACCGCATCGTGCGCGAGCAGGGCCAGGCGCACCGCCTGCACACCGCGCGCGGCACGGTGCAGGCCAGCCAGGTGCTGCTGGCCACCGGCGCTTCGCGCCATGGCGGCTACGGCACCTTCGGCTGGCTGCGCCGGCGCATCGTGCCCATCGGCAGCTTCATCGTGGTGACCGAGCCGCTGGGCGCCGAGCGCGCACAGGCCCTGCTGGCGGGGCGGCGCACCTACGTCACCATCGCCAACATCCACCACTACTTTCGCCTCACGGCCGACCACCGGCTGGTGTTCGGCGGGCGCGCGCGCTTCGCCATCTCCAGCCCGCAGCAGGACGCCGCCAGCGGAGACATCCTGCGGCAGGGCCTGGCCGAGATCTTTCCGCAACTGGGCCGCGTGCGCATCGACCACTGCTGGGGCGGCCTGGTGGACATGACGCAGGACCGCCTGCCGCACGCCGGCGAGCGCAACGGGCTTTTCTATTCCATGGGCTACAGCGGACACGGCACGCAGATGTCGGTGCACATGGGCGAGCGCATGGCCGCCGTGATGGCGGGCGATGCGCTGGCCAACCCCTGGCGCGGGCGCGACTGGCCCGCCGTTCCCGGCCACTTCGGCCCGCCGTGGTTTCTGCCGGCGGTGGGGCTTTACTACCGCCTGAAGGACCGGCTGGCCTGACGCTCCCGCGCGCACGCCACTTTCCATCGCCTCCCTTCATTCCAAGATTTCCCGTTCTCCGTTCCCCCCACTGCCACCCGTCACAGGAGCACCACCATGAGCGACAGCCGCACCCCGTTCGACACCCTCGTCGGTCCCCGAGAAAGCCTTCGCGTGATGGACTCGCTGCGGCGGGGCGCCACGCGCCGCGACGTGCTCGCGATGCTCATGGCGGGCGGCATGCAGACCACCCTGGCCGGAGGCCTGGCGGGCATGGCGGTCACCGCCCACGCGCAGACGCCACGCCGCGGCGGCCGCCACCGACACGCTCGACCCGGCCAAGCAGTCCAACCAGACCGACTACTCGCGCGGCACCATGCTCTACAACGGCCTGTTCTCGCTGGACGGCTCGCTCACGCCGCAGCCCGCGCTCGCCGAGTCGTTCGCCACGCAGGACGCCAAGACCTGGGTGTTCACCCTGCGCAAGGGCGTGACCTTCCATGACGGCAAGGCCCTGTCGCCGGCCGACGTGGTGTTCTCCATCCTGCGCCACAAAGACCCCGCCACGGCCTCCAAGGCCAAGGTGCTGGCCGACCAAATCGAAACCGTCAAGGCCACGGGCCCGGCCGAGGTGACCATGGAGCTGTCCGCGCCCAACGCCGACCTGCCGGTCATCCTGGGCACGTTCCACTTCCACATCGTCAAGGACGGCACGACCGACTTCAACGCCGGCATCGGCACCGGGCCTTACAAGCTCAAGGAATTCAAGCCCGGCATGCGCTCGCTGATGGTGCGCAACGACGCCTACTGGAAGCCCGGCAAGCCCTACCTGGACGAGATCGAGTTCGTGGGCATCGGCGACGAAAGCGCCCGCGTGAACGCGCTGCTGTCGGGCGGCATGGACCTGGTGGCATCGGTCAACCCCCGCGCCGTGGCCCGGGTCAAAGGCACGCCCGGCTATGCGATCTTCGTCACGCAGTCGGGCCAGTACTCCGACCTCATCCTGCGCAAGGACATGGGTCCGGGCGCCAACCCCGACTTCATCATGGCGATGAAGTACCTGTTCGACCGCGAGCAGATGAAGAAAAGCATCGCGCTCGACTACGCCGTCATCGCCAACGACCAGCCCATCGACCCGACCAACCGGTTCTACTTCAAGGACCTGCCGCAGCGCACCTTCGACCTGGACAAGGCCAAGTTCCACCTGCAGAAGTCGGGCGTGACGGGCAAGGTGCCGGTGGTCACCTCTCCGGCCGCCATGTACTCGACCGAAACCGCGCTGCTGCTGCAGCAGTCCGGCCAGCGCATCGGCCTGGAGCTGGACATCAAGCGCATGCCGGCCGACGGCTACTGGTCCAACCACTGGCTCAACAGCCCGGTGGGCTTCGGCAACGTGAACCCGCGCCCCAGCGCCGACACCATCCTGACCCAGTTCTTCAAGTCCGACGCGGCCTGGAACGAGTCGCGCTGGAAGAGCCCGCAGTTCGACCAGCTGCTGCTGGCCTCGCGCGCCGAGACCGATCTGGCCAAACGCCGCCAGATGTACGCCGACATGCAGACCATGATCCACCAGGAGGCAGGCATCGGCATTCCGCTGTTCCTTGCAAGCATCGACGGGCACTCCACCAAGCTCAAGGGCTTGTCCCCGATTCCGCTGGGCGGCCTGATGGGCTACTCTTTCGCCGAGCACGTCTGGCTGGATGCGTGATGCGGCCTTGGCGCGTGGGCACGCCCCGCGCGCCGGGCACCCTTGATACGGAGTGGGACCTTTCATGAACCGTGTGATCCTCAAGCTCCTGGGCCAGCGGCTGCTCCTGTCGCTGCTGGCGGTGTCGGTCATCGTCTTTTCGATCACCGCCGTGCTGCCCGGCGATGCGGCGCAAGAGCAGCTGGGCCAGGACGCCACGCCCGAAGCCCTGGCCGCGTTGCGCACGCAGATGGGCCTGGATGTGCCCGCCGCGCTGCGCTATGCGCGCTGGCTGGGCGGCGCCGTGCGCGGCGACCTGGGCCAGTCGGTCACCACGCAGACGCCCGTGGGCGAGCTGGTGGCCAGCCGCCTGCCCAACTCGCTGCTGCTGGCGGCCGTGACCGCGCTGTTCTCGGTGCCCATCGCGCTCACGCTCGGCGTGGCATCGGCAGTGTGGCGGGGCTCGCTGTTCGACCGCGTGGCCTCGTCCACGGCCGTGGCGGTCGTCTCGGTGCCGGAGTTTCTGGTGGCCACCCTGGCCGTGCTGGTGTTCGCCGTGCAGCTCAAGTGGCTGCCCGCGCTGTCTTACGTGAACGACATCGAATCGGTGGGGCAGATGCTGCGCGCCTTCGCCATGCCAGTGCTCAGCCTGTGCTGCGTGATCGTCGCGCAGATGATGCGCATGAGCCGCGCCGCCGTCATCGACCAGCTGGAAGCGCCCTACATCGAAATGGTCCGGCTGAAAGGCGCCTCGCCCCTGCGCATGGTCATGGCCCACGCGCTGCCCAACGCCATCGGGCCGATCGCCAACGCGGTGGCGCTCTCGCTGTCGTACCTGCTGGGCGGCGTGATCATCATCGAGACCATCTTCAACTACCCCGGCATCGCCAAGCTCATGGTCGATGGCGTGACCCAGCGCGACATGCCGCTGGTGCAGGCCTGCGCGATGATCTTCTGCGCCGGCTACCTGATCCTCGTCACCCTGGCCGATGTGTGCGGCATTCTTGCCAATCCGCGCCTGCGGCACCGCTGAAACCCGTCACCAAAGGGCTGCTCCATGGATTCCCTCACCAACCCTGCCGGCCCCCCTGCCGCCCCCGTGCCGGCCGGTGCGGCCCACCGTGTGAGGCGCTGGCTCGGCGGCTTCGGCATCTCCGGGCTGCTGGGCCTGGCGGTGCTCATCGCGTGGCTGCTGGCGGCGCTGTTCGGCCCCATGCTGCTGGAGCGCACGCTGCAGGCGGGCGGCGGCTCCGATGTGTTCGCGCCCATCAGCGCGGCGCACTGGCTGGGCACCGACTACCTCGGGCGCGACATGCTGGTGCGCGTGATCGACGGGGCGCGCTACACCGTGGGCGTGGCCTTGCTCGCCACGCTGCTGGCCAGCGGCACGGGCACCACGCTGGCCCTGTTCGCCGCGGCCGTCGGCGGGCGGGTGGACACCGTCCTGAGCCGCCTGCTGGACACGGTCACCGCCATCCCCAGCAAGATGTTCGCGCTGATCCTGGTGGCCGGCTTCGGCTCGTCCGTCGCCGTGCTGGTGGCCACGGCCGCCGTCATCTACGTGCCCGGGGCCTTTCGCATCGCGCGGTCGCTGGCGGTGAACATCAATGCGCTGGACTACGTCACCGTGGCGCGCACGCGGGGCGAGGGCACGCTGTACGTCATGCTGCGCGAGATCCTGCCCAACATCATCGGCCCCATGCTGGCCGACCTGGGACTGCGCTTCGTGTACGTGGTGCTGCTGCTGGCCAGCCTGAGCTTCCTGGGCCTGGGCATCCAGCCGCCCGCGGCCGACTGGGGATCGCTCGTTCGCGAGAACATCGGCGCGCTGCCCGACGCGGGCGCCTCGGTCATCGCGCCGGCCCTGGCCATCGCCAGCCTGACCATCGCGGTCAATCTGATCATCGACAACCTGCCGGGCCGCGCGGCCCGCGAACGCGGAGGGCGTTGACCATGGGGGCATCCGTCGTCGTCAAAGACCTGCACATCACCGCAGGCGGCCAGACGCTGGTCGATGCATTGAGCTTCTCGATCGCGCCCGGCGAAGTGCTGGCGCTCATCGGTGAATCCGGTTCGGGCAAGACCACCACCGCGCTCGCGCTCATGGGCTACGCCCGGCGCGGCTGCACCATCGACGGCGGCAGCGTGCGCATCGGCGACGTCGATGTGCTGCACCTGGCGCCCGCCGCCCAGCGCGCCCTGCGCGGGCGCACCGTGGCCTACATCGCCCAGAGCGCCGCCGCGTCGTTCAACCCCTCGCGCACCGTCATGGACCAGGTGGTCGAGCCCACGCGCATCCACGGCACCATGAAGCGCGCCGAGGCCGAGGCCAAGGCGGTGCAGCTGTTCCGCGAGCTGGCGCTGCCCGATCCCGACACCATCGGCGACCGCTACCCGCACCAGGTCTCGGGCGGGCAATTGCAGCGGCTGATGGCCGCCATGGCGCTGATGACGGACCCCGATCTCGTCATCCTCGACGAGCCCACCACCGCGCTCGACGTAACCACCCAGATCGAAGTGCTGCTCGCCTTTCGCCGCGTGGTGCGCGAGCGCCGCGCCACCGCCGTGTACGTGAGCCACGACCTGGCCGTGGTCGCGCAAATGGCCGACCACATCCTCGTGCTGCGCAACGGCCAGATGCAGGAGGTGGACACCACCGCGCACATCCTCGCCGCCCCGTCGCACCAGTACACCCGGTGCCTGCTGGCCGCCGCCCGCCCCACGCCGCGCGTGGCCGAGCACTGCAGGGGGGAGGGCGAGCTGCTGCTGGAAGTGCGCGAACTCTCCGCCGGCTATGGCCCCACCGACGCCACCGGCCGCCCGGCCGCGCCCATCCTGGAAGACATCAGCTTCAAGCTCTATCGCGGCCAGGCCATCGGCGTCATCGGCGAATCGGGCTCGGGCAAGACCACGCTGGCACGCGCCATCGCCGGGCTCATCCAGCCCTGGCACGGCACCATGCTGCTCGACAACGCCGAACTCCAACCCACGCTGCGTGCGCGCACGAAAGAAGAGCTGCGCCGCGTGCAGATCGTGTTCCAGATGGCCGACACCGCGCTCAACCCCTCGCAGACCATCGAGCGCATCCTCGCGCGGCCGCTGCAGTTCTACAAAGGGCTCAAGGGCGAGGCGCTGCAGCGGCGCATTCGCGAACTGCTCGATCTGGTCAAGCTTCCGCACACCGTGGCGGGGCGCCTGCCCGGCGGGCTGTCGGGCGGGCAAAAGCAGCGCGTCAACCTGGCGCGCGCCCTCGCGGCCGACCCCGACCTGATCCTGTGCGACGAGGTCACCTCGGCCCTGGATACCGTCGTGGGCGCCGCCGTGCTCGACCTCATGGCCGAACTGCGGCGCGACCTGGGCGTGTCGTACCTCTTCATCAGCCACGACCTGCACACCGTGCGCTCGGTGTGCGATGAAATCGTGGTGATGCAGCACGGCCGCAAGCTCGCCCAGGTGGCGCGCGCCGACTACGACCGCGGGCCGCACCACCCGTACTACGAACTGCTGGCCCGCTCGGTGCCCGAACTGCGCCAGGGCTGGCTGGAAGAGCGCGCCCACCCGCCCGGTGCGCCGTCGCCGCAGGCAGCCGCCACCGCCGCGCCGGTGCCGCCGGCCACTCCCGCCCCGCTCGCCGCTGCGGCCTGAACCCCTGGAGACACCATGCACCCCACGTTTCGCATCGCCGTCATTCCCGGCGACGGCATCGGCAAGGAAGTCATGCCCGAAGGCCTGCGGGCCATCCACACCGCCGCCGAACGCTTCGGCTTCGAGCTGCAGTGCCGCACCATCGACTGGGCCAGCTGCGACTACTACGCCGCCCACGGAAAAATGATGCCCGACGACTGGAAGGCCCAGCTCGCCGGCGTGGACGCCATCTTCTTCGGCGCCGTCGGCTGGCCCGCCACCGTGCCCGACCACGTGTCCCTGTGGGGCTCGCTGCTCAAGTTCCGCCGCGAGTTCGACCAGTACATCAACCTGCGCCCCGTGCGCCTGTTCGAAGGCGTGCCCTGTCCGCTGGCCGGCAGAAAGCCCGGCGACATCGACTACTTCGTCGTGCGCGAGAACACCGAGGGTGAATACACGTCGCTGGGCGGCATCATGTACGAGGGCACCGACCGCGAGATCGTCATCCAGGAATCGGTGTACTCCCGCCACGGCGCCAACCGCTTGCTCAAGTTCGCCTTCGACCTGGCCCAAAGCCGCGCCAAAAAGCATGTGACCCTTGCGACCAAGAGCAACGGCATCGCCATCAGCATGCCCTGGTGGGACGCCCGCGCCGACGACATCGCCAAGGGCTACCCCGAGGTGACGCTGGACAAGCAGCACATCGACATCCTCACCGCGCGCTTCGTGCTGCAGCCTGGGCGCTTCGACGTGGTGGCCGCCACCAACCTGTTCGGCGATATCTTGAGCGACCTGGGGCCCGCCACCACCGGCACCATTGGCCTCGCGCCCTCGGCCAACCTGAACCCCGAGCGCCACTTCCCCAGCCTGTTCGAGCCCGTGCACGGCTCGGCGCCGGACATCTATGGCCAAAACATCGCCAACCCCATCGCCATGATCTGGTCAGGCGCGCTGATGCTGGACTTTCTGACGCAAGGCCAGGGCGCGGGAAGGCAGGCGCACGATGCCATCGTGGCGGCGATCGAGGAGGTCATCAGGACCGGGCCGAAGACGCCGGACTTGGGTGGCACGGCCAATACCACGCAGGTGGGCGAGGCGATTGCGGCACTGGTCGCCCAGGCCTAGCGAAGGGCCGGTTGGGCTATTTGCTACTGAATCGATAGCAACATGCCCTAGTGTCATTTGCGCTGGAGCCTTGTTTCATTCAAACCCATGCAGAGTGCACCCTTCACAAAACTGCCCCACCCGAACGGCCATGCACCGCCCGCAGAAAGCGCTGCCACCATCGGCTTGCTATTCAATCGATAGCACATCCCCCTAGTATCGATTGCGCTGGAGCCCTTTTTTACCCACACCCGCCATGTCCCTCACCCTCACGCTCACCCGCCCCGACCTGATCCGCAGCGCCAACTTCATCGCGGGGCACTGGCACCCCGGCCCTGGCGCACTGCTGCCCGTGACCGACCCGGCCACCGGCGCCGTCATCGCCGAAGTGCCCGACTCCGGCGCCCCGCAAGCCCTGGCCGCGCTGGAGGCCGCCCACGCCGCTTTTCCTGCCTGGCGCCAGGTGCCGGCCAAGCAGCGCGCCGCCATCATCAAGCGCTGGAACGATCTGGTGCTGGCCCATCAGGACGACCTGGGCGCCTTGATCTCGCTGGAGCAGGGCAAGCCCCTGGCCGAAGGCAAGGGCGAGGTCGCCTATGCCGCCAGCTACATCGAATGGTTCGGCGAACAGGCCACGCGCATGAACGGCGAGGTCATTCCCGCCCCCGTGCCCGGCCGGCGCATGTTCGCCTTGAAGGAGCCCGTGGGCGTGGTGGCCGCCATCACGCCCTGGAACTTCCCCGCCGCGATGATCGCCCGCAAGATCGCCCCGGCCCTGGCCGCAGGCTGCACCGTGGTCTGCAAGCCCGCCGAGGACACCCCCCTCACGTCGCTCGCCCTGGTGCTGCTGGCCCACGAGGCGGGCGTGCCGCCGGGCGTGCTGAACATCGTCACCGCCTCGCGCGAGAAGACGCCCGAGGTGGTGGACGTGTGGCTCGATGACCCGCGCGTGCGCAAGATCACCTTCACCGGCTCCACGCCCGTGGGCAAGCACCTGGCGCGCCGCAGCGCCGATACCTTGAAAAAACTCTCGCTGGAGCTGGGCGGCAACGCCCCCTTCATCGTGTTCGAGGACGCCGACGTGGATGCGGCCGTGGAAGGCTTCATGGCCGCCAAGTTCAGAAACGGCGGCCAGACCTGCGTGTGCCCCAACCGGGTGTTCGTGCACAACAAGGTGCATGCGGAGTTCGCGCAAAAGCTCACCGCCCGCGTGGCGGCCTTGAAGGTGGGGCCGGCGAGCGACCCCGCCTCGCAGATCGGGCCGATGATCAACGCCCGGGCGGTGGAGAAGATCGAGCGGCACGTGCAGGACGCCGTGGCCAAGGGCGCGAAGGTGCTCACGGGAGGAAAGCGCCTCACGGACCTGGGCGCCACCTACTACGCCCCCACGGTGCTGGAGAACGCGGACGCAACCATGGCCTGCGCGTGCGAGGAGACCTTCGGCCCGGTGGCGCCGCTCACGCGCTTCGAGAACGAGCAGGAGGTGATCGCCGCCGCCAACGACACGCCGTTCGGCCTGGCGGCGTACTTCTACAGCCAGGACGTGCGCCGCATCTGGCGCGTGGCGGACGCGCTGGAGAGCGGGATCGTGGGCATCAACGAAGGGGCGCTGGCGGCGGAGGCTGCGCCGTTCGGGGGTGTGAAGGAATCGGGCTACGGGCGCGAGGGATCGACGCACGGGCTGGAGGATTACCTGCACACCAAGTACGTGTGCCAGGGCGGTTTGGGTTGAGGGGGAGGGGCTGAAAGTGATGAATGGCCCACATACGTGAGGCCATGTTCATTCAAGCTTTGCAATTGAATATTCGACGCGTGTTACGTCTCCTAAGCAGCGATTGCCGACTTTAGTATTCAGAACCCAAAGTTCAGCTTCGGGACTCCAAGCGGTATTTGCGAAGCAACAACGGCTCGCACGCTAGCTGATGATGCTTGCTTGGCTATGTCCATCCCGGTGGTGACTGAGTACGGTCCCTACAAGCGAAGACTTGGCGGCAGGCGCTACGGATGGCTCGTCGGTACGAACTCATCGAGCTTCCCGGTGCTAAACGATGCCTTGTTGTAGTTGTCAGCTCCGCGTGTCTTCCCTCCTTCAACCTCGTGCGTCGTCAATCATCCTTCTCACCTATCTGGCGGAGGCTCACCAATCTTTAACAACCTAGTCGCCGTCAGGGATCAGCAGATGGATGCCAGCGATAGCGCGAGCGGAGGAGGCGCTACATTATGCAAATAGCATTTTGAATTAAAGAAATCGACGGATGAATTTCAGCCCCACCACACCTGCGGCAATGCTTGCGGCATGGTTCATGAGGCACACCTCGCCGAACGGGGTGCGCCGGGTCGCGCAACTCAACGGAGCTGTTGCGACAGACGTCGGCTCCGTGCGCGAGGATAACCAGGATCGAGTGGCGCTTGTCCGCGGTCGTGACCGCTCAGGGGGTTGCTTCATAGTCGCTGCCCTCGCCGACGGCATTGGAGGCATGAAACAAGGCGCCGAATGTGCGGCATTGACGCTCGGAACATTTATCGACTCGGTTGTAGCCGACGCTCAGCTTTCTACAGAGCCCGGCGACTGGCTCGCCAGCGGCGCGCATCGCGCGAATCGAGCTGTTCACGCCAAGCTTGCCGGCGAAGGTGGTTCGACTCTAGTAGCCGCGTTATTGATGAATGGTCGCCCGCCGCACTGGCTGAGCATCGGTGACAGCAGAGCCTACCAAGCCTACAATGGGAAGCTACATCAGCTTTCCCTCGACGACACTATTGATGGTCAGCTTGGGAAGTCCGGCGGTGGTCGTCGTCGCGACCTTTTGCAGTTCGTCGGTATCGGCGACGTGCTCGAACCGCACATTGAGCCAATCGTCAGCGCTAGTGGGTCGATGCTGCTTACGTCCGACGGAGTGCACTTCATTGAGGCCGACTACTTAGCTAAGGTGGTTTATTACGCGCCTGACCTTGGTTTTTGCGTTCGCCGCTTGACGGAACTGGCAAAGATGTTGGGTGGACCTGACAACGCGACGGTTGCCGCGCTGAGTCTCGACGCCCTCGCAGTCAACGCAGAGACGCATCTCCATGGCGTCTATGAAGTGTGGGATCCGTTCGGAGAACTCCAAATCATGTTCGATTGTGGGCCGCGTCAATACGTTGCGACATCCCCGCAGCAAGCGTCTGCGGCTGACACTCCTAAACACGTCTACGCCGCCCCGTTGCCACCAGTGGTAAGCCCCGGGAATGAAACTAAGCCGGCGAACTCACGCCAAGAAGAACCCACCGACGAAGGAAGCGCGACGAAAAATATGGCTCACCAGAAGAAGCCGAGAAGCTCAAGGAAGAAACCCAAACAGAGTCCTGCCGACCCTGGGGAGCACAGAGACGCGGATGAACCGCAACTGTTCATCGAATTTCCCAACAAGAAGCCCTAGCAATGAGCGCTTTGCCTCCTCGCTACGTCCCCTCCGGCCATCACATGACGGGAGGAATGGGAAGTGTCATCGTCTGCACGGACTCGATTCTCGAGCGTTTCGTCGCAATCAAGTTCATCAGTAGCGCCGCTCACAGACACAGGATGGATGACGAGGTCGCGGCGCTGTTGAAGCTACGCTCGAAGCACGTCGTGCAAGTTTACGATGTGATCCGCTCTTCAACGGATGAAATCGGTATCGTCCAGGAGTTCATCGACGGGAACGATCTCTTTGAGTCCTACGCGCCACCCGTCTCGCTGGCAGACTACTACAAGCAGCTTTGGCAGATTGCCTCGGGGCTTTCCGATATCCACGAGCTCGGCGTTATTCATCGAGATATCAAGCCGAATAACATGAAGACGGATCCCGAGCAGGTGATCAAAATCTTCGATTTTGGGTTGGCTCGCGACGACGGACCGAGCGCTGTGACGCGAGGATTTGTCGGAACGCGGGGTTTCGCTGCACCTGAGCTTTATGAGCGACCTTTTGCCTTCACCAACGCAGTCGACACTTACGCCTTCGGCGCCACGGCAGTGTTTCTTGCCACTGGCAACCTACCCCCCGAACTGATGGAACAGCCGCCAAGAGTTAATCCAGCGGGATACTTCCATCATTTGACGCTAGGTATAGCGCCGGAGATTTCGGCGCTTCTAAATGCCTGTATGCATCAGGATGCTGCGCTACGCCCTGCGATGAGGGCAATCCGCGACGCGTTGGCACGCCACATCCTTTTCGACAAACACCGCGCACTGCTTGTCCACAATTCGCGCGCGTCTGTACTCAACGCTGCTAACCGATCTGTGAAGCTTGCCTTCGGAACAATCGGTTCAATTGAGATTCAATACGATGGGCTCTCATTTATAGCCGCTAATGTGTTGAACGAGGTGCAGATCAACAACCAGCCCGTGATTGCTGGGTCGGTTCTACCTGGTGCATGTGTGATAGCGCTTGGCGCAGCACACCGCCGATCCAACGAGCGTCGCTTCATTACCTTCGACATCTCGCACCCGGAGATCGTTTTATGACTGGACCACTGAGTGCAGGCGATGTGATCGGCGACCGCTATGAGATCAAGCAATACATCGACGAAGGTGGCATGCAGTTTGTCTACGCAGCAATAGACAAGCTCGCCAATCGGGTGGTCGCGCTGAAAACACCGAAGAACAACTCCGCTACCAAACGGTTTCGGCGCAGCGCCGTGCTGGCCGCTAAGGTCAACCATCCCAATGTCGCCAAGACTCTGGACTACGTTCGAGAAGGCGACAAGCGCTATTTGATTGAGGAACTTATCGTCGGTGCCGACTTGAGCAAGGCTCTGTTAAAGAAGACTTCTTTTCTTGACCCCTCCCTTGTCGCGAAGGTCTTCCACTATATGGCTAAGGGGCTTGCAGCCGCCCACCATGCTGGTGTGATCCATCGCGACTTGAAGCCGACGAATGTAATGATGGTTGGCGGATACTCGATCTCCGAGTTGAAGATTACTGACTTTGGGATTGCGAAGATGGCTGAGGATGAGCTCGTCGAAGCGGCCGAGGGAGGTGAACAGACTCTCTCGACTTCGCAGACGGCCGTCGGAGCACTGCCTTACATGGCTCCAGAAGCCATTGACACCCCAAAATTGGTAACACGGGCTGCCGACATATGGTCGCTTGGGGCAATGATTTTCCACCTGCTCACCGGGCAGCAGCCATTTGGAACTGGTCTTCGAGCTGTGCACAAGATCATGGAGGCAAAGAGGCCGGAACCCCCGCCTTTCGTGCTACGCAATCCGCAGTTCTCGCCTTTGGCTGGCGAGTTACTCGAAATGGCGTATGCCTGCATGCAGAAGGACCCGGTAGCGCGCCCGACCGCAGATGATCTGGTAGCCCACTGCGGGGCGCTTTGCTACACAGTCACTCAGCGTGCCGAAGGTGTCGTGAGCCGGGTTGAGTACGACGCTTGGGGCTTCATCACTTCCGAGGGCAGGCATGTGTTCTTCCACATGGATAGCGTCTTTGGCCCGCCGCCCAAGCTGGCGGTCGGCGATCAAGTGTTGTTCTCAGCGTATGCCGGTGGTGGTGCACCTCGCGCCTACCCTGTGTTGAGGATTGCAGCGCAGTAGCTAGGTCAGTGATCGACTACGATCCCCTATCGCCATATGGACCCAGCACGAAGCTCCTCGTTCCTCGTAAAAGTCATTGACTGTTCTTGGCATGAGCGGTCATTCGAGGATCAAAGTCGATCGTCAAAGATCAGCCTTTTACTGCCGTAGTTGGTGGTCAGCCGCACGACCTCTTAATCATTTCCCCTGACCATAAGAAAAATAATCCTTGCTCATCAACACATCCACGCGATGCACCTGGGCCGCCGCAGCAAGGATCGCATTCATCCGCGCCACGTCGCGAAAGATATCGCCCCCTTCGCCATCGACATGCGCCTGCCGCCCCGCCAGATCGGGAAACGCTTCGAAGATCGCGAAGCGTGTCTCCGAAAACCGAACGGCGAACCACGGCCCCGTGGCAGGCTCGGCTTCGACGCAGGCCCGGATGTCCCGCAGCATCTGTACCACCGCATCCTCATGGCCGGGGCGGGCCTCGATCTCGATGAAGAAGGCCTTGCGGCCCTCAGCGCCTTGTTCTCCCAGCACCTGCACGCCCCGGTGCGGTGCCCGGGCAGGTTCGGCGGCGGGCGGGTTCTCGTGCGGGGGCGACAGCGGAGTCATGGGGGCCTTTCGGTGTTCAGTGCAGTGCGATGCAGTGCAGTGCAGTGCAACGACTGTAGGGTCGCGCTCGTTCCGTGGTCTGCCTGAAGATCGGCATTCCTTGCCTGATCGTCCAGGCCGCTTGTGCCGGGCCGGCCTTCCTGGCCAGAATGCGCCATGGCGGACGATGAATTGACGCAAGCGGTCTTGCGCTACACAGGCACCACGCCCCACCGGGCGGACGGCATCACCGCCACGCCCGTGCACGGCCTGTATCTGGTTCGGCGCACGGCGCCGAGCGCGGTGGAGCGCGCGGTAGAGCAGCCCCTGGTGTGCCTGGTGCTGCAGGGCCGCAAGCGGGTCGCCGTGGGCAGCCGCACGGCGTCCTACGCGGCGGGCGACACGATGATCGTCACGGCCAATGTGCCCACGGCAAGCCGCATCAGCCAGGCCAGCATCGCCCAGCCCTATCTGGCGATTGCCCTGGAGCTGGACCCGGCGGTGATCACCGATCTGGTTCTGGGCTCGCCGGAGTGCGGTGCGCCTCCCTCTGCGGCCGACACGGGCGACACGGGCGATGGGGCCGATGCGGCCGACACGGCCGATGAGGACCTGCGCGATGCCGTGCGTCGGCTGGTGCGGCTGCTGGACCGGCCCGAGTCGCTCGCAGTGCTCAAGGACGGCTTGATTCGGGAGATCCACCATTGGTTGCTGCGGGGCCGCCAGGGCGCTGCGGGCCGCCACCTGGGCCTGCCCGACAGCCACGCGCGCCGCATCGCGCGCGCGGTGGCCCTCCTGCGTGCCGAGCCCGCGCAGCCGGTGCCGATCGAGCGCCTGGCGGCAGCGGCCGGCATGAGCCGCTCGGCGTTCCATCTGCACTTTCGGGCCATCACGTCGCTGTCGCCGCTGCAGTTTCAAAAAGCGCTGCGGTTGATGGAGGCGCGTCGCCTGATCCTGTCGCAGGGCAAAAGCATGAGCCAGGTCGCCTTCGAGGTGGGGTATGAAAGCGCCTCGCAGTTCAGCCGCGAATACGCGCGAATGCATGGCCGGCCGCCGACGAAAGACAAACTGGCCGCCTTCGCTCGGCTCGGGTCGGCACGGCCGGCGCCGCGGTCGTCGTCCGGCGTTAATCGCTGATCGCCAATCATCGACGGCCAGCGCAGGGGGCTCTGGCAGGTTGCTATCAATTATGTAGCTATACCCCCTAGTGTTAATTGCGCTGGAGCCCGATTTCATTCAAAGGCTGCATTGGTGTCTGCCGCTTCGGCCTGTAGCGCCATGAATCGCCCCGGGGCAATTCACTTTCACTGCACGCAGCGATACCGACCACCCAGACGAGGCTCACTTTCTGCGCACCGGGTCAAAGGGAGCCTATGCACCTTGGCAGACGCTGACCTGGAACACCCGCTGTTCCCCTTGGCGCAGTCCCACTGATGGAGCGCGAAGGAACGTTGCACTCGGGCTGGTTGAGCGGCAAAGGGGCCGGATACGAGGGGCGGTGCCGGAAGGCCCACCCCCCCGGGGTTTGGCCATGCATTCAAGTCGACGCCAGATCAGCTGCCGCTGCACCCGGGCAAGGTTGCGCGGGTAGCCACGGTCGCGGCACTGTCGTCGCGCCCACCTGCGTTGCGGGTGTAGGTGCAGCCATAACGTGCGTCGGCGACGGTGGCCGGGGTTTTCACATCGTCGCCCGCGGGCTTGGTGCCTTTCTCGACCCAATCGGCCATCGCCTTGAAGGCTTCAGACTGCTCGGCCACGGTGAAATCGCAGTGGCTGGGGGCGCGAACGGCGCGCTGCACGAGCCACTGGCCATTGCCGTTGGCCTCGACGCGGTCGCGGTAGACCTGCTCCATGTGGAAGGGCACATACATGTCGCCCAGCGTATGCAGGGTGACCACCGGGATGCGGAACTGGCCATTGACCTGTGGCACCCAGCGCAGTCCATCGGTGCGCAGGCGGTTGGCGTCGGGTGCGGGCACCCACTTGGCGATGGTGGCGTTGAAATCTGCCACCTCTGCCGCGCTGGCGTCGAACCGATAGACCGTACCGGTGGTGTCGATTCCCTGCTTGTTCAGGATGCCGTTGAGGGTGCCGTCGCGTCCGAAGGTGCCCCACACGGTATTTTGCAGCGGTGCATTGGCAAAGCCCTGGTCGAAGATCGGTCGCGGCCCGCCGGTCAGGTTCATGACGATGTCTTTGAGTTTCTGACCTTGCGGCGTCACCGGCGCAAACGATGTCTGGCTGCCGAACATGGCGTCGCGCACGCGCGGTGCGAGCGCGGCCCAGTCGGTGGTGGGTGCGGCGGTGGCGGGCACGCCGGCCAGCTTCTGCGCGGCCAACTGGTAGGCACCGAAGTAGTTGTACAGCGACAGATCGCCCAGCACGGCGCACATCGGCAGGGCGCCCTGGTATCGCCGCTGGTGGACCGCCGTTTGCTGGGCCTCGTCCTCGATGGCGGCGGCGGCAATGTGGCCGCCCATCGAGATGCCGGTGACATAGGTGCGGGCAGGCTCTGACAGCACGCGGCCGTTGGCGGCGGCAATCGCGACAAACGCGTTGGCCAGCGCATTGGTGTCTTCCACGCCCACGCGCACGTCATAGAAATTCTTGGTGTAGCTGGATGCCGCCCAGGCGTAGCCGTTTTCGATCAGGTAGCGGCGGAAGGCCGGGTTGGACACGGTCAGCGCATTGCCCTCGCCCGCATAGCCGTGGGCGTACATCACCAGGATACCGTTCCAGTTTTTCGGAACCTCTACACGGTAGCCCGCGCCGGCATTGGTGCCGCTCCAGCGGTCGGTCTGCACAGTGGTGCCGTCCATGGCGGCGAAAGGCAGGCTGGCGGTGGCCACGGCAAAACTGGTGCGGGTGTCTTGCACGCGGGTTTCCTCTGGCACAAGGCCCCCGCCACCGCCGCCGCCACCGCAAGCAGAGAGCAGCAACGCACTCACGGCGCCGATGGCAGCCGTGCGGGAAGGAATAAAAAAGCGGATCGGCTGCATGGTGGTGTCTCTCTTGGTAGGGGCGCAATGACGCCTGGATTGGCGGCGCCAGTCTAGGCACGGCTTGCGCTGCCCCTGTGCGGGTTTTCCCGCGCGTTTGTCACGCGGGCGACGGTGTCGGCAGCAGCGGTGGGGCTGCCATATCGGCACGTCGGCTGCTGCGTGACGCGCCGGTCGTTCAGTGCCAGGACGGGTTGGCTTGGGGTGGGTGGGTCATTGCGGGAAGACGTTGAACCACTTCGGCGAGAGAGTGGCGGACCGCAAAGAAAGCGGCGGCCTGTGGCTGCAAACTGCAACGGACCAAACGCCTTGAAACAGTGCGCGCTGAACCGATGCCCGCAGCGAGCGCCATCCTTTCGAGGTGGGGTATGAAAGCGCCTCGCGGTTCAGCCGCGAATACGTGCGAATACGCGCGAATGCATTGCCGGCCGCCGGCGAAAGACAAACGGGCCGCCTTCGCTCGGGTCGGCACGGCCAGCGCCGCGGTCATCGTCCGGCGTTAATCGCAGATCGCTGATCATCAATCATCGACGGCCAACGCAGGGGGCTCTGGTAGTTTGCTATCAATTATGTAGCTATACCCCCTAGTGTTAATTGCGCTGGAGCCCGATTTCATTCAAAGGCTCCATTTGTGCCTGCCGCTCCGGCCTGCAGCGCCAAGGCTTGCAGGTTGGCGCAGGTTCCGGCTCATGAGCCGGTGCCTGCCTACCTACCTACGTACTTACCTGCGATCAGCGCTTTTGGCACAGCGCCTCTCCCTGGCTCACCGCCCCTTCGCGGGCCAGCCACGCCGCAGCCTCCTTGGCCTCCAGGCAGTTCGCCCAGGCCCGCATGGAGATGGTTTTCTGGTCCACGCGGTTCACATCGAGCTTCTTCTTCGCGTTCATCACGTTCAGCATTTCGACGTTGTCGGACACCAGGGCGCGAATGAACGCAGGCCTGCCGTCCTTGTTCGGATCGTTCGGGTCGGCGCCGAAATCACCCTGTATTCGTGCCCCACCGGGAGCTTGAGCAAGACGCCGCCCTGCACGCCCAGCCCGCACAGCCCGCACATCGGCACCGAGCGGTCCACCGGGCCGATGAGCCTGTGCGCCTCATGCGGCGGCACGACGGGGCTGCCGAACACCGCCGTGCTCCATTGGCCTTTGGCGTCTTTCTGGCGCGTCTGCACACGGCCGTTGGCGCTCTCCACGCGGATGGCGGCGGTGCCATTGGCTTCGTCGGAATAGTCGCCCGGCAGAACCCCGGGGCCGTCTGCCGCGGTGGCTGCCGAGGTGAACAGCACGGCCAGCGAGAAAGCGGATATGGGCAGGGTATGGGCCAAAGGTCGGGCCAAACGATGGGTGAAAGGGCGGGCACGGATGGCTTTGGCGGTCTCAAAGGGCGGCGGCACCGACGTTGACAGGGCGGTGCGCAGCCCCGTTGAACTGTCGAACCGGATCGCTCCTCCGGCATGGCCTGTGTCAGGTGAGCCCACTCAGCCCGCTCAGCCCGCACCACCCACGCGTTGCAGGGCTTCCAGGCTCAGCAGTTCGATGCGGCGGTAGTGCAGGCCGATCAGCCCTTCCTGCGCGAGGGCGTTGAGTTCTTTGGACAGCGTCTGCCGCGTCACGCCCAGCATCATGGCCAGGGCCTCCTGCGGCACGGCCACGCTGGGCCGCAGCGTGGCGGACCGGGTGGCGTCGCCGCGCGCCAGGGCCAGCAGCCGGTGCACCACCCGCACGCGCAAGCCGCGCAAGGTGGCGTCTTCCATCATGCTGTAGAGCCCCCGCACGCGCGAGGCCAGCAACACGGCCATGGCGTTGGCGAACACGGCGTCGCCCATCTGCGCGGCAAACGCTGCGGGCGGCACCACGAGCAGGTCCACACCGGTGAGCGCCGTGGCGTCGTGCGTGCGCGGCGAGCCGTCGATGAGGGTGATTTCGCCGAACCAGTTGCCGGGCTCCAGCAGCACGAGGATGGCCTCGCGCCCGTCGTCGCGCAGCGTGGAGATCTTGAGCGTGCCGGCCAGCAGCCCATAGAAGCCGCTGCCCGCCGCGCCCGCCGGATCGCCCTGCCGAAACACCATGGCCCCGCGCTGCAGGTGCACCAGTTCCGCCGTGCCCAGCAGTGCATCGCGCTGCGCGGCGGGCAGCGCGGCGAACCAGGGATTGCGTTCCATGGCGCGGCGGTGGGCGGGCGAAAGCGGGGGCTTCAGGGGCATGGACGGGGCGGGGGCGGCCGGGTAAACCAAGGGGTCGAACTGTCAATTATTGGACAGTTGGCTGGTCAGGGCCGGCCTACAGTGGCGCGGTTCCCCCACGGAGACAACGATATGCACGACAGCAAACGAGCGACCTTTGCACGCATGCAAGACAGCACGCGCGAAGACTGGCAGACCATCGGCGGCGAGTTCATGCAGTTCTCGCGCGGCCTGGCGGACCGCGTAGCGGCGCACCTGCGCATTCTGGAGGGCGACTACGGCGGCTTTCCGGTGGACCGCTACACGCACTCGCTGCAGACCGCGACCCGCGCGCTGCGCGACGGCCGCGACGAGGAGTACGTGGTGTGCGCGCTGCTGCACGACATCGGCGATACGCTGGGTTCGTTCAATCACCCCGACATCGCCGCGGCCATCGTGCAGCCGTTCGTGAGCGAGGCCAACCACTGGATGGTCAAGCACCACGGCATCTTTCAAGGCCACTACTTCTTTCACCACATCGGGCTGGACCGCAACCTGCGCGACAGCTTCCGGGACCACCCGCACTACCAGCACACGGCCGATTTTTGCGAGCTGTACGACAACCCGGCGTTCGACCCGCGCGCTGAAACCCTGCCGCTCGATGCCTTCATGCCGATGCTGCAGCGCGTGCTGGCGCAGCCGCGCCAAAGCCTCTACAAGGCGGCGCTCGAACCCAAGCCGCAGCCTGCGGCAGCGTGAGCTTTTCTCTCAACCCTTTTCAAGGAACCTTCATGAATGCGATCACCCCGTCGGAAGTCCGGCAACTGGTTTCCGCCGAAGAGTGGCAACTGCGTGTCGATCTGGCCGCCTGCTACCGGCTGGTGGCCCTGTATGGCTGGAGCGATCTGGTGTTCACCCACATCAGCGCACGGGTGCCGGGGCCGGAGCACCACTTTCTGATCAATCCCTACGGCCTGATGTTCGACGAGATCACGGCGTCGAGCCTGGTCAAGGTGGACTCGCAGTGCAACAAGGTGATCGAGTCGCCCCACCCGGTGAACCCCGCGGGCTTCGTGATCCACAGCGCGGTGCATGCGGCGCGGGAGGACATCCAGTGCGTGCTGCACACGCACACCCGCGCGGGCATCGCCGTGAGCGCGCAGAAAGATGGCGTGCTGCCCATCAGCCAGCAATCGACCTTCGTGCTGGCCTCGCTCGCGTATCACGACTACGAAGGCGTCGCGATCCGCGACGACGAAAAGGCGCGCCTGCAGGCCGACCTGGGCCGCGCCAATTTTCTGATGCTGCGCAACCACGGGCTGCTCACGTGCGGCAAGACGGTGGCGGATGCGTTTCTTTCGATGTACACGTTCGAGAACACCTGCCAGATCCAGATCGCCGCGCAGTCCGGCGGCGGCGAGCTGACGCGCGTGCACCCGCAGATCGTGGACGGCGTGGGGCACGCGATGAAGGTGCAGACGGGCGGCATGGGCGGGCAGTTCGTCTGGCCGTCGCTGATCCGCAAGCTCGACCGCGTCGATCCGGGCTACCGCGACTGACCGGGCTGCCCCATGGACAGCACCCTCATCGCCACGCGTTTTCTGTTCGGCGCGCTGGCGCTGGTCATGTTCGGGCTCGGCCTGACCCTGCGGGTGGCGGACTTCCGGCGGCTGCTGCAAAGCCCGAAGGCGGTGGCCATCGCAGCTACACGCTGGCCCTGCCTGCGGCCATCTATTCGGTGCTGATGTACATCACCGCGCCCTTGTTCGGCCTGTTGCTGCTGCGCCGCGCGGCGCTGGCGCCTTCCTCATCCAGGTCCGCGTAAAGCGGTGGGCCGCGGCGCCCGGCGCCCGATCAAAAAAACGGGCCCGACAGCGTCGTGCTGTCGGGCCCGCCTTGGCGAATCCGCCGTGGATCAGGCTCAGGCGCGGATCAGGCGCGTGGGCGTTGCCGACCGCAGCGAGGCGGTGGGCGCCGGTGCCGGCGCGTGGCGCTCGGCGGCCAGCAGCGTGGCCTCGCTCAGCTGGAACACCGCCAACGCTTCGCGCAGCACCGCCACCTGCGAGGCCATGGCCGACGTGGCGGCACTGGCTTCTTCCACCATGGCGGCGTTCTGCTGCGTCATCTCGTCCATTTGCGAGACGGCGCGGTTCACCTCTTCGATGCCGGCGGTCTGCTCCACGTTGGCGGAGGCGATGCCTTCCATCAGGCCCGAGATGCGGTGCACCGACTCGACCACCTCGCCCATCGTCTTGCCGGCCTTTTCGACCAGTTCGGAGCCGGTGTGCACTTCGTTCACCGATTCGCTGATGAGCGTCTTGATCTCCTTCGCGGCAGCCGCGCTGCGCTGGGCGAGCCCGCGCACTTCGGAGGCCACCACGGCGAAGCCGCGGCCCTGTTCGCCGGCCCGGGCCGCTTCCACCGCGGCATTGAGCGCGAGGATGTTGGTCTGGAAGGCGATGCCGTCGATCACACCGATGATCTCGTTGATCTTGCGCGAGCTGGCGCTGATGGACCGCATGGTCTCCACCACCTGGTTGACCACCTGGCCGCCCTGCACGGCGGTCTGGGCGGTGCTGGAGACGTACTGCGCGGCCTGGCGGGCGTTGTCGGCGTTCTGGCGCACCGTGGCGGTCAGCTCTTCCATGCTGGAGGCGGTCTGCTGCAGCGACGAGGCCTGCTGTTCGGTGCGGCGGGACAGGTCTCCATTGCCCTGGGCGATCTCGCTGGCGGCATGGTCGATGGTGCTGGTCGCCTGCTGGATGCGGTGCAGGATGCTGGCGAGCCGGTCGCGCATGAAGCCGATGGCGTACATCAGGCTGTGTTCGTCGTTGGCACGCAGGGGGATGTCGGCCTGCAGGTCGCCGTCGGCCATGCGCAGCGCGGCGCCGGCTGCGGCCCGGGGCTCGCCGCCCACGGAGCGTTCGATGTCACGCACCACCAGCCCGGTGAGCGCCGAGATCACCAGCCCGAGCAGCGCGAGCAGCCCGATGGCGCGGTACAGCGAGGAGCGGAAGGCTTGCTCGATGTCGTCCACGTAGTCGCCGGCCACCAGGTCCCAGTTCCAGGGCTTGAAGCGCACCACGTAGCCGATCTTGGGGCTCGGCGCGTCGCTGCCGGGCCGTGGCCACCAGTATTCGAGGAACCCGCGGCCCTTGGCCGAGGCGCCCGTGGCGGCGATGTTCACGTACAGCAGGGTGCCCTTGGCATCCTTGAAGCCGATCATGTTCTTGCCGTTCAGCTCGGCCTTGATGGGGTGCATGGCCATGATGGAGTCGGCTCCGATCACGGTCACGTAGCCGTCCTTGCCGTAGCGCTGCGAGGCCACGCGCGCCAGGGCCGCGCTGCGGGCTTCTTCCTGGCTCATCTTGCCGGCCTGGGCCTGCTTTTCGTAGTCGCTGATCACCGTGAGCGCCATGTCGGTGATGTCGGCCAGCGCCGACTGGCGGGACTCGTACTGGATCTGCCGGGTCTGCCATGCGTTCACGAAGGTCAGTGCCAGAAGCCCTAGCAGCGCGAGAACCAGCGGAAGCCATAGCTTTTGCCGCAAGGTCAGTTTTTTCATGGAGCGGTTCTTTCAGGAAGTCGTAACAAAAAGTATTGAAGTCCAGCGAAGTATGGCCGCGAAAACGAGTGCGAAGCAGTCGTGAAGCCACTTTTTTCGGCTGTTAGCAACGGTCTGTTACCTGTGCAAGTTATGTGCGCAGCCAGTACCTGAAGGAGCGCGCAGTGCATGAAAGGGTTGCTGCTTTTAGCCTTTCCGCACTGCGCAATCTTTTGAAAACGACTCAGTGGACCGGTGCTGAATCGTGGCTTAGCTCGCGCCCCACTGTTTCTGGCAGGGCCAGCGCTGCGATGATCACCAGCCCATAGCAGATGGCGCTAATCCACCCGATGGTCTGGCCCAGCGGCATGGTGTTGC
This sequence comes from Acidovorax sp. SUPP3334, assembly GCF_030159055.1. Classification (GTDB taxonomy): domain Bacteria; phylum Pseudomonadota; class Gammaproteobacteria; order Burkholderiales; family Burkholderiaceae_C; genus Paracidovorax. Next base: position 55,792 of record NZ_BQXQ01000015.1, read on the forward strand.
TGAGCGTACCAACCAGGGCGGGGCAGATAGCGCCAATAGCGCGGCCGAAGTTGTAGCAAAACCCCTGGCCCGACCCCCGCACATCGCTGGGGAATAACTCGGACAGGAACGCGCCCATGCCCGAGAAGATGCCCGAAAGGAAGAACCCGAGCGGAAAGCCCAGCACCAGCATCCAGGCGTCGGTGATCGGGATCTGCGTGTAGGCCAGCACCAGCGCCATGCCCGCGGCGGCGAACAGAATGAAGCAGCGCCGCCGCCCGATCACGTCCGACAGCCACGCGCTGGCGAGGTAGCCCACGAACGAGCCGACGATGAGCACCAGCAGGTAGGTGCTGGTGCCCAGCACTGACAGGTGGCGCTCAGTTTTAAGGAATGTCGGCAACCAAGTGGTGACCGAATAGTAAGCTCCTTGCATGCCCGTAGCCAAAAGACTGGCAAGGACCGTGGTGCGCAGCAGCGAGGGATGGAAGATGCGCAGAAAACTGCTTTTCTTGCCAGTGGCTTTGGCGCGCGCCTGGGTTGCCAAGTACACCTCCGGCTCTGTCACTTTGCGACGGATGTAGATGATGAGCGCAGCAGGCAAGAGGCCGATCCAGAACAGAACTTTCCAGGCAATTTCGGGTGGAAGCACGGAATACATGCCCCAGAACGCCAGCGCCGAGGCTGCCCAGCCTACGGCCCAACTGCTTTGCACCAGCCCTGCCGCTTTGCCGCGGTGCTTGGCCGACATGGTTTCCGCGATCAGCACCGAGCCTACGGCCCACTCGCCGCCAAAGCCGAAGCCCTGCATGGCCCGCGTGAAGAGCAATTGTTCGAATGATTGAGTAAAGCCGCTTAGAAAGGTGAACAGCGTGAACCACAACACCGTCCACTGCAGCACGCGCACACGGCCGTATCGGTCAGCCAGCACCCCCGCAGCCCAGCCCCCAATGGCAGAGGTGAGAAGTGCTCCGGTGGCTATGTAGCCGGCCTCTGCCTTGGACATGTTCCACGCGACCAGCAACGTGGGAATGAGAAATGTGTAGATCATGTAGTCGAAGCCATCGACGCCATAGCCTGCGAAGGTAGCGCCTAGGGTGCGCCGCTGGGAAGGGGAAGTTTCTCGGATCCACATGGTGGAACGTACTTTCTTTGCTGTTGGATGGGGGATGGCAGCTTCAGGCTGTGACAAGATCGCGGTTGAGCAGATCAGTCACCAGCATGTGCCCCGGTGCATGGGTAATGCAGAACGCGGGGCGCGCCGCCGCAATGGCCGCCTGCGGTGTGACGCCGCAGGCCCAGAACACCGGTATCTCATCTGGTCGCACTTCTACGGCGTCGCCGTAGTCGGGTTTGGCCAGATCTTGTATGCCGATGATGGCAGGGTCGCCCAAATGCACGGGGGCGCCGTGCACTTGTGGCAAGCGCGAAGTGATCTGGATCGCGCGAATGGCGTCTGCCGCTTTCATCGGACGCATGGAAACGACCATGGGTCCGCGGAAATTACCGCTGGGCTCGGTGAGTCGATTGGTGCGGTACATAGCGACATTGCGGCCTTCGTCCATATGGCGCAGGCGAATACCGTCGGCGAGTAGCGCATGCTCGAACGAGAACGAGCAGCCGATGGCGAAGGTCACGAGGTCATCTTGCCAGTAGGCGCCCAAATCGGTGGGCTCGGCCACCTTCACTCCGTCGCGCCATACGACGTAGCGGGGAGCATCCGTTCGTATGTCGATGTCCGGCCCGAGCGCGGGCAGGGAGGGCGATCCAGGCTCACTCACGCCCAGCACTGGGCAGGCGCGGGGATTGAGGTCGCAATAGCGCTGAAAGTCGGTGGCCAGCGCCTGCGAAAGAATCGCCAGGTTGACCTGCACGTAATCGCTGGCCAGGCCGCTCGTGTGGTCCACGAACTGCCCGGTGCGGGTGGCGGCACGCACTTCGCGGGCGTAGGAGCGGGTGGTCAGTCCGCAGGCGGCGTCGGGGGAGGGGGAGAACGCGTGGGAGGGCATCGTGGTGAGGCCCGTTTGGCGGGCTTTCCTGTGGTTGCAATGCCGCGAATTCTGGAAGCCGGAGGCTTGTGAATCCAACGCAAAATTTTGACGCAAGCTCATCGAAAAAATCGATGGTGACCCGTGAATTTTCAATAAGGTGAAATCCATGCCCAGGCCATCCGGGCTTTCCCGAGGGTGCCGTGCACCGGGTGGGTGCGCTCAGCCCTGCGTGCGCTTTTTTCGGGCGGGTTTGGCGTTGGCCACATAGGCCTGGGCGGATTCGAGCACCGATTCGGTGATTCCGGAGCCCGGGTCTTCGCGGTAGCTGGCGTGAATGGGCAGGTCAGCCAGCGTGCAGGAGGCCCGCAAAATGTGCAGCGGCATGCGGTGCGAGAGCCGTTGCGTCACCGCTCGCGGCAAAACGGCGATGCCGAACCCTGCTTCGATGAGCTGCAACATGGCCGAAATCGACGAAATGGCATGGATTCGCGGCACGGCCACTTCGGATTCCTGAAACAGCTGCAGCAGCGCCTGGTGCGGATGGGAGCCTCTTTGGAAGGTGATCAGATCGTGCTGCGCGAGCCGCTGCAGGTCGTAGCGACCGGCCGCATGCAGGCTCTTGTGCCCGACGAACACCAGTTCCAGCGAGGGCATGAGCCGGGTGCGCACCGCAGTGTCGGTGGCGGGGATCGAGGTGAACACCAGGTCCTGCGCCCCGCGCCGTACCTGGTCCACCAGCACGGGCGAGGTTTCCACCGTGAGCTCCAGCTCGAAGTCCGGGCGGGTCTTGCGCACCTCTTGCAGCCAGCCCGTGAGCCAGCTGTGCACGACCGATTCGATGGCCCCTATGCGCAGCGCGACCGGTGCGTGCGGGCTGGTGCCAAGCTCTTCCTTGACCTGGCGCTGCAGCTCCAGCAGTCGCACGGCGAGCAACTGGAAGCGCTGGCCCGCAGCGGTCAGGCGAAAAATGCGCTCCCGGCGATCCAGCAGGATCACGCCCAGCTCGTCTTCCAGCGCAGCGATGCGGCTGGACAAGGCCGATTGCGTGATGTGCAGCTTTTCGGCGGCCCGCGTGATGCTCTTGAGAGACGCTGCCCAATGGAATGCTTCGACGAACCGCAGATTCATGCGCGGATTGTCGCCTCCGGCCGGCAAGGCCGGCTGGACTGGGTCGATCAGCCCATCGGCACCGCGCGGCAATGCGCGAACATGTCGTTCGACTTTTCGTACACGCTGGTCTTCACGTCCATCAACCCCAGGATGGAATGGAAATAGTTGTCGTGCGACAGGCGCCGATCGGTCAGGTCTTTTTGCAGGCATGCGGTCGCCGTGCCGGTGCGCGACTGCATGGCGGGCGACAGCCAGGTGATCCAGGGCACGTGCTTTTGCACGTCCGGCGCGATGCTGTAGGGCATGCCGTGCAGATAGAGGTTGTTCTCGCCCAGCGATTCGCCGTGGTCCGCCACGTACATCATCGCGGTCTGTTCGGTGTCCGAACGGGCCGCGAGCCATTGCAGGGTGGCGTTCAGGAAGTGGTCGGTCGAGACGATGCTGTTGTCATACGCGTTCACGACCTCCTGGCGCTGGCATTCCTGCAGGGCCGAGGTGCGGCACTCGGGCTGGAAAGGCTTTTGCGACGGCAGCGAGCGCTTGAAATACGCCGGTCCGTGGCTGCCCATCTGGTGCAGGACCACCACCGTGCCGCGCGCGCGCTGCTCGGCGGGCAGGGCGGCAATGCGGGCATCCAGGCCCTTGAGCATGATGTCGTCCAGGCATTCCTTGCCATCGGCGCACCATTCGGGATCGTTCGGCTTGGCGGAGGTGCTGGCCTCGGCCACGCGGTCGCACACGCCTTTGCAGCCGGACTGGTTGTCCACCCACAGCACGGCAAGCCCTGCGTGCTGCAGCACGTCGAGCAGCCCTTCCGAGCGCACATGGCGCGATTCGTACGCCGTGCGGCCCAGGTTGGAGAACATGCATGGCACCGAAGCCGCCGTGCTGGTGCCGCAAGACCACGCGTTGCGCGCACTGACGAGGTCGGTGCGGGCCGACAGCTCGGGGGTGGTCGGGCGCGCATACCCGTTGAGGCCGAAGTTGCCGCTGCGGCCCGTCTCACCCAGCACGAGCACCAGCAGCGGTGGCTTGGCCTGGCCGGCATAGGTGGCGCCGAGCTTGGCATCGCGGCCCAGCGGCATCAGCGGGCCGGCATCCTGGCGCAAGGGGCGCGCTGCGGCATTGCCCACGGCATAGAGGCTGTTGAGCGGGTTGATCAGATAGCGCAATTGCGTGTGGTTGCGCATGGCGGATGAAAAGTCCTGGAAGACCACGAACACCGATCCGGCAGCAAGAATCAGCGACCCTGCCAGCAGCAGGGCGTGGAAAGCGAGATGGCGCGTCCACTGCAGCGTCTTGATGGGCGTGCGCGCCAGCCACCAGAGGGCGGGACCTGCCAGCGCTGCGACGGTGAGCGGCAGGCGCCAGTCGAGCAGGTCGGCGGCCTCGCGGGGATCGGTCTGCAGCACGTTGGTCACCATGCCGGTGTCGATCACGATGCCATATGCCGTCATGAAGTACGTGCCGAAGGCCGCGGCCAGCACGGCAATGGACAGCACCGGCTTGGTCAGGCGGCCCCAGGCCAGCAGGCCGAGCACGGCGGCGTTGGCGGCCGCCACCGCCGACATGAACATCAGCAGGAACACCCAGGTATGCAACCCGCGTGATTCCTGCAGCCCCGTGACCGCCTGCCAAAGGTGCACGTTGCACACGGTCGCCAACCACAGGCTGACCAGTGCGATGACGGCAGCGGGATGCCATGGCCGCCTTGCGACGGCGAAGGGCAGGGGGGTTGGAACGCGTTCACGGGTAAGAACCCGCAACGGTGGCTGCAAGATGTCAGGCATGGCGCGGATTCTTTTCCGCGTGCCTTAAGTCAAGATTAAGGGCTTTTTTAGCGCGCCGCCCCTTGGCGCGGGCGGGTCAACGGTCGCTGCGCGCGCCGCTCAAGCCGCTGGCGTGGTGGGCCAGATGGTCATCCATGAAGCTCTGGATGAAGTAGTAGCCATGGTCGTAGCCCTCGTGCCGGCGCAGGGTGAGCGGCTGGCCGATGGCCTGGCAGGCGGCTTCGAAATGCTGGGGATGCAATTGCTCGGCCAGAAACTTGTCGCCCAGGCCCTGGTCGATCAGGATGCCCGCAGGGTAGGGCGCCAGCGGCTGGTTTTCCATGAGCACCGTGGCGTCGTGCTCGCCCCAGGCCGTGCGGTCCGCGCCCAGGTACCCCGTGAACGCCTTTTCGCCCCAGGGGCACTGCGTGGGCGCACAGATGGGGGCAAAGGCCGATAGGGACTGGAACAGGCCCGGATGGCGAAGCGCGAGCGTCAGCGCACCGTGCCCGCCCATCGAGTGGCCGAAGATGCCCAGCCGCTCCCGGTCGATCGGCAGATGCTGCCCGATCAGCGGCAGCAGTTCCTGCACCAGATAGCTCTCCATGCGCCAGTGGGTGTTCCAGGGCGCCCTTGTGGCGTCGAGGTAGAAGCCCGCGCCGACGCCGAAATCCCAGCTGGCCGTGGCGCCCGGCAAGGCTTCCACGGCGGCGCCACGCGGGCTGGTGTCGGGCGCGATGAGCGCCAGGCCCAGCTCTGCCGCCCGGCGCTGGGCACCCGCCTTCACCATGAAGGTTTCTTCATTGCAAGTGAGCCCCGCCAGATACAACAGTGCGGGCACCGGCCCTTGCGCAGCCTGAGGGGGCAGATAGACCGAGAACTTCATCGGCAGGCCGATCTCGGTGGAATCGTGTTGGTAAAAGCGCTGCACGCCGCCGAAGCTGCGGTGTTCCGACAGGGTTTTGAAAGAGTTGGTCATGGGGATGAACGGGTAGGAAGTTGGGCGTTGACCAGTTCGAGCACCGCGTCGGCAAACACCTGGGGCGCCTCTTGCGGCAGGTTGTGCCCGGCGCCGGGCACCCAATGGTGCGAGCGCGGTCCGGTGAACTTCGCGGCGTGCGCCGAGGCATCGGCTGGCGGGCGTACCCCGTCGTCCAGGCCATCGAACGTGATGGCCGGTACGCGAATGGCGGGCTGCACCGCAAGGCGGTTCTCGATCTCGGCGCAGGCCGGGTCGCCCGTGACCAGGCCGAACCGGTGGCGGTAGGAGTGGATCACCACGTCCACGAAGTCGGGGTTGTCGAAGGCGGCCGCGCTGCGCTCGAAGGTGGCGTCGTCGAACTTCCAGGTCGGCGACCACAGCTGCCACAGCAGCCGGGTGAGCGCACGCCGGTCGTTCGCCAGCCCGGCCCGGCCCCGCGCGCTGTGAAAGTAGTACTGGTACCAGAGGCTGTGCTCGTTGGCCGGCGTGTCGGGTTCCATGGCCCGGGCGATGTCCTGGATGTTGTAGCTGTTGAGCGAGACGAGCCCCGCGCACCGCTGCGGCCACAGTGCCGCGACCACGCACGCCGCGCGCCCACCCCAGTCGTAGCCCGCCAGCACCGCGCGTTCGATCGCCAGCGCATCGAGCAGCGCGAGCAGATCGGCGCCCAGCGCCGCCTGCTCGCCGGAGCGGGGCGTGGCATCGCTCAGGAAACGCGTCGGCCCGTAGCCCCGCAGGAAAGGCACCACCACTCGGCAGCCCTGCGCGGCCAGCATCGGCGCCACTTCGGCATACGCATGGATGTCGTAGGGAAAACCATGCATCAGCAGCACGGGTGGCCCGTCGGCGGGGCCGGTCTCGAAATAGGCGACTTCGAGCACGCCGGCCTCGATCCGGCGCAGGGGTTCCATGCGGTTCATGGCGGGCACCTTTCGCGCGGCTGGGCCGAGGTCAGTAGATGACGACGCCGCGAATCGATTCGCCGCTCTTCATCAGATCGAAGCCCTTGTTGATGTCGGCCAGGGGCATGGTGTGGGTGATCAGGCTGTCGATGTCGATCTTGCCCTCCATGTACCAGTCCACGATCTTGGGCACGTCCGTGCGCCCCCGGGCGCCGCCGAAGGCCGAGCCCTCCCATTTGCGCCCCGTGACGAGCTGGAACGGGCGCGTGCTGATCTCGGCGCCGGCCTCGGCCACCCCGATGATGATGCTGCGGCCCCAGCCCTTGTGCGTGCATTCCAGCGCCTGGCGCATCACCTTGGTGTTGCCGATGCACTCGAAGGAATAGTCCGCGCCGCCGTCGGTCAGTTGCACGATGGCGTCCACCACGTTCTCCACCTCGTTCGGGTTGATGAAGTGCGTCATGCCGAACTGGCGTGCCATTTCCTGGCGGGCGGGGTTGATGTCCACGCCGATGATCTTGTCGGCGCCCACCATCTTGGCGCCCTGGATCACGTTCAGGCCGATGCCGCCCAGGCCGAACACCACGACGTTGGCACCGGCCTCCACCTTGGCGGTGAACAGCACGGCGCCGATGCCGGTGGTCACGCCGCAGCCGATGTAGCAGACCTTGTCGAACGGCGCGTCCTCACGGATCTTCGCCAGCGAAATCTCGGGCGCCACGGTGTAGTTGCTGAACGTGCTGGTGCCCATGTAATGGAAGATCGGCTGGCCGTCGATGCTGAAGCGGCTGGTGGCGTCGGGCATCAGGCCCTTGCCCTGCGTGCCGCGGATCAGCTGGCACAGGTTGGTCTTGCGCGAGAGGCAGAACTTGCACTGGCGGCACTCGGGCGTGTACAGCGGAATGACGTGATCGCCCTTCTTGAGCGTGGTCACGCCCGGGCCCACGTCCACCACGATGCCTGCGCCTTCGTGGCCCAGGATGGCCGGGAAGATCCCTTCCGGATCAGCGCCCGACAGGGTGTAGTAATCGGTGTGGCAGATGCCCGTGGCCTTGATCTCGACGAGCACTTCGCCGAACTTGGGGCCCTGCAGATCAACGGTTTCGATGGTGAGGGGTTCACCGGCTTTCCAGGCGACGGCGGCTTGGGTTTTCATGGGGGAGGGCTCCTGTCAGTGTTCGGTTCTGGGGTCTTGTTCGCAGCAGGGTTTCTATCAGATGCCGGAAAGCCGGATCTGCACCGGGGTAACGGGCAACGGCGGGCCGTGGGTGCGCACTTGTCTGCGATGCACTCGCCGAAACCTTGGCAGCGTGTGTGGGTTTTCGGGCCGAGCCAGCCGATGTGAAGGTTCCGCTTCTCCCTGGCTGCGGGACTGCGTGGGCGAGCGAAGGGCCGTTTTGGGAATCGGTTCGTCGGCACGCGCTTCGGCACGCAGCCATGGGGCCTGTCGAAAAAAGGCATGATGCAAGGTTGAGCAGGGCGCGCGAGCCATGGATGCCGCGCCTGTTTTTCCCACGACGAGGCCAGCCCCAGCGAGCGATTCAAAGGTTTTTCCAATGCATACCGTCCCCGGCCCAGCGGCCGCAGGCCCCATCGACGACTCTCCGGGCACCCGCCCCGACGCACTAGCAATCACCGATTTCGACTGGTCTCAGACCCCCCTGGGCAACATCGAGCACTGGCCCCAGTCCGTTCGGGCGGCGCTGGCCCAATGGACCAGCGATGCAGCGGTGTCGCCCCTGCCGGACGGCGACATCCGCAACCGCCAGATCCTGGACAGCGCCATCGACTACGCCATCGTTGCGTTCGACTTGGACGGAAAGGTCACCCGCTGGAACGAAGGCGCCCGCCGCGTGCTCGGCTGGACGGAGCTGGAAATGCTGGGCCACGACGCTGCCCGGATCTTCACGCCCGAAGACCGCGCCGCTCGCCGGATGGAGATGGAGATGCAGGCCGCGCTCACGCGGGGCGTGGGCACCGATGAACGCTGGCATGTGCGCAAGTCCGGCGAGCGGTTCTGGGCAAACGGCGAGATGACGCCCATCCGCGATGCCGAGGGTACGCCCATCGGTTTCGTGAAGGTGCTGCGCGACCGCACCGAACAGCATCGCGCGGCCGAGGCGCTGCGCCTGTCCGAAGAGCGCCTGCACCGCGCCCAGAAGGCGGGGGGCGTGGGCACGTTCTCCCTGGAACTGGCCACCGACCTGCTGTACGGCACGCGGGAGTTCTACCGGATCTTCGGGGTGCCGGAAGCCGAGAGCATTCCCGCCAAGGCACTGGAGGCCCTGGTGCTGCCCGAGGACGCGCACGTGCGCTCCGCCCGCGACACGCGCAGCACCGAATCGGCCCCGCTGGACGTGGAATACCGCATTCGCCGCGCCAACGACGGCGCGCTGCGGTGGGTGGCCCGCAAGGCCGATTTCGTGCGCGGGCCGGACGGAACCATCGTTCGCATGGTCGGGGTGGCGCAGGACATCACCGAACGCAAGGCGGCGCTCCAGGCCGTGAAAGACAGCGCCGCGGAGTTTCGTACCTTTGCCCAATCCCTGCCCAGCCACGTCTGGACGGCCCGCAATGATGGCTATCTGGACTGGTTCAACGACCGGGTCTATGAATACAGCGAAGCCGAACCAGGCTCATTGGACGGCGACGGGTGGACCCGGCTCGTTCACCCCGAAGATCTGGCCGCGGTCACGGCGCTCTGGCGCGCCAGCGTGGCGTCCGGCGAACAGTACGAGACCGAGTTCCGCATCCGGCGCGCCGACGGCGCGATGCGGTGGCATCTGGTGCGGGCGCTGCCCTTGCGCACGGAAAGCGGCACCATCAAACGGTGGATCGGCACCAGCACCGACATCCACGAGCAGAAGCTGGTGCAGGCGGAGAGCGTTCGCGATCGCAATCGGCTGTGGGAGCTTTCGCGCGAGATCATGCTGGTGTTCGACCTTCGCGGCGTGATCGTCGCGGTGAACCCGGCCGCCACCCGGCTCCTGGGCTGGGAAAAGACCCAGATGGCCGGACATACCGTGGGCGAGTTCATTCACCCGGAGGATGCCGACAACATGGTGGCCGAGCTGGCGGAACTGGCCGGCGCGGCCACCACGCTGGTGTTCGAAAACCGCTGGCGCAAGCACGACGGCACCTATTGCCTTTTGAGCTGGACGGCGGTGCCCGAAGACGGTTTCGTGCATGCGGTAGCGCGCGACGTGACCCGCGAGCGCACGGCCGAGGAAGCCTTGCGCCAATCGCAGAAGCTGGAAGCCATCGGCCAGCTCACCGGCGGGGTCGCGCACGATTTCAACAACGTGCTGGCGGTGATCCGTACCTCGATCGATCTGCTTCGGCGCGTGCAGCTGACCGACGAGCGGCGCTACCGCTTCATGGAGTCGATCTCCAACGCGGTGACCCGGGCCACCAAGCTCACGGGCCAATTGCTGGCGTTCGCGCGGCGGCAGGCCTTGCAGCCCACCGTGTTCGACGCGGGGCACAACACCCGTGCGGTCAGCGAAATGATCAGCAGCCTGGCGGGTGCCCGCATCGAGATCGAGCTGAAACTGGCCGAGACCGCCTGTTTCGTGCATGCCGACCCGAGCCAGTTCGACACGGCGCTGGTGAATCTGGCCGTCAATGCACGCGACGCCATGAAGGGCAGCGGCAAACTCACCATCGAGGTGCGGGCCGTGTCCGAGATTCCGGCGCAGCAGTCGCAGCCCGCAGTGCAAGGCCGATTCGTGGCGGTGTCGATCATCGACAGCGGCACGGGCATCGCGCCCGAACACCTCACGCAGATCTTCGAGCCTTTCTTCACCACCAAGGGCGTGGGGCATGGCACGGGGCTGGGGCTGTCGCAGGTGTTCGGTTTCGCCAAGCAGTCGGGCGGCGACATTCGCGTGGAAAGCACGGTGGGGCAGGGCAGCCGCTTCACGCTGTACCTGCCGCGTGCGGCGCGCCCTGGCTACGATCACCCGTCGGCCGAGACCGATGACCGCCTGGCGCTGGGCAACGGCGGCTGCGTGCTGGTCGTGGAGGACAACGCAGAGGTCTCCGCCTCCGTCGAGCAGACCCTGCACGAACTGGGCTACACCACCGTGGTGATGTCCAGCGCCGAAAAGGCGCTGGAAACGTTGAAGGCCGGCACGGGCCGATTCGTGGCCGTGTTCTCGGACGTGGTCATGGCGGGCATGAGCGGTATCGAACTGGGCCGGGAGATCCGCCGGCGCTATGGCACTGCACTGCCCATCGTGCTGTCCAGCGGCTACAGCTACGTGCTGGCGCAGAGCCCCGACCATGGCTTCACCCTGCTGCCAAAACCCTATTCGCTGGACGAGCTGGCCCAGGTGCTGCATGACAGCATCCACGGAGGCGACACCCCACGCCCGCGCCGCCGCAAGGTGCGCACCTCGCTGCCCCCATCGGCGGCGGCCGATGCCGCGCAGACGGAAATGCTGAGGCAGGCCGAGCTCGAATCCATGCGCATCCTGGACACCGAAGAAGAGGCCGCCTTCGACGAATTCGCCAGGCTGGCCGCGAGCTTCTGCCAGACCCCGATCGCGCTGGTGTCGCTGGTGGACAGCGATCGGCAGTGGTTCAAGGCCAAGGTGGGGCTGCCGGTGCGCGAAACGCCGCGCGAGCATTCGTTCTGCGCCCACGCCATCCTGGAACCGGAGAGCGTCATGATGGTGTGCGACACGTCGCAGGACGAGCGCTTCGCCAACAATGCGCTGGTCACCGGCGAGCCCAGGATCAAGTTCTATGCGGGGGCTCCGCTCATCACCTCGACCGGGCAGGCACTGGGCACCCTTTGCGTGATCGACCGCGTTCCGCGTGAGCTGGAAACCCGGCAAGTGGAAGTGCTCCAGTTCCTGGCGGCCCAGTTGGTGGAGCGCCTCGAAGCCCGCCGGGCCAGCCTGATCGACGCGGCAAACCCCGCTGTGCAGAAGTAGGAGCACCCCCCACGGCCATCTGCGCTGCGAGCCATCGGTTTGGGCCGATTCAGCGGGAAAAACGGTGGCCATGGGGTGTGGATGCGCTGCTCGAAGGCGGCGCGTCGGACAGCGCCTACCCCATTCAGCCCGCACTTCCGACGTGCCACTCGGTGTTGCAAGCGCCCAATGGCAGCCCAGACGACCGGTCTGTGTTCAGGAGGGCCCCCATGTTTTCAAACCCAGATGTTCCGTCGCCGCTGTATTTTGGCGAAGGCACCCCTGCGGCGCAGATGGGGGAGTTCGGCGCCTTCGGCCGCCAATGGCAGCAGGGCGACGGCGCCATGGACGCGGACGGACAGGAAGTCTTTCGCTCCTCAGCCCGCGATTTTCAATACGGTGACAGCTGCCGCTTCGAAACCCAGGCCCAGGGCTGAAGCCCGTATTTCGGCTTTTCAAAGCCGGTGAGCCAAGTGCCTTGTCATCGCCATCGCCATCGCAGCGCGGATGGGAAAGCCCGATAGGCTTTTGGCACCGTTGGTTCTTCCCAGGATTGATTCCGTGCGCTGGTTTTGCGAGGTGGATTGAATGGCCTGCCCGGAGGGACTCGAACCCCCGACCTATTGCTTAGAAGGCAATTGCTCTATCCGGTTGAGCTACGGGCAGACTGAAAAAAGAGGTGCGGCAAAGAATGACCGCAGCACGGCAGCATGCTGTGCGTCACACCCCAAAGGGCGGTGGCCAGCGGTCCGTGCGAGGCGTGAATGATACCTGCCCGCCGAGGGCGTTCCGCCTTGGATTCCTGCACGGCGGATTTTGCGTGGAGCGAGCCCTTGCGGGTATAACGCAATGGCAGGCGCCTGCCCGACGCGCCGGTCGTTCCTCTCCACTCCATGCCGCACAGCCTTTCACTCATCAACACCATCGCCGCGGCGCTGGGTCTGGCACTCGTGCTGGGCTTCATCGCCACCCGCATCCGCCTGCCGGCACTGGTGGGGTATTTGCTGGCGGGTGTGGTGATCGGGCCGTTCACCCCCGGGTTCGTGGCCGATGGCGAGATGGCCAGCCAGCTGGCGGAGATCGGCGTGATGCTGCTGATGTTCGGGGTGGGCCTGCATTTTTCGCTCGGTGATCTGTTGGCGGTGCGCAAGATCGCGGTGCCCGGCGCCCTGGTGCAGATGGCGGTGGCAACGCTGCTGGGCATGGGCCTGGCCCTCTGGTGGGGGTGGGGGCTGGGTGGCGCGCTGGTGTTCGGGCTGGCGTTGTCGGTGGCCAGCACGGTGGTGCTGCTGCGGGCGCTGGAGACGCTGGGCATTCTCGATTCCTACACCGGGCGCATCGCGGTCGGTTGGCTGGTGGTGGAAGACCTCGCCATGGTCCTGGTCCTGGTCCTGCTGCCCCCGCTGGCGCAATGGCTGAACGGCACGGCGGGCGCCGGCAGCACCGCCGAACTCTGGAAAACGCTGGGCTGGACCATCGCGCAAGTGGGCGGCTTCGTGGCGCTCATGCTGGTGGTCGGGCGGCGGGTGTTCCCGTGGATTCTCTGGCAGGTGGCGCGTACCGGCTCGCGCGAGCTGTTCACGCTGTGCGTGGTCGCCGCGGCGGTCGGCATCGCCTTCGGCTCCGCCGCGCTCTTTGGCGTGTCGTTCGCACTGGGCGCCTTTTTTGCCGGCATGGTGATGCGCGAGTCCGAGTTCAGCCACCGCGCCGCGCAGGAATCGCTGCCGCTGCGCGATGCGTTCGCGGTGCTGTTCTTCGTGTCCGTGGGCATGCTGTTCAACCCCTGGGTGCTGGTGGAGCGGCCCTTTCAGGTGCTGGCGGTGGTGGCGATCATCATCCTGGGCAAGACGCTGGCCGCTGCGGCGCTGGTGCTGACCTTCCGCTACCCGCTGAACACGGCGCTCACGGTGTCCGCCAGCCTGGCGCAGATCGGCGAGTTCTCTTTCATCCTCGTGGGGCTGGGCGCTTCGCTGGGTCTGCTGCCGCCGGAAGGCGCCAGCCTGGTGCTGGCGGGCGCGCTCATTTCCATCGCCGTCAACCCGCTGCTCTTTCATGCCATCGCGCCGCTGCAGGCGTGGCTGCGCGCCCGTTCGGCCTTCGCGCGCCGGCTGGAGCAGCGCGACGATCCGCTGGCGGAACTGCCCTTGACCACCCATCGGCGCTACCTGGCGCGCCAGGTCGTGCTGGTGGGCTACGGCCGCGTGGGCCGGCGCATTGCTGCGGCCCTGTCGGAAAACGACATTCCCTTCGTGGTGGCCGAGCAGAACCGCGACCTCGTCGAAACGCTGCGCAACGGCGGCATGGCCGCCGTGTACGGCGATGCGGTGGAGCCCGCAGTGCTGATCCAGGCGCATATCGCACGGGCGCACATGCTGGTGATCGCCACGCCCAATACCCTGGATGTGCGCCAGATCATCGCCACGGCGCGCACGCTCAACCCCGACATCGAGACCGTGGTGCGCAGCCACAACGAGGCCGAGGCGCGGCTGCTGGAGCAGGAAGAGGGCGTGGCCAAAGTGTTCCTGGGCGAAGAGGCGCTGGCCGCCGCGATGACCTCGCATGTACTGGGCCGCGCCGGGGACCGTGAGGCAGAGGCGAGCGCCCCGGCTGCGCTGGATGAGCGGCCCGCCTCGGTGTGAGTCAAATACGGCCCCGCCGCATATTCCACTAAGGCATATAGCTATAAAATTTATAGCAATCGAATGGGCGGCTGCCCGACTGCTACCGCTTCTGGCGGATTGCCCTTGCTTGTCTTGTCGCCTGCTTGCGGGGGGCTAAGCAGGCAGCGATGGATCGGCGCTGGCTGGCATCGCGCCTTGTCCTTCTGAAGCGCGCTGAGCGCGCACCCTCGACGACCTGCGAGAGAGCGCGTCCCGTCGTCCGTCAGCCCGTCAGTCCGTCTCTTCGAACACCAGCGATGGCGTGGTCATGACCCGCGCCGTATCGCCCAGCCCCGTGATGAGGTGGTTGGCGAAGTAGCTGTTCTGCGTGTCGGGCTCCAGTGCCGCGACGGCGAGGTTCGCCAGGGGCTGGTTCATCGGCACGTAGTAGCTGCCGGCAGGCACATCGATGGCCGTGCGCACGGTGGTCACGCGAACGCGGGTGATGTCCTGCTGGCCTGCGATGGCGCCGCGCACGTCCTGGCGGGCGCCTTCCTCGCGGCTGGTTTCCTGGTAGCTGTCGCTCAGCAGCGAACCGGGCTCCGCCACCCGCATGACCTGGAGGCCGAGCAATTTCAGGCGCTCCACCGCCTCGCCCGCGGTGGGCGAGAGCCAGTAGCCGCAGGGCCGGGTGCGCGACGACACGGTGCGCAGTTCCAGCGATGAGTTCCAGTCCACGCGCACCGTGCGGTCGGCACCGGTGGCGGGGTCCAGCATGACCAGATCGCGCTGGCCGGCCGTGGGGCCGGCTTCGATGGCGATCTGGCCGCGGCAGGCCTGCGCCGCGGTGTCGCGCACCACGAAAGACCGCACCTGCTCGAGGTTGCTGGCACGCTCGGCCGTGCTGCGCAGCGCGCTGGACAGCGCGGTGACCTGGGCGTGCACGCGGCGCTGGATGTCCAGCCGCCCGATGCCCACGCCCCGCGTCTCGATCAGCATGCTGACCGCGTTCTTGAGCCCGTTCACGTTGCGGCCGGTGTCAGGCTGCGTGCCGCCCATCGACACGCGGCGGTCCTGCGGATCGGTCGATGTCGTGTAGTACCACTCGCTGGTGAGCCCCTGGCTTTGCAGCGCGGTCACCATGGGTGGGTGATACCACTCGCGCGCGGCCTTGGTGAGGAACTCGGGCACGTTGGCGGTGGTGGCGTACTGCAGCAGGGCGTCGTACTTCTGGATGGCGCCGAACTTCTCCAGGAACCGGCCCGCCACGGTGTATTCATGGGCGTCGAGCACCGCGATGGGGCGGTAGTCCCGCGTGAGCCGCGCCAGGGCCTGCGCTTCCGGGGTGTTGAGCAGCAGGTGGTCGCGGTTCATGTCCACGCCGTTGGCGGTGGCGCGGGTGCCGGCTTCGGCGCCGTCCGGATTGGCACGCGGCACGACGACGACGTTGATGCGGTCCAGCAGCGGCTCCAGCAGGCCTTGCGACAGTTCGCGGGCCATTACCAGCAGCGCCTCGCCGCCGGCGGGTTCATCGCCGTGCTGCTGGCCGATCAGCAGCACCGTGGGCTTGCCGCTCGCGTCCAGGCTGGCGATGTCGGTGCCGGGCGCATGCGTGAGCACCAGCGCCTGCAGCGGCGTGCCGCGCTGTGACATGCCGAGGTCGAGCACCGCGGCCTTCGTCGCGCCTTGGGCCGCCGAGGCCAGCTGCTGCAGCCATTGGGAGGCTTCGGCGTTGGTGGTGAAGGCGCGGCGGCCTTCAGCCAGGCCGGGGGTTTCGTAGTGCACGGACGGCGCCGGAAAGCGGGCCGCCACGGCGGCGCTGTAGGGCAGGTCCGCCAGCGGGGCTGCGGCGCCAGTGGGCGCGGGTGGGGGCGCGGTGGGTTCCGCGCTGGGGATGATGGGGGTGGACGTGACGGGCGAGGTGACGACTTCGGCGCGCTGCGTGCCCAGCGGCGGCGGCACCACGCGAGCCGCCTGGGGGCGGGGCGCTGCCGGCACCGTGGCCTTGGGCGGCGCCGAGGAAGGCCATGGCGGCAGCGGAGTGCTGCCGCAGGCCGCCAGCAGGGCCGACGCCAGCACCGCGCTGCAGGTCCCCAGAAAGCGCGTCTTCGGAGGCTCTGCGCCGGCGATGCCGGCCGTGGGGGGCGAAGAAAGGGCGCGGCGTTGGATAAGGGGCTGTTTCATGGTCTGGGGGATCCGGCTGAGGGCCTTCAGTGACTGGCCGCGCGATGTTACCCGGCGTTGCAAGCCTTGCGTGTCGGTCAAAAGCGCTCCCGTGACGGGGTTGCGCGGTTTTTTCGCAGCGGGCGCGCTGTCGCGAACCGGCCGGCTTCAGCGCGGCGGCCGCCGGCTCAAGGAGCGGAGGGCGTCGGCAGGCGCAGCAAGGCGCGCACGAAGCCGTGGTCGGACCGGGACCGGTCGCGCCCCTCGTGCAGGTGGTCGTTGAAGTAATCGACGCGCCGCACGTCGCCGGTGTGGGCGCCGGACCGGGCGTTCGGCACGAACTCTTCGCTGACGAGGATCTGGTCGAGCACCGCCGGCGTGCCCTGATGGATGTGGGAATAGGCCACATCCTTCTTCAGGGCGGCATCGCCCTGCACGTCGTAGGCGTTGTACAGCGCCACATCGCGGGCCTTGCGGTCGTAGGCGACTTCGGTGGTGGCGCAGATGAGCTGCGTGGTCACGCTGTCGGGCGTGTCGTTGAAGTCGCCCATCACGACCAGCGGCACATCGGTGCGCTGCAGCAGATCGACCACGAGGCAGCGCAGGGCCGTCGCCTCCACGCCGCGCATGATGAGAGAGCGCAGCGACGCCAGGGCCGCCACCTTGCGGTCATCGCGGTCTTCGAGGGGCTGCCCGAGGGCATCGAGAAGAAACTTGGGACGCTTGGATTTCAGGTGCGCGGTGACCACGTTGACGATCTGGCCGTGCTTCATGCGCAAGGTCGCCAGCAGGGGCGGGCGCTCGAAACGGTGGTGCATGCCAAGGCCCGGCACCTCCACCGCCAGCGCGGGTGGAAACTCTGCGATCGATTGCAGCGATTCGACGCGCAGCCGCGTCGCCAGGCCCACCCGGGGCGTGCCTTGGGCGCCGTGCGACGCCCCGCCGTTCTCGGCGCCCGGCACGCTCACGAAGTCGTACCGCAAGCCGCTGCGGCCGATGGCCGACTGGAGGGCCTGTTCGTCCCACACTTCCTGAACGGCCAGGACGTCGGCGTTCAGGGTGCGGATGCGGCTGCCCAGCCAGTCGATCTTGCGCTCGAACTCGGCCTGGGTGTAGGCGTCCTGGTTGGGATAGAACACCCGCCCGGGCAGGGCGAGGTTCAGGGTGTTGCAGGTGGACACCTGCAAGGTGTCCATCGGCCGCACGGGATCGGCTGGGCGCATGCGTTCCTCGTTCAGGAGAGGGCCGCCGCGGTGCCGCCGTGCTGCATCGTCAGGTGCTGATGGGCTCAGCGGCCGTAGCCGCCACCGCCACCACCGCTGCGGGGGCCGCCGCGCGAGCCGCCGCCGGAGTTGCCGCGGTTGCCACCACCACCACCGTAGCCGCCACCACCACCGCCGCCACCGCTGCGATAGCCGCCACCGCCACGGCGGCCGGAGCCTGCCATGCTGTCCACGCTGGTGCGCATCGGGTCTGGCTGTCCGCCGCCCGCACCGGCATGGCGAGGCGCGCCCAGATGGCCGCCCGTCTGTGTGCCCAGGTGCGCGTTTTCGCGGCGTGGCTGACCGTCGTCGAAGCGGTTTCCACCGCCACCGCCACCACCACCGCCGCCATTGCCACCGCCGTAGCCTCCACCGGCATTGCCGCCGCCGGGGCCGCGTCCGCCACGGCCGGCCGCCTGCGCGCCGGGACCACGGGGATTGCCGCCTGGGCCGCCTGCACGCGGGCCGTTGCCGCCGCGTCCGCGCGGGCCGCCGTTGCCGCCGCCTTCGCTGGCCGCAGAGCGGGCTCCGCCGCCTGCCGCACCACGGGCACCGCCACCACCGCCCGCAGGCTTGGCGCCGCGCTCGCCGCCACCCTGGGTGGCCTTGTTCGTGCGGATGCGGTCCATCATTTCGCTGCGGGCAGCCTTGGCGGCCGCCTGCATGACTTCACGGCTCGGGGGCTTGCCTGCGCCGCCCCAGATCGTCTGGCGGCCCATGGCGATGGGCTCGGCCTTTTCGCCGGGTTCGGGGCCGAAGCCTTCCAGGATCTGGACCGGAATCTCCTGCTTCGTGAAGCGCTCGATGTCCATCATGAAGCCTTCTTCGTCCATGCAGACCAGGCTCACGGCCTGGCCGCTGGCGCCCGCGCGGCCGGTGCGGCCGATGCGGTGAACGTAGTCTTCCGACACGTTCGGGATTTCATAGTTGACGACGTGCGGCAGTTCGTCGATGTCGATGCCGCGGGCCGCGATGTCGGTGGCCACCAGCGCGCGGATGTCGCCGCTCTTGAAGCCGGCCAGGGCCTGCGTGCGGGCGCTCTGGCTCTTGTTGCCGTGCAGCGCCATCGCGTTCACGCCGTTCTTGGTCAGGAATTCGGCCACGTTGTTGGCGCCGAACTTGGTGCGGGTGAACACCAGCACCTGACTCCAGTCGTGCTCCTGGATGATGTGCAGCAGCACTTGCTTTTTCTTGCCGCGGCCCACGGGGTGGATCACCTGGGTGATGCGCTGCACCGTGGTGTTGCGCGGCGTGACCTGGATGCTCTGCGGGTTCTTGAGCAGCGTGTTGGCCAGTTCGCGGATTTCGTCGCTGAACGTGGCCGAGAACAGCAGGCTCTGCTTGTCCTTGGGGACCAGGGCGAGGATCTTCTTCACATCGTGGATGAAGCCCATGTCCAGCATGCGGTCGGCTTCATCGAGCACGAGGATTTCGACCGTGGACAGGTCCAGGAAGCCCTGTTGCTGCAGATCCAGCAAACGGCCTGGCGTGGCGACCAGCACGTCCACGCCGCGCTTGATGCGGTCGATCTGCGGGTTCATGCCCACGCCGCCGAAGACGACGGTGGAGGAGATGTCCACGTATTTGCCGTATTCGCGCACCGACTCTTCGACCTGGGCGGCCAATTCGCGCGTGGGGGTGAGCACCAGGGCGCGCACGCCCTTGCCACCGAATTTGCTCTTGGGAGCGGTGCCCTGCGACAGGCGGTGCAGCATGGGCAGGGTGAAAGCGGCAGTCTTGCCGGTGCCGGTCTGTGCGCCGGCGAGCAGATCGTGGCCCTCGAGCACGGCGGGGATGGCCTGTGCCTGGATGGGTGTCGGGGTTTCGTAACCCTGTTCGTGCACGGCCTTCAGAATGGCTGGGGCCAGATTCAGTTCGTCAAAGTTCATTCAAGGAAACGCCCTGTCCGGGCGCTGGGGGCATCGGCCTGTCGCAAGACCCATGTCGGGGTTGCGGCCAGTCAAGGCAGATGGGATTCACGAATGGGAGCCAGAACACCGCTTGGCGGCTTCCTCGTCCCCAGCAGGTTGCTGAGGCCACCGATCACTGGAGCCGGTGGCTGGGCGCTATTGTGGCACGAGAAGCCCGCGGGCGGTCCATGGCTTTACACGGCGCGCGCATGGCCGGCCATGCGCCGGCCCGGCCCAGAGACTTAGTAAGAGCCCGCAAAGGCCCGAAAGGCGCGTTCGTCCTCGCCGGGTGCCTGCGGCCAGGGCGTGCAGAATGCCGGCAGAACTGTCTTACGGGCACCGCGTTGCGGGGTTGCCGCAGGCTGCGGGACCAAAGCATCCGATAATCTCTCCGAACGCGCCTGTCCGGCTGGCCTCCCCGGCCGCTTTTGCATCTCCGGCAGCGCAGCCCCCATCTAAGGAAAGAAAGCCAATGGCCCAATACGTGTATTCGATGAACCGCGTCAGCAAGACCGTGCCGCCGAAGCGGCAGATCTTGAAGGACATCTCTCTCTCGTTCTTTCCCGGCGCCAAGATCGGCGTGCTCGGCCTGAACGGTTCGGGCAAATCAACGCTGCTGAAGATCATGGCGGGCGTGGACAAGGAAATCGAAGGCGAAGCCATTCCCATGCCGGGCCTGACGATCGGCTACCTGGAGCAGGAACCCAAGCTCAACCCCGAGCACACCGTGCGCGAGAGCGTGGAAGAGTCGATGGGCGCGGTCTTCGCGGCCAAGGCCCGCCTGGAAGAGGTCTATGTGGCCTACGGCGCCGAAGACGCCGACTTCGACGCGCTGGCGGCCGAGCAGGCCGAGCTGGAGGCGATCATCGCCACGGCCGGCACCGATTCTGAGCACCAGCTGGAAATCGCCGCCGACGCGCTGCGCCTGCCGGCCTGGGACGCCAAGATCGGCCTGCTGTCCGGTGGTGAAAAGCGCCGCGTGGCGCTGTGCCGCCTGCTGCTGTCCAAGCCCGACATGCTGCTGCTGGACGAGCCCACCAACCACTTGGACGCTGAATCGGTCGAGTGGCTGGAAGTGTTCCTCAAGCGCTTCTCGGGCACCGTGGTGGCCATCACCCATGATCGCTACTTCCTCGACAACGCCGCCGAATGGATTCTGGAACTGGACCGCGGCCGCGGCATTCCATGGAAGGGCAACTACAGCACCTGGCTGGAACAAAAGGGCGACCGCCTGGCGCAGGAGCAAAAGAGCGAAGAAGCCCACGCCAAGGCCCTGAAGAAGGAACTGGAATGGTCGCGCCAGAACCCCAAGGCCCGCCAGGCCAAGAGCAAGTCGCGCCTGGCGCGCTTCGAAGAGCTGAGCGATTTCGAATACCAGCGCCGCAACGAAACGCAGGAGATCTTCATCCCCGTGGCCGAGCGCCTGGGCCAGCAGGTGTTTGAATTCCACAACGTCAGCAAGTCCTTTGGCGACCGCGTGCTGATCGACAACCTGAGCTTCAACATCCCACCGGGCGCCATCGTCGGCATCATCGGCCCGAACGGCGCCGGCAAGTCCACGCTGTTCAAGCTGTTGGCGGGCCGTGAGAAGCCGGACAGCGGCGAAGTGGTGGTGGGCCAGACCGTCAAGATGGCGTTCGTGGACCAGCACCGCGACGTGCTGGAAAACGAAAAGACCGTGTGGGAAGACATTTCCGGCGGCCTCGACATCCTGAACGTCGGCAAATTCCAGATGGCCAGCCGTGCTTATGCGGGCCGTTTCAACTTCAACGGCTCCGACCAGCAAAAGAAGGTGGGCAGCCTCTCGGGTGGCGAGCGCGGGCGTCTGCACCTGGCCAAGACGCTGATTGCCGGCGGCAACGTGCTGCTGCTCGATGAACCCTCGAACGATCTGGACGTGGAAACCCTGCGGGCGCTGGAAGACGCGCTGCTGGAATACGCCGGCACCGTGCTGGTGATCAGCCATGACCGCTGGTTCCTGGACCGCATCGCCACCCACATCCTGGCCGCCGAAGGCGACAGCCAGTGGGTCTTCTTTGACGGAAACTATCAAGAGTACGAAGCCGACAAGAAAAAACGGCTGGGCGAAGAAGGCGCGAAACCCAAGCGCATGCGTTACAAGGCACTCAAGTAAGCAACAACCCGTTAGGATTGCCGCTGCAGCTGTTTTTTTCGCCCGCCCAACATGTCCCTGTCCGCGTCCCGGTCCAGAACGGTCTTTCGTGCCTGCGTCGTCAACGCGGTGCGGCAGGGCGAGGCATTGATGGGCCGGCTGACCAGCGTGACCCAGGGCGCGCTGGCCAGCGATGAATCGAGCGAGCGCAACATCCAGCAGCGCACGGTGCTGGCCGATGCGCTGCGGCTGATCAAGCAGCACGAGGACACCCTGGCCAAGGCATACCCGATGGCACTGCTCGAAGTGTTCGCGGAAGGGCCGGCTCCCTCCAGCGCACGGGCCCGGCCGGCCGACGAGACCGGTATCGACTTCGGCGAACTGTCGCTCATGGACGAGTCCGAGGTCCTGGCCCAGGTCGAACTCTCACGCGCACAGCAGATCGCGGTGCATGCCACCGAGGCCACGCTGGCCGAGCTCAACACCCTGGTGAGTTCGGCGCAGGGCCTGCAGCGCGTGCAGCCCGAGCGCAACCCGCTGCGCCCTGAAAACTACATTCGCGCCCTCCAGCAGGTGGTGGGCGAGACAGGCGTTTCCGCCGATATCCGGCAGGTGTGGATGGCCCACATGCGCAAGGTGCTGGGCGATGAGCTGGTCGCGGTCTACAAGGCCGCCGCCCAGACCCTTCGCGACAACGGCATCGCGCCCGTCGGCTATGCCGTGGCCGGGCACGCGGGCCAGGGCATGGGCCGTTCGACCGGCTACGGCGGCGCCGCCGGGCATCCGAGCAGCCACGGGGGCGGCTACGGGCCGCAATCCTCGCTGCATGGCAATCCCATGAGCGGGTATGGCAACCCGAACGCCAGCCAGTACGGAGGCCCGTACGCCAGCCAATATGCCAGCCAGTACGCAGGCATGGGTGGCGGCGGTGGCGGCCCCGTGTCGATGGGAATGCCACTCGCCCCCGAGGCCGAGGAGGCCCTGCTGACCGTGGGCATGCTGCGCCAGATGCTCGCCAGTTCGGGCGATGCGCTGGCCTATGGCATGGCGCCCGCGGCCGCGTTCGGCGCGGTGCCCTCGTCGCAGCAGGGCGCGTGGGTCGAAGCGCGCAGCGGTGGGCCGGCCAGTTCGCAGATGGGGCCGGGCGGATCGGACTATTTCCCGCCCAGCAGCGCGGCAGCGGCCGAGGCGATGGAAGACATCGCCCAGCTGGAGCGGCTGGTCGGCCGGCTTGCCGGCAGCCAGCCGGCAGCGCTCGCGCCCTGGAGCGCTGCAGGCGGCGGCGCCCCGATGGCGGTGCAAGGCGGCGTGCCCGTGGTTGCGGTACCTGCGCCGTCGCCATCGCCTTCCCGTACGGCTACCGAAGTGGTGAGCCGCATGATGGACAACATCGCGCAGGACAACCGGCTGCCCCCGCCCATTCAGCGGGCCGTGCAGAACCTGCGTCCCGCCATCAAGCAACTGGTGCGGCACGACCGCCGGTTCTTCACCGATGAAAAGCACCCCGCACGCCGCCTGCTGGACGAGCTGACGCAGCGCGCGCTGGGTTTCGAATCCGAATCCGACCCTGGCTTCGACCGCTTCATGCGGCTCGTGGACGAGGCGGTGAGCCACCTGGCCACCAGCGAGAGCCAGGACGCCGACACCTTCGCCACCGTGCTCACCGCGCTGGAATCGGCCTGGGCCTCGCAAGAGCGCCAGATGCGCGAAGCGCAGGAGGCCGAACGTCAGGCCGCGCTGCGCGTGCAGCGGCGCGAGGCCCTGTCCAAGCGCATCGCCGCCGACATTCGCGCACTGGCGGGGGCGGCGCAGGTGCCGCAGGACATTCTCGATTTCGCGGCCGGCCCCTGGGCCGACGTGGTGGCACTGGCGCAAATGGACCACCCTGGCAGCGAGGACGGCGACCCCGGTGGCTACCTGGCGCTGGTGCCCGAACTGTTCTGGGTCGCCCAGCCCGAGCTGGCGGCGGCCGAGCCCGACCGCCTGGGCGGCATCGTCACCCGCATGCTGGGCACGGTGCGCCAGGGGCTCGACAGCGTGGGCCATGCCGAAGCCATGGCCAGCGCCGTGCTGGAGCGCATCGCGGGGCTGCACCAGACGGCAATGGAGCGCGCCGCCAGCCTGGCGCTGAACCCAGCCAGCGCCCTGGCTGAAGATGCGGACAGCATGGAAACCATCGTGCCGCCCGAATCCCTCTACGGCTCGCTGCACGAGTCCGGCGTGGCCGGCGAAAGCGAGACGGCGCCGGCAGGCGCCGATGCCGCGGCGGCCGAGTTTCCACTGGGCATCTGGGTCGAGCTCATCAGCAACCAGCGCGCGGTGCACACACAGCTCACCTGGTCCAGCCCGCACAACACGCTGTTCCTGTTCACCGCGGCCGATGGCAGCACGCAATCGATGACGCGGCGCATGCGCGACAAGCTCACGGCCGAAGGCGCGCTGCGCGTGCTGCCCGGCCCGCCGCCCTCGGTGGTGGCCCAGGGCCGTGCCCAGCGCGGCAGCAAGGGCGCCAAGCCGGTCAGGCCGCGCTAGGCGGCTTGGCGGGCCGGCTCTCGCCCCGCTTCGCGTGTGCGGCCCTCAGACGGGCGCCTCTACCGGCGGTGCGACGGCCGCAGGTGCAGCAGACGCATGCGGCACGGCAGGCGAGGCCATTGACCCGGTTTCAGTGGCGGCTCCGGACCCGGACCCGACGGCTCCAGTCCCAGTTCCCGTCCCCGCTCGCAGCTTCTTGCGCACCAGGTGGATGTGGTTGCGCAGTGCGTACAGCTCATCCGCATACGACAGCGGCACGCTCACTTTTTCGACCTGCGCTTCCAGCCGGTCGAGGGCCTCGCGCAGCGCCTCGGGGGCGGTCTGCCCGGCGTCCATCTCGTCCTCGATCTCGCGCAGGCGGCCATACCAGCGGAACACGCGCGAGCGCACGCGGAACTGGTACAGCGGCGGCACCACGCGCGACAGCGGCAGCATGGCCGCCAGCAAGATGCCCAGCACCAGCCACATGCGCTCGATCAGGTTCGCCAGCCAGAAGGGCAGGTAGCGCTGCAGCAGCGGCGCAGGCTCGTTGATGGCGCGCTCGCCCTCGGCGGCGATCGGCAGCTCGCTGTGGCGCGTGCTCGGAAACTCCCGCGCCCGGTTGAACCAGCCGGCGCTGCCGTGCAGCGTCTGGGCGTTCTGCGCGAACAGCTGCAGCAGCGCCGGGTGCGTGCCCTCGCGCGCCAGCAGCGACGTGGTGGAGGCCACCAGCCGCACATCGCTGGGCGGCACGTTGGCGGCCAGGTCCACCACGCCGCGCGGCAGCGTCACCGGCGTGAGGAACGGAAAGCGCCTTCCATATGCCTCGTGCTGCGGAAAGTCCATCAGCCGCACGCCGGGCGTCTGCAGCAGCATCTGCACCATGAGCGATTGCGGGGCCGAGGCGAACACCAGCGCGTCGATGCGGCCCGCCAGAAATTCCACCGTGGCCGGCGTCTGCCCCAGTTCGGACAGCCGCAGCGCCTTGGGTTCCATGCGGTTGGCCTCCAGCAGCTTTTCCATCAATGTAGGCACGCCGCTGCCGGCGGTGCCCACGTTCACGCGCAGGCCACGCAGTTGCGCCAGGCTGTCGAGCCGGCCGCTTTTGACGACGTGCCGGGCCGCGTCGGTGCGGTAGAAGATCCACACCGGCTCGACGAACAGGCTGCCCAGCGATTCCAGCGCGCCCGTGTCTTCGGGCCTCAGCTCGCCCGTGCCGCCCTGCACGAATGCCAGGTCGGCTTCGCCGCTGCGCAGCAGTTGCAGATTGGTGGAAGAGCCTTCCGTCTCGCGCAGCACGACCTCGATGCCATCGGCCGCCAGCGCCTTCTGGTAGCGTTGGCCAAAGTCCGCGTAAGCGCTTTGCGCGGGGCCGGTGGCGAGGGTGACGCGCTTCGGGGGGGCAGGCTGCAGCCACCAGTACGCCAGCACCAGCAGGCCCACGGCCAGAAAGGCGAGCGGTCCGGCGGAGAGGATCAGGTCGCGCACGTTCAGCAGCGCGGTGTGAACCCGGCGCGTGACGGTTCGGGAGCGGGCGGCGAGTGCGTTCATCGGCCGAGGTCCGCCGCGCACGGCAGGTACAGGCCTTCGTCGGTGGTGAGTGACCGGGCCGCCAGCACGGCGCGCAGCGTGGCGCGGGCCACGGCTTCGGCCGCCATGGTGGCCAGCACCAGCATGCCGGCGTGGCGGCCCGAGGCGCCGGTGGCCAGGGCGAACAGCGTGTCGCCGTCCAGTTGCGTGTGCACCGGGTTGATGCTGCGCGCCAGCCCGTCGTGCCCCGACAGCGCCAGGCGCTGCGCCTGGGCCTTGGTCAAGACGGCATCGGTGGCGATCACGCCGATGGTGGTGTTGGTGCCGGGCAGCACGGTGATGGGCGGAACGCCTTCCAGCAGTGCGCGGCGCGTGTCCATCAGGCGCTGCCCGTCTTCGGTCCGCGCGCCCGCCACGGGTCGGGCGGTGTGGGGATCGATCACGTCGCCCACGGCGTTGCAGGCGATGAGCGCGCCCACGGTGATGCCGTCCAGCGACACCGAGGCCGTGCCGACGCCGCCTTTCATCGCGCGCCCGATGCCGAAGAGCTTGCCCACTGCCGCCCCCGTGCCCGCGCCCACGTTGCCTTCGGCGGGATCGTCCCGCGACGCGGCCGCGCAGGCTGCGTAACCGGCCGCCGCGTCGGGGCGGATGTGCATGTCGCCCACGAGCAAGTCGAACAGCACGGCGGCCGGCACGATGGGCAGGCGGCCGACCGAAACATCCAGCCCGACGCCGCGCTCCTCCAGCCAGCGCACGGCGCCGGTGGCGGCTTCCAGCCCCCAGGCGCTGCCGCCCGCGAGCACGATGGCATGCACTTTCTCGACCAGGTTGGAGGGCGCGAGCAGGTCGGTCTCTCGCGTGCCGGGCGCGGCGCCCCGCACATCGACGCCGCCCACGGCGCCCTCGCGCGCCAGGATGACGGTGCAGCCCGTCGGGCGGCGGGCGTCGGTGTGGTGGCCGACCTCGATGCCCGCCACGCGGGTGATGCTGCCGGCGTCGCCGGCCAAACGGGATGCTGGGGTCATATGGGCGGCGATTATGGCGCCGCGCCGCCGGCCCTCAGCGATCGGCCTCGATGCGGGTGATGACGAGCGCGCCCCGCTGGTCCTCCGCGCGAAAGCGCACCGCGGTGCCGGGCGTGAGGGGCACGGCCGGGGTCGGCGCCTGCAGGCGGAACACCATCGTCATGGGTGGCATGGCGAGGTTCTTGAATGCACCGTGGCGCAGCGTGAGCTTGCCCGCCGACGGCTCCCAGCGCACGACTTCGCCCCGTGCGAGTTCGGTGTCCGGCGCGGCCGTGCCCGCTTCAGACCCTGCCGGCGCCGCCCGCGCGGCAGGGGCAGCGGCTGCTTCGGCCGTGTCCTTGTCGGTGTCGGTGTCGGTGTCGGTGTCGGTGTCGGTGCTCGTGCCTGAGTCCGTGTGGCTGGCAGGCCCGCTGGGTTCGCCGTGCGCACCGTGTCCCGATGGCCCGTGGGAAGACGCCTGTACGGTGGCGATGCCTGCCAGCGCCAGGAAGAGCGCGGCGGCGCGGAGGGCGGAAAGCCGGTGGGTCATGCGGGCTCCTTCCGGGGGCTTGGGTAGCGGCTGAAGACCCGCGTGCTGGCTGCGCCATGCGCCACCAGCAGCACCTCGTACGGGTCCTGCCGGCCTTGGTAGATCGCGCCGTCCATGCCCGGCGAACCCACGGGCATGCCGGGCACGGCCAGGCCCAGGGCCTTGGGTTTTTCGCGCAGCAGGCGCTGCACGTCCGCCGCCGGCACATGGCCTTCCACCAGGTAGCCGCCCACCAGCGCCGTGTGGCACGAGCCCAGCTTCTGCGGCAGCCCCAGCCGGCTGCGCACCGCGGCGTTGCCGGTGTCGTGCACCGTGGCGCGAAAGCCGTGGGCGTTCATGTGGTCCACCCAATCCTGGCAGCAGCCGCAGTTCGGGTCTTTCCAGACCTCGATCGCGGTCGGCGGTGCGTCGGCGGCCAACGCTGGCCAGGGAGCGATGGCGGCGGCGCCCAGGGCCGCGAGGCCCTTCAGCGCACGCCGACGCGCGTCGAGCCGAGGGCGGTGGCCGCCCGTGGCGGCGTGGGTGTCGGTGCAAGTGGGGGTCATGGTGGATTTCCTTTCGGGTCGATCACTCGGCAAAGCACAGGGAAGGGGCTGCGGCGGCAGAGCGCGCGCGGCCATGGCGGCCCGCGCGGCGCCGTGGCTGGCATCGGTATGCCGCGTCGGTTCGGAACACGCTGGCGTGGGTTTGGATGAAAAATGCCTCCAGCGCATATATATCTAGGGGGTGTAGCTATCAAAATAATAGCGATGCATGGGCATTTCGATGCATGGGCGATGCATGGGCGATGCATGGGCGATTCGTGGCGCGGTCAGTGCGCATGGCCGTGGCCGGCCGGGCCCGGCTTGCGGACGTTGGCGGCGCCGTCTTGCGGCGCGGCGCCCGATGGGGGCGCGGACGGCGCGGCCGGTGCCGGCGGCAGGTCGGCCGGGGCGCCCTGCCATTCGAAGGCGCGGGTGCCGGGCGGCTGCACGTAGTCGCCCGGGTCGCGCCAGTCGCCGGCCGCCAGGTGGTCGCGCACCTTGAGCACGCTGAACATGCCGCCCATCTCCAGCGGTCCGTAGGGGCCGGTGCCGGTCATCATGGGCAGGGTGTTCTCGGGCAGGGGCATTTCCATGGCGCCCATGTCGGCCATGCCGCGTTCGCCCATCACCATGTAGTCGGGAACGATCTTCTGGATCCTGGCGACCAGCCCGCGGTGGTCCACGCCGATCATGGTGGGCACGTCGTGGCCCATGGCGCCCATGGTGTGGTGGCTCTTGTGGCAGTGCATGGCCCAGTCGCCGGGCTCGTCGGCGATGAACTCGATCTGCCGCATCTGGCCCACGGCGACGTCGGTGGTCACCTCGGGCCAGCGCGCGGTGCGCGGCACGGCGCCGCCGTCGGTGCCGGTCACCTCGAACTCGTGCCCGTGGATGTGGATGGGGTGGTTGGTCATGGTGAGGTTGCCCACGCGCACCCGCACGCGGTCGCCGCGCCGCGCCACCAGCGGGCTGATGGCGGGGAACACGCGGCTGTTCCAGGCCCAGATGTTGAAGTCGGTCATCTCGTTCACGCGCGGCGTGCGCGTGCCGGCCTCGACCGCGAACGCATTGAGCAGGAAGGCGTAGTCGCGGTCGGCCGTTTCGATGAGCGGGTGCCGCCCGCGCGCATCCAGGCGCGGGTGGGTGATCCACAGCCCCATCAGGCCCATGGCCATCTGCGTCATCTCGTCGGCGTGCGGGTGGTACATGAAGGTGCCGGGCCGCCGCGCGGTGAACTCGTAAACGAAGGTCTTGCCCGCCGCAATGGCCGGCTGGTTCAGGCCCGAGACGCCGTCCATGCCGTTGGGCAGGCGCTGGCCATGCCAGTGAACGCTGGTGTGCTCGGGCAGGCGGTTGGTGACGAAGATGCGCACGCGGTCGCCCTCGACCACTTCGATCGTCGGCCCCGGGCTCTGACCGTTGTAGCCCCACAGGTTGACCAGGAAGCCGGGCGCGAACTCCCGCACCACGGGCTCGGCGACGAGGTGGAACTCTTTCACGCCCGCGTTCATGCGCCAGGGCAGGCTCCAGCCGTTCAGGGTGACCACGGGGCGAAACGGCCGGCCGGTGGGAGGCGGCTGCGGCACGGCGGTGTCGGCCGATCCGTGCTGGGGGATTTCGGGCAGTGCGGCGAGCGCAGCGCGGCCCACGGAGGCAGCAGCCACGGCCGTGGCTGCGCCGGAGAAGAATTGGCGGCGTTGCATGTCAATGGCCTTGCGATGGGAGGGTGGCGGCGCCGGTCCGGGGGAATGCGGCGGCGCCAGCGGTTTCCTGGGGCGTGGTGCCTTCGGCGGTGCCGGCCAGCGCCAGTTGCAGGTCGGCCTCGGCCAGCCAGAAGTCGCGCTGGGCCTGCAGCGCCTCGGCCACGGCCTGGCTGCTGGCCCGCGCCTCGGCCAGCAGCTGCCAGACGCTGGCGAGCATGCCGTTGTAGCGCAGGGTGGTTTCCTCGGCGATGAAGCGGCGCAGCGGCACGACCTCGTCGCGTTGCTGGCGCGCCAGGTCATACGCGGCGCGGTAGCCCAGCCAGGCGGTGCGGGCCTCGGCGCGGGCGCGCAAGGCCGTGTCCTGCAACTGCGCGGCGCTCTGCAGCGTGCACCCCCGCGCCTGGAAGCGTGCGGCACCGCCCCAGTCGAACAGGGGCACGGCCAGCTCGACCTCCCAGCCGCGCTTGACGTCGGCATGGCCGGTATCGCGCTCGGTCGTGGTGTTGCGGGTGTATGCCAGGCCGATCTCGCCGGCCCACAGCGCCACGCCGGCGAAGCCTTCGGTGTCGGCCACGCGGTCCAGGTCGAGCCGCGCGGCGCGCACATCCAGGCGCTCGCGCAGCGCCCGGGCCTCGATGCCTTCGCTGGCCTCGGGCGCTGTCGGCAGGTCGGGCAACCGGTCGGGCAGCGTGTAGCGCGCGTCCGCGCCCCACAGGCCCATCCGCCGCATGAGGTGCTCGCGCTCGGCGGCGGCGGCGAGCCGCGCGCGGGCCAACTGGGCGGCGCTGTCGGCCAGCAGGGCCTGCTCGCGCGCCTGCTGCAGGCGGCTCCAATTGCCGACGCGGACCATGCGGTGCGCCAGCTCGGCTCCGGCTTCGGCGGCCTCGTGCGTGCGCTCCTGCGTGGCGGCCACTTGCTCGGCCGTGACGGCGCGCAGCCAGGCCCGCCGCGTGTCGAAGGCCAGGCGCACCACGTCCTGGGCGGCGTCCAGCGTGGCCTGCTCCATCTGCTGCCCCTGCCAGCGCGTGCGCCAGGGCAGGGTGACGAGGTCGATCAGCCCCATGCCCAGCGTGCGCTCTGTCTCGCGCTCGTGCCCGCTGCGAAAGCGCCCGATCGCGAGCGTGGGGTTGGGCAGGGTGAGCGCCTGCACCCGCTGCGCATCGGCCACGCCCAGCGCGGCCAGCCGTGCCTGCAGGCCGGGGTTGCGCAGCAGCGCGATGCGGACGGCGGCATCCACCGACAGCGGCGCGGCCAGCCATTGCGCCACGGCGGCATCGGCCTGCGCGCGCGCCGCAGGGTCGAGCGAGGGCAGCGCAGGCGCGGCCACGCCGGCCGTGCGGCCATCGGCCAGTGCCTGCACGTTGCTGCGCAGGCCGTCGGGCGACACGCTCGCGCAGCCGGCCAGCAGCAGCGCCGCTGCCAGCGCGCACAGGCAGGGAACGCGGGGCGCGGTCATGGCGCCCCCCGGGCTGGCGGTGGCGGTGGCGGTGGCGGATGGTGGTGCGCACCATGGCCCGGTACGGCAGGTGCGGTGGCCTGGCCGTTGCGGGCCTCCCAGGCCACGATGTCGGCATGGCCGCGCGGCGTGGCGGCGACGGCGTCGTTTGCTTCACGCCAGGCGATGGGGGAGGTCTCCATTGGCGGTGGGGGAGCGGCGGGCACGCCGCGATAAGCCAGCGGCGCAGCGGGCGCCTGCGGATCGGACGCGGGCAAGGGCGCCTGCGCCAGGGCGCTCCAGGCCGGCGCCAAGGCGGTGCAGCCGATCAGCGCACCGCGCAGCAGCGAACGAAAAGAGAAGAGGGAACGGGACGAGGGGGCGCGCACGGCGATCTCCTGAGCCAAGGGCGGAACCAACGGCCGCAGGCCCGCGCGCAGCCGGGGGCTGGCGCGGATCGCGGACGCACTTCGGGCGTCGGGGCTCAGGAAATGGGCGGCTTGATGGCCTGTGCGGCCAGGGCGCTGGCGAAGCGGCGCTCCGCCATCGGCAGCGGCGCGCGCGGGAGCGCAGGGCGGGAGAGGTCCCCCAGCGGGGGTGTCAGCATGGCCGAGTGGCAGATGCCGCAGGCAGAGCATCCGCCTTCGTGTCCAGGGGCACCGGTGTGCGTGGTGGTGTCTTGATCGCTGCCATGGGCGGGCGCTGCGGTGTCGGTTCCATGGCAGGGTGGTTGCCATGAGGGCGCCGAAGGCTCGGCTGGCGCGGTGTGCAGTGCATGGCCTGCGAAAGCACCTGGGGTGTCGGCGACAGGGGCGCCGTGCTCCGTGCCTGGCGCAGGGTATGAAGGCCCCGGCAGGGCGTCTGCCTGTCGATCGATGGCTGCAACCGCGAGGGGCTGCGCTGGCGCACGCGCCGTGTGCATCGCCGCGCCCGCCGGCATCACGATGCCGGCCGCCATCGCATTGCCCGCCAGGCCCCGCAGGGCCATGAGCACGATGAGAAAGAGGAACATGCCGCGGCGCATGGGGAGGAATGATAGCCCCGGGCCCCGAGAGTTCCGAGCTGCGGCCCAGGCCCGCGACAGGGTTACATGGCCATGTAGCGCCCCGGCCGGTGGTTCATCGCCACCACCAGGTTGAGCGCCACCGCGCCCGCGATGGACCAGAGCACGCGCGTGGGATCGACCGTGAACAGGGCCAGCAGCACGATGCAGCAGTCCACCGCCATCTGCACCTTGCCCGCGCGCCAGCCGTAGCGGTCCTGCAGGTACAGCGCCAGGATGCCCATGCCGCCCAGGCTGCACCGGTGGCGAAAGAGCACCAGAAAGCCCGTGCCGGTGATCAGCCCGCCCGCCACCGCGGCATACAGCGGCTGCAGCGCGACGAAATGCATCAGCCCCGCCTGGGCCTCGGTCAGCGCCGACAGCAGCACCACGGCCACGAAAGTCTTCAGCGTGAAGCTGCGCCCCATCTTTCGCCAGGCCAGCCAGTAAAACGGCAGATTGAGCAGGAAGAAGAGCTTGCCGAAACCCATGTCGGTGGCGTAGTTCAGCAGGAACGCCAGCCCTGCGGTGCCGCCCGTGAGCAGCCCGGCACTGCCGAAAAAGCCCACGCCCACCGAGATCAGCAGCACGCCCGTGAACAGGGCCGCGGTGTCTTCGGTGGCGGAATGGGGAACCATGGGCGGCAGGGAGGTCGGGGAAGTGTTGCTCATGCGCGAAAGGGGGGAAGGCAGCGTGGACCGGAAACCCTGCGAAGTCGAGAGATCGCGGTCCGGCGCCAGACAGAAAGGTTGGCGAATTCTAGAGGGGCGTCAACCCGTGGATTACTCCACGCGCTGCCCCGCCCGGCAGCGAATGTGCGAAGCGCCCCATGCCTACCGCGAAAACGAACACGAAACCGAGTGCCAACGGTGCGCCGCACCGCGCGGCCTGCGGGGCGCTGCAGTGCCACGCAGGGCCGGCCGGGCGATGGGCACCCGGCCGGCGTTTCGTCAAAAAAACAAGGTGAAAACGGCCCGCGCCGCCGTATTGATTGCGCTGGAAGCTATTATTTTGATAGCGATTCGCTGCGCAGCATGCGCAGGCCGTTCGCCACCACCAGCAGGCTGGCGCCCATGTCGGCGAACACGGCCATCCACATGGTGGCGTGCCCGGCCAGCGCCAGGCCGAAGAACACCGCCTTGATGCCCAGCGCCAGGGCGATGTTCTGCATCAGCACGGCGTGCGTGCGGCGCGACAGGCGCACGGTTTCGGCCACGCGGCGCAGGTCGTCGTTCATGATGACCACGTCGGCCGTCTCCATCGCCACGTCGGTGCCGGCGCCGCCCATCGCGAAGCCGATGTCGGCCTTGGCCAGGGCCGGCGCGTCGTTGATGCCGTCGCCGGCCATGGCCGTCATGCCGTGCTTTTGCTGCAGCGCGGCGATGGCCGCCAGCTTGTGCTCGGGCAGCAGGCTGGCCTGCACCTCGTCGATGCCGGCCTCCCGCGCCGCCGCCTGCGCCGCGGCCGCGTGGTCGCCGGTGAGCATGACGGGCACGATGCCCAGCGCGCGCAGGTCGGCCACGGCCTGGGCCGCTTGCGGGCGCAGCGTGTCGGCCACGGCGAACAGTGCCCGAACGGCCTGGCCGTCGGCCAGCAGCGTGACGCTGCGGCCCTGGGCCTCGTGCGCGGCGGCAGCTGCTTCCACTGCATCGGTCCACAGGCCCTTTTCCTGCGCGAGCCGTCGGTTGCCCAGGAGCCAGGTGGTGCCGGCGATGCGCCCCTGCACGCCGCGGCCGGGCAGGGCGGTGAAATCTTCCACCTCGGGCATTCCGGCGGGCGCATCGAGCCCGGCCGCGATGGCTTTCGATACCGGGTGGTCGGAGCGCCCGGCCAAGGCCGCTGCCACGTCGGCCGCGCCATCGCTGCCAAACGTTTCACGGCCCACCAGCGCGGGGCGCCCGGCCGTCACGGTGCCGGTCTTGTCGAAGGCCACGGCGCGCACGCCGCGCGCCAGCTCCAGCCAGTTGCCGCCTTTGATCAAGATGCCTCGGCGGGCGCCGGCCGCCAGCCCGCTCACCACGGTGACCGGCGTGGCCAGCACCAGCGCGCACGGGCAGGCGATCACCAGCAGCACCAGGGCGCGGTAGATGGCGTCCAGCCAGGTCCAGTCGAGCAGCAGCGGGGCGCCGACCGCCACGGCGATGGCCATCACGAACACGGCGGGCGTGTACACGGCGGCGAAGCGGTCCACGAAGCGCTGGGTGGGCGCGCGGGCGCTCTGGGCCTGCTCCACGGCGCGGATGATGCGGTCCAGCGTGGTCTGCCCGGCAGCGGCCGTCACGCGGAACTCCAGCTCCGACTGGGCATTGAGCGTGCCGGCATACACCGGGTCGCCGGGCACCTTGTCCACGGCCAGGCTTTCGCCGGTGACGCTGGATTCATCGACCGCGCTGCGGCCGGAGGTGATGACGCCGTCCAGCGGCACACGGCCACCGGGGCGGATCCGCACGGTGTCGTCCACCGCCACTTCGGCCGCCGGCACGGTGCGCCACTGTCCGTCCGCGCCGCGCACATCGGCCTGGTCGGGGCTCAGGGCCAGCAGGGCGCCGATGGCGTCGCGGGCGCGGCCCACGGCGCGGTCCTCGATGCGCTCGGCCAGGGCATACAGCGCCATCACCATGGCGGCCTCGGGCCACTGGCCGATCAGGAAGGCGCCGGTCACGGCCACGGCCATCAGGGCGCTGATGCCGAGTTTGCCCCGCATCAGCGACCGCAGGCCGCTGCGGTAGATGCCCAGCCCCGCCAGCAGGATGGCAGCCGCGGCGATCGCCATGCCCGCCACGCGCCACGGCGTGGTGTCCGGCCCCAGCAGGTCCATCAACTCGGCGCCGGTGGCCGCCACCAGCGCCGCCGCCAGACGGCCCCAGCCGGGCAGGGCGCCGTGGTCGTGGCCGTCGTGATCGCCGCCGGAGGCATTGTCATGGTCGTGGCCCTCGTGCGATTCGCCTTTGAGGGTGGAAGATTTTTCGCTGGCCGGCGGCGGCGGCGAAGAACATCCGCCGCCGCAGCAGGACACGTCCAGGCGGGGGGCGCCGGCGGGACGGGAGGCGGCCCCTGGGGTCGCCTGTGCAGACATTGGCGCCGGTTCGGGCGCCGGGCCGTGCCCGTGGTTCGCCTCGTGGCTGGGGTGGTCGGGGTGACTGCCGGGGTGAGAATCGTGGCTGTGTTTTGTCATGGTTTTCCTTTGAGATTCGGGGTGGCGCAGTGCCGCCGTGCCATCATTGAAAACCTTGAAGCCGCTCGAAGGTCAAGCCATGTCTGCCCAAAGCCCCTGCCACCGCATCGGAGATGCTGCCCGCCTGTCGGGCGTTCCCGCGGCCAACATCCGCTATTACGAGAAGGAAGGCCTGCTGCCCGAGCAGGCCCGCGCGGACAACCGCTACCGCCTGTACAGCGCGGACGAGGTGCATCGCCTGCGCTTCATCCGCCTGTGCCGCGCCATGGACATGTCGCTGGACGAGGTCCGCACCCTGCTGGCGCTGGACCATGGCGGTGCGGCCGACGACCACGCCGCCTGCGACACGCTGGACGAACATTTGCAGCATGTGCGCACCCGTCTGCAGGAGCTGCGCACGCTGGAGCAGGAACTGCTGTCTCTGCGCGGGCGCTGCGACGGCACCGACGCCGGCCGCTGCCACGTCATCGAGGCGCTGCATGCGCGCGCCGATGCCGAGTCGCTGCCGCCGCTCGGCCCCGCAGCCAAGCGGCATGTATGACGCCGGCCCGGCTTGCAATGAAATTGATAGCTAACTGCCCTAGTGGTACATGCGCTGGAGGCCATTTTTGTTACGAGCCGCCACGGCCCCGTCCACTATGATCGCCGCATGATCGCCGGCTTGAATCCTCCCTCGCTGATCGACCGTGTCTGGCGCACCGCGCGGGGCTGGTCGGTGGCGTGGTGGCGCATCGTGCATCTGGGTTCGGTGGCGCTGGTGCTCATGCTCTCGCCATCCAGCTACGGGCGTGCCATGCGGTGGCGGCTCGCACGGCACATGTACCAGGACACGGCGCCCATCCTGCTGGGCTTCACGGTGCTGGCCGCGCTGGTCAGCCTGGTCATCACGCGCATCGTGGTCGTCACGGCGCTGAGCTACGGGCTGTCGCGCTACGCGCTCGAAATGGTCATCCGCGTGCTGGTGCTGGAGCTGATTCCGCTCACCGCGGCGCTCTTCGTCGCCATGCGCACCACCATCCCCAGCGGCACCCAGCTCGCCCTCATGCGCCAGGCGGGCCACTTTGACCGCCTGCGCCATCTGGGCGCCGACCCTGTTCGCGTCGAGCTGCTGCCGCGGGTGGTGGCGGGCATCTACGCCAGCATCACGCTGGCGGCACTGTCCTGCGTGGTCGCGCTGTCCATGGCGTATTTCGGGGTCTATGGGCTCAACACGGCCGGGCTGCCGAGCTACACGCGCATGTTCGGCCAGGTGTTCACCCCCGCGGTCACCCTGTTGTTCGTGCTCAAGACGCTGTTTTTCAGCCTGGCCGTGGCGCTCATTCCGATGGCGGCTGGGCTGTACGACAACGGCGACGGCGACGGCCGTGGCAGGCAGGGGTCCGAACTGGGCGGGCTCGCGCGCATGTTCGCCGTGCTGCTGCTGATCGAGGTCGCATCGCTGCTGGGCAACTATTACTGACGACGGTCCAAGACGGACGCTTTCTTCTTTCTCATCGACGGCGCGCGAAGCGGGCCATTTTTCACCACCGAGGGACTGCTTTCATGGTCGATCAAGACATCTTTCCCGCCGACTCCGAAGACGCCGCCATGCAGGCGGCGTTCGCCGAGGCGCGCCGGACCTTCAAATTCCTGTGGCGCGAGCTGTCCTGGGAATACCGCCGCGTCGTGCCGGGGCTGGATTTCGCCGGCATCAAGCTGGGCTTTGCCACGGAGCAGACGGATGCCGACGCGCCGCCTGTCGAGCACATGTGGGTGGGCGACGTGCAGTTCGACGGCGAAACGGTTTCGGGCACGCTGCTCAACGACCCGGACTGGATCGCATCGATGCAGTCGGGCGACCGCGTCTCGGCACCGCTGGCCGAGCTGGAAGACTGGATGTACGTGATCGGCGGCAAGGTGTACGGGGGCTACACGGTCGATGTGCTTCGCCGGGGCATGTCGAAATCCGAGCGGCAGGAGCACGACACCGCCTGGGGCATGGATTTCGGCCCGCCGGGCCAGGTTCAGGTGGTGCCGCTGCCGCGCGCCAAGGCGGGGTTGCTGGGCGGCCTGCTCGGCAGTTGGGGCAGCAGCACGGCCGCCTCCACCGAAGACGTCGCGCAGCAGGAGCACCCCATGAGCGAAAACATGGGTGAACGCATGGACGAAGACCTGCGCAACCACCCCGCAGTCGTCCATGCGCTGGACGACGACGGCTGGTCGCTGCTGCAGCGCGACGCACTGGCGGGCAATGCCACGCCCGTGTCGCTTCTGTTGCGCCATGGCGCGGACCCCGCCTTGCGCAACCCGCACGGCCGCTCCGCCCTGGACCTGGCGCAGCAGATGCAGTGGCCCAACGTGGTGAAGCTGCTGCAGGGCGCAGGCGCGGTATGAGCTGGCGGATCACTGGGGGCCAGCCCTGGCCGCACGGAGCGCGCCATGGTTGAGCGGCCCGATCCGTCCGGGCCGGCCGATGCCCCCGCAGGCACGGTGCCGCTGGAGGCGCAGCGCCCGGTGGCGCACCTGGAACGCA
The DNA here is from genome assembly GCF_030159055.1 of Acidovorax sp. SUPP3334. GTDB lineage: Bacteria > Pseudomonadota > Gammaproteobacteria > Burkholderiales > Burkholderiaceae_C > Paracidovorax. The sequence continues at coordinate 93,481 of NZ_BQXQ01000015.1, forward strand.
AGGCGGCGGCGCTGCTGCTGTTCACGCTGGCGCTGATCATCGGATCGGCCCTGTACCTGCTGTACGCCCGCGGCGTCTTCGAGCCCACCCAACGCCTGGTGCTCACCGCCGACGATTCCGAAGGCGTGGTCGTCGGCATGGACATGACCTTCTCCGGCTTTCCGATCGGGCGCGTGCGGCGCATCGAACTCTCGGCCGATGGCAACGTGCGCATCCTGATCGAAGTGCCGCAAAAGGACGCGCACTGGCTGCGCGAATCCAGTGTGTTCACCCTGGTGCGCGGCATCGTGGGCGGCACCACCATCAAGGCCTACAGCGGCATCCTGACCGACCCGCTGCTGGCCGACGGCGCCGAGCGCCCCGTGCTGCGCGGCGACGCCACGGCCGAGATCCCGCAGCTCATGGCCTCCGCGCGTGAATTGCTGTCCAACCTGCAGGCCATGACGGAGCAAGACGCCGCGTTGGGCGGCACGCTGGCGAACGTGCGCACGCTGACCGACCGGCTCAATGCACCCGGCGGCGCCCTCAACGTGCTGATGGGCAGCGAAGCGGATGCGAAAAAGCTCACCACCACGCTCGACCGCACCAATCAACTGCTGGCGCGCATCGACGGCATGGCCGCCAAGGCCGATCGCCAGGTGTTCGGCGCGGCTGGCGACCCGGGGCTGGTGCCCGAAGTGCGCGCGACGGTGGTGCAACTCAACGGCCTGCTGGCCGACACGCGCCAGAGTCTGAAAAAGGTGGATGCCGTGCTGGCCGAGGCCCAGGCCATCGGCGCCAACGCCCGGGAGGCCACGACCGACCTGGGCACGCTGCGCGCCGAGGTGGAAAGCAACCTGCGCAAGGTCGAAAGCCTGGTCAACGACATTCAGCGCAAATGGCCCTTTGCCCGCGATACCGAACTCAAGCTGCCATGAAGCACCCGATGAAGCACCCTTCGTCTGCCGTCTGCCATTCCCTCCTGCGCGGTGCTGCCGTGCTGGTGGCTTGCCTGGCGCTCTGGGCCTGCGCCGCCAAGCCGCCCACCCCCGAATGGCAGATGAATGCCCACGGCGCAGCCCGCAAGGCCACCGAGGCTTACCTGTCCGGCGATTCGCGCGTGGCGCAGCTGGAGTGGGACCGTGCCCGCGCCGAAGTCGCGCGCACCGGGCGGCCCGATCTGCTGGCACGGGTGGAACTCATGCGCTGCGCCGCCCAGGTGGCCAGTTTGGTGGTCGAGGCATGCACGGGTTTCGAAGCGCTGCGAACCGATGCCACGCCAGAAGACCAAGCCTATGCCGACTACCTGGCGGGCCGGCTGGACAGTGCGGGCGCCAGCCGGTTGCCTGAGCCTCAGCGCAGCGCGTGGTCGGGCGGCCCGGCGTCGCTGGAGAGCGTGGCCGATCCGCTGTCACGCCTGGTGGCGGCTGGGGTATGGGTGAAGACAGGCCGCGATACGGCGCCGATGCTGGCGGTGGCGGCGGACGCCGCATCCGCGCAGGGGTGGCGAAGGCCATTGCTCGCATGGTTGACCCTGTCGGCGCAGCGCGCCGAGCAGCGCGGCGAAGTCGAGGTGGGGGCAATGATCCGCCGCAGGCTGGCGGCGATGGAGCAGGGCAAGGGGCGCTGAAAAGCGCTTTTCAGTGTGCTGAAGGAAAAAAGTCGCAAGCAAGGTGCGGCACAGTCCATGCCGCACCGCCTGCCTCCGCGTTCAGTAGCTGAACGTCTCCGGGGGCAGCATCTGCTCCAGATTGCCGGGCAAGTTGACCAGGGAATCTGCTGCCTGCACGGCCTGCTCCGGTACCAAGGTCATCGCGGTCGCCGCGACCGCAAGAAGCACCGTCACGGTAAAGGCTGCGAAAGCGCGGGTTCCAGGATGGATTTTGCGTTTCATGGCAGAAGTCCTTCAAGAAGTGGTGTGCGTACCGGGATGGGTTGGACGGATTAAACCGCTCGCCGCCGGCCGCGGTCTGTCAGACAACACGCCTCGGAAGGCCCTTGCGACGCTATTTACAGATGGTTTCGCGCTGTTGGCATGTTCCAACACCGAGATTGCGCTACCCCGAATGAAGCCGCCGGGCCAGAGCGGAGGCAGTCAGCGCGGTGTCCGGCGGCCACTGGTCGGCAACCCGGCCGTGCAACCAGCAGGCCGAAACGGCTGCGTCGAAGGCGGCTTGCGGGGTGTCCGCCGCGGCGGCAAGGCGGGCGCCCAGCAATCCGGCCAGCACATCGCCGGTGCCTCCTGTGGCCAGGCGTGCATTGCCGGTCGGGTTGATCCGCGGGGTGCAGTCCGGCGCCGCAATGATGGTGCCCGAGCCTTTCAGCACCACCGTGCACTCGAACTGCCGGGCCAGCCCGTTGGCCGCGGCCAGCCGATCCGCCTGGATGTCATTGGTTTTCAACCCGGCGAGCCTCGCCGCTTCCAGCGGATGGGGGGTGAGCACCGTGTGCCAGCCGCGTCCCGCGCGGGCCTTCAGCGCCGCTGCCAGCGAAGGGTCGCCCGCGACGGCATTGAGCGCGTCTGCGTCCAGCACCAAACGGTGCGCCTGGGTCAGCACTGGCTCCAGCACGGAACGCACGGCCTCGCCGCCGCCGCATCCGCACACCACCGCTCCGTGGTCCAGCGGCAGCACATCGAAGCGGCGCAGCATGCATTCCGGCTGCAGCGCATCGACAGACAGCTCGGCGCCGTCCAGAAGCGACACCATCACTCTGCCGGCGCCACCATGCAGCGCTGCCGAGGCCGCCAGCAAGGCGGCGCCGGTCATTCCCATGCCGCGAGCGCGCAGTCCTTCGCCACCGATGACTGCGACATCGCCATAGCTGCCCTTGTGGCTGGTGTGGGCGCGTCGCACTGCGCGGGGCGGCGCGGAAAGCCAGGCGCAGGGCTCGGCACGGGAAAGGTCGGCGCCGAGGTCGTGAAGCCAGATTTGGCCGGCGGCGTCCCTTCCTGCCGCAGTGAAAAGGCCCGGCTTCAGCGTGAGCAACGCCAGGGTATGGCGCGGTGATGCCGCCGGGCCTTCGGGCGGTTCGAGGCCGGGGGCAAACTGGCCGGTATCTGCCGACAGGCCCGAAGGCGTGTCCACGCAGACCACGGTAGCCGGCGTGGCATGCATCTGGACGATCAGGCGTTGCAAGGCTGTGTTCGGTTCACGGGACTTGCTGCTGCTGCTGCTGCTGGCCAAGCCGATGCCCAGCAACGCATCCACGCAAACGTCGTCGGGTCCTATGCTGGGCGGGGGGCCATCGGCAAAACCGACGCCTGCGGCCAGGGCGCGCTGGTAAGACGCGCGGGCATCCGGCGGGACCGTATCGTGATGGCCCAGCCAGGTCACGGTAACGGCGCAACCCGCCCGATGCAGATGGCAGGCCGCTTCCAGCCCGTCGCCACCGTTGTTGCCTGCACCGCACACCACCCAGGCATTGCGCGCATGCGGCGCGATGGCCAAGGCCAGCCGTGCCACAGCCTGTCCCGCGCGTTGCATCAAGGTGTGCGGCGGCAGTTGCGCCGCCATCGCCTGTTCGATGCGGCGCGTTGCGTGGGCGTCGAAGATCGCGTGAACCGCATCGACGGTGATTCGGCGAGGGAAGGGCGTTGGGGAGTCGCTCATGGCTCGTCTGGCGGTGCGTCAGAACCGGCGCAGTCCGAATGGCTGCATGTCCACCTCAGGGGCTTTTTGGGCCAGCAGGTCGGCCATGGCCCGCGCGCTGCCACAGGCCAGAGCGAAGCCGCTTCCACCGTGGCCCGCGTTGATCCAGACGCCCGGGAATCCGGTCGGCCCTACCGCCGGGGCGCCGTCGGGCAGGGCAGGGCGTGCGCCGCGCCAGACCTGTACTTGGGCGGATGACAGCTGCACGCCGCCGGGAAACCATCCCGAAATGGCTTGGTAGAGCGTCTGCAGGGTGAGTGCGTGGTGCTTTCCGTCGCCGCGTCCCAGTTCGGCGCCGCCTGCGATGCGCACCCGTTGGCCCTGGCGCGTGATCGTCACCCGGTGGAGCGGGTCCACGACCGATCCCTGCGGCGCATGGGAATCCTCACGCAGCGGTGCGCTGATCGAATACCCATAGACCGAGGCCATCGGCAGATCCACCCCCAGCGGCCGCAGCAGCGCAGCAGCAGCCGCGCCGGCGCAAATCACGATGGCGTCGAAACAGCGCGGCGTCGTTTCTCCCGCGATCCGCAGGCCCGACGGGGCTGCATCCACGCCGATGACCTTGGTGTTGAAGTGAAACTGCGCACCGCGTTCTTGCGCGGCATACCGCAGCATCTGGGCGAACAGGCGGCAATTGCCGGATTCGCCATCGGGCGCATGCAGCGCCCCGATCAGAGGCACGTCAGGAGACAGGCCAGGCTCGATCTGCCGCGCGGTGTCCGCGTCCACGTCATGGATCGGCATGCCCGCATCGCGCAAAACTTTGAGGGCCGGTTGCACGTGCGCCAGATCGTCCACCGTGCGCAGCAACACCAGGGCGCCCCGGCTGGTCTCCGCGTCCATCTGCAATTGCTCGGACACCAGCCGCATGCGCGCCTGGCTGTAACGGCCCAATTGCTCCAGGGCGGCAAGCGCCAGTCCCATGGCTGGGGTCCGCCCCGCCTTTCGCCAGCGCCAAAGCCACCCCAGTTCAGCGGCGGTAATACCGCTGGCCAGCCGTATGGCTGCATGGCGACCAAAAATCCGCGTGCTCTGCGGCCCGCCGATTCCGGGCGCAGCCAGCGGAATCAGCAGCGCCGGCGACACCAGCCCCGCGTTGGCGAAACTGGACTCTTCTGCTGCAGCACTGCGCTGCTCGAAAACCGAAGCCTCATGGCCGTCGCAGGCCAGTTCGTAAGCAGTGGTGACGCCGACGATACCGGCGCCCACGATGGCGATGTGCATGGATTTATGAGGTCTTTGAGGCGGCAGCGCTGATCGATATTGCGCTGTTTGCTAGTTTTTTGCTGGTTCCCGAAGGGAAGGGCGGTTGGGGCCGGGTTCTGCAGGACTCGCGCGCCATGAGGGCTCGGAGCGGCCAAACTACCATGCTAGAATCCTTGGGTTTTGCTGGTGGCTGCGCAGTGCGTGGCCGACAAATCGGCAAGACAAATCGCAAACCAGCCCTTTCAAGGTGCTGCCTTCTTCTTGCAAGCCGGCAGTTATTGGGGCTGGATTTTAGACCCAACCTTCGGAGAAATTCTCATGTCTATCACCATGCGCGAAATGCTGGAAGCCGGCGCCCACTTCGGTCACCAAACCCGCTTCTGGCACCCCAAGATGGCCCCGTACATCTTCGGCCATCGCAACAAGATTCACATCATCAACCTGGAAAAGTCGCTGCCGCTCTTCCAGGACGCTCAAAAGTTCGTCAAGCAACTCACCGCCAACCGCGGCACCATCCTGATGGTGGGCACGAAGCGCCAGGCCCGTGAAATCCTCTCCACCGAAGCGCAGCGCGCTGGCGTGCCTTACGTGGATCAGCGCTGGCTGGGCGGCATGCTGACCAACTTCAAGACGGTCAAGACCTCCATCAAGCGCTTGAAGGATATGAAGGCTCAGCTCGAAGGCGGCCTCGATGCCATGAGCAAGAAAGAGCAACTCACGTTCACCCGCGAAATGGAAAAGCTGGAGAAGGACATCGGCGGCATTCAGGATATGAACGCTCTGCCGGACGCCATCTTCATCATCGACGTCGGCTTCCACAAGATCGCTGTCGCCGAAGCCAAGAAGCTGGGCATTCCGCTGATCGGCGTGGTGGACTCCAATCACTCTCCTGAAGGCATCGACTACGTGATCCCCGGTAACGACGACTCGGCCAAGGCCGTGGCGCTGTATGCCCGTGGTATCGCAGACGCCATCATCGAAGGCCGCGCCAATGCGGTGAACGAAGTGGTCAAGGCTGTGGCGAACGAAGGCTCCGACGAGTTCGTGGAAGTGGAAGAAACCGCTGCCTGAGGGCCCCGGCCGCGCGACGTTGTCGCGAATGAAAGCGGGGCTCCTGGTTAGCCCCCTTTTTTTTAGCCCGAATTCTGTAACGAACTGAACTGAGACTGGAGAAAAACAATGGCTGCAATTACCGCAAGTATGGTCGCTGAACTGCGCGCTAAGACCGATGCTCCCATGATGGAATGCAAGAAGGCATTGACGGAAGCGCAAGGCGATCTGGCGAAGGCGGAAGAGCTGCTGCGCGTAAAGCTGGGAACGAAGGCTGGCAAGGCTGCCGCCCGCATCACTGCTGAAGGCGTCGTCGCCAGCTACATCGACGGTACGACCGGCGGGCTGATCGAAGTCAACAGCGAAACCGATTTCGTCAGCAAGAACGACAGCTTCCTCGCCCTGGCCAAGGCCGCGGCTGAACTGGTGGCAAAGCACAACCCCGCCAATGTCGAAGCCCTGGGCGCGCTGCCTTACAGCCAGGACGGCTTCGGCCCCACCCTGGAAGAAGTCCGCAAGGGCCTGATCGGCAAGATCGGCGAGAACATGTCGTTCCGCCGCTTCAAGCATTTCTCCGGCAACAAGCTGGCGTCTTACCTGCACGGCACGCGCATCGGCGTGGTGGTCGAGTTCGAAGGCGACGAAACGGCTGCCAAGGACGTGGCCATGCACATCGCTGCCATGAAGCCCGTCGCTTTGACCAGCGCTGAAGTGCCCGCCGAACTGATCGAAAAAGAGCGCTCGGTGGCTGCTGCCAAGGCGGCTGAAGACAAGTCCAAGGCCGAAGCCGAAGGCAAGCCGGTGCAGTCCGACGAAATCGTGGCCAAGCGGATCGAAGGCGGCGTGCAGAAGTACCTGAAGGAAGTGTCCTTGTTCAACCAGGCTTTCGTGAAGAACGACAAGCAGACGGTCGAGCAGATGCTGAAGACTGCCGGTACGACGGTGAAGGGCTTCACGCTCTACGTCGTCGGCGAAGGCATCGAAAAGAAGGTGGACGACTTCGCCGCTGAAGTCGCTGCCCAGGTGGCTGCAGCCAAGTCTGCCGCTTGATCTGAAATCCATCGCCGCCGCCCCTCGCGCCCTCGCATTGCCCCACGGAGAAACCCCCATGTCCATCGCTGTCCCAGCCTACAAGCGCATTCTGCTCAAGTTGTCTGGCGAGTCGCTCATGGGGGACGACTCCTTCGGCATCAATCGCGCCACCATCGTCCGGATGGTGGAGGAGATCGCTGAGGTCACTCGCATGGGCGTGGAAGTGGCGGTGGTGATCGGTGGCGGAAACATCTTTCGCGGTGTGGCGGGAGGCTCGGTCGGCATGGACCGCGCCACCGCCGATTACATGGGCATGCTGGCCACGGTGATGAATGCGCTGGCGCTGGCTGACGCCATGGACAAGCAAGGGCTGACGGCCCGCGTCATGTCGGCCATCGCCATCGAACAGGTGGTCGAACCCTACGTGCGTCCCAAGGCCCTGCAGTATCTGGAAGAAGGCAAGGTGGTGGTGTTTGCCGCCGGCACCGGCAATCCTTTCTTCACGACAGACACCGCTGCTGCCTTGCGGGGTGCCGAAATCGGTGCCGAAGTGGTGTTGAAGGCGACCAAGGTAGACGGCGTTTACACGGCCGATCCGAAGAAAGACCCGACGGCCACCCGTTACACCAAACTCACGTTCGATGAGGCAATGACTCGCAATCTGGGAATTCTGGATGCGACCGCCTTTGCCTTGTGCCGTGATCAGAAGTTGCCGATCCGCGTGTTTTCCATCATCAAGCACGGCGCGCTCAAGCGCGTGGTGATGGGTGAAGACGAAGGCACGCTGGTGTACGCTTGACGGCTTGGTGCGCCCATGGCGCACCGGCTTCATGCTGAGGAGAAAAACATGACCATTGCCGATATCAAGAAGAATGCGGAAAGCAAGATGGACCAATCCATCGTGGCTTTCAAAAACAATCTGTCCAAGATCCGTACCGGCCGCGCCAACCCTTCGCTGCTGGACGCGGTGCAGGTCGAATACTACGGATCGTTCGTGCCCCTCTCGCAAGTGGCGAACGTGGCATTGATCGATTCACGCACCATCAGCGTTCAGCCTTGGGAAAAAGGCATGGGCGCCAAGATCGAGAAAGCCATTCGTGAGAGCGATCTGGGCCTGAATCCTGCGTCTATGGGCGACTTGATTCGTGTGCCCATGCCTCCCATGAGCGAGGAGCGGCGCAAGGAAATGACCAAGCTCGCTCGCAATGAAGGCGAAAGCGCCAAGATTGCGGTGCGCAATCTTCGCCGTGACGCCAACGAAGCGGTCAAGAAGCTGGTCAAAGACAAGTTGGCCTCCGAAGACGACCAAAAGCGCTCGGAAACCGAGATCCAGAAAGTCACCGACAAGCACATTGCCGAGGTCGATGCACTGGTGGCGGGCAAGGAACAGGAAATCATGGCGGTCTGACTTCCCTTCGGGAATCGATCGTCTGCCTTGCATGCCCGCCTATTCGGCTGTTCCGCATCACATTGCCATCGTCATGGACGGCAATGGCCGCTGGGCCACGCGCCGGTTTCTGCCTCGGCTGGCTGGGCACAAGCAGGGCGTTGACTCGCTGAAACGGTGCGCGCAAGCCTGTGTCGAAAGAGGCGTGGCGGTCCTCACGGTGTTCGCGTTCTCTTCGGAAAACTGGAACCGGCCTGCCGATGAGGTTTCCGGTCTGATGGACTTGCTCGCCAAGGCCTTGTCCCGTGAGGTCCCCCAACTGAAAAAGGACGGGGTGCGCCTGCATTTCGTCGGCGAGAAGACAGGGCTGTCAGACAAGGTGCGGGCCGGCCTCGATCAAGCCGAATCGGACACTGCCGAAAATACCCGGCTGGTGCTCAACGTCTGTTTCAACTACGGCGGGCGCTGGGACATCGCCCAGGCCGCGGCAGCGGTTGCCGCGCGGGGTGAACCCATTACCGAAGCCAGTCTGCATGCTGCGATGGGTCTGGCCCATGTGCCCGATCCAGACTTGGTGATACGCCCCGGTGGGGAAATGCGCATCAGCAATTTCCTGCTGTGGCAATCCGCTTATTCCGAGTTCTACTTCAGCGACCGGCTCTGGCCTGATTTCGATGGCAAGGCCCTGGATGAAGCGATTGCCGCGTTCAGCGCTCGCGAGCGCCGTTTCGGCAAGACCTCCGAGCAGATATCGGCGTTGTCGCCTGCCCCGGCGCAGGCCTGAAAGGCTTTCCCATGCTTCGACAGCGCATCATCACTGCCATCGTTCTACTGGCCATCCTGTTGCCGGCGCTTTTCTATCCATCTCCGTGGCCCTTCGCTGCGGTCATTCTCATCCTGATGGCCGCGGGTGCCTGGGAATGGGGGCGGCTCCAAGGTTTGGGTTCGGGCGCGGCTGTATCGATCGGGGCGGCCTGTGTGGCACTGTGCGCTGCAAGCTGGGCCCTGGGTTGGTTGCAGCAACCGCTGCCATGGCTGTGGACGGTGGGCGGTGCGGCATGGGTACTTGGCGGCGCCTGGATGTTGCGTGCCGGCGTGCAGGGCTGGCCCCAAGTCCCCAAGGCCATCCGCCTCGTCGGTGGCGTGCTCGTACTGTGGCTGGCATGGCTTGCCGCGGTGCAAGCCCGCATGGCCGGTATCAACTTCCTGATGTCGATTCTGGTGCTTGTCTGGGTGGCGGACATCTTTGCCTACTTTGCCGGGCGCACATTCGGCCTGCGGTTCACGCGCAACAAGCTGGCCCCTTCGATCAGTCCTGGCAAGAGCTGGGAGGGTGTATGGGGCGGCATGGCCGGCGTGGTCCTTCTGGCGATCGGCTGGGTTGTGGCGGATGCCTCGGCGAGTGGAGCGGTACCCAGTTTCTATAACCATCTGTTTGTGCGGGGCTGGTGGCTATTGCTCTTGGGTGCCGTGTTCATGGCGGCCATGAGCGTGGTGGGCGATCTGACCGAATCTCTCGTCAAGCGCAGCATCGGTGCCAAGGACAGCAGTGGTTTGCTCCCTGGCCATGGCGGAGTGCTGGATCGCGTGGACGCGCTGTTGCCCACGCTGCCGCTGGCCATGATGTTGACCCACTTCGCATAGCCGCATGAAACAACGCATCACGGTCCTTGGATCTACTGGCTCCATTGGCACCAACACCCTGGATGTGGTGGCCCGCCATCCCCAGCGGTATGACGTATTCGCCTTGAGCGCCGCGACGCAAGTCGAGTCCATGCTGGCGCAATGTGTTCGTTTTCAGCCTCGCTTCGCTGTCATGGCCAGTGAACCGCATGCGCGGCTGCTGCAAGAGCGGCTGACTGCCCATGGCTTGGCGACGAGGGTGTTGGATGCTCCTGATGCACTCGAAACCATTGCTTCCCATGAAGAAGTGGACGTGGTGATGGCCGCCATCGTCGGCGCTGCGGGTCTTGGTCCGTGCCTGGCTGCCGCCCGTGCGGGCAAACGCCTGTTGCTGGCCAACAAAGAAGCACTGGTGGTCGGAGGAGAGGTTTTCATGTCCGCCGTTCGCGATGGGGGAGCGACGCTGCTTCCGATCGACAGCGAGCATTCGGCGATCTTTCAGTGCCTGCCGGAAGACCCGCAGACATGGTCGCGACGCGTGGACCATATTTTGCTGACCGCCTCCGGAGGGCCGTTTCGCACCCGGGAGCCAGCGACCTTGCGCGATGTCACGCCCGAGCAAGCCTGCGCCCACCCGAATTTTTCGATGGGTCGCAAGATTTCCGTCGATTCCGCCACGATGATGAACAAGGCGCTGGAGGTTATCGAGGCGCGATGGCTCTTCGATCTGGCGCCGGAGCAGATCAAGGTGGTGATCCATCCGCAGCAGATCATCCATTCGATGGTCCAGTTCGTGGATGCCTCGGTGCTCGCCCAACTGGGGACGCCTGATATGCGGGTTCCGATTGCCTGTGGTCTTGCATGGCCCGAGCGCATCGAGAGCGGTACGCCGCGGCTGGATTTTTCGACCCTTTCTGCGCTCACCTTCGAAGAGGCGGATGCAACCCGCTTTCCGGGCCTGCATCTTTCCTGGCAGGCATTGCGCGCACAGAGCGGCACCACGGCCGTTCTGAATGCTGCCAACGAGGTCGCTGTGGCTTCGTTTCTCGAGCGCCGCATCCGCTTCGATCAGATTCACCGACTGAATCTTGCAACTCTGGAGGCGGTCACTCCCTCCAACCCCGAATCGCTGGGAGCCTTGCTGGCTCTGGATGCCGAAGCGCGATCCGTTGCACTGCGCAGTGCGCAGCGGCTGGCGGCCTGAGCCGTCCTTTTCTGGGCAGAAAGACACCATGTTGCTGACCGTCATCGCCTTCATCGTCGCGCTCGGCGTGCTCATCGCCGTGCATGAATACGGCCACTATCGCGTGGCGGTCGCTTGCGGCGTCAAGGTTCTTCGTTTCTCGGTCGGCTTCGGCAAGCCGCTGTTGCGTTGGCAGCCCAAAGGTTCTCCCACGGAATTCGTCATCGGCGCTTTTCCCCTGGGTGGCTATGTGCGGATGCTGGACGAACGCGAAGCGCCTGTAGAAGCCCACGAGCGCCATTTGTCGTTCAACGCAAAGCCCTTGCGATCGCGCGCGGCCATCGTTGCTGCGGGCCCGGCCGCCAATCTGCTGCTCGCGGTGCTGCTGTATGCGGTGGTGAACTGGATTGGGGTGGAAGAGCCCAAGGCGATTCTCGCCAGCCCTGTCCCGGGTTCTGTCGCTCAAAAATCGGGTCTGCAGGGGGGCGAATTGGTGCTCGAGGCTGCGCTGGGGACCGAAGAGTCGGAGCCTGTCCGTTCGTTTGAAGACCTCCGCTGGCTGATCACACGGGGCGCCCTTGATGGCACCGATGTACGCCTGCAGGTGGAGCCGTCGCCTGGCGCACCGCAGCGTCAGATGGTGCTGGAGCTGGCGCAGTTCGATGCCAAAGAGGCCGACGCTCAGCTTTTCCGCAAGATCGGCATCATCGGCCCGTGGACGCGGCCTGTATTGGGCGAGGTCGTCAACGGCGGCCCTGCGCAACGTGCGGGACTTCGCCAGGGAGACCTGGTCGTCAAACTCGGCGCAACCAATGTGGTGGATGGCCAGCAGCTTCGGGAACTCATCCGTGCCTCGGTCCGCGGTGGTACTGCCATCTCCCAGCCCTGGCGCATCGAGCGCGGTGGGCAGACTTTGACCATCGACGTGTTACCCGAACTGCACAGTGAACCCACCGGACCCGTCGGTCGGGTCGGTGCGTTCGTGGGGGCGCAACCAGAGTTCGTGACGGTGCGCCATGGCCCGGTCGAAGGCCTTTGGAATGGCGTCGTTCGCACCTGGGAAGTTTCGGCGCTGACCCTCCGCATGATGGGGCGCATGGTCATCGGTGAAGCGTCGCTGAAGAATCTCAGCGGCCCCCTCACCATCGCTGATTACGCGGGGCGGTCCGCCAGCATGGGATTGACACAATATCTGGTGTTCCTGGCCCTCATCAGCGTGAGCTTGGGAGTCCTGAACCTGCTCCCCCTGCCGGTTTTGGACGGTGGGCACCTGATGTATTATCTTTGGGAAGGCGTGACCGGCAAGGGCGTGTCCGATGCCTGGATGGAGCGATTGCAGCGCGGCGGCGTGGCGGTGCTCCTCCTGATGATGTCCATCGCCCTTTTCAACGATATCACCCGGCTTTTTGGCTAACCTTTTTGCTGCACGCGTTCACCGTGCAGTACCAGTTCACTCATGAAAAAACAATTCAATCGCTTGGGCGTGCGCAAGGCCTGTGCCGTGGCCGCCATGGTTTTTGCTGCCAATGCGGCATGGGCCTTGGAGCCGTTCAAGGTGCAGGATATCCGGGTGGAAGGATTGCAGCGTGTCGAGCCAGGCACCATCTTCGCATCGATGCCGCTGCGTGTGGGTGACGATTACAACGACGAAAAGGGTGCCGCTGCGATCCGCGCACTGTTTGCGCTCGGCCTGTTCAAGGACGTTCGGCTGGAAGCCAGCGGCAACGTGCTGGTGGTGGTCGTGGAAGAGCGCCCCACCATTGCCGACGTGGATTTCGCCGGTGCCCGCGAATTCGACAAAGACACGCTCAAGAAGGCCATGCGTGACGTCGGCTTGACCGAAGGCCGGCCTTTCGACAAGGCACTGGCCGATCGCGCGGAGCAAGAACTCAAGCGCCAGTACATCAACAAGAGCCTCTACGGCGCCGAGGTCGTGACCACGGTCACCCCTATCGAGCGCAACCGCGTGAACCTCACGTTCACGGTGACCGAAGGCGAACCGGCGCGCATCAAGGAAATCCACTTGGTGGGCAACAAGGCCTTCAGCGAATCGACCCTGAAAGGGCTGTTCGATCAGGACACGGGCGGCTGGCTCAGCTGGTACACCAAGTCGGACCGGTACTCGCGCACCAAGCTGAATGCCGACCTGGAAACCCTGCGCTCGTACTACCTGGCGCGTGGCTACCTCGAGTTCCGCATCGACTCCACGCAAGTGGCCATTTCTCCGGACAAGCAGGACATCACGATCACCGTCAACGTGACCGAAGGCCAGCGTTATGTGGTGTCGGGCGTCAAGATCGAAGGCAACTACCTCGACCGCGACGACGAGTTCAAGTCGCTGATCACCATCCAGCCCGGCGAGCCATACAACGCCGACAAGGTCGCTGAAACCACCAAGGCATTCACCGATTATTTCGGTAACTTCGGCTTTGCCTTTGCGCGTGTAGAAGCTGTCCCCGAGGTGGACCGCGAGAACAACCGCGTGGCTTTGGTGCTGCGTGCCGAACCCGCCCGGCGGGCCTATGTGCGACGCATCAACGTGAGCGGCAACAATCGCACGCGCGATGAAGTCATCCGCCGCGAATTCCGCCAGTACGAGGCGTCCTGGTACGACGGCGACAAGATCAAGTTGTCCCGCGACCGCGTGGACCGCCTGGGCTTCTTCACCGAAGTCAACGTGGAAACGCAGGAAGTGCCGGGTTCTGCCGATCAGGTGGATCTGGTGGTGAACGTGGCAGAAAAGCCCACGGGTTCGCTGCAGCTGGGCGCGGGTTTTTCGAGTGCGGAAAAGGTCTCGCTGTCCTTCAGCATCAAGCAGGAAAACGTCTTCGGCTCGGGCAACTACCTCGGGGTGGATGTCAACACCAGCAAGTATCGCCGGACGCTGGTCTTCAGCACGACGAACCCGTACTTCACGCGGGACGGTATTTCGCGCACGCTCGATCTGTACTACCGCACCGACAAGCCGTACGAAGACCAGGGCGGCAACTACGAGTTGATCACTGCCGGCACCAGCGTGCGGTTCGGTATTCCCTTCAGCGAAACCGACACCGTGTTCTTCGGTGGTGGCCTGGAACAGACCCGCATCAAGCTGGGTACCAACATTCCCGCGGCGTATCTGTCCTATGCCACGACCTATGGGTCCAGCAGCACGGCGATCCCGCTCACGATCGGTTGGTCGCGCGATGACCGCGACAGCGCCCTGGCGCCCAATTCGGGCCGCTATCAGCGCCTGAATACCGAATGGTCGGTGGCTGGCGATGCGCGCTATGTCCGGGGCAGTTACCAATTCCAGCAGTACGTGCCGCTGAACAAGAAGTTCACCATGGCCTTCAACAGCGAGTTAGGCTGGGGCAAGGGCATGAACGGTCGGCCATTCCCGGTGTTCAAGAATTACTACTCGGGCGGCCTGGGTTCCGTGCGTGGTTTCGACCAGGGCACGCTGGGTCCGCGCGACGTGACGGGTGCATCTCTGGGTGGACCGAAGAAGGTCACGCTCAATGCCGAGTTGATCGCACCGTTCCCAGGTGCGGGCAACGACCGCACGCTGCGCGTGTTCACTTTCGTGGACGCGGGCAATGTGTATGGCGAAGATGAAAAGGTCACCCTCAGCGACATGCGTGTCTCTGCGGGCCTGGGTTTGAGCTGGATTTCTCCGCTCGGTCCGCTTCGCCTCGCTTTTGCGCAACCGGTGCGCAAGTTCGCCGGCGATAGAATCCAGAAACTGCAATTCCAGATTGGAACGTCTTTCTAATGAAATCTCTCTCCCGCCATATTCCCCTCGTTCTCTTGCTTGGCACGCTCGGTGCAGCTGTGCCCGCACAGGCGCAGGAGTTCAAGGCCGGCTTCGTCAACACCGACCGCATCTTCCGCGAGGCCAGCACCGCCAAGGCAGCGCAGGCCAAGCTGGAGCAGGAGTTCTCCCGCCGCGAGAAAGAACTCGTCGAACAGGGCAACAGCCTCAAGTCCGCGACCGAGAAGTTCGAGCGTGAAGCGCCCACCATGGCAGAAAGCCAGCGTACGACTCGCCAACGGCAACTGGTCGACCAGGACCGTGACTTCCAGCGCAAGCGCCGCGAGTTCCAGGAAGACCTGGGTGCCCGCAAGAACGAAGAGCTGGGTCAGGTGCTCGAGCGCGCCAACAAGGTCGTCAAGCAAGTGGCCGAGGCTGAAAAGTACGACGTGATCTTGCAAGAAGCCGTCTACATCAATCCCAAGCACGACATCACCGACAAGGTGATCAAGGCACTGAATGCCGCTGCTGCCACGCCTGCCAAGTAATGGCCGCTGGCTGATGGGGCGCGTGGCGTGAGCCTGTCTTTGGGACAGATCGTCGATGCGCTGGGCGGCATGCTGGAGGGGGGCGAAAGGAATGCGGAGATTCTCCGCATTGCACCCCTCGAGTCTGCAGGTCCGGGTGACCTGGCTTTTTTAAGCCATCCGCGCTACCAGCAGCAACTGGCCGCCTCCCGGGCGGCCTGTGTCATTGTGGCGCCTTCGATGCGCGAAGCCGGCTTGGCCCGCGGCGCATGCATCGTCGCGGACGAGCCCTACGTGTACTTCGCCCGGGCCACGCAACTGTGGAAGCGATCGCATTCCGGTGCAGTGCCGCAAGGCGTGCATCCCAGCGCGGTGGTCGATCCCGATGCCACCATTCATCCAACGGCCTTCATCGGCCCGCTGTGCGTGGTCGAGCGGGGCGCGCAGGTGGGGGCGGGTACCGTGCTCAAGTCACGGGTCACCGTGGGTGAGCACTGTCGCATCGGCGACCGCTGCATCGTGCACGCCGGCGTGGTGATCGGGGCCGACGGCTTCGGCTTCGCGCCGCAAAACGGCGAGTGGGTGAAGATCGAGCAGTTGGGTGCCGTGCGCATCGGCAACGATGTCGAGATCGGCGCCAATACCTGCATCGACCGCGGCGCCTTGGAAGACACCGTCATCGAAGATGGCGTGAAACTCGACAATCTCATTCAGATCGGCCACAACGTCCGCATCGGCCGCCACTCCGCGATGGCGGGTTGCGTAGGCGTTGCAGGCAGCGCGACCATCGGAGCCCATTGCACGGTAGGCGGGGGGGGCATCGTGCTGGGACATCTGGAACTTGCCGACCATGTTCACGTTTCTGCGGCGACCGTGGTCACGCGATCGCTGACCCGGCCGGGTCAATACACCGGCATGTTTCCCATCGATGAAAATGCGAAGTGGGAAAAAAACGCGGCCACGCTCAAGCAGCTTCACAGCCTGCGCGAACGGATCAAGGCCCTCGAACAAACTCGAATAGACGGTTAGACCGCATCTTCCAATGATGGACATCCACCAAATTCTCAAGCTCTTGCCGCACCGCTATCCGTTTCTGCTGGTGGACCGCGTGGTCGAACTCGAAAGGGGCAAGCGCATCCAGGCGCTCAAGAACGTCACCATCAACGAGCCTTTCTTCACGGGGCATTTCCCGAGCCGGCCGGTGATGCCGGGCGTGCTCATGCTGGAGGCGCTGGCCCAGGCCGCTGGTCTGCTGTCGTTCGACATGATGGGCGAGGCACCTGGCGACGACAAGGTGTTCTATTTCGTCGGCATCGATGGCGCGCGTTTCAAGCGCCCCGTGGAGCCGGGCGATCAGCTCATTCTGGAAGTGGATCTGGACCGCATCAAGGGCGGCATCTACAAGTTCAAGGGCCTGGCACGCGTCGGCGACAGCGTGGCCTGCGAGGCTGAAATCATGTGCACCATGCGCACCGTGGGCTGACGCCGCGAGGGCAGGGCGCACGTGACCAGCAGCATCCACTCCACAGCCATCGTCGATCCGGCAGCACGGATCGATTCGTCTGCGTCCATCGGCCCTTATGCAGTCATCGGGCCGCATGTTTCGATCGGTGCGCGCACGTCGGTGGGGGCGCATTGCGTCATCGAAGGACGCACCACCATCGGCGAAGACAACCGGATCTTCCAGTTCGCATCCCTGGGCGCTGCGCCACAGGACAAGAAATACGCGGGCGAGCCCACCGAGCTTCGCATCGGCGACCGAAACACCATCCGCGAGTTCTGTACCTTCAACACGGGTACGGCGCAGGACCGTGGCGTGACGTCGATCGGTAACGACAACTGGATCATGGCGTATGTGCACATCGCACATGACTGCGTGGTCGGCCACCAGACGGTACTGGCCAACAATGCCACGCTGGCAGGCCATGTGCACGTGGGCGATTACGCCATCATCGGTGGCTTGACCGGCGTGCACCAGTTCACCAAGGTGGGTGCGCATGTCATGGCCGGATTCGCCAGCCATATTTCTCAGGACGTGCCGCCGTTCATGATGGTGGACGGCAACCCGTTGTCCGTGCGCGGACTGAATCTCGAAGGCCTGCGCCGCCGGGGCTTTTCTCCCGACAGGCTCGCCGCGATCAAGCAGGCGCACCGGCTGCTCTATCGTCAAGGCCTCACGCTGGAGGCCGCTCGGCAGGCCATCGCCGAGCTGCCGGCCATTCATGGCGAGGCGGCGCCAGACATCGCACTGCTGCTGGATTTCATCACCCACTCTTCGCGCGGTATCGCGCGATGACCGTGATGGCGTCTACTTCCGATTCCGCACCCCGCGTCGCGATGGTGGCGGGCGAAACCTCCGGTGACCTGCTGGCCGGGTTGCTGCTCGATGGCCTTCAGGCGCAGTGGCCCGGCATTGCCGGGCACGGCATCGGCGGCGTGCAGATGCAGCGGCCCGGCTTCACGGCGTGGTGGCCGAGCGAGCGCCTGGCGGTGCATGGCTACAGCGTCGAGTTGCTGCGAAAACTTTGGGGCATCGTGCAGATCCGCAAACAGTTGCGCGCTCGCCTGCTGGCAGATCCTCCACAAGTGTTCATCGGCGTCGATGCGCCTGATTTCAACTTGGGGCTCGAAGCGGACCTCCGCGCAGCAGGCATCAAGACCGTGCATTTCGTCTGCCCATCCATCTGGGCGTGGCGTGCCGATCGCATCGAAAAGATCCGGCGCAGCGCCGACCACGTGCTGTGCATTTTTCCGTTCGAGCCCGAGCTCCTGGCGCGCCACGGCATTGCCTCCACATACGTCGGCCATCCACTGGCCAACGTGATCCCGATGCAGCCCGATCGGCAAGCCGCGCGCGCGCGGTTGGGCCTGGCCGACGGCGATGAAGTGTTGGCGATCCTGCCCGGCAGCCGTTCGGCGGAGGTCGAGTACATCGCCACGCCTTTCCTGCGCGCGGCCGCACTGCTGCGGCAGGCGCGGCCTGCTCTGCGGCTGGTGATTCCGGCTGTGCCGGCGCTGCGTACGCGCATTGAGCAGATCGCGCGCGAATGCGGCATTGCCGATGCCGTGCAGATCGTCGATGGCCAGTCGCACACGGTGCTGGCGGCCTGTGACTGCACGCTGATCGCCAGTGGCACGGCAACGCTGGAGGCAGCGTTGTTCAAGCGCCCGATGGTCATCGGCTACCACATGCATCCCATCAGCTGGCGTCTCATGCGGCGCAAGCAACTCCAGCCCTGGGTAGGGCTGCCCAACATTCTCTGCGGCGAGTTCGTCGTGCCCGAACTGATCCAGGACGCTGCGACGCCCGAAGCGCTTGCCGCCGCCGTGGCGCAGTGGCTGGACGCCCGCACACGTTCTCCTGCAACGCTCGCAGCGCTCGAGCAACGCTTCACCGCGCTGCATGAAACCTTGCGCCGCGATACCCCCCGACTGGCTGCCGATGCGATCCAAAAAATCCTTGCCACCTGAACAGGTGACCTTGCCGTGGCATCCCCCGGGCCTCGTGGCCGGTGTGGACGAAGCCGGGCGGGGCCCGCTGGCCGGGCCCGTGGTGGCTGCGGCCGTCATCCTCGACGACCTGAACCCGATCGCTGGATTGGCCGACTCCAAGACCTTGACGACCGCGCGCCGCGAAGCGCTCTATGACGAAATCCGCGCCAAGGCGCTGTGCTGCGCCATCGCCGAAGCCAGTGTCGAGGAGATCGATACCGTCAATATCCTGCAGGCCACGATGCTGGCCATGCAGCGCGCGGTGCAAGGTTTGCGTCTGAAGCCGGCTCGTGTGCTGGTGGATGGCAATCGCCTGCCCGTGCTGGAAATGCCGGCCGATGCCATCGTGAAGGGCGATGCATTGGTGCAGGCCATCTCGGCTGCATCGATCCTCGCCAAGGTGACGCGCGACCGTTGGTGCGCTCAGTTGCATCTGGAGTACCCGCAATATGGCTTTGCCGGCCACAAGGGGTATGGCACGGCCGAGCACATGGCGGCGCTGCAGCAGCATGGTGCGTGTCCGCACCACCGGCGGTCGTTTTCGCCAGTGGCGGCAGCCCTTGTCCGCGAGCAGGGCTTGGCAACGCACGCAGTGCAAATCACCACCGCGGTCCCGGCGGCCGAAGCCGTTGTGCCTCGGGCCCTGGTGCAAGGCGAGTGGCAGTCTGCATGAGTTCAGACAACACCACCTTCGTGCAATCGCGCGACAACGCGTTCGTCAAGGACCTTCGGCGTTTGGCGCAGGACAGCGTGGCCTACCGCAAGCAAGGCCGCGTCTGGCTCGAAGGCGATCACCTTTGTCGCGCTGCGCTGGCCCGCGGCGTTCGGCCAGCCGTTGCGGTATTTACAGAGTCTTTTTGGCCTCAGGCGCAAGAAGAATACCGGCATGCTGCTATCAAAAACATAGTGATCGCAGATGCCTTGTGGTTGGACGTGAGCGGTCTGGAGTCG
This sequence comes from Acidovorax sp. SUPP3334, assembly GCF_030159055.1. GTDB lineage: Bacteria > Pseudomonadota > Gammaproteobacteria > Burkholderiales > Burkholderiaceae_C > Paracidovorax. Next base: position 113,297 of record NZ_BQXQ01000015.1, read on the forward strand.
CCTGCCCGCATGGGCTTCGTGCTGGACATGCCGCCGGGTTCCGCGGTGCTCGTGCCGGGCGAAACCACCGTGGTGCTCGACCGGCTGCAGGACGCCGGCAACGTCGGATCGATCCTTCGCAGCGCTTCGGCATTCGGCTTTGGGCAGGTCGCTGCCATCAAGGGCACTGCGGCGCTGTGGAGCGCAAAGGTATTGCGTGCCGGTATGGGAGCCCATTTCGGATTGCGATTGGTGGAGGGGCTCGACGCCGCAGACATCGATGCGCTTGGCCTTCCGTTGCTCGCCACCAGTTCCCATGAAGGGGAATTTCTCCATGTGGCGGAGTTGCCCTGGCCCTGCGCCTGGGTTCTGGGACACGAAGGGCAGGGCGTATCGCAGGTGCTGCAAGAACGTGCAAGCCAATTGATCCGCATCGCCCAACCGGGCGGTGAGGAATCGCTGAACGTGGGCGCCGCTGCGGCCATCTGCCTGCATGCCAGCGCAGCATCGGCGGCGGTGTCGAAGGGCTGATCGACGCTGTGCGCGGTAGCGAGCGTCAAAGAACGGCGGAGTGCTGTTGACAGGCTGCGATGTTGCTGCGTGAAGGGTAAAAAAATCACAGCGCAGATGGCATGAGAGCCTGCGCTGTGATGTCTGGCATGGGGTGGCCGCGTTTGACCAACAGCCGACCAACGGGCCGGACCCGATCAGGCCATCATTTCTTCGCCGGCCATCAGTTCTTCCTTGCGCGCTTCCAGCGCTTCGCGCATGGCCATCAGGTCGAGCTTGCGGGCAGCGCGGGCCTTCGGAAAAATCTCATTGCGCTCTTCCTTCACATGGTGGTCGATGTATTCGCCCAGCACGGTGACCTTGGCATCGAACATTTCGTCGGCAGCGCTGGCGGCTTCGATTTGCGCAATGAGATCCTTGGCACTTGCGTGCTCGACTTCTGCCTCGGCAATGAGGTCCGTGTCCTTGAGGGCTTCACGCAGCGCGGGGTAGAAAATCTCTTCCTCGATCTGTGCGTGGACCGTCAGTTCTCGGCAGATCTGCCGTGCCAGTTCAAAACGTTGGGTGGCGGCAGCCTTGGAGCGGGACTCCATCAGCGACTCGTATTCCTTGAACATTTTTTTCACGGCGCGGTGGTCCGCGTCAAGCATCGAACAAGCGTCTTGGGGTGCACGGGTGGCCATGGCATTTCCTTATTCATTGAGTGGGGAAATTCATGCTGCACGGGCAGTGGGAGCCTTGCCGTAGGACGCCAAGCCACGGCGATGCGCGTTTTTTTCTGAGTGCGGGGGCCGAGTCAGGACGAGTCATCGAGCCTTCTTGTGGTGCGGATTTGCGTTGAATCGAGGCATCAGAAGTCAGTTTTCAGGATGACGGCAGAAGCATCACTCCAGCAGCGGCTTTGGCCTGAACTGAACCGCCCCGTGAATCCCGGAGGCTCCATTACTCGAGAAGATGGAGCCATGAGCATGGAGCCATGAGCAGAGCAAGCAAGTTCTCCCCGGAGATCCGGGAACGGTCGGTGAAGATGGTCCTGGAGCACGAGGGCGAGTACGACTCGCAATGGGCGGCGATGGTGTCGGTGTAGGCCAAGGTGGGCTGCACAGCCGAGACGCTACGGTGTTGGGTGAGGCAGCACGAGCGGGACGTTGGCAAGCGCGAGGGGATGACGAGCACCGAGAAAGAGCGCATCAAGGCGCTTGAGAGCGAGGTTCGCGAGCTGCGTCAGGTCAACGAGATCCTGCGCAAGGCGTCGGCC
>NZ_BQXQ01000016.1 GCF_030159055.1 Acidovorax sp. SUPP3334
GCCAGTTGTTGCACTGGGTTCCGGCCAGTGCGCATATCCCAGTGATCTAGACTTACAGCAGTTCGTGTATGGTTGGTGGTAGAGTTCCGGCCAGTGCGCATATCCCAGTGATCTAGACTTAGCAGCCGCAACCACCGATCTTGGTGCCGGTTCCGGCCAGTGCGCATATCCCAGTGATCTAGACTAGCAGCGATGTGTGGTACGCTGAGGCTTGGGTTCCGGCCAGTGCGCATATCCCAGTGATCTAGACTGGTGGTTGCATAGGCGGAGCATCGAACACTGTTCCGGCCAGTGCGCATATCCCAGTGATCTAGACTATGGAGTCTTCACAGTACCGCCCAACACGAGTTCCGGCCAGTGCGCATATCCCAGTGATCTAGACTGCCGGAGCGTTACGCGTCCGGCTCGGCTGCGTTCCGGCCAGTGCGCATATCCCAGTGATCTAGACTGGCTTATTGATACTGGTAGCTTGTAAGGAGGTTCCGGCCAGTGCGCATATCCCAGTGATCTAGACTAGAGTTGCGTTATTTGAACACAGCAAAGGCGTTCCGGCCAGTGCGCATATCCCAGTGATCTAGACTCGTAGAGGTGTATGCATCCTCCAAGGCCTGGTTCCGGCCAGTGCGCATATCCCAGTGATCTAGACTCTGATCGCGATAACCCCTTGATTCGTCAAGGGGTTTTTCGCTTCTACAGTCCAGTAAAACATTGCGTCCGGCTAGAAAAGATCGAACTGGTCAGGCGCTTTTTGCACAGGCTGACGGCGGTGGCCGTGGAAGGAGATGGCTCGCTCATACTGCTTATCAGTGAACTGGAAGATATGCACTTTGCCCCCGGCCGGCAAGGCCTGCTCCACCTGCCGGCAAAGGGTGTCCACCTGGGCCTGGCTGGTGCAAAAGCGCAGGTAAACGCTGAACTGGCTCATTTGGAAGCCCACGTCCAGCAAGGCATTGCGAAAGCCCGTGGCCGCCTTGCGTTCGGCTTTGGTAATCACAGGCAGATCGAACATTACCACCATCCACATGAGTCGGTACCCCGTCAGCATAGTTGCAATCCTGTCGGTTGGCGTCACTCAGGATCGAAGCTCCCCGCCAATGACAGCGGCAATCCGGGCAGGGGCAAGTCGAGCCGAAGACGTTCTCCCAGGTACACCTGGGCCAGCGAAGTGGCCATGCGCTGCATGCACACCATGACGGGGGTTACTCCCTGCTGGGTTTGCATGTCGTCGTACAGCACGCGCACCAAGGCGCGTTTGGTATCGGGCGTGACGTGGGCCTCGCCCGCCCGGTACAGTTGCCAGACCTTGAGGTCCACCACTGGGCGGAAGGGCTCCATCAGGTCGTCCACCAGCCGCATGGGGTTGGCATCATTGCTGTGATGCAGGCCCAGACTGGGATGCAGGCCGGCGGCCACCACGGCCCGGGCGGTGGCCGAGCGCAGCACGGTGTAGCCGTAGTTGAGCAAGGCATTCAAGCCATCGCCATCTTGGTCGCGCCGAAAGTCCGCACCGAACAGCAGGCCCCAGTAGCGCCGTGCGCCCTGTCCTTCGATGTTTTCTGGATCGCCGCTGCGCACCTTGCCCACCAGGGCCAACAGCGGGGCAGTGGCGGCGCCCGCAGCCTCCAGCGCGGCGGCCTGCTGCTCCAGCTTGGCCTTCACCACCGTGGCCCACAGGCGCTTGAGCAAGGGCAGGCCGGCGGCCAATTGCGCCTCGATGCGCTTGGCCTGCACGTGGTGGCCGTCGATGGGCAGCAGCATGCCGACGGCGTTGTGGTTGGCGCCGCAAAGCACGAAGGGCGCACCGCGTTCGGCCAGGGCCACCAGCAGATTGTTGGTGTAGCTCAGGCCGTGGGCGTTGGCGATGACTGCCGCCACGTCGTCCAAGGGGACCTGGCCCAGCTCCTTGCGCTCGCCTTCGGTGTCTCGAACGACGAGGAACCCCCGGTGCATGAAGAGGTGCCGCCTGTCGTCCGCGATTTCGACGATGCGGCCGACCATCGTGCGTCAGCCCTGGAACCCCGGATCGCGCAACTCGCCGATGGGGGAGATCGTGACTTGGCGGGCCTTGGCTTTCTGGAAAGATCCGACCATTTTGGAGACATAGGGCAACTCGCCGCTCCTGTTGCGCGCATCCACGTTGGCTTGATTAACCTCTGACATGAAGACCTGTCCCGCTACGGACATCTTCGCCACTCGAAAGGTTTGCAAGATTCCCTCACCTGTTTCCAGCCGCACGCTATCGCCAATCACCAGCCGCATGGCCAATGCCTTGCCGTTCTGTCCTCGGCCAATGTGTCGCAGCTGTCCCAGCCCGCCTGCCCGAACGATGCGGTACGCCTCGAACGTGGAAATAACCTGTCCTTCCCACTTACCCTTGTCGTTGACGGTGATCTCGATGCAATAGTTGCTGCCGCCCACATAGCCCTTGTACGGCAACGGCCGGCCTTCGGCATCCACGCCATGGCGCTGGGGCTGGCCGGGCTCGGCGATACGGATGAGGTTGCTGATCTCTCGCCCAGCGCTGCCATCGGCCTTGCGGCGTTGTCTGATGCTGCCGTCGCGTAGGATGCCGTAGCTGGTCTCCTCCATCATGGCGCCTTCGTAGCCGTGGTCGGGTTTGTGGCTGACCCAGATGTGGCCTACGGCGCGCTCCACGTGGGCACGGTAGGTGGGCCAGGGCATCGGCATGTCCTCGACGAGGCGCGTCAGGCCGTTGTCGCGGGCCAGGGCGTTGGCATGGGCGAAGCGCTGCATCAGGCCCTGGTCAGTGACGCCGATCACGCAGGCATCGACCGCGTGGTGGCGGTGGTCGTTACGGTTCTTTTCACCGTTCAGGCCCAGCACGTCGTTCAGGCCGAACTTGCCACGCAGCAGCGCCGTCATCTGGCCGGGAATCACGCGGGTGGCGCTGCCGGGGCACACCAGCCGCAGATATTCGGCTGCCACGCGAGAAAGGTAGCGTGTGTCGTTGAGCGCACGGGCCAGAAAATCCTTGTCCTCGCCCAGCCAGCGTTCGTAGCCGTCGGGTGCGAAGCGGTAGCGCTTACGCAACGGCATGCGCTCCGCGCGTTCCAGGATGCCGTCATAGCTCCAGCCCTGGGACTCGAAGTCGGCTCGAGCATCCCAGGGCGTGCGGTTACGCTTGATGCGGTTGGCTTCGCGCAAGGCCACCGTGCGGTTGTTCAGGCTGTCGTCCAGCGTCATGGAAAACGGCAGGATGTGTTCGATCTCCACGCGCTCACACAGCAGCATGGCCGCGCTGATCTGCACGCCGCTATAGGGACAGCGCCTGTCTGCGGCGTCGTGGCTTAACTCCTCCCACAAGATCCATTTCTGGATGTCCAACGTGCGCACCCGCTCTTCGCTGATGCTCAGCACCTCGGAGATGGAGCGGCGGATGCGCGCATTGCGCCTCTGGTTGTCCGCCTGTCGCTGCTGGGCCTCCAGCTTCTGTTCACGGCTCTGCTTGAGGTCGCGCGCCAGCTCGATCACCACCTCGGCGGGCCGGCCGTAGCGGCGAATCAGTGCATTGACCACCGTGCGCAACTGGTTCAGCCCGATGTGGACGGTGGGGTTGGCGATCTTGCCATAGCGCTTTTCTTCCGCGTCTTCGGGTTTGCCACTGCCGAAGGCCACGTGGCGCTGCAGTGCCCGGCCGTAGTAGGGCAGTTGCCTCCAGGCGTGGACCGCTTTGATCTCTCCAGTGGAGGCGATGGTGCGTTCGCCGATGCATTCCACCTCGTCATCACCGTGGTCGAAGTTGAACCCCAGGTCGCTGTGGTGCACAAACCCGGCCGCCTGCACGGCCTTGTCGTAGGTAACGACGTCGCGCCGCAGCTCTGGCACGATGCGCGCAAGCGCCGTGCGGCCCAGACTGCCGTAGCCTTCGGGCAGGCCGGCATTGGCAATGGCCTGCGCCCTCGCTTCATCCACGCCAGTGTGCGCCTGCAGCCAGGCGACCAGGCACTGTTCGCTTTCCTCGGTCATCAACTGCGTGACGATCTCGTCCTGCAGCGCGGCGTCGAAGCCCACCCACAGGGGGCCGAACAGGTCCTTCTTGCCCAGCGCCGCCGCTGTGGCATTGCCCTTGAGACCGTCGCGCTTTGCATCCTCCAAGTTGAAAAGCGCCGAGAAGCCCAGCGCTTTGCGCATGGCAGTGAAGGTCACCTTGGCCTGCTTTTCCAGCAGCGCCACGATCTGGTCGCGCTGCGGCAGAGTCAGCGTTTCCTCGCGCAGATCGCCATGCAGTACGCGGAGGTGGTTAACTTCCTGATAAATGCGGAAGCGCTGCGTGCTGGGCAGCGCCAGCAGGGCGCGCGGCTCGTCGGGCACAAGGGTGCAGCGGCCGGGCTTCACGGGCCGCAGCTTGCGCTGGTGCAGCAAGGTGTCGCGCAATTCGGCACGGGCGGCCTCGTTGAACAGCGCGGGGTTGAAGGCCGCCTGCGCGGCCCACAATGCATCGAACTCCTGCGCCACCATGGCGCGATCGACATACAGGTCGTAGCGCTTATCGATGCGCTTCTTGCCTTCGTCGGTGGTCAAGGGCGTTTCGCGGTAGCGGGCGCGCACACCCTGATCTCTCACGCCTTCCGGCTTCTGCTCCATTCGCGCTTTCCAAAACCATTCACCTACGGTGCGGCAGCCAGATTCATGCATCTGCGCACGCAGCGTGCCGATGGCCTGCTTGAGCGCACCGCTATCACTGTCTTTGCGGTCGGTCTTGCGATTGCTCTGAAAACCCCGGCGCTGGTTCAGGTGAAAAAGAGCCCGGCCGAATTCCTCCGGTGTCAGCGCAGCTTCCAACCCGCGTGCGCGCAGCGCATAGGGATTGAGCTTTTCTAACGCTTTGCGGGTCGCCTCGTCCTGTGGGAAGAAGCCACGCCGTTCCAGGGCCGCCAGCATGCGGGCCTTGCGTTTGAGCAGCCGGTCACGCCGCCGTCGCATGGCACGCGCAGCACGGCGGGTTACCGCGAGAGAAGAGCCATCTTTTGGATTGCGGCCGTCACTGAAGATGCGCACGCCTGCTTTGATGATCGCGGAAGGATCCCCCTGCGTGTTAAGCCGGAACAACGCCCAGCCCAGCGAAGTCGATCCCAGATCGAGTGCCAACCGATACACCATTTTTCCCGGCTGCATGAATTACCTCCCTGTTGTTTGCCGTTTGTAACGGATTCGGGTAAATTCGCAAACACTTAGTTCACTGGGATATGCGCTCTGGACGCTAACAAGCTGAAAGATGCACCAAATGGAAGGCCCCGCATGCGGGGCCTTCGTCATTTTAGAAGCACCGCGTATATGCGAATGCGGTCCATTGGCTGGGCCACCCGCCATCATCGTCACCAATGCAAAGGCTTGCTGGCAGGTTTCTTCTTGGTTGCAACATGCTGCGGCAACTGTGACTGAGCCAGTTCATCTTCCCGAATGTGATGGCGCACCCAGTGAGCCAGGGCAGTGAGCCGCTTGTTGGGTACTTTGCCTTTTTCTGTGTCCTTGTCACGCAGGGGCATGACCAACCCCAGTCTGGCCGCTGGCACGTCCTCTCGGATCATTCGAAGGGCAGGCTCCAGATCGCTGTCATTGGAGCAGATCACCAGTTGATCGCATGCGCCACGCACTGCATCACGGTAAGCATGCAGCGCAATATTTACATCGGTCTGCTTTTCTTCGATCATCCAAACACGCGAAACGCTGTCTTTGGAGGGGGCGGAGCCTTCCTGATAACTTGGCAGGGACGCCAGCCCGAAGATGTGGAATCCATTGATGACTTGGACGAGCCCAGGGCCGTGAGCTTGTAGCGCGCGGAGATATTGGGTTTGAGCCCGAGATGACGCATCTCCATGCCGGGCGTAAGCCGCTTTGACTGGCGCCGTGAAATATTTGATGGATATAACGGTTGCGCTGGGGTCTTGCGGTGACAGGATGCAATCACGAAACAGCGTAGCGATGTCCAACCATTTGTACGGCGTACCCTTGAGACGGGAGTAGTAGAGGTTGTAGCCGTCGATGTAGATATAGGTTCTCGTCAATGCTGTTCCCACCAATAAAAAGGCCACCTTGCGGTGGCCTTTTCGCCCTAAACCAAGCCAACTGAATGACACGGCGAAGGGATTGTGGACCAGATTTTAGCAAAGTGATACGGCTGATTTTATATCATCATAGGGCACTTTGCGAAGGTAGAAATTTTTCTATAATTTCATATGTGTTTGCCATGTGCGAAGGTGTTCCGGCGCGGGTTGTTATGCAATTCCGTTGGCGCTAACAAGCTGAAAGATGCACCAAATGGAAGGCCCCGCATGCGGGGCCTTCGTCTCTTTCAAGGTTCAGAGATTCGGCGCCAGCAACCGCGCAAGAGCTGCTTCGTCCATACCGCGCCGCGTGGCCATGTCGTGCAGCTGGTCTTCGCCGATCTTGCCGACGTTGAAGTACTGACTCTCGGGGTGCCCGATGTAGAAACCGCTCACGCTGGCGGCCGGGGTCATGGCCAGGCTTTCGGTCAGCCCCATGCCGACCTCGCCGCATTGCAGCAATTCGAACAGGGCCTGCTTGGCACTGTGGTCCGGGCATGCGGGATAGCCGGGCGCGGGGCGGATGCCCCGGTACTTCTCGGCAATCATGTCGTCGTTGCTCAACGCCTCGCCCGCCGCGTAGCCCCACAGGTCGGTGCGCACGCGGTGGTGCAGGGCCTCGGCAAAGGCCTCTGCCAGGCGGTCGGCCAGGCTCTTGAATAGGATGGCCGAGTAGTCGTCCAGCGCGTCGATGAAGGCCTTTTCCTTTTTCTCTATCCCTAAGCCCGCCGTCACGGCGAACAGGCCGGCGTAGTCGGCAATGCCGCTCGATTTGGGTGCGACGAAGTCGGCCAGGCAGCGGCTGGGGCGGGTCACGCCGTCGATGGTGTGCTTCTCGGTCTGCTGTCGCAGGCCGTACCAGGTCATGGCGACTTCGGTCCGCGATTCGTCGGTGTAGAACTCGATGTCGTCGTCGTTCACGCTGTTGGCCGGGTACAGGCCCATCACGCCGCTGGCGGTGAGCCAACGGCCTTCGATGATCTTCTTCAGCATGGCCTGCGCATCGGCGAACACGCGCGTGGCCTCCACGCCCACGACCTCGTCGGTCAGGATGGCGGGGTACGGGCCGGCCAGGTCCCAGGTCTGGAAGAAAGGGCCCCAGTCGATGTAGCGCGCCAACTCGGCCAGATCGAAGTTCTTGAACACGCGGCGGCCCAGCGCGCGCGGCACGGTGGGCCGGAAAGCGGCCCAGTCCACCGGCGTCTTGTTGGCGCGGATCTTGGCCAGCGACCACAGCGGCGTCTGCTTCTTGTTGGCGTGCTGGGTGCGCACCTTGTCGTAGTCGGCGTTCAGTTCATCGACATAGTTCTGCACGCCGTCGCCCAGCAGGCTCTGGGCCACGCTCACGCTGCGCGAGGCGTCGGGCACATAGACCACGGGGCCTTCGTAGTGCGGCGCGATCTTGACGGCCGTGTGCACGCGGCTGGTGGTGGCGCCGCCGATCAGCAAGGGGATCTTCTTGATGCGGAAGTGGTCGTCCTTTTGCATCTCGCCGGCCACGTACTGCATCTCTTCCAGGCTGGGCGTGATCAGGCCCGACAGGCCCACGATGTCGGCCCCCTCGACCTTGGCGCGCGCCAAAATTTCATGGCAGGGCACCATCACGCCCATGTTCACCACCTCGAAGTTGTTGCACTGCAAGACCACGGTGACGATGTTCTTGCCGATGTCGTGCACGTCGCCCTTGACGGTGGCGATGATGATCTTGCCCTTGCTGCGCACGTCGCGGCCGGCCAGCTCGTCCTGGCGCTTTTCTTCCTCGATGTACGGAATCAGGTGGGCCACGGCGGACTTCATCACGCGCGCGCTCTTCACCACCTGCGGCAGGAACATCTTGCCCGCGCCGAACAGGTCGCCCACCACGTTCATGCCGTCCATGAGCGGGCCTTCGATGACGTGCAGCGGGCGCCCGCCCTTTGCCAGAATGGCCTGGTAGGCCTCTTCGGTGTCTTCGACGATGAAGTCGGTGATGCCGTGCACCAGCGCGTGCGACAGGCGCTCGCCCACGGTCTTGGGGTGCTCCGGCGTGCCGCGCCATTCAAGCCGCTTGCTCTCGTCTTTGGCGCCGCTCCTGGCCGTCTCGGCCACCTCGACCAAACGCTCGCCCGCATCGGGGCGGCGGTTGAGCACCACGTCCTCCACGCGCTCGCGCAGCGTGGGTTCCAGGTCGTCGTACACCCCGACCATGCCGGCGTTGACGATGCCCATGTCCATGCCCGCTGAAATAGCGTGGTACAGGAACACGGTGTGGATGGCTTCGCGCACCGGGTCGTTGCCGCGGAAGCTGAACGACACGTTGCTGACGCCGCCAGACACCTTGGCGCCCGGAAGGTTCTGCTTGATCCAGCGCACGGCCTCGATGAAATCGACCGCGTAGTTGTTGTGCTCTTCGATGCCGGTGGCCACCGCGAAGATGTTGGGGTCGAAGATGATGTCTTCGGGCGGAAAGCCCACCTCATCGACCAGCACGCGGTAGGCGCGCTCGCAGATCTCGATCTTGCGCTCGTAGGTGTCGGCCTGGCCCACCTCGTCGAAAGCCATCACCACGGCGGCGGCGCCGTAGCGCTTGACCAGCCGCGCCTCGTGCTTGAACTTCTCCACGCCCTCTTTCATGCTGATGGAGTTGACGATGCCCTTGCCCTGGATGCAGCGCAACCCGGCCTCGATCACGTCCCACTTGGAGCTGTCCACCATGATCGGCACGCGCGCGATGTCGGGCTCGGAGGCGATCAACTGCAGAAAGCGCATCATGGCGGCCTTGCTGTCGAGCATGGCCTCGTCCATGTTGATGTCGATGACCTGCGCGCCGTTTTCCACCTGCTGGCGGGCCACGGCCAGGGCCTCTTCGTACTGACCGTTCAGGATCATGCGGGCGAAGGCCTTGGAGCCGGTGACGTTGGTGCGCTCGCCGATGTTGACGAACAGCGTGCCCTCGCCGATGGAAACCGGTTCGAGGCCCGAGAGCTTCATGGGAGGCGGGATAAGGGGGGCGGACATCAGGCTCACCTGCGCAATCGGTGGTTGGGAACAGGTGAGCGTCGTTGGACAGTGGGGCCAGCGCCGCCCGAGCCTGACGCCTTGAGCCGGGTTGATCGGCAGGCGCTGCAACGCTCCTCGGGGGCGACCGGATTTTACGCGGCCCGCGCTTTCGGGCGTCGCGCGGCGGCCAGAGAGACCGTTCTCAGCGCACCGGCAGGAACTGCAGGAACGAGCCGCCCACCAACCCCTGCACATAGGTGATGGCGGCGCGCCGGTATTTTTCGAGAGCGACCGCCGCCAGCAGATCGAGCCGGCCGATGATCTTGCCGAACTCGCGCTCGAAGCTCAGGTTGCGTCCCTGCGGGCCGATCTCGTCGGCCAGCAGCAGCGGCTGCCCGGCGGCGGTGCGGCGCTGCGACAGCATCCACGCCGCGATCTCCACATTGCGGGCGGCGTTGTACAGGTGCTGCGCATCCAGGCTGTCGAGCAGGAAGAATTCGATCTTCCCGTCGTGCGCGGTGATCAGCATGTCGGCGGTGGCGAAGATGAAGGCGGCCACGCGGTCGCCGGCGAATTCAGGCGCCAGGGCCAGGGCCATCGCCGCAATGTCGCGGCGGCCCTGCAGGGGCGCCCATGTTCCGCCCTGCTCGATGGTGGTGCGCACCTGTTCCATGGCCTGCTCGCGGCCCGCCGCGGTGGTCTTGCGCCACTCGGCCGGATTGCGGCGATACAGCTTGTCCATCAGCCGGTACAGGCTGTCCAGGTTCTCCCGCATGCCGAGCGTTGCCATGCGGTTCACATCGGACTGCCCCAGTTCACTGCCGCTGGCAGAGGTGCCCCTCGCCTCGCCGTGCGGCGCAGGCGGGCCGGAGGTGCACCCGGACAGCGCCGCCAGGGCACAGCAGGACAAGAGAAGGGGAACGAGGGACGGTCGCATGTGCGCCGCATTATGGGCAAGGCCGGCACGGTGGAAAAGCCGGTGAAGAACCGGCCCGGGCACGCCACCCGATGCGGGCCCGGGGCAATGGCAGTGCACCAATCAACTAATTGTTACGGTAGATTCCAGCCTCAGCACATCTAACAGTTACGCCCATCGTCTTTCATCGCATTTGTCCGTTACAGCCATGCACAGTACAGTCATCCGACAAATAGAAGAAGAAGCCGTCCAAACCAGTGGAATGTGCCTGTTTTCATGAATTTTCGCGCAAGGTTGTCCTACGACCTGATGCAAAATTCCCCATTTTGGGGCAATAGCCCCTACTGGAAAGAAGTCCATGTCTCCGCCCCACTCCCCGCTCGCGCAACGCAGAAACGTGTTTCTGCTGGCGCTGTTGTGCTGCCTGCTCTGGGGCAGTTCGTACCCGGCCATCAAAAATGGCTACGAACTGTTCGGTATCGAGGGCGGAGACATTCCTTCCAAGCTGGTGTTCGCGGGGTGGCGCTTTGCACTCGCCGGCCTCGCACTGCTGGCGTGGGTGGCCGCCAGCGGCAGGGAGCTTCGTGGCTGGCCTGCCAGGGCCTGGGGCCAGTTGGCGATGCTGGGCCTGCTGCAGACCACGCTGCAATACATTTTTTTCTACATCGGCGTGGCCAATACCACGGGGGTGAAGGCTTCGATCATGAATGCCACCGGCACCTTCTTCAGCGTGCTGCTGGCCCACTGGCTGTACCACAACGACCGCATCAGCCATGCCAAGGCCTGGGGCTGCATTGTGGGATTCGCCGGGGTGATGGCAGTCAACTTCGGTGCAGGCCTGGCCGGGGCGCTGACCGCCTTCGAGTTCGCCCTGCTGGGCGAGGGTTTCGTGGTCATCGCGGCGCTGGTGCTGGCCCTGGGCGGCGTCTATGGCAAAAGCATTTCGCAGGGCATGGACCCGGTCGTCATGACGGCCTACCAGTTGACCATCGGCGGCGTGGTGCTGCTGGTGCTGGGCTATGCGATGGGCGGCAGCCTGGGCGAGGTGACGTGGGCCTCTTCGTCGCTGCTGGCCTACCTGGTGCTGCTGTCCGCCCTGGCCATATCGATCTGGAGCCTGCTGCTCAAGCACAACCGGGTGAGCCTGGTCACGGCGTTCAACTTCATGGTGCCCGTGTTCGGCACGCTGCTGTCGGCCTGGTTCCTGAAAGAGGACCTGCTGGAATGGCGCAACGCAGCGGCACTGGTGCTGGTGTGCGGCGGCATCTGGCTGGTGACGAGGGCACCGGCGCCCCGCGCGTGAACCGGCGGTGGCCGCCCCGCTCAGGCGCCCTCCTCTTTCGTGCCCTCTGCCGGCCGCTGGGGGCACCGGCCCGAACGGCGCTGAGGGGCATCTCCACCCGCTGCTTTCAGAAAGCGCGAAAATCGCAGGCTGATCCGTCCCCCTTCCCAAGGAGCCCAAGCGCATGAGCACGACGCAACCGACCATCATCTACACGCTGACCGACGAAGCACCCGCCCTGGCGACCGCCGCCTTCCTGCCGATCGTGCGGACCTTCGCGGCCCCCGCCGGCATCAACGTGGAGACCAGCGACATCTCGGTCGCAGGCCGCATCCTGGGCCAGTTTCCCGAACGCCTGACCGAGGCGCAGCGCGTGCCCGACAACCTGGCCGCCCTGGGCAAGCTGACCCTCTCCGCCGATGCCAACATCATCAAGCTGCCCAACATCAGCGCATCGGTGTCGCAACTGGTCGCCGCCATCAAGGAACTGCAGGGCAAGGGCTATGCGATTCCCGACTACCCCGAGAACCCGACGACCGACGAAGAGAAAGACATCCGCGCCCGCTACAACAAGTGCATCGGCAGCGCGGTGAACCCGGTCCTGCGCGAGGGCAACTCCGACCGCCGCGCGCCCAAGGCCGTCAAGGAATACGCCCGCAAGAACCCGCACAGCATGGCCGAATGGAGCCAGGCATCGCGCTCGCACGTCTCGCACATGCACCACGGCGACTTCTATCACGGCGAAAAGTCGATGACGCTGGACAAGGCGCGCGACGTGAAGATGGAACTGGTCGGCAAGAGCGGCAAGACGACGGTGCTCAAGCCCAAGGTGTCGCTGAAGGACGGCGAGATCATCGACAGCATGTTCATGAGCAAGAAGGCCTTGCTCGAGTTCTATGAAAAGGAAATCGAGGACGCGCACAAGACCGGCGTGATGTTCTCGCTGCACGTCAAGGCGACCATGATGAAGGTGTCGCACCCCATCGTCTTCGGCCACGCCGTGCGCATCTTCTACAAGGAGGCCTTCGCCAAGCATGCGCAGCTCTTCGAAGAGCTGGGCGTGAACGTGAACAACGGCATGGTCGATCTGTACAACAAGATCGCCACGCTGCCCCAGAGCAAGCAGGACGAGATCAAGCGCGACCTGCACGCCTGCCACGAAAACCGCCCCGAGCTGGCGATGGTCGATTCGGCCAAGGGCATCACCAACTTCCACTCGCCCAACGACGTGATCGTCGATGCGTCCATGCCCGCCATGATCCGCAACGGCGGCAAGATGTGGGGCGCCGACGGCCGCCTGAAGGACACCAAGGCGGTGATCCCCGAGAGCACCTTCGCCCGCATCTACCAGGAGATCATCAACTTCTGCAAATGGCACGGCAACTTCGACCCCAAGACCATGGGCACCGTGCCCAACGTGGGCCTGATGGCCCAGCAGGCCGAAGAGTACGGCTCGCACGACAAGACGTTCGAAGTGCCGGAAGCCGGCGTGGCCAACATCGTCGATCTGGCAACGGGCGAAGTGCTGCTGAGCCAGAACGTGGAAGAAGGCGACATCTGGCGCATGTGCCAGGTGAAGGACGCCCCCATCCGCGACTGGGTGAAGCTGGCCGTGACGCGCGCCCGCAATTCCGGCATGCCCGCCGTGTTCTGGCTGGACCCGTATCGCCCGCACGAAAACGAAGTCATCAAGAAGGTGAAGACCTACCTGAAGGAACACGACACCAGCGGCCTCGATATCCAGATCATGAGCCAGGTGCGCGCGATGCGCTACACGCTGGAGCGCGTGATCCGCGGGCTGGACACGATCAGCGTCACCGGCAACATCCTGCGCGACTACCTCACCGACCTGTTCCCGATCATGGAGCTGGGCACCAGCGCCAAGATGCTGTCGGTCGTGCCCCTGATGGCCGGCGGCGGCATGTACGAAACGGGTGCCGGCGGCTCTGCGCCCAAGCACGTGCAGCAACTGGTGGAAGAAAACCACCTGCGCTGGGATTCGCTGGGCGAGTTCCTGGCCCTGGCCGTGAGCCTGGAAGACCTGGGCCTCAAGACCGGCAACCAGCAGGCCACCCTGCTGGCGAAGACGCTGGATACCGCCACCGGCAAGCTGCTGGACAACAACAAGAACCCCAGCCCCAAGACCGGCCAGCTGGACAACCGCGGCAGCCAGTTCTACCTGGCCATGTACTGGGCCCAGGAACTGGCCGCACAGACCGAGGACAGGGCCCTGGCCGCCAAGTTCGCCGGCCTCGCCAAGACCCTGGCCGACAACGAGCAGAAGATCGTGGGCGAGCTGGCCGACGTGCAGGGCAAGCCGGCCGACATCGGTGGGTACTACCTGCCCGACCCGAAGAAGACGGAAGCGGTGATGCGGCCTAGTGCGACGTTGAATGCGGCGTTGGAGGCCGTGACGGCCTGATGGTGTTTACCCGCTGACATCGGCACTGCCTGATAGATGAAAGCCGTATCCGCCGTCTCGGCGGGTACGGCTTTCATTGGGATTGACGTTCACCTATGCCGATGAGTGAACCCAAGGGGCGCCAAGCAGCGCTAAAAGACAACGAACTGGGCGGCGTACGACGCCGCGCTCAAAGCGAGAGGATCGCTGACGATCTGGCTGGACAAGGACATGCAGTGGTACGCGCCGGCCAGTGGCAAACGCGGTCGCCAGCCCATCTTCGGCGATGCGGCGATTGAGTTTTGCCTGAGCATCGAGTGCCTGTTCGGTCTGGCCCTGCGCCAGAGCCTGGGGTTGGTGCAGGGCTTGCTGCGCCTGGCAGGCATGGACTGGCGAGCCGGTGGCCAGCGTCGGCGGGGATGGAGCCTACGACACCAAGGGCTGCCATGCGGCAATAGCGCAAAGGGGCGCACAGGCGGTGATACCGCCGCGCAAGAACGGCAAGCCGTGGAAAGAGACTCCGATGGGAGCGGCGGTGCGCAACGAAGCTTTGCGGGCCTGCCATAACTCCCCTGCTCGGTATTGCGCGACGACTGCGGCGCGTGCTGCGCCCGCTCTGGGCGCCGCCGACGCGCCCCCTGCCGCCCGCCTGCCGCCCGTGGCACTCACGCGGCGCGAAACCGAGGTGCTGTCCTGGATCGCCAAGGGCAAGACCAACCGCGATATCGCCGACATCCTGGGCATGAGCCCGCGCACGGTGAACAAGCACCTGGAACACATCTTCGAGAAGCTCGGCGTGGAAACCCGCACCGCGGCGGCGGCGCTGGCCGGGCAACTGCTGCAAGAGCCGTGAGGCGCCATCCGCGTTGAATGCCGCCCCTTTCTTGGCCATCGGCGACCCCATCGGCTGTCCGTTGCCCCAGACGGCATGCAGTCATGCGCCACTCGCCGGCCGGTCACCCAGCCGCTGCGCCAGAAAGTCGATGAAGCTGCGCAGCTTGAGCGGCATCTGCCGGCGGCTGGCATAGACGGCATGCAGCGTGCCTTCGAAGTCCGCATGGCCCGGCAGCTTCACCAGCCGGCCACTGGCCAGGTCCTGCTCCACCAGCCACTCGGGCAGAAACGCCGCCCCCATGCCGGCCACCACGGCGTGGTAGCTCAGCGTGGTGTCGCTCGACTTCATCACCGCATCCATGCGCCAGGGCGTGCCCTCGTGCAAGCCGTGCAAGACGCGCTCCAGTTGCAGATAGTTGGGCACCACCATCGGCACCGGCAGCGAGGGGGCGTCCGCCCCGGGACCGGGCGGCGCGCAGGTGGGTGGCGCGGGGGCGGGCATCGCGCCGGGCGCCACGACGAGGTGAAAGGCGATGCGGCACAGGGGGCGGGCGATCAGCTGCGGCGCAGGCTCGGCCGTCATGCGCAGGGCCACGTCGAAGCCTTCCGAGACGATGTCGACCATGCGGTTGTCCAGGTGCAGGTCCAGCCGCACTTCGGGAAAGGCCCGCCGGTATTCGGCCAGCAGCCCGGCGAAACGCGCGGTGGCGCACCACACGGGGGCGCTGATCTTCAATTCGCCGCGGGGCCTGCTTTGGCCCTGGCCCACCGAGGCCGCCGCGGCGTCGAGCAGTTCGAGCGCCTGCCGGCCCTGCTCATGGAATGCGGTGCCCGCTTCGGTCAGGCTCATGCTGCGGCTGGTGCGGTTCAGCAGGCGCGCGCCCAGCGCACGCTCCAGCCGGGCGATGTGCTTGCTGACCATGGGCGGCGCCATGCCCAGGCGGTCTCCGGCGGCGCTGAAGCTGCCCGCTTCGACGATCATCTGGAAAACGCGGATGCCGGCAAGGTCGAGGTCCTTGGCGCTCATGGTTTCCCATCGGAGAAAGACTGCGGTAACTTTATCGCCATCGATTTCCCTGAAAAGAAACATTAACCTTGCTGGCACCGTGCATGAACACGCCGCGCCGCCCCTGTGCGCTGCGGCCACTCTGGAGCCTCACATGACCGCCTCTACCGCTGCCCCTTCGTCGGCCTCGCTGCCGGACGCACCCGCCGTTGCTTGCCTGCCCACCTATTTCCTGTCCCACGGCGGTGGCCCGTGGCCGTATGTGCCCGAGATGCGCCGCGCCATGCAGGCCCTGGAGCAATCGCTCAAGGACATTCCCCACCAGATCAACACCCGCCCGAAGGCGGTGCTGGTGGTGTCCGGCCATTGGGAGGACGAGGTCTTCGCGGTGATGTCCAGCCCCCGCCCGCCGATGGTGTACGACTACTCCGGCTTTCCGCCCCACACCTACGAGGTGCAATACCGCGCCCCGGGTGCGCCGGCCCTGGCCGAGCGCATCGCCGGGCTGATCGAGGCCGCAGGGCTGCCGAGCCGGCTCGATGCCGAGCGGGGGTTCGACCACGGCACCTTCTCGCCGCTGGAAGTGATGTACCCGGCCGCCGACGTGCCGGTGCTGCAGGTGTCGCTGCAGCGCGACCTGGACCCGGCCCGGCACCTGGCGCTCGGCCGTGCGCTGGCGCCGCTGCGCCATGAGGGCGTGCTGATCGTGGGCAGCGGGCTGAGCTATCACAACCTGCGCCGCTTCGGCCAGGCCGGTCTCGCTCCGTCGATGGGCTTCGACCGATGGCTGCAGGACACGCTGGCGTATTCCGACCCGGCCACGCGGGTCGAGCGGCTCATCGCCTGGGAAGACGCGCCCTACGCCCGCACCGCCCACCCGCGCGAGGACCACCTGATTCCGCTGATGGTGGCCGTGGGCGCCGCCGAGAACGAGCCCGCCCTGTGCGTGTACAACGAAGAGGGCGTGTACGGCGGGGTGACGGTATCGAGCTACCGGTTCGGCGCGGCGATGTGAGCCAGCGCAGGCGGGCTGGGGCCACGGCCACGGGCCACGGGCCACGGCCTTCAGCCATTTGGGGCATCATGGTTTTCCCCTGACTGCCGGCCTGCCCCATGACGCTGCTTCACCGTCCCGTGTTTCTGCCCCTGCTTTCCCGCTTCTCGCAAGCCTCCCCGCTCTTCGTGGCGGCCAGCCTGCTGGTGGGCGCCAGCGCCGCCACGGCGCAGGTCCAGGCCTCTCCTTCCCCCTCGTCTTCGTCTTCCGCTTCGCAGACGGTGCGCCTGCGCGGCACGGTCGAGGCGGCCACGGCCACGACGCTCACCGTGAAGGAACGCGGCGGGCAGACGGTGGCCCTGGCCCTGCCGCCCACGCTGGTGGTGCAGGAGGTCTATCCGATCGCGCTGAAAGACATCCGGCCCGGCAGCTTCATCGGCACGGCCGCGCTGCCCCAGGCGGACGGCACGCAGCGCGCCATCGCGGTCACGGTGTTTCCCGAGTCCGCGCGCGGCACCGGGGAGGGCCACCGCCCGTTCGACCTGCAGCCGCAAAGCACCATGACCAATGCGACGGTGGCGGACGTGGCGGACGTGACCGATGCGGCCGACGCCGGCAAGGGCCGCACGCTGCGGCTCAAGTACCAGGGGGGCGAAAAGACCGTGATCGTGCCGCCCGGCGCCCCGGTGGTGACCTTCCGCGCGGGCGACCGCAGCCTGCTGGTGCCCGGCGCCAGCGTCTCGCTCACCGCGCAGGAAGTGAACGGCACGCCCACGGCGCTGCGCATCAACGCCGGCCGCAACGGCTTCGCGCTGCCCTACTGACGGCTCCCGGCCGCCGCTGGCCACTGACCGATGCCGACCGCCCCCGGTCGGCGTCGTCGTTGCGTCAGCGAGCGGCCTGCGCCGTCCCGCCCGACTGGGCCGAGGCCGGCAGGCCGAAGATGCGGTCGAACCCCCAGTTGAAGACGAAGGTGTAGCAAAGGAAGAAGGCGATCAGCCCCAGGTCCATCACGAAGGCCTGCCACAGGCTGACCTCGAACCACCAGGCGAAGAGCGGCACCAGCGTGAAGACCAGGCCGCCCTCGAACCCGATGGCGTGGGCGATGCGGCGCGCCGTGCTGCGCCCGCGCACGGGCTGGCGGGCCTCCCAGCGCTCGAAGGCCCAGTTGAACACCAGGTTCCATACCACCGCGATGGCCGACGCCGCCACCGCCACCACGCTGGAATGTCCCGACCCCTGCCCGGTGAGCCAGGCCAGCGCCACGGTGGCCGCTGCAATCGCGATGAGTTCGTACAGCGTGACGTACAGCACGCGGCGCGCGACGCCCTGAAGCCCCGTGGGGCGGTGGGCGGCAGGCGTTGCAGGGGCGGCGGAAGAGGCGGCGGCGGAAGCGTTGGGCAGTGACATGGTCGCGACTTTATGTGCGCCAGGCTGATACATAAAGTCAGCTTGTTTCAGTTTTATTGATAGATACTGCGACCCATGGCGTTTTCTTCCGACAGCGTGCAGGTGTTTCTGGCCGTGCTGGACCAGGGCTCGTTCTCGGCCGCGGCGCGGGCCCTGTCGCGCGTGCCCTCGGCCGTGAGCATGACCATCGCGCACCTCGAAGCCGAACTGGCGGTGTCGCTCTTCGACCGCACCGGGCGCGAGCCCCGCCCCACCGCCGCCGCCCGGGCGCTGGAGCCGCAGGCGCGGCTGCTGGCGGGGCAGCTCAGGCAGTTGAACGCGCAGGCGCTGGCCCTCACGCAGGGGCTGGAAGAGCGCCTGACCCTGGCCATCGCGCCCGAGTTGCTGGCGGGCCACTGGCGCAGCCCGCTGGCGGCCCTGGCCGAGGAGCACCCGCTGCTGCAGGTCGAGGTGCTGGCCGCGCCGCAGGCCGATGCGCTGGCGCTGCTGCATGCCGGGCGCGCGCAGCTGGCGCTGGTGTTCGAGCGGCCCAGCATCGACGGGCGCGAGGGCTTTCAGGAGGTGGGCAACGAAACCCTGGTGGCGGTCATGGCGCCCGGCCACCCCGTGCTGGCGGCCGCACAGGCCGCGGCCACGGCCCGCGGCGAGCCCGCCGCCAGCGCCCTGCTGCGCGAGGAGCACCTGACCACCACGCGCCAGATCGTCGTGGCCAGCCGCGACCTGGCGCAGACCGACCCGCGCTTCGTGTTCGCGCGCCACCACTGGCGCACCGACAACCACCTGGCTGCGCTCGGGCTCATCGAAGCCGGCCTGGGCTGGGGCTGGCAGCCGCGCGCATTGGTGCAGCCGCGCATCGCGGCGGGCTCTCTGGTGGAGATGCCGTTCGAAAACCTGAGCAACGGCGTCGCGCTGTGGGTGGACGTGGTGTGGTCCAAGGAGCGGCCGCTGGGCCTGGGGGCGCGGCGCTTCGTGGAACTGATCGCCCGGCAGGCGGTACGGCCTTCGGGTCAAAAAAGGCTCTAGCGCATATTTCACTAAGGCACATAGCTATACTTTTAATAGCAAAAATTGAGCATTCGAGGACTTCTGTCGCGGGTGTGCGGTAACAAGTTCTTAGGCAACGAGTTGGGTCGACCCGCCTTGTTAATGAATGGCAGCAGATGTAGTGAATATTCACCGTCAAAGAAAACGGCTCTATGCCGTTTCGAGTGGAACTCGACCTCAGGGAACATGCGGCGTAACGCCGAGCCCAATCGGGGCAGCAGGAGCAAAGGGGTTGGTCGGCAGATCCTTGAGCTTGGCCATGCGCAGGTAGGCGATGGCGATGAAGTTGCGCACAGTCCTGAAGCCGCGTGCTGCCGTCTTGGTCTGCTGCAGCAAGCACGGTGCAGCGCATCGGCCTCAAGACCACGCGCATCCGCAGCCTGAGCGGCGAGTAGGTGGTGATGAGCAACACCGACCTGCTCAAGCAGACCATCAACAACTACCGCTACATGCAGGAGCGGCGCATCGTGTTCCAGTTCAGCGTGCCCTACGGCACCACGGCGGAGCAGGCCGAGGCGATTCCGCAGGCCGCGCGCCGCATCATCGAGGCCGAGGACAAGGCCCGCTTCGACCGCGCGCACCTGCAGGGCTTCGGCGAGAACGGCCTCAAGTACGAGGTGGTCTACATCGTGCTCGACCCCGGCTACAACGTGTACATGGATTTGCAGCAGCGCATCAACCTGTCGCTGATGCGCGAGCTGGCCGTGCTGGGCGTGGAGTTCGCCGTGCCCGCGCGCGCGCTGCAGTGGGCCGCGCCCGGCGGTGGCGAGCCGCCCGGTGGATTCCTGCAGGTGCGGCAGCCCGTGACGGCTTGAGGCGCATCGGCCGGGACGCGCGCCGCGCGGTGGTGGCCGTCCGCTGCGCCGTTGGTTGGTTAAAGTAGCGGCCCTCGTCCCGGCTGCACTTCGGCCCTCCGCCCAGCGCGCCCGCGGCATCCCCGATCCCCAACGCGGCAGAAAATCCCATGACCCAGGACCCGGCTCGACAGAGCGAATTGAAGAAGATGGAGCTGTGCGAAAGCTGCGCCGGCATCCAGCGCAACTGGCGCCGCGCGCCGGGCCATGCCGAGCTGGTGCAGCGCGGCAACCGCAAGGAAGAGCGCGACCACGGCACCGTCACCATCACCCGCTACCAGTGCGACCGCTGCGGCACGGCGTGGGAGTACGAAAACGACAAGACCGACCAGCGCGCCGGCTGGTCCGTGGTGGGGCGCTGAGGCGCCCGCACCGGGCCCTTGGCCATGATGTCGGTGGATGTTCGATTGCTATTATTTCGATAGCTGTATACCCTAGTGTTGATTGCGCTGGAGGCCGATAAGGCTTGAATCGCAGCGCAAGCCCGAGGCGCCCGGCATCGACCGGGTGAACCCGGCAACCGGTCCCCTGCCTTTCCGACACCGTCCTACGCCAGCGCCCCGGGGTCGGGGCTTAAAACAGTCTTCGTAAGGCGGCGCCTTCGCTCCCTGCCGTTCCAGGGGTCCGCGCCGTCCGCAGCCACGACTGATTTCAAGGACCCCCGGACCCATGTTCTTTGCCCGCTCCCCTGCCTCCGATTCCGAACCGCCCGCCGACGGCGGCAACCCCGCCGCTCCCCTGCCCGAGCGCACCGTCGTCGTCATCACGGGCGCATCGAGCGGCATCGGCCACGCCACGGCGCTGGCCTTCGCGCGCCGCGGCGCGTGTCTGGTGCTCGCCTCGCGCGATGCCGACACGCTGTCGCCGGTGGCGATGGAATGCCGGGCCGAGGGCGGCACCGCCATCGGCGTGCCCACCGACGTGACCGACCCCAAGGCCGTGCAGGCGCTGCTGGTCAAGGCGATACGGCACTTCGGCCACATCGACGTGTGGGTGAACGGCGTGGGCGTGGGCGCGGTGGGCCGCTTCGAAGACGTGCCCGTCGCCGCGCACCGCCGCGTGCTGGAAACCAATCTGCTGGGCCACCTGCACGGCGCGCACGTGGTGATGCCGCATTTTCGCGAGCGCGGCCGGGGCACGCTGGTCAACCTCATCTCCATGGGCGGCTGGGTGCCGGCGCCCTATGCGGCGGCTTACACCGCCAGCAAGTTCGGCCTGCGCGGCCTGTCGGAAAGCCTGCGCGCCGAAGTCTCCGACCTGCCCGGCGTGCACGTGTGCGACGTGGCGCCCACCTTCGTCGATTCGCCGGGCCTGGCGCACGGCGCCAACTACACGGGCCGCAGCATCCGACCGCCGCTGCCCATGGTGGACCCGCGCCGCGTGGCCGACGCCATCGTTGGCCTGGCCACCCGCCCGCGCGACGTGACCTGGCTGGGCGCGCCCGCGCTGCCCGGCCGCATCGCCCATGCCGTGGCCCCGGCCGCCGTGGGCCGCGCCATGCGCTGGCTGACCGATGCCGCACTGCGCCGCGCGCGCACCGTGCCCAACTCGGACGGCAATCTCTTCGAGCCCTCGCGCGGCACCGCCATCGATGGCGGCCACCGCGAGCACCGCGACAGCCGCATGGCGGCCATCGCCGCGCTGGGCATGGCGGGGCTGGCCTATGGCTGGTGGCTCGCCACGCGCGACCGCAGCGGCGCTGCCGACCGGCAGCAGCCCTAGCAGCAGCCCTGGCCAAAGCCGGGATTGCGTGGCGCAGACGGGTGTGGCCGGCCCGTCGCGCAAGGCCCTTTCACCGGCCGCAGCCTTCTCTTTGAAAAGGACCATTCCCATGCCCGCTTCCTCCATCTCCCCTGCGGCGCGTGCCGCGCAGAGCTTCACGCTCTACGCCGCCAATGGCCGCGTTTACGCCAGCAACGTGCGCGACAAGCTCATCGACCTGGGCGAACTGAAAGCATCGCAGGGCCAGTACGGCTATGCGCTGGACGGTGGCGACCATGTGGAGCGCTCGGGCTTTCCCAGCGCCGAAGACGCGCTGGCCGATCTGGCCAGCACCGTCACCTTCCTGTACCTGGACGGCCAGTTCACCGCGCTGGAAGACCTGTCGGATGGCCGCAGCCCCGATCTGGCCGATGTTCCGCAGATCCAGATCAACCTGGACGCGCTGGGCCACGGCGAGCCGGCCATTGCAGCAGACGTTTGACGGTTTGCTATTGAAATAGGAGTGATGTCGATTGCTGGACATGCGCTGACGGCCGTTTTGGCTTGAGGGCGCAGCGTTCGGGAATTCCCTGCTGGACGGGCCGAGGCCGCACGGCTATCGTTTGTGAACGGTGTTCACAATGGTGTCGGGCGCCGCGATGGGCCCGCCGAGGGCCACAAGGAGAACCCCGATGAAAGTGGAGCCCTACCTGTTTTTCGACGGCCGCTGCGAAGAGGCGCTCGAGTTCTACCGCACGGCGCTGGGCGCCGAGGTCACCGGCCTGATGCGGTTCAAGGACAACCCCGAGCCCGTGTCCGATGGGGCCGGCATGGGCTGCGGCGACGCATCGGCACCGCCGCCGGGCGACAAGATTCTGCATGCCGCGTTCCGCATCGGCGAGACGACGCTCATGGCCTCCGACGGCATGAACGGCGGCAAGCCCGTGTTCCAGGGCGTGTCGCTGTCCCTGTCACCCAACGACGCCGCCGAAGCCGGGCGCCTGTTCGCCGCGCTGGCCGACGGCGGGCAGGTGCAGATGCCGCTGGCGCCGACGTTCTTTTCGCACGCGTTCGGCATGGTGGCCGACCGCTTCGGCGTGCCGTGGATGGTGGTGTGCAACCCCGCCGCCTGAGCGGCCGGCACGGCTTGCCGCACACTTGCCGTCGTCCTTCCGATTGATTGATTGATTGATTGATTGATTGATTGATCTCCAGCGCCCGCGCGGCTTGAACGACCCATCACCCCATGAACGAAACGCCCCACATCGCCGACCTGCCCGCCCGCCACACGGCATTCATCCACGTCACCTGCACGCGCGAGGAGATCCAGCAGGTCATGGGCCAGGGCGTGCGCGACTTGATGGACGCGATCGCCGCGCAGTGCGTCTCGCCCGCCGGCCCCTGGTTCACCCACCACCGGCGCCGGCCCACCGACACGTTCGACTTCGAGATCAGCGTGCCTGTGGCCGCGCCGGTCGGCCCGATGGGCCGCATGCAGCCGGGCGAGTGGCCGGCGATGCGCGTGGCCCGCACCGTGCACCGGGGCCGGTACGAAGACCTGGGCACTGCCTGGGGCGAGCTCCTGCAGTGGATCGAAGGCCAGGGCCTGCGGCCCACGTCCGAGCTGTGGGAGTGCTACCTGACCGGCCCCGAAACCGGCTCGGACCCCACGGCCTGGCGCACCGAGCTGAACCAGCCGCTGCAGGGCTGAAAGCCGTGGAGAGATGCTGCGAAATGCTATTGATTCAATAGCTGCCTGCGCAGTATCGACGGCGGCGCTGGCCTGTTTTGGCTGGATGTCGGTGTTTGGAGCCGCCAGCCGAGGCAGACCGGTGCGCCGGCGATCGTTCCATGCCTGCACCAGTGCGTTGCGCGCCCGTCGCGTTGCAGCGCCGCCCGCCGCCCCCATGTGGGAAGGAATGCGCGGCCGGCGCACTGCCAACCAGGAGCTTTCCCCATGCCTGTCGATTCCCCGATTCTGAACACCCAGCCCCTCGGCGCCCTGTGGCCCACGGTGGACCCGTTTCTGTTTTGCGCCCACCACGACGACGCCTACCCGCCCGGCAACGCCGCGCTGGGGCCCGATGCACCGCTGCACGGCCGGCAGATCGGCCAGGATTTTTCGGGCCGGGACGGCTGGAGCATGTACCACGGCGACGTGGTGCCCGGCTTTCCGCCGCACCCGCACCGCGGTTTCGAGACCGTGACCATCGTGCGCAAGGGCCTCATCGACCATGCCGATTCGCTGGGCGCCGCGGCCCGCTTCGGCCAGGGCGACGTGCAGTGGCTCACCGCGGGCGATGGCGTGGTGCATTCCGAAATGTTTCCGCTCCTGGACCGCGCGGCGCCCAATCCGCTGGAGCTGTTCCAGATCTGGCTGAACCTGCCCGCCGCCAACAAGCGCGTGGCCCCGCACTTCACCATGTTCTGGGCCGGCGACATTCCGCGCGTGGTGGACCGTGACGGGGGCGGGGACGGCGCCGCCACCCACGTGGCGGTGGTGGCGGGCCGGCTGGGCGATGCTTCGCCCCTGGCGCCGCCGCCCGGCTCCTGGGCCGCGCAGACCGAGGCGGACGTGGCCATCTGGACGCTGCGCCTGGAGCCCGGCGCGCGCTTCACGCTGCCTGCCGCCACGGGCCAGGACACCCGGCGCATGCTGTATTTCTTCGCCGGCACCGGCGTCACGCTGGCGGGCCAGCCGGTGGCGCACGCCGCCATCGAACTGCGCGCGGGCGATGCGGTGGAACTGCACAACAGCGGCGCGGCCGACGCCGAATTTTTGCTGCTGCAGGGCCGCCCGCTGGCCGAGCCGGTGGCGCAGTACGGCCCCTTCGTGATGAACACGCAGCAGGAAATCGCCGAGGCGGTGGCCGACTACCGCCGCACCGGTTTCGGCGGCTGGCCGTGGGGCGACGAAGCCCCGGTGCACGGCCCGGATGCGGGCCGGTTCGCCCGGCGGCCAGGCGAGGCCGCGCCGGAGGTGCCGGAGGTGCCGGCGCCGGTGTGAGCCAGTCAGGCATGAGGCGCGCACTGCGCTGCCTCGGGTAAATGACTGTTTGTTACGTGACTTTTGGAGATGGGGGACAAAATAGCGCCTGCCGATTCCAGTGACGCGCCATGAATAGCCTTCTTTTTCTATTGCTGTGCACCGTGCTCGCGCTCCTCGCCTGGGGGGCCTTCCAGATATTGGGCAACTGCGCTTTTCTGTTCATGGTGGTCATCGTGGTGGCGCTGCTCGTCAGCAAGGCCGGCAAACCGAAGTTCGGCCCAAAGAAGTAGCGGCGTCACGCGAGTGAGCCGATGCGCTGCTGCATACTGCGGCGCCCTTTCATTACCTGTTCCACCGCAGCACGACCCGCATCGAGCCCACCTGCTATCTGCAGGACCTGTTCACCGCCCCGGCGGCGCGCGGCCAGGGCGTGGGGCGGCAGCTGATCGAGGGCGTTTACTCGGCGGCGCGGGCGGCGGGCGTGCGCCGCGTGTACTGGCAGACGCACGAGACCAACGCGGCGGCCCGGCGGCTGTACGACCAGGTGGCGCGGCACGCGGGTTTTCTCATCTACGGAAACGACGCCTGAAGTCGGCCGGGTTCAGGGGCGGCCGCTTGGGGCGGCGCCTGCCTTGTTCGACAATGCACGCCTGACCGCCGGGCGCGCAGTGCCTGCCGCCTTTGCCGATTCATCGATTCGCCGGAACACGCCATGAACATCTCCAAAGACACCGCCGTCACCCTCAGCTACAAGGTGACCACGCCGCAGGGCAAGCCGCTCGATTCCGGGCACCTGGCCTATCTGCACGGCGGCTACGAAGGCATCTTCCCGAAGGTGGAGGCCGTGCTGGACGGCCAGGCCACGGGCTTCGCCACCACGCTGGACCTGACCGCCGCCGACGCCTTCGGCGAGCGCGACGAAAGCCTGGTGCGCACCATTCCCAAGAGCGAATTTCCACCGGGCGTGAAGGTGGGCGGCCAGCTGCGCGGCGCGGGCGACGACGGGCAGGAGCGCGTCTTCAACGTGGTCAAGATCAAGGGCCCCGAGGTGCACCTGGACGGCAACCACCCGCTGGCCGGCCAGGCGCTGCGCTTTTCCTGCAAGGTGACCGAAGTGCGCGCCGCCACGCCTGAGGAAGTGACGCACCGCCACGTGCACGGCGGCCACGGCCACCACCATTGATCTGAGCTGCGCCGAGTGGCTTGATTTGCTATTAAAAGTATAGCGCTATGCCGTGAATTTTATTGCGCTGGAGGCCGATTCGGCTCTGATGCGGGCCAGCCGGCAGGCGTTCGGCGCTAGAACTGCACGTCCACCACCACGTTGTCCAGGTAGGTGCCGGGCACGGGCGCCGGCTGGTCGGGGTACACGCGGGCGCGGTACGGAAAGAGGTGCGAGCCCGTGCCGTTGGCGATGCCGCCGGCCGGCCCGGCGGTGGCCTGGGTGCTGGCCACGCGCGAGCCCGCCGCCGTGCCCCATGGCGTGGTGCCCGCCCCGAAGAAGATGTCGTAGGCCAGCCGGTTGGTGCCGTTGGCCATCTGCCGCCGCCCGCCGCTGGGGTTGCTGCCCGGCCCCAGGCCCACGGTGTAGCTCATGCCGGTGGTGCACACCAGCGCCACCTGCGAGGCCGCTTCGCCGAATCCCGCGGGCAGCGCGGCGGTGCCGAAGTTGATGGCGCCGGGGGTGATGAGGCAGTCGTTGGTCACCTGCAGCTCCACGGTCACGGTGCGCGTGGCCGAGCCGGCGTACACGGTGCCCAGGCAGGTGCTGATCAGTCCCAGGCCGTCGCACAGGTTGTAGACCCATGCCACCCGCAGCGTGTCGCGGTAGGTGCCGGCGGGCACGTTGGCGCTCAGCGTGGCGATCTGCAGCGGCACGGTGGCCTTGCGGTTGGGCAGCAGCGTGAGGATGTTCGCCCCCGAGGCATTGATCACCAGCAGCCCCGACGAATACGTGAGCCCGCTGCCGTTGCCGGCCTGGTAGCCGATGGTCTTGGTGGTGTCGGCGATGTTGCGCAGCAAGAAGCCGTTGTCGCTGGTGACCGTGGCCCGCAGCAGGCTGTCGGTGGACAGCAGCGACAAAAGCCCCGTGCCGCAGGTGATGGCGAAGCTGCCCGAGGTGCTGACGCTGCCGTCGCGCACCGCGAACGACGATGCGGTGCCGAGGGAGCCACCCGTTTCCGAATAGGCGCAGACCGCGGCCACGGCAGGCGCGCCGGCCCCGAGCGCCGCCAGGCACACGGCGAGCCGCGCAACACGGGCCGCCATGGATCGCCACGCCGTCATAGCTGCACCCCTTCGGCGGGTGCCACGGGTTCCTTGCCCGTGCTGCAGACCACGCGCAGATCGCGCGTGGCGGCATAGGCCTGTTCGCTGAATGCCGCGCGGCACACGCCACCGTCCGGTAGGCGCGCGACCAGCGTGTTGCGGGCCTGCAGCGCGGTCAAATACACCACGCCGTCCCATCCCACCACCGTGGGCACATTGCCCTGTTCGTGCACCACGGCGGCACCCGCGGGCAGCGGCGCGCCGCTGGCATCGACCAGGGTGATGGTGGCGGTGCGCATGCGCATCACGGGCAGCCGCACCAGCGTGCCGGTGCCGCGCGCGACCGCCACGCGCTTTTCCAGGGTGGGCGTGTGCACATCGGCCGGCAGCGACAGCGGATCGATCTCGTAGCGGCCCTCGTAGTAGGCCGGCACCTCCGGCACGAGCAGGTAGCCGCGGGCGTTGGTGCGTCCTACGCGCTGGTGGTTGAACAGCACCGGCACGTCCGCCATGCCGTCGGTGGACACCAGCGCGAAGCCGTCGCTGATGCGGTTGGAGGCGAAGGCGTAGCCGTCCATGATCCCGATGGAGCCCGATGCGCCCGCGAACCGGGTGGCGTGGCCGGCCATGCCGTAGGCGCCGCCCTGCACGGTCAGCGTGTCGCCCCGGTACTGGGCCGATGCCTGGCGGTACCGGTTCGCATCGCCGCCCAGCGTATGGCCCAGGCTCCAGCCGAGGCCGCCGTCCGATGGCACGGTGCGCTGCACGCTCGTCTGCAGTTGCGTGGCACCGTCGCCGTAGCGGGCCACGGCCGCCTGCGCGCTGGTGTGCGGCCCCAGCAGGTAGGTGAGCTGCAGCCGCACCTGCGTCTGGCCCGTTTCCACCGTGCGCCCGGCGGTGACCGACACGTAGGCGTTCTGCCCCACGGGCGTGCTGTAGCCGGCGTAGGCGAGCCGGCTGCGCTGGCCTTCGCGGGTCTGCAGGTCCACCCAGCCCACGCTGACCGAGCCGCGCGCGAGGTTCAGACTGGCATCGAGCTGCCGCGTGCGCTTCGGCAGCTGGAACCCGTCGCCGGCATAGGTGCTGGCGTCGCCATAGCCGGGGGTGCGCTGCAGTTGCTGCATCGAGATGCCGCCGCGCGTGCTCTGGAACTGGTAGCCGGCCGCAAGCTGCCAGCCGCCCCGGTCGCGCTCGGACTGGCCGCGCGTGACGGCTGCATTCGCCACGCCCCACAGCCCCAGCCGCACCAGCCCGCCCACGCCCGCCACGCTGAGCCCGCGGCCCGCCTGGGCCTGGGCTTCGGCCGTGAAGGCCTCGGTGACGCCCTGGCGGTACACGCCCGAGGCGAGCGGCCGGCCGTAGGACAGGCTGCGAAAGCCGTAGGCCCGCCGCAGCGCGCCCAGCGACAGCGAATAGTCGGTCCAGCCCGGGCGCAGCAACTGCGTGTTGACGTAGAACGGCACCGAGGTCAGCACCTGCCGGCCCAGCGCATCGGTGGTCACCACCGACGCCGTGCCCGAGCCGTTCACCGTGGGCAGTTCGCCCAGCGTGAAGGGGCCGGGCGCGACCGTGCGGTTCGCCGCGCGAAAGCCGTTGATGAACACGTCCACCGCCGAAGGCACGGCCGCCTGGCCCGAGAACGCGGGCAGCGGGTAGGTCACCAGGTCGGGCCGGATGCCGAAGTTGCGCGACCACTGCACGCCGCCCATCCGCACGGGCGTGGTCCACGGCAGCGCGCCGGTGATGAGGTCGCCGTACAGGGTCTGGGTGGCGGCGTCGGTGTCGGGCCGGGTCCATTGCGTGTCGTAGCGCACGAAGCCGGTGGAAAAGCCGGTGGAGCCGTGCCGCAAGATGCCCGTGCTCGACACCACGCCCACGGGGCCGAAGTACCGGGCCTCGGACCACAGCGACGACGTGGTGCGGCCCTGCGTGGTCATGGCGTAGGCGTCGTAGTTGAGCAACAGGCCCGTGCCGCCCGCCAGTTGCAGCGGCTCGCGGACGTCGGCCAGGTCCTGGCGCGGCAACCAGCTGGGCGGCACCTGGATGAGCAGGCGCTGGCCCAGGCTGTCGTATTCGGTGACCACGCCGGGCAGCGCGTTGACGGCCACGCGCGTGCCGTCGGGCATGGCGGTCTGGATGTGCAGCTCGCGCAGCAACTGGGCGTCGATCTCGTAGAGCGAGCCGTTCTGCAGCACGTTGGCCACTTCCCCGGTGGTCTTGCCGTTGACCACCAGCTCCAGGTACAGCGTGGCGGGTGCGCCGGGTTTGGCGTCCGGCATCGGATAGTCCGCGGCGGTGAGCAGGCGCGGCAGGCATGCCACCAGCACCCCCCAGCGGGCGACGCGGGCACGCAACGGGGGCGGGTGCGGTTCATTGCGACGCACGGGGCAGTTGGGCTTCGCGCCCGTTGACCGTCACCGCCAGGGTGTGGCCGGGTGACGGCGGGGCCGCCACGTCCAGCGGCATCTGGCTTTGCGGCAGCACGTAGTTCAGCACGTCCTTGGGCGGCGCTGCGGACGCGCCCGAGCGCGTCCAGACCACCGAGGTGATGCGGGCGTGGCCCGTGCCGCGGTTGTGCAGCACGACCTGGCTGGCGCGGCCCTGGGGCTTGAGGTCCCACGACAGGTCGGGCTCCAGCACGGCCGTGCCATCGACCAGCGAACGGGCGTCGGCCAGGCGCCGCGGCAGCGTGTCCGGGCCATAGACGAACAGCGGAATGGCATAGCGGATCTGCAGCCGCACCGCGACCGCCGCCGCATCGGCATTGGCGCGCTCGGGCGGGCCCGGAATGCTGGCGGGGCCGTCGGGAGCCAGCGGGTCCGCGGCTGGCAGCTCGTCCACCAGCACGCGGTAGGTCTGCTCGGACCGGGGCGGCACCGGCTGCGTCGCCAGCAACCGCACCATCTGCCGTTGGCCCGGCGGAATGTGGCTGATGGGCGGGCTGGCCACCACATCGCGCTGCACATCGAACTGGTCCTTGCCGTCGGCCTGGCGCCACTGGAAGACCCGCACCTGCATCGACACCGGCGTGCTGCCGCGGTTCTCCAGCCACAGGGCCACCGCGCGCTGCGGGCCGGTGATGACCGGGTCCACGGGCCAGATCATGATCGGCGTGGCGGCCCAGGCCGGGATCGCCGTGGCGGTAACCATGGCCCACGCCAGCGCGGCCGCCAGCCTGCGCAGGAAGGGCGGCATCGTCACCATGAAAGGGTCACCTGCAAGGTGTCGGTGTAGGTGCCCGCGCCGATGCCGGAGCCCGGGAACGTCGCCGTCGCCTGGATGGGCAGCGCCGTGGGCGTGGCGCCCAGCGCCATGTTCGCCACGACGTTGGGCAGCAGCGCCGGCGTGCCCGCCGCCATGAGCGTGAGCGCGTACGGAATGAACTGCGAGCCGTTGGAGAGCCTGCGCTGCGCCCCGCTGGCGTGCAGCCCGGCGTTGATGGTCACCTGCAGCGTGGTGCCCGGCGTGCACAGCACCTGGGCCTGCATGCCCTGCCCGCCTGCCGCCATGACGCTGTGCGTGCCGGTGCGCACGGGCGAATGCACGCCGAAATCCAGCATGCCGAACGACAGGCCGGTGGTCTGCGAACTGCCCGAAATCTGGCAGCCGCGCGCCACCGTGGCGCTGACGGGAATCGTCCCCGTGGTGGCGATGGGCGTGGCCGAGCGGGCAGGCGCAGCGGGCCAGGCCGCCAGGGCGGCAGCCAGCGTCCACAGCGCGCCGGCGGTGGCGGTGCGGTGGGTCGAAAACGGGCGGGCGGAATCGTTCCGGCAAGGCTGCGCCGGGTGCCGTCCGATGGCTTGCATCATGCTTTTCTCCGGGCGGGCCGGGCGCTCGGCCGGCCGCCGAGCGGTCAGAACGTCAGCGTCACCCCGAGGGTGTCGGTGTAGGCCCCGAAAGGCAGCGACTGGCTGCCGGTCTTGTTGACCTGCCCGTAGATGGGCAAATTGAACGCGGCGCCCGCCGTGGGAATGGCGACATTCGCCACGGGCGTATTGAGCGGGTAGGGCGTGGTGTGGCTCGCGTCCTGGTACACCTCGTACGGGATGTACGCGGCCGCGGAGTTCATCGCCCGCGTGCCCACGCCCACCCCGGCGCCCTGGCCGGCGTGCAGCCCGCCGCTCACCGTCACGCTGATGACGGTGATCTCGGGCGAACACAGGATCTGCGTGGTGCCGGCCCCGCCGGCGCCGCCCGTGGGCGCGGCGCTCACCGTGCCCGAGAACGTCGCCGGCTGGGTGCCGAAGTCCAGCGTGCCGAAGCTCACGCCCGACTGCCCGCCCGAACTGCCCGAAATGACGCAGCCCGTGCTGATGCGCATGGTGGCCTGCAAATTACCGGTGAGCGTGTCCGCCGCGGCGGTTCCTGCTCCGCAGACCAGCGCAAGGCCGATCGCCGCAGCGGCGGGAAGGCCGCGCAGCGTTTGTCCTGGGTGGGTCTGGCTCCATTTTCCGCTCGGCGTCGCGCCTGCGGGCTCGTCTCTCTTTTGCATCGCTTTCTCCTAAACGCACAGGCAGAAAAATTCGATGGGACAAAGGTGCTTGGCCCTGCAGCATTCAAGGCTGCAAATGTCTCCGGATACAGTTATTGCACATTTACACGCTACGGCTTCGCATTGTTAACAATTTGAAACAACTGGCCGAAAAATGGAGACTTGGGTTTGGGCGGCCCAGAAAGCGCTGCGCCGCCGTGGTGGCTGGCGCGGCTGCTATCGTTTTACGGCATGGGGCCGTACTGTGTTTTTTCGGCGTTACCGGCGCAGCAGCAGCGCCTGGCGCAGCAATCGCGCGGCACGGTCGCGGATCTGGAAAGGGCTGTGGCCGGGCAGGGGCCGCACCTTGGAGCGGGAGCACGCGGCCAGAAAATCTTCCAGGATGGGCGCGTCGTCCATGGTCTGCGACGAGCCGGGCTTGAAGAATTCGGGGTGCCACTGCGTGGCGGCGATGTAGCCGCGCCCGCGCTCGGGACGGCGGCGGATGGCCTCGGGCACGCCGTCGGGGTGGCTCCAGGCCTCGATCTCGAAGCCCGGTGCGAGGTTCTTGATGCCCTGGTGGTGGATGCTGTTGACCACCACCCGCTGTTGGCTCGGGTACATCTGAGACAGCCGGGTGCCGGGCACCAGCTCCACCTCGTGAAAATGCTGGTCGTAGGTGACCGCGTTGCGGTGCTGCTGGGCGCCTGGGTG
Source organism: Acidovorax sp. SUPP3334 (assembly GCF_030159055.1). Classification (GTDB taxonomy): domain Bacteria; phylum Pseudomonadota; class Gammaproteobacteria; order Burkholderiales; family Burkholderiaceae_C; genus Paracidovorax. The sequence goes on from NZ_BQXQ01000016.1 coordinate 31,929, forward strand.
CTGGGTCTCGATGTCCTGGTAGAGCGTGCCGCCGAAGGCCACGTTGATCAGCTGCAGCCCGCGGCACACGCCGAAGATGGGCTTACCGGCCTGCTCGAAGGCTTCGACCACCGCCAGGTCGTACAGGTCGCGGATGCGGTCGCCCAGCCAGGCGTCCTTCAGCGGCACTTCGCCATACGTGCCGGGCCACACGTCGGCGCCGCCGTGCATCACCACGCCGTCGAGCCAGTCCGCATAGTGGGCGAGCGTGACGTCGCCACGGGCGGTTTCGCCGGTGGGGCAGGGCACCATCACCACCATCGCGCCGGCGGACATGATCCAGTGCGCGATGGTCTGCTCGACGTACTGCAGGGTCTTGTTGGTGAACAGCGAGCGTGCGGGGTCCGCATGCGAGAAGCAGGCGGAAAGACCGATCTTGAGGCGCTTGGAAGTGGACATGCTCAGCGTTCCGCGAAGGAAGGGCGACTGCGTTGCGGCCCGCAGTAAATCAAGGGAGAAGGCATCCGAAGGTTGTATCACCCGTCGTGAGGCGGCGCTGTAGGAACCGGCCGCTCCCGCCATGGGCGTCTGCCCCACAGCCATCGGCGCCGCCCTGTTGCTGTGCGGCCCTTTCGCCGTGTGCGACCATGGCTGCGGGTGACGGCTGAATGCGGGCCTTCCCGCCGCAGCGCCGCCCCATCACCGTGCCCGGCCACGAGGCCGGGTGTCATTGGAAAAAAGGAGCAACGCTATGCAAGTACAGGTGCACACCGACGAATACATCCAGGGCGGCGAATCGCTGGCCCAGTGGGTCCAGGAAGAAACCAACAGCCGGCTTGCACGCTTTCGCGAACACCTGACGCGGGTGGAGGTTTTCCTGTCCGACGTGGACGCCGGCAAGTCCGGCGCCGGCGACAAGCGCTGCGTGATCGAAGCGCGCGCCGCAGGCCGCCCGCCCGTCGCCGCCACTGCCGATGCCGACAAGCTGGCCGACGCCTTCACCAGCGCCGTTGACAAGGTGACCCGCGCCCTCGATACCGACCTGGGCCGCCTGAAGGACCGCCACGGCCGCGAAACGATCCGTACCGCGACCGAGTCCGAGTAAGCGATTGGCGGCGGCAGGGCGCATTCACCCTTCGCCGCCCGCGTTCACCAGCCCCGCCCTGCGGGGCTTTTTCATGCCCGTGCGGGCGTTACGGCGCGTCCTTTTGCCGCCCAGCGATGCGCCGCTGGGGCACCGTGCCGGGGGCCTCCACCATGCGGCCGCTGCGCGCGTGCGCGGTCTGGGCGAGCTCGCCGATCAGTGCGGCCTCGGGCAGGTTCTTCCAGTAGCGGGTGGGCATTTCCCTGCGCATCATGTCCAGCTTGAGGCGCGCGGGGTTGAAGATGTTCCGGTAGTACGTGAGCCACAGCGCCTCGCCCGCATCCGGTGGCGGTGCATCGCTGCGCTTCGCCGCGGGGCCGGTGTGCAGGCGGGCGCCGTCCCAGTGCACGCTGCCGTCCGGCGTGAGAATGGCCCAGCGCATCTGCGTGAAGCGGCGCGCGAAGAACGGCGCGTTGGCCTCGGTGATCCGGTGGTCCGGCTCGAACCATGCGATGTGCAGCGTGCCGCCGTCGGATTCGGGCACCGGCCGGAACCGCACGAAGGCGCGCATCTTGTGCATGTCGCGCTTCACGGCGCGGGCCAGGTGCTGCAGGCGCAGGCGGTCCGCGTCCAGCGGGTCATGGCGCAGCCCGGGTTCGTGCGCGAGCCGCCACAGCAGCCGGTACATGAGCGCGAAGCGCCCCGGGTCCCGGTGCAGCACCACGCGCTCGCACAGCTGTAGAAACTCGCGGGGCACGCGCAGAGCCGGCGGGCCGGGGTCGGGCGCAGCAGAGCGCGCCTGTGCACCGCCCGCCAGCGGATCGCCTCGCTGGTGCGGCGCAAGGGGCGCGTTCGCAGCCGCCATCGCATCAGTCAAAGGCGCTTCGGTCAACGGCGCCTCGGTCACCGGCGCCTCGAACAGATCGCCTGCCCCGGATGCATCGGCGAACAGATCGGCCACCGCGTCCGCCTGGGTGAACCACTGCACCTGGTGCGGTGGGCACCCGTTGTGGACCAGGGCGCGAGCCGCATCGCGAAAGCCGGCCCAGTCGGTGGCGTGGCGCAGGGTGATGGTGGTCGTGGTCGTGGTGGCGGCCGGCGCCTGCGCGTCTGGCGATGGCGCATGGCAGGTGGCTTGCGAACCGGCGATCGGCATGGCCTGCCCTTCAGCCGAACAGCGACGCCTGCACCGGCTGCGAAAGAGCGGCGGGCGTGCCGATCGCATCGGCTGCATCAGCCGCCCGTGCCGCGCCCAGGGCGCCGGCAGGCCGCGCAGGCGTGGCGAAGAAGGCCTTCAACTGCATCGAATCCAGCATGCGCCCCGGCCGGTGGTCCACCGTTTCGACGAACGGCAGCACCTTCTTGAGCGGCACGCGCAGCCGCGACAGGTCGGCATGCCGCACGCGGCGCACCCGCCGCGAGGCCAGCAGGCGATCCACCGAGCCCACGCCCAGGCCCGGCACGCGCAGCAGCATCTCGCGCGGGGCGGTGTTCAGGTTGACCGGAAAGCGCTCGGGGTGGGCGATCGCCCAGGCGAGCTTGGGGTCCATGTCCAGCGACAGCATGCCGCCCTGGCGCGCAGGCACGATCTCTTCGTGCGCGAAGCCGTAAAAGCGCATCAGCCAGTCGGCCTGGTACAGCCGGTGCTCGCGCACCATGGGCGGCGCGGACAGCGGCAGCGCGCGCGAGGCGTCCGGAATGGGGCTGAAGGCCGAGTAATACACGCGCCGCAGCCGAAAGCCGCCGTACAGCTGCGCGCTGGTGGCCAGGATGGTGCGATCGTCCGCCGCGTCGGCGCCCACGATCATCTGCGTGCTCTGGCCGCCGGGGGCGAAATGCGGCGCTGCGGCTCGCCGCGTGCGCCCGGGCAGCGAAACGACCTGCGCTGCGCTTCGCTGCTCGCGCCGCGCCTCCTTGGCATCGGCGATGTGGCCTGCCATGCGCGCCATCGAGCGCCGAATGGCGGCGGCGTCCTTCTCTGGCGCCAGCGCCGCCAGCCCCTGCGCGGTGGGCAGCTCCACGTTGATGCTCAGGCGGTCGGCGTAGCGGCCGGCGCGCTGCATGAGCTCGGGCGACGCGTCGGGAATGGTCTTGAGGTGGATGTAGCCCCGAAAGTCGTGCGCCTCGCGCAGCACGCGGGCGACCTCCACCACCAGCTCCATGGTGTAGTCGGGGCTCTGGATGATGCCGCTGGAGAGGAACAGGCCCTCGATGCAGTTGCGGCGGTAAAAGTCGAGGGTGAGGTCCACCACCTCCTGCACCGTGAACCGAGCGCGCTGCACGTTGCTGCTCACCCGGTTCACGCAGTACAGGCAGTCGTACAGGCAGAAGTTGGTGAGCAGGATCTTGAGCAGCGAGATGCAGCGCCCGTCCGGTGCGTAGCTGTGGCAGATGCCCGAGCCTTCGGTGGACCCGATGCCGCGCCCGCCGACCGAGTTGCGCGGTGCCGCGCCGCTCGATGCGCACGAGGCGTCGTACTTGGCGGCGTCGGCCAGAATCGCGAGCTTGGAAGAAATGATCACTGTATGAATTTACAGTGAAGAACGCCCGCAGGCAACGTTTATTCCAACTTGCTATTAAAAATATAGCAATATCCCCTAGTGGAATATGTGCTGGAAGCCGATTCGACCCAAAGCGCCGGAGCGCCAGAGGCCAGCGGGGTCAAAGGCCCTTTTCCACCATGTCGAGCAGCCGCTGGGCCACGCGGTCCATCTGTGGGCCCACCACGCGCGCCAGGGGCCCGTCGATCACCAGCAGTGCCAGGCCATGCACCGCCGACCACGCGAGAAACTCCGCCCCGGGCCGGCGCTCGGGCGGCAGCACGCCGGCCGCCACCATGCGGTCCAGCGCCGCACCCAGCAGTTGGAAGGGGTCCAGCCCGGTGGCGCCGGCTTTTTGCCCGTGGTGGGGCGTGCCCGGGCCGATGTCACCCGCCGCAGCGAAGGCCGTGCGGAACAGCCCCGTCTCCTCGCGTGCGAAGCGCAGATAGCCCACGCCCACGGCGCGCAAGCCAGCGCGGGCGTGTTCCTCGGGCGCCAGGGTGGCGGGCACTGCCGCCAGTTCGGCCTCCATGGCCTGCGCCACTTCGGACAGGGCGACGGCGCGCACCGCTTCCAGCAAATCCTGCCGGTTGTCAAAGTGGCGATAGGCCGCGTTCGGCGCCACGCCCGCGCGGCGCGTGGCCTCGCGCAGCACCACCGCCTGCGGCCCCCCTTCGCGGGCCAGCGCCACGCCCGCATCGAGCAGCGCGCGCCGCAGGTCGCCGTGGCGATAGGTCTGGCGGGTCGCGGGGGCGGGGGCGGAGGGCGAAGCGACGGGGAGTTCGGGCGGAGCGGGCGAACCGGGCGGATGGAGCAAATCGGGCATGCGGGTTTGTCGGGATGTGACGCTGTCGATCGTCTCTGCTGAGGTTTTGTGTACGGCGTCCACAATAACCCATCGGGTGGATGGCTGCCGCATCGCACGGCGGTGCGCTGCTAAAAAGTCCGTCCTGAACAACTCGCAAGTCGTTGATCTTGCTTGCAGTTCTTGGGGTTGATGGCCGCAGCCTTTGCAAGGTATGGTTTTGCCTATCTCTGTTTTCTTGCAAATTCCTCCGGAGATTCCATGGGTCCGAAGCCTTCGCAGCCGCAAACATGCCCAAGGCCATCGCCCACCCGACCGACAGCCGGCTGCTGGACAAGAGCCGCCAGCACCTGGTGAAGGTGGCCCAGGAGCACGGCCTGCAATTGCGCCAGAACTACAACCGCGTGGCTCCACGGCTGGCCGCGCAGATCGGGCGCTACGCTCACGCCAAGCAGTTTAAGCATCACCCGAACGCTCAAGGCCATGATCAAAAGGCGCAGTGCCATCGAGCCCGCCATTGGGCACATGAAGATGGATGGGCGACTTGCCCGCAACCCGCTCAAGGGCGCGCTGGGTGATGCGCTGCATGCGGTGATGTGCGGTGCCGGGCACGACCTGCGCCTGATCCTGGCCGCGCTGCGGCTTTTATGCGCCCGATTCGGGCTGCCGATGCAGGCGGTCATCGCGGCACTGTTCGTCGCACACGGTGACCGCCGACCTGTCCGCGGTTGAGAGCGGAATTGTTCAGGGCGGACTCTTTAGTCGCAAAGCCAGAAACATTATGATGCACAAAGCTCCGCCATCGACTCGCTGTCGGATCGGTACGGATAACAACTCGGACCACTAACCAGCAAATTTCAACGGGCACGCATGTCGAACACCAACAAGACCGATCAGTTCTATGACCAATTGACAACGCTGGTCGATCAATCGCTTGCAGCGGTGCTCAAGAAAGGCTCGACGACCAATGAAAATCAAGATATAGAAAGTGCCATCGCCAACTCCAGAACCTTGCTGGAACAGATGCGCGACCGGACCAATAAGGACATTAGAGAGCTGCGCGAGCTGTCCGAATGGGACACGTTCACCATTGCTTTCTACGGTGAGACGAACGCTGGCAAATCCACCCTTATCGAGACACTACGCATTTTGCTGGGGGACAGTGAAAAACTCGCCACACAGCAGAAATTCGAGGATTTGGCCATCGATCTGCGCGTGGATCCCGAGAGCCTTGCGTCGATCGAGTTAAGCATTCAGAAGTTGCAGGCTCAACTCGCGGACAGCCAGCGACTTGCCAACCAGCTCACGCAGCAGTTGAAGAGTGAGGAGGGGGAGCAAGAGGTTGGCCTCGACGTGCTGAGGGCCACCATCGAGCACAAGCGAAAGAGCCAGAACTTTTGGCAGAAGCTGATGCGGATCTTCAAGAAGCTGGATGAGGAGAAGGCTCTGTCAGAGCGGGAGCTGGCGCTCGTGCAGCTCAAGGCAGGAAACCAGGCCAGACTGGAAACCATCGCCGCCGAGCCCCGCAAGATCCAGGCCGAGCTGGCGGCCAGGACAGGCGAAAAAGCCAACGTTGAAAGCGCGTTCACACGGCTGGCTCCTCTGCAAGATGGATGCATCATCGGCAACGGGCGCTCAGACTTCACACTCCAGTCGCATTCCTACCGCTTCGTGGCGGGAGGCCAGCAGTTCCAATTGATCGACGTGCCTGGCATCGAAGGTGATGAGAAGCAGGTGATGAGCGCCATCGACTCGTCCGTCAAGAAAGCCCACGCGGTGTTCTACGTGACGCGCAACCCCACCCCGCCCGGCTCCGGCAGCGAGGGACAGGAGGGCACCATTGACAAGATCAAACGCCAGTTGGGCAAGCAGACCGAAGTCTGGGCTATTTTCAACAAGAGCGCGACCAACCCTCAGGTTCTGCAAGGCCAGACCTTGGTCACCCAAAACGATGCTGTCGGCCTAGCCGACATGGGCAAATCCTTGACCGCTTCGCTGGGCACTGAGACCTATAGGGGACATGTGTGCGTCAGCGGCATGCCCGCCTTTCTGGCGGCTGCCACCTGTCTGCTCCCCAACAACCACCATGTCAAAAGCCGTGAAAAGTTCCTCGCATCAATGGGACGCGATGAAATTCTCCAGCGCAGCGGCATGCATGCCTTCCTCGAGTTCCTGCGTTCGGAGCTGTGCCAGAACTTTCAGACCAAGATCCGCGATGCCAATGTAAAGAAGATTCGCAGTTGCCTGCAAGACGGCATCAGTCACCTACATCAGGTGCGAGACAACTTCGCCAATGCTGCACAGAAGCTAGATGTGCAGCAGAAATCTGCCTCATCTCAGATCGATGGACTGCTGTCCGGGACGTCGCAGAAGCTCAAGAACGAATGCCATGACGAGCTGAGCGGCAAGAAGTCCGCCATGCGCAGGGCCATCTACGACTACATCGAAGGCGACCATAGCAGTGACGATTTCAAAGAGCACCTGACTGGCGAGATCGACGCACTCAAGATCAGCGTCGGCCGGGATCTGGAGGCACGCTTCGCCAAGGTGTTCAAGTCGTTCACCGATGAGGCTGAAGCCATCATCCAGAAGAATCAGAAGAACGTCAGCGAGATCCTGCACTACACGATCGATGGCCCGTTCTCATCGCTCAAACTGAACTTCAATACCGACTTCAAGATGAGCAATGGCATCAACGTCGTGGGCCTGATATCAACGCTAGGCGGAGCTGCGGCGCTGGTCTGGGCATCATTCCTTGCGTCCAACCCAGTGGGTTGGACCACTGCGGCAGTGATCGGTGCGGTCGGTCTCGTGTTCAGTCTCTATAAAGCCGTGCGCAGCTTCTTCAGCAGCGACTACAAGAAGGAGCAGCAGCGCAAGTCCGCTGACGAGAATATTGAGAAGGTGTTCGAGAAGCTCACGGAAATGCTGGACGGCAATCTCGAATCGGCCAGCGCCAAGATCAATGAGGCCCTGCTCTCGACGAAGACCCAGATGCGCATTCCCTACGAACAGAGTCTCAACACCAAAGTGGCACTGGAGGAAATTGCCGCCAAGATGGCTACGCTGCGGGACAAGCTCGTCCCCAAGCCGGCCTCCGCAGCCCCTGCTGCCACGCCGGCCACAGAAACCGCAACCGCCTGAATACTGGAGCAACGTCACATGACCAGCGCAATTCATTCATTCGAACAGCAAAAGCAGCAAGCCCTTGGAATCCTGTCCAAACTCAGCACGTTCGTGCAGGAGGGACGCAGTCTGGGCATCCATGTCCATCCAGATCTCGTGATGAAGCTGGAGAAATCGGTGCGGGAAGCGACGGAGCAGAAGCTCAAGGTCGCTCTGATCGGTGGCTTCTCCGAAGGCAAGACATCGATCGCCGCCGCCTGGCTGGAGGAACTGGATCGCAAGAGCATGAACATCAGCCAGGCGGAGTCGTCTAGCGAAGTCCAGATCTATGAATACAAGGATCAGTTGCAGATCATCGACACACCCGGGCTGTTCGGCTTCAAGGAAAAGACCAACGCCACGAGCCAGGAAATCGAGAAGTACAAAGACATCACCAAGCACTACGTGAGCGAAGCTCACCTCGTGCTGTATGTGATGAATTCAGCCAACCCAATCAAGGAAAGTCACACGGAAGACCTGAAATGGCTGTTCCGCACGCTCAACTTGCTGCCTCGCACCGTGTTCGTTCTCAGCCGCTTCGACGACGTTGCAGACGTGGCGGAGGATTCAGATTTTCAGGATAAATTCTTCGTCAAGAAGAACTCGGTGACCAAGCGGCTGAATGACGTATTGGAGCTGACTCCGCAGGAGCAGAGCGATCTTTCCGTTGTCGCCGTCTCGGCCAATCCCTTCGACATGGGCGTCGACCACTGGTTGCGCAATCTGTCTGAGTTCCGCAACCTCTCTCGCATTGGCGTGCTGCAAAGCGCGACTCAGCAGAAGATTGAGCGCAATGGGGGACTGATCTCGCTGGCGAACGAGACCCAGAAATCCATCATCGCCGACGTCATCACCCAACAGCTTCCGGCCGCCAAGGAAGCATATGCCTTGCTGGCGGACGAAGCGCGGCGGATCACCGAGATCAAGCAAAGTCAGGCCCACGAACTGCAAAAAGTCCACGGCAACATCGCGCAAGCTCAGACGCGACTTCGTGGTCGCCTGTTGCGCTACTTCGAGGATCTGCAACTGCAGACCCGGAAAGTAGGGCTACCCACCTTCGATGACTTCATGCACCGCGAGATTGGAAATGAAGGTTGCTTGGTCCAGCAGCGTATCCAGGAAATATTCAGTGAGGAAATCAGCAGCATCAACTCGGATCTGTACCGCATACAGATGAACGTCAACAACGAGTTGAAGCACTACGACGACGTGTTGAACGCCATGAGCAAAAAGGGCGTCAAGTTCCTCTCACAGCCGGGTTTCATGACCAAAGACAATGTCCTGCTGGCTCGCGATGGACTGAATGCCGCCACGAAAATGGTGGGACTGGACATCAGCAAGTACCTCAAGTTCAAACCTTGGGGCGCCACCAAGCTGGCGAACAGCCTCGGCAGCGCGGTGGCCATTCTGGGTGTCGCGCTTGAGGTGTGGGACAGCTACAAGGAACAGGAGCGTCAGGCACAGTTTGCCAAGGTGATCGAGAGCATGATTTCCAACTTCCAGACCCAGTCCAAAGAAGTGGTTCAGCTGATCGACGCACCAGACTTTGCCGACCAGTTCTTCCCAACCTTCGTGACTCTCAAGCAGCAACTCAACTCCATTGACCGAGAGATGGGCGCGCTGCATGAACGTCAAGTGCGGTTCAAGAAGTGGTACGACGACGGCACCACCATCGACGGTGAGTTTCGCGAGATCAACAGTCACGGCGGAAATCATCAGGCGGCCTGGGAAAGCGTGCCGGAGATTGTGATCGATACCAAGCCGATCATTGAAACCATCACGCCAAAGGCTACACCCGCAAAGCCTCAAGCAGAGACTGAACCGGCGAAGGCATCGCTCTGGTCCAGATTGTTCTCGTGATCTCAATGGGTCTTCCGCAACGCGTTGGGCGAACTGTATGCTTTCATCGCGCTTGATTCTCTCGCTCCTTCGCGTGAGCCGACTCGCGGTGCCACGAACGTGGCGGGACTTTGCCCGTTCCCCAGCCTTACCCGCCGCTAGCGGCCTACTATCAGAAAGGGATGGCAAGGCATGGACTGCACACTTGAACAAGAAGTTCGGTGTTCCTGAGCGCTGGCTGCGCGCTCAGCTCACCATCCGTTGCAGGTAGCCCATGACCTCCCACGCCCCGAAGGACCGGGCAATGTCCCAGCAGCTATGGCCTTCTGCATCAGGCTGAAGTGGATCGCCTCCGTGCCTGCAGCACATCAGGTTGAACAGTTCGGGGAGATCGTTTTCCGCGGCTAGCATGAGCGGCGTGCGGCCGCGCGTAGGGTAAGAATGCGAAGCATTGGGTTGAGCGCCGGCCTCGAGCGAGCGGGTTGCGGGCAAGTCGCCCATCCATCTTCATGTGCCCAATGGCGGGCTCGATGGCACTGCGCCTTTTGATCATGGCCTTGAGCGTTCGGGGGATGCTTGAACTGCCTGGCGTGCGCGTAGCGCCCGATCTGCGCGGCCAGTCGAGGAGCCACGCGGTTGTAGTTCTGGCGCAATTGCAGGCCGTGCTCCTGGGCCACCTTCACCAGGTGCTGGCGGCTCTTGTCCAGCAACCGGCTGTCGGTGGGATGGGCGATGGCCTTGGGCATGACGGTCGTGTCCACGATCACACTGTCCACGCTGGAGGCACGCACGACGCCACCGCGCCGGGCGGCCTCGATGCTGGCCGCCAGCAGCGTCTGCACGCCTTCCTCTCCAACGCGCTTTCTCCAGCGCGTCAGGCTGGACGGGTCGATGGGCGCCTCGGTCTGCAGGTAGGTCTCGCCACACAAGAACTGCCAGTACGGGTTCTCCACCCAGGTGTTCACCACTGCCTCGTCAGAGGCATCGAAGGCGTGCTGCAGGTACAGCAGCCCAGCCACCAGCCGCGGCGGCAACGCGGGTCGGCCTCGTGCGGACGTGAAAGAAGCTGCGAAGGTGCGCTCGATCTCGGCCCAGTCGATCAGTGCGGCCAGCTTGACCAGCGGGTGACGCATGTTGATCAACTCGTCCAGACGGGAGATGAACAACTCGCCGCTCTGCGGCTGCGAAGGCTTCGGGCCCATCGGAATCCTCGGAGGAATTTGCAAGAAAACAGAGATAGGCAAAACCATACCTTGCAAAGGCTGCGGCCATCAACCCCAAGAACTGCAAGCAAGATCAACGACTTGCGAATTGTTCAGGACGGACTTCATGGTGCAGGCTGGCGAAGCGCTGGCGGATGGCGGTGTCGAACGCGTCGTCTTTGGCAAACCATTGCTGGGGCGTGCTGTCTTCGAACCAGAAGGACAGGACGCCGCGTTGCGGCATCAGGCAGTGCAGTGTTCATGGTGGGCGGTGTCAACAGGGGCGGCGAAGTGAAAAGGCGGACGAACAGCGGATGAGCGCCGGACGAACGAAAGCCGCCGCCCGGCATGCGGAGCGGCGGCTGCGGGCCGCAAGCTGCGGTGCGCAGCCTGCGGATCGACCGGACTTTAACGGCCCTTCAGGTTGCCCTGGGCATCGGCGATCACGATCTCGACGCGGCGGTTCATGGCGCGGCCTTCAGGCGAGCCGTTCTCGGCCACCGGGTACGACTTGCCGTAGCCGCGTGCCGTGATGCGGCTGGTGTCCACGCCGCGCTGCACCAGCGCGTCGCGCACCGCTTGGGCACGGCGCTCCGACAGTTCCTGATTGTAGCTGTCCGAGCCCACGCTGTCGGTGTAGCCCTCGATCAGCAGCTTGCGTTCAGGGAACTGCTTGAGGAAGTTGGCCAGCTTGTCCAGGCGGGGAGCGGCCTGGGCGGACAGGTCCGCCTTGTTGAACGCGAAGAGGACATCGCCCAGCGTGACCAGCAGGCCGCGCTCGGTTTGCTGGCCTTCGATCTCGCGCAGTTGCGCTTCGAGCTGGCGCACGCGGTCTTGCGCGGCGCGCGCTTGTGCCTGCTGCTGCGCTGCCAGTTGCTCGGCCGTCATGGCGCGGGCCTGGGCGGCTTGAGCGTTGCGGGCCGAGGCTTCGGCTTCGCGGGTGCGGGCTTCCAGGCGCAGGCGATCGGTTTCGCTGCCGGCCTGCTTGATCTCGGCATCCAGGCGGCGGGCCTGTGCCGTGTTCGTGGCGATCGCAGCGCGCTGCGTGGCCAGATAGGCCAGGTGGTTGGCTTCGGACTCGTCCTTTTCGTCGCGCAGCACGTGGTCGGCGCGGGCCAGCGTGTCGGTGGCCGACTTCAGTTCGAGCTGTGCATATTGGCTGACCGCCGGGTCGGTGGCAGCGCGGTTCACGGCGGAGCGGGCCTGCTCGACGGCAGGCAGGGGGCCGGGCGATGCGCAGGCGGCCAGCAGGCCGGCGGCGAGCAAGGCTGCGGCCAGTGCGGAAGTGCGGCGGAGGGTGGATGACTGCATGGTGTTGTCCTTCAAATCGGGTGGGAGCTACGGCGCGGCAACGGTGCCGGCGGTGCAAAAGAGGGGCCCGCGGGCCCCAGGCGCATCAGCGATCAGCGGGCCGGAGGCATCGCGCCTGGCATGGGGGCCGGCATGGGCCTTTGCATGGGCGCTGGCATGGGTGCCGCCATGGGCGCGGGAGCAGCGGCTGGCGCAGGCATGGTGCCGGCGACCGGAGGCGCACGGCGGGTGATTTCGTCCTGCAGCGACTGGATGCTGGCCTTGACCTGCTGCAGCGTGGCAGCGTTGTCCGCGGCTTCTGCCTTGGTTTCGGCCACGCGGGCGTCGGCTTCGGCTTCGGCAGCCAGGCGGCGGGCGCGTGTGTAGTCCTTGCTGTCCAGGGCCTGCTGGGCCTGCGACCACTTGTCGCGGGCGCTCTGCAGTTCCACCGGGGCATTGGCCGCGACCTTGGGCGCCGTCGTCGCCCGATCGACGGCGGTGCGGCTCACCGCCATTTGCTCCGTGGGCTTGGGGGTGGAGGAACAGGCCGCGAGCGCGCCCAGCGCCACCACGGCAGTGGCAGTTCGGATCAGGGTGAAAGTCGACATATTTTTTTCTCCGGACAGGGATGAAATGGCGCTGTGGAGGGGAAGCGAGTGCTCCGCCGCAACAGGTATCCGATTGTTCGAGCCCAGCCGTGCCGCTGGCGTAGGCCCACCGCAGCAAGCCGCGTGGGCCATGTCCGACGAAACGTGTGCAATTGCTTCCGGACGCAACGGCAGAACCGGCATTGAAAACAGAGGCCGGGGTGCATTGGCGCCGCCCAACAAAAAACGCGCCCGAAGGCGCGTTTTTGGTTTTTGCAGGACAGCGGGTGCTGGCTGGATCAGCGGGAAGACACCACGCGCACCATGTCCAGGCACTTGTTGGAGTAGCCCCATTCGTTGTCGTACCAGGACACGATCTTCACGAAGGTGTCGTCCAGCGCGATGCCGGCGTCGGCATCGAACACGCTGGTGCAGCTCTCGCCACGGAAGTCGGTGGCCACCACCTTGTCTTCGGTGTAACCCAGGATGCCCTTGAGCGCGCCTTCCGACTGGGCCTTCATTTCAGCGCAGATTTCGGCATAGGTGGCCGGCTTTTCCAGCTCGACCGTCAGATCGACCACCGACACGTCGGAGGTCGGCACGCGGAACGACATGCCCGTCAGCTTCTTGTTCAGCGCGGGAATCACCACGCCCACTGCCTTCGCGGCGCCCGTGGAGCTGGGGATGATGTTCTCCAGAATGCCGCGGCCGCCGCGCCAGTCCTTGTTGGACGGGCCGTCCACCGTCTTTTGCGTGGCGGTGGCAGCGTGCACCGTGGTCATCAGGCCGCGCTTGATGCCCCACTTGTCGTTGAGCACCTTGGCCACGGGGGCCAGGCAGTTCGTGGTGCACGACGCGTTGGAGATGATGGGCTGGCCGGCGTAGGAGTTGCAATTCACGCCATGCACGAACATCGGCGTGTCGTCCTTGGACGGGGCCGACAGGATGACCTTCTTCGCGCCCGCGTCGATGTGCTTTTGCGCGGTTTCCTTGGTCAGGAACAGGCCCGTGGCCTCGATCACGACATCGGCGCCGACTTCGTTCCACTTCAGTTGCGCCGGATCGCGTTCCTGCGTCAGGCGGATCTTCTTGCCGTTGACGACCAGGGTGTTGCCCTCCACCGCGATGGTGCCCTTGAAGCGGCCATGGACCGAGTCGTACTGGAGCATGTACGCCAAGTAATCGGGCTCCAGCAGGTCGTTGATGCCGACGACTTCGATGTCGGAGAAGTTCTGCACGGCGGCGCGGAACACCATGCGGCCGATGCGGCCGAAGCCATTGATGCCAATCTTGATCGTCATGGAACTATCCTCAGTAAAAAGAAAAGATTGATAAAAAGCCTTGAATGCACATCAAGAGCCACCCAGTACGTTGTTCATGAAAAGCTCGCCCTTTCTCGCCGGGAGAATGCTTTTCAGAAAATCCGGTGCCCGGGGCGTCAGGCCCCCGCACTCGTTGATGCACGCCGTGTCGGTCATCGCCGAGGTATCCGGGCTTAGCATGGGCTTGAAGCCCCTGTTCTTATTGGCGCCCACGGCCCCGTTGCGGTCCCAGATGGCCAAAGCCGTGGCTTTGGAAACCGGTTTGGCCATGGCAATCACCTGCGACTTGGTCACGGTGCCGACCGCGATGTGAAAGCCAATCAGGTTGGATACCAGATCCTCCTGACTGAACCCGCTGTCCGTGATGAACTTGGGAAAGTACTCCTGGTAATTTTCGAATTCCAGGCTGACTTCCATGAAGATCGCCAACGCCACGGATTTCTTTTCGTTAGTGGACAGGTTGTGGCGCACGATGTACTCCCGCGACACGCCTGTAGACAGGTTGGCGCCGAACACGCGCTTACCCATATCCTGCTTGTACGTTAACTTGAAACCGGTGGAAGACTTGTTGGGAAATTTCGCAGCAGGATAGACATTCGACAACGCCGGCAGCGTGCAGATCTGCCGATGGGCGCCCAGGCAGTGCCGCACATCCGGGCCTCCCGCATTGATTTCTTTCCAAAGCGCGGAAGCTCCTGTGTGCGCACGGGTGGATTTGGGGTCCATGTGGCCCAGGTCCAGCCAGCCCAGATGGCATGTGTATACGAGGCCATAGGCTTTCGCCGCGGCTTCGCTCCCATCCACAATATTTTCGCGCTTACTCATTCTTCTCCAGCGGTTTAATCGTTTTCCAGAAAATCGAGGGTGACCTCTTTGCAGGTGCCCGCGTCTGCAATGAATATGTCAATCGACACAAAATCCTGCTGCGCACAAACGAGCATCAGGTGTTTCTTGTTGCCGGTGCTCTGGATCCCATCCTTCATCTCGCACGATTGCTTATCGAATGTGCTTTGATAAGAACGGAACAAGTCAGCGGCGCTTTTCAAGCTACCGTAGGTGACCGACGAATAGGGATGGCTCTCGCCGTCGCGGCCCTTCCAACGGTATTTGGGCTTTTCGCATTCATCCAGAATTTCCACTGACCGAAGATGCCCAGGCGCGCCAAGGCGGTAAACAAGAGAGCCTCGATCCACTCCGCTGGATTCGAACAATGCACCTGCCATGAAAAGCGCTGCAGCGCCGCAAAGCAGAAAGCCGCCTCCAATGGCAGCCATGATTTTGATAGTTCGGGAGGCTCGCTTCATTCCGGCAGATGGTTCCTGAGTTCAAGCGCGAGAGGAGATACCTGCCAACTTGCGGAACAGGTTGGCAGGCTCGCTCCATCTCGCCGGGTTGGATCGATCAACGCTTGCGCAGCACCGCCTGCACCGTATCGGCCACGTTCTCTTGCGTGAAGCCGAAGTGCTTGAACAGCACGGGTGCCGGGGCGGATTCGCCGAAGGTGTCGATGCCGACCACGGCGGCGCAGCCGTATTTCCACCAGCCGTCGGTCACGCCCATCTCCACCGCGATGCGGGGGATGCCGGCGGGCAACACGGACTGCTTGTACTTCGTGTCTTCGCGGTCGAAGGTGGTGGTGCTGGGCATGGAGACCACGCGCACCGCGATCTTGCGGGTGGCCAGCAGTTGCTGCGCCTTGAGCGCCAGCTGCACTTCGGAGCCGGTCGCGATGATGACCGCCTGGGCCTTCTTCTTGATGCCCACGTCGGCCGGCTCGGACAGCACGTACGCGCCGCGGCTGATGTCGCCCAGGTCGCGCTTGGGGGCATAGGCGATGTTCTGGCGCGAGAGCAGCAGCGCGGTGGGCTTGGTGCGGTTGGACAGTGCCACGCTCCAGGCCACGGCGGTTTCCGTGGTGTCGCCCGGGCGCCATACGTCCAGGTTCGGGATGAGGCGCAGGCTGGCGGCGTGCTCGATCGACTGGTGGGTCGGGCCGTCTTCGCCCAGACCGATGGAGTCGTGCGTGAAGACGTGTACCACGCGCAGCTTCATCAGCGCGGCCATGCGGATGGCGTTGCGGCTGTAGTCGCTGAACGTGAGGAAGGTGCCGCCGTAGGGGATGAAGCCGCCGTGCAGCGCGATGCCGTTCATGATCGCGGCCATGCCGAATTCGCGCACGCCGTAGTTGATGTGGCGCCCGCCGACGCGCGCGGTTTCGGCGCCCACGTTCACTTCCACCTGCATGACGTCACCATGCTCGTCGAAGCGCAGGGCGGGCGTGCTCTTGGTGTTGGTGAGGTTGGAGCCGGTCAGGTCGGCGCTGCCGCCCAGCAGCTCGGGCAGTTGCGCGGTGAAGGCTTCCAGGGCCAGCTGGCTGGCCTTGCGGCTAGCCACGGTTTCGCCCTTGGTGTGCATGCCGACCACGGTGTCCACGGCGGTCTGCGCGAAGTGCTTGGGCAGGTCGCCCGCCATGCGGCGGGTGAATTCGGCGGCCAGCTCGGGGAACGCTGCGGCGTAGGCGTCGAAGCGCTGCTGCCATTCGGCCTCGGCCTGGGCGCCGGTGTCCTTGGCGCTCCAGTCGGCATAGACCTCGGCCGGAATCTCGAACGGCACGTGGTTCCAGCCGATGGCGTTGCGCGTGAGCGTGATCTCGTCGGCCCCCAGGGGCTCGCCGTGGGCCTTGGAGGTGTTCGCGCGGTTGGGCGAACCCTTGCCGATGGCGGTCTTGCAGACGATGAGCGTGGGCTTGTCGAGGGAGGTCTTGGCGCTTTGCACGGCGGCGGCAACGGCCTCGACGTCGTGGCCGTCCACAGGGCCGATCACGTTCCAGCCGCAGGCGCGCAGGCGGGCCGGGGTGTCGTCCACGAACCAGGGGGCGACCTGGCCGTCGATGCTGATGCCGTTGTCGTCGTACAGGGCGATCAGCTTGTTGAGCTTCCACGCACCGGCCAGCGACAGCGCTTCCTGGCTGATGCCTTCCATCAGGCAGCCATCGCCCAGGAAGACGTAGGTGTGGTGGTCCACGACGGCGTGGCCGTCTCGGTTGAATTCCTTGGCCAGAAGCTTTTCGGCCAGCGCGAAGCCCACGGCATTGGTGATGCCCTGGCCCAGCGGGCCGGTGGTGGTCTCGACGCCGGGCGTGATGCCGTATTCGGGGTGGCCGGCCGTCTTGCTGTGCAGCTGGCGGAAGTTCTTCAGCTCTTCCAGGGCCAAGTCGTAGCCCGTGAGGTGCAGCAGCGCGTATAGCAGCATGGAGCCGTGGCCGTTGGAGAGCACGAAGCGGTCGCGGTCGAGCCACTGGGGGTTGGCGGGGTTGTGCCGCAGATGGCGGCCCCACAGCGCGACGGCCATGTCGGCCATGCCCATCGGGGCGCCGGGATGGCCGGAATTGGCCTGTTGAACTGCGTCCATTGCGAGTGCGCGGATCGCATTCGCCATTTGTTGAGAATTGGCCATCAGGGGCGGCTCCGGAAGGGGGGCGGTGGGGGGGAAACCCGGCATTTTACCGGGGCGGCCCGGCGAGCCCCGTCCCCGGCCCGATGCACTACAGTGCAGCCCCATGCAAGGCCTGCACCTCACCGCCGATCTTCACGGATGCCGATGCGCACCGCACTGGCTGACCGACGCCGCTGCGCTGGGTGGCGCCTGCGCCCAAGCAGTGCGGGCGGCCGGGCTGCAGGCGGTCGGCCAGTTGTTCCATGCCTTTCCCGCGACGGCCGATGGTCCGGGCGGCGTCACGGCGACGCTGCTGCTGGCCGAGTCGCACTTGTGCGTGCACACCTGGCCTGAAATGGGTGTGGTCACGCTGGATGTCTACGTGTGCAATTTCGGGGCGGACCATTCGGCCAAGGCCGAATCGCTGATGGCAGCGCTGCTGGCGCTTTTTGCGCCGCAGCGGGCGGAGCGGCATGCGCTGCAGCGCGGCGCCGTGGCGGCCGGGAGCGTGCCCGCATGACGGCGCCCATGGATCGCTTTTCGTCGCCCGCACAGGTCCCGGCCATGGTGCTGGCTGCCGGCCGGGGCGAACGCATGCGCCCGCTGACCGATACGGTGCCAAAGCCTCTGCTGCCGGTGCAGGGCGTTGCGCTGCTGGAGTGGCACCTGCGCGCCCTGGCCCAGGCCGGCGTGCCGAATGCCGTCATCAACACGGCGTGGCTGGGCGCGCAGATCAGCGAGCGATTTGGGGGTGTTTTTGGCCTCCAGCGCAATGAATACGGCGGGAGTGCGCTATCAATTTCATACTCGCATGAGGGCCTTGATTTCGGGCGTGCGCTGGAGACCGCCGGCGGCATCGCCCGCGCTTTGCCCCAGCTGGGGCCGGTGTTCTGGCTGGCGGCGGGCGATGTCTTCGCGCCTGATTTCGTGTTCGCGGCCGATGCGGTGCATCGCTTTGCCGGCGGTACCGCGCTGGCCCACCTGTGGCTGGTGCCCAACCCGGCGCACAACCCGCGCGGTGACTTTGGTCTGTCGGAGCAGGGCGTGGCCTTGAACCTTCCGGCGGACAGCCCCGAGCCGCGCTACACCTACAGCACCCTCGCGCTGCTGCGGGCAGAGTTGTTCCAGTCCCCGTGGTGCGATCTGCCTGCCGGCAACCCGCAGGGCGAGAGTGCGGCCCTTGCGCCGCTGCTGCGCCGGGCGATGGATGCAGGCCGCGTCACCGCATCGCTCTACACGGGCCGCTGGACCGACGTGGGCACGCCCGAGCGGCTGGCGCAGCTCAACGCCTGAGCCTGACCCGAGCTGCCGAGCGCCTCCGCGCGCGCTTGTGCTGCGTTCGCTCTGTGCCTGCCATTCCCTACTGGGGCGGCGGCGTGCTGGCGTGCGCGGGCTGCACGGCGATGCGGGCGCCGGCCTCGCAGTTGCGGAACATCCACTGGCTGGGCATGAAGCGCGCTTGGGGGCCGTCCGGTGCGGGCTTGCCGACTTCGGCTTGTACGTCGTACGGAATGTGCGGCGCCTGGAACACGGCGATCTGCCCCTTCTTGCAGGCAAGCGCCGGCACCACCTTGTTGGGCACCCAGCTTTGGCTGGCACTGTCGTAGCGGTAGAGCGGGCCGATGCGCTGGTCCTGCGCCAGTTCCACGCGCAGCGGCGTGATCTGCAGCGCGCTCGCCCACACCCCCGC
Source organism: Acidovorax sp. SUPP3334 (assembly GCF_030159055.1). GTDB lineage: Bacteria > Pseudomonadota > Gammaproteobacteria > Burkholderiales > Burkholderiaceae_C > Paracidovorax. The sequence goes on from NZ_BQXQ01000016.1 coordinate 50,867, forward strand.
CACCAGCACCGGCTGCGAAAAGCGCACGGCTTCCAGACCGTGCAGCGCCAGGGGGCGCACCGGCTCGCCCTTGTCGAACGGGTCCTGCCGGTTGATCAGGCTGCCGGCCGGAATCAGCAGTTCGCCGTATTGAAAATCTTGAGGCAGGGCGAAACGCTCGCGGCTTGCGCGGTACGCGGCGCCGTTCTTCCAGTCCTGCCGCTCGCTGTGCGACAGGTACAGACGCAGTCCCAGCCAGGCATCGCACAGCAGTGCCACCGCGCAAAGCGCCAGCAGAGCGCGCCGCGACAGCAGCCATTTCTGGGGCAGGTCGATCCACAGCGCATAGGCGCCATAGCCCAGCAGCGCGATGGTCAGGACAAGGCCCAGCAGAGGCAGAAAACTCGTCAGGATGAACTGCAGCGGGGCGAAACCGGACATGGACCGTATCCAATCAAAACAGGCGATGCGGCATTTTCAGCGTGTTTTGCGCCGCTGCCGTGACGGTGAAAAGCAATGCTGCGAAATGTAAAGAGTGCAGCCAAATTGCAAAAACAGCCTGCCCGATGCCCTGAGAATGGCTGCATGAGCCCACAGAACTCCCCCTACGCCCAGCGCCGCGCCCGCCTTGCCTCGATGCTCGGCGAAGGTGGCATCGCCATCGTGCCCACCGCGCCAGAGCGCCCCCGCAACCGGGACAGCGACTTCCTGTACCGGCACGACAGCTACTTCCACTACCTCACCGGGTTCACCGAACCCGGCGCCTGCCTGGTGATCACCGCACAGGGCGCGAGCACGCTGTTTTGCCAGCCCAAGGACCTGGAGCGGGAAATCTGGGACGGTTACCGCCTCGGCCCCGAAGCGGCGGTCGGCACGCTCGGCGTGGACGCGGCGCACTCCTCGGCGCTTCTGGAGTCGCAGCTGCCCCGACTTCTGGAAAACCGCAGCCGGGTCTGGTACCCGTTCGCCATCCACGCCGGCCTGGCCGCTCGCGTGGAAGGCTGGCTGAACCAGGTGCGTGCGCGGGTGCGCTACGGCGCACTGTGCCCCGCGCAGCAGGACGATCTGTGCACCTTGCTCGATGAGATGCGGCTCGTGAAAGACGCGCAGGAGCAGGACATCATGCGCCGCGCCTCGGCCATCAGCGCACAGGCCCACATCCGCGCCATGCAGCGCAGCGCACGCATGCTGCGCGCCGGCGAAGACGTGCGCGAATTCCACCTCGACGCCGAGCTGCTGCACGCCTTCCGCGAGGGAGGCTCGCAATGCCCGGCCTACAACTCCATCGTCGCTGCGGGTGCCAATGCCTGCGTGCTGCATTACCGCGCCGACGCAGCCCCCGTGCGCGACGGAGAACTGGTGCTGATCGATGCCGGCTGCGAGCTCGACGGCTACGCCAGCGACATCACGCGCACCTTTCCTGCCAATGGCCGCTTCACCGGCCCGCAGCGCGCGCTGTACGACCTGGTGCTGGCCAGCCAGGACGCCGCCATCGCCGCGACGAAGGCCGGTGCCCGCTTCAACGACCCGCACGACGCCACGGTGGCGGTGCTCGCGCAGGGCATGCTGGACCTGGGCCTGCTCGACCGCAACGCGGTGGGCACCGCGCAGGACGTGATCGACAGCCGCGCGTACTTTCAGTTCTACATGCACCGCACGGGGCATTGGCTGGGCATGGACGTGCACGACTGCGGCAGCTACGTGGAGCCCTCCGAGGTCGGCCAGGTCAGCGAGCGCAAGGACCCGCTTTCGGGCGAGACCATTACCAACCGTCCCAGCCGCATCCTGCGCCCCGGCATGGTGCTGACGATCGAGCCGGGCCTGTACGTTCGCCCGGCGCCGGGCGTGCCCGAGGCCTTCCACCACCTGGGTATCCGCATCGAAGACGACGCGATCGTCACCGACGGTGGCTGCGAACTCATCACGCGCGGCGTGCCGGTGAAGGCGGATGAGATCGAAGCGCTCATGCGCGCTTGAGGCCAGCGCCTTCGCGGCGTGTGTGCTGTGTGGTGCGTCTGCACTGCGCAGCATGAACGGCCTGCCCAGTCCGGTGGCCGGGCCTTGCCCATGAGGCAGCGAGCTCTGGTCGCTGCGGCGGAGCGCGCACCATGCGCGTGATGGCGCTGTGCATCGCGGCGTGCGCCCTGGCGTGCATCGGCACGGCACTGTGGCTTTTGTTGTTCGTCGCGGCGCAGTACTACGGCAGTGCCGGGTACGCGCCCCACTCTGCGGCCATGCCGGGCTATGCGGCTGGCACCGTGCAGGCCGATGGCGACGGCATTTTCATTCCCGGCATGCTGCTGCTGGCCGTTGGCGTTTTCCTCGGCAAATGGGCGCTCAACCTGTGGCGCCATCTTTAGCCGCAGAGTTCCTGGCGGGCGGCCACCGCGCGTCAGCCCCGGTTTTTTGAGCGACTGCCTTGAGCGCCTGCCTCTCGGGGGCGAGTGAGTGCCCCGCAATGCACCTTGCGTTTCCATAAGTCCCTGCGGGACGCTCTGGCCGTCTTTCCGTTTCGCATTCTTCTTCATTCCTTCGTTGGTTCGGGCATGGGCCGCCGCCGCGCGCCCAACGATGCCAGCGTCGGCACACCTTCAGAGACAAGGGCCGGCGGGTGTAAAGGGCACCCAATCCGCACGTCGCGGAATACATCAACGAAAAACGGTTGGAAGAAAGACGATGAAAAACGAAAAGCCAAAGCCATCACCGCGCAGCCCCGTGCTGTCCACACGGCGCAAAGCCTGCATCCGGGAGGCCGCCTTGCAGATGGGAGCCGATGCGGCCATCGCCCGGACGTTTGGGGAGACAGGGGAGACAAAAGTAGGAACGTTCACGCTCAGCGTGAAACCCTTGAGCCATCAGGAAGACGGCCCATGGGTAGCCATTGCAACGATGGCCCGGCCCGATCGGATGCCCGAGGAAACCTGGACCGACGCACTGCTGTTGGCCAACGGGCAGTCGATGCTCAGTTCCGGCGTGGGATACGGCCTCGAAGACAACGGTGACGCCGTGCTGGTGCGCCGCCTGGAAACGCAGCAGGAAAGCCAGCAGTTGCTGGCCGTGCAGCTGTGCGGTTTGCTGGCCATGTGCCAGGCCACCCGCGAGGGCGCGCAGGCGCTGGGCGCAGCGCCGCAGCCCGAAGGGGGTGTGCGATGAGCGCCGTCCTCACTGCCCCTGCGCAACCGGTTGCTCCCGTGCAGGAGTTCGAAGCCTCGCCCCGCGTGCTGGCGTTGATCCGTGACACCGCCTTGTTCCTGGGCGCATCACCGGAGCAGGCCCGGGAGGCCTCGCGCACCGGAACCATCGCCCTCCAAAGCCGCACCCTTGCCTTGGTGCCCGACATGGATGAAGAGGTGCTGATCCTGTCCGCCCCCCTGCCCGCAGACTGCCTGGACGATCCGGCCCGGCGCGTGGCGGCGCTGCGGGCCTGCACAGCGCTGATGCTCAGCTTTGGTGCCGTCTTCGCACGCGGCATCGCCGGTCCGCAAGTGCTGGGCCGCTGTCCGTTGGTCAACACATCGGCGGAGGTCGTCGGCCGACATCTGCTGCAACTCGCGGCACTTGCCAATGCCGTGCAGGCGGGCGTTCCCCGCGCGGCGAACGAAGCCTGCGCCGACCGGAAGGAGCCTTCCCATGCTGAATAAAACGAACGCGTCAGACTCGACCACTCCGGTCCGCTCGGCACCCCCCTCCGGGGCCCAAACGCCCCAGGTGCGATCCACGGGCGCCAGCACGTCCGGCCGCCTGCAGCATGAGGCGCTGATTGGTCGGCGAGGCCTGTCCCATCCGCGGCCCGAGACGATGCCGCCGCGCCAGCACCTGGCGCTTCAAGAAGGGGATTCCTTCTCGCTGCTGTCCAGTCCCACGCGTTCCGAGTCCTTTCATACCCCCACGGCCGGGATCAGTGACCGATGGGGTGGCAGCGAGCCGGTCACTCCGAATGCGGAAGGCTCCAGGGGCGGCTCGGCGATGAACGGGTTCGCGACCGCGAATGCATCGTTCCGGATCATGGCCGGATTGCCGGAGATGAATGATCTCGTCGATATTCCGCTGGATCGTTTCATGCGCGACAGCCGTCGCATCGACATGCCGCCCTTGGAGGAAAGCGAGGCGCCGGTGATGCCCGAGGCGCAGAGCTGGAACGCGATGCTGAGGCAGCTGGGCAGTGGTGCCCTGCAAACCGGAGGGGCGGCTTTGCATCGGCTGGGCGAAGCGGCCACGGCGGCCCGCACCGCAGTCTCGGAGTCCACCACGGTTCAGGCGGTCGGCTCGATGCTGCCCAGCCAGCGCATCATGGGCGCGGCATTGGGCCATGGCATCCATCAGGCCGCCTCCGTCTTCGTGCCGACCTTCGTGCGCGAAATGATGGCGGAGTCCATGAAAGTCGCATTTCACACCGCGTCGCCCTCCATGGTCCTGGGCATGCAGCTGGGGGTGGGGCTGCTCAACATCGGCATGGCCGTGATGCGGGAGCGGCGGGAGGCCAGAGATCCGGACGCGGCCGCGCGGGGCTTTCATGCGATGACTGCGTCGCAGTGGGCCGCTTGCTCTGACGACCAGAAGACAACGCTGCGCAATACGCAAAAGCGCATGTCGCGCCTCGTGACTTTGGAGCAAATCGCCGCTTCCATGACCTCGACCGGGCTTTCGCTGCACGGCACGCTCACCGGCAATGCGGTGATGGCCGCAGATGCGCTCGCAGTGGACATCAAGACCATGGCGTATTCCTTTGCGCGCGACTTCATCCAGGCGTCTTTCAGCATGGTCGGCACCGAGGGGGAAACGTCGGGCGGCGTGAGCGGCAGCCACCTCAACTCGGCCAGCCTCTTCTATGGATTGGCCAACGTCGTGGGCAACGAAGCGTGGTCCGAGCTTCCGATTCTGGGAGGAGACACCGCCGCCGCCCGCGCCGTGCTGCTGGATGGGGCCAGCAGCAGCGGCGCCCGAAGCGCTGCGTGGGGCGAAATCGCTGGGGCATCCGCCATCAAGGCCGCCATCAACTGGGCGGTGGAGACTGCGGACTGGACCTCCGTCACCCAGCAGGAGGCGCTGCAGTCCGATACGGTGCAGCAGTGGAATCCCCGCATCACGGGAACGGACTACGGCCGGTTGCTGGACCAGACGCCGGCCCGCATCACCGCCATCACTGCCGGGAATGCCGTTTTCAACATTCTCGGAAATGTGAACCGGGCGGGCACGCCAGGGCAGCAGGACTTCGTGAGCAACACCCTCGCCGGCATGTTGGCGGGTCTGCAGTACGCAGCCATCGGCGGCAGCTGGCAGGCGGAGGGCGCGGTCCGTGCGGCGCGTCGGGAAGCCGAGGCCGAAGTTCTCAATGCGGGCGGGGTCTCTCAGGAAGGGCTGCGGCAACGCCGGACCCATCCGTCGGGCGACGCACAGGCCTGAGCCCTTGATGCCACCAGATAGGCGGGTCCTTGCGCAGTGCCGAGCGCGGCAAGGCCCGCCGCATTGGAGAACACTTGCCAATCCATCCATTGCGCCATGGACCGATACCGATGAGAGCCCGGGTCGGTCCGGAGTTTATGTAACCTGTTTTCATGCAAAATTGAAACCCGATTACATCCACGCAGAGAGAGCCGAACGCCATGCAGATCCGCCGCGCCACCAAGATCGTCGCCACCCTCGGGCCCGCTTCCAGCGACCCGCAACTGCTGGAGCAGATGATTCGTGCGGGGGTCAACGTCGTGCGGCTGAACTTCAGCCATGGGAAGGCGCAGGACCACATCGACCGTGCCATCGCCGTGCGCGAGGCGGCGCAGCGCGCCGGCCGCGAAGTGGCCATCATGGCCGACCTGCAGGGGCCGAAGATCCGGGTGGGCAAGTTCGCCGATGGCCGCGTGCAATTGCAGCCGGGTCAGGCTTTCATCCTCGACGCTTCGCGCACCGCGCCGGGCGATGACAACGGCGTGGGCCTCGACTACAAGGAGCTGCCGCGCGACGTGAAGGCCGGTGACGTGCTGCTGCTCAACGACGGGCTGATCGTGCTGGTGGTGAACGCCGTGCGCGGCGAAGAAGTGCACACCACCGTCAAGATCGGCGGCGAGCTGTCCAACAACAAGGGCATCAACAAGCAGGGCGGTGGGCTGACGGCGCCGGCCCTCACCGCCAAGGACATGGAAGACATCCGCACCGCGATGAGCTTTCAGGCCGACTACGTGGCGGTGAGCTTTCCGAAGAACGCCACCGACATGGAAATGGCGCGCCAGCTGTGCAACGTGGCAGCGGCCGAGTACCGGCACAAGCCGGGGCTGATCGCCAAGATCGAGCGCGCCGAGGCCGTGCCCCGGCTGGAGGAAATCCTGCGCGTGTCCGACGGCATCATGGTGGCGCGGGGCGATCTGGCCGTGGAGGTGGGCAACGCGGCTGTCCCAGCCCTGCAAAAGAAGATGATCCGCATGGCGCGCGACATGGACAAGGTCGTCATCACCGCCACGCAGATGATGGAAAGCATGATCACCAACCCCGTGCCCACGCGTGCCGAGGTGAGCGACGTGGCCAATGCCGTGCTGGACGGCACCGACGCCGTGATGCTGAGCGCCGAGACCGCTGCGGGCAAATACCCGCTGGAGACGGTGGAGGAAATGGCCAAGATCTGCGCCGCCGCCGAGGCCGCGGAAGACCCCGAGCGCGATTCCGACTTCACCGGCCAGACGCTGGGCCGCATCGACCAGTCCATCGCCATGGGCGCGCTTTTCACGGCGCACCACCTGGGGGCCAAGGCCATCGTGGCCATGACGGAAAGCGGCTCCACCGCGCTGTGGATGAGCCGCCACCGCATCCATATTCCCATCTACGCGCTCACCCCCAAGGTGGCCACGCAGCGCAAGATGGCCATGTACCGCAACGTGCGCCCGCTGCTCATGGACACCAGTGCCGACCGCGACACCGCGCTGGAGCAGGCCGAGGGCCATCTCAAGAGCCGCAACATCGTGCAGCAGGGTGATCTTTACGCCATCACGTGCGGCGAGCCGATGGGCGCACCGGGCGGAACCAATATGCTGAAGATCTGCCGCGCCAGCTGAGCAGGTGGCGCAGCATGGCCCTGGTGGCCAGGGCGCTCGCGCAGCCGGTCAGGGCCCCCGCCAGCACGTCAGCAGGAAAGTGCACGCCCAGGCAGACCCGGCTCCAGGCCACGGCCGCCGCCAGTCCGAACGCGACCCACTTCCAGGGCGCGTGGCGTCGATGCAGTCCCAGCGCCAAGCCCTGGGCCAGCGCGAAAGCACCGGTGGCATGCATGCTGGGAAAGCCCGCGCGAACGCCATGCTCGATCCACTGGATGCCGATGCCCAACTGTGCGGGGCGGGGCATGGGAACCCATGCGCGCATGCCGCGTGCGGCGCACCAGGCAACCACCAGTGCCGCCAGGCCCAGCATGAGTGCCTGGCGCAGCCGGTGGCTGCCAAAGCCCAGGCCGGCGGCCACCAGCAGGCCCGCCAGGACGGGCAAGCCTTGCGACAGCCAGCGAGCGGCGGTCACGATGCCCGCCGGGGTCGCTGCCGTGGCGTTCACGGCCGTGAAAAGAGCCAGTTCAATGGACAGCATGGGCATCGATCTCGTCGGGCAGCTGGCTGTCCAGTTCCGGGAAATGCCGGCGCATCATGTGTCCCCCGAGGTCGCAAAGCCAGCCCGTCATCCAGCAGAACCAGCCAGTCCACAACGTGTGGCTGGTGAAATGCGCCCCCCGTGCCTGCTGTGCCAGTCCCAGGACCACGCCAGCGGCCAAGGCACCGGCGAGCCACCAGAGCGCAAAGCGTGGCGCTTTGTGGCGCAGGGCGAAATACCCACCGAGGAATGCGAAGCCGGCCGAGGCATGCCCTGCGGGAAAGCAGTGGCCGCCGCCGCCGTCCATTACGCCCAGGGCCCAATGCGAGGCATAGCGCGCCACGCCGCCGAACTCCGCCAGGTCCCAGGGGCAGCTGGTGGTGCTGCTCTGCTTGAGCAGTGCAATCACTCCCAGCGACAGCAGAGCGCTGATCGCCATCTGCACCCGCTCGCCATGGCCCAGCCGGCGCAGCACGCCCACCGGCCACCACACGCCGACCGCAAGCACCAGCACCAGCACCCAGCCCAGCCGCCGCGCGCCTTCGTGCAGGACGCGCACGAAAAGCCACTGGTCGCGCAGGGGAAAGCCCTGCGACGAGCCGAACAGGCGGGCCAGATCGAGGTCCAGGCCCGAGGTGTCCCAGGCGATGAGTGCGGCCAGGATGGCCAGTGCCCAAGCCAGCGGTTGAAGCGAAGGGGCGGAAGGGGCGGCAGGGCGCGCGGCGGGCGCGGCGCCGGAGGGGGCGGTGATCGGCATGGGGGCGGACGATAGGCAGCCGCTCTTAACGCCGTCTTAACGAGGCAGGCGGCGATGGGTGGACGGCCCGCGCGGTGGCCGGAGTTTTGATGGGCCTGCGCATCGCGGTGACAATCGCCCCCTATGCGAATCCTCGTGGTCGAAGACGATGCGGGCATTGCCGACGGCCTGCGCACCAACCTGCACCAGCGCGGCTATGCGGTGGACGTGTGTTCCAGCGTGGCGACCGCCTGGAGTGCGCTGCGCATGGAGCGGTTCGACGCCGTGCTGCTGGACCTCGGCCTGCCCGACGGCGACGGCGCCCAACTGCTGCGGCGGCTGCGCCACAGCCCTGCCGGGACGGCAGGCGCGGCCACGCTGCCCGATCCGGCCATGCCGGTACTGATCCTCACGGCCAGGGACCAGGTGCACCAGCGCATCGCCGGGCTGGACGAGGGCGCCGACGACTACCTGGCCAAGCCCTTCGATGTGGACGAGCTGGAAGCCCGCCTGCGCGCCCTGCTGCGCCGCGCCGCGGGCCGGGCGTCACCCACCATCCGCCATGGCGACCTGGAGGTGGACCCCGCCGCGCGCACGGTGCGACAGGCCGGCCAGCAGGTGGACATGTCCCCGCGCGAGTTTTCAGTGCTGCTGGTGCTGCTCGAATCGCGCGGCCGGGTGCTGTCTCGCCAGCAGATCGAGGAAAGCCTCTACAACTGGGAAAGTGCCGTGGAAAGCAATGCCGTGGAAGTGCACATCCACCACCTGCGCCGCAAGCTCGGCAGCGCACGCATCCAGACCATGCGCGGCGTGGGCTATTTCATGCCGACGGAGGACGCGGCATGAACCCCTCCGAACTTTCCCCGGCCGCGCCCTCCGTGTCGGCGTCCGCAGCCGCGCCGCCGGCCCGGCGCGGCTCGCTCATGCGGCGCCTGCTGGTGTGGACACTGGGGGCGCTGATCCTGGTGTGGGGCACCTTCGTGGGCCTGGGCTACCAGACCGGCGTGCACGAGGCGGACGAACTGACCGACGGGCATCTGGCAAGCGTGGCCGCGCTGCTGCTCAATCTGCGCGCCTCCGACGGGGTGGAGCCGTCGCTGGCCACGCAGCGCGCGCCCACGCCATGGCTCAAGGCGCACGACTACCAGCAGTCGCTCAGCGTCGTGCTGTGGGGGGCGGACGGGCAACTGCTGTCGCGCACGGGCAGCGTGCCGCTTCCCGCTTTCAATCAGCCGGACGGCTTCGCCGACCTGCAGCTCGGCGAGCCGCCCGTGGCCTGGCGCGGCTTTTCGCAATGGGACGCGGCCCATGGCCGAAAGATCATGGTGCTGCTGAATCTGGATGAGCGCGATGACTTGGCCGACGACATCGCCGGCCAGATCATCGAGCCCGGGCTGTGGCTGCTGCCGGTGGTGGCCCTCGCGCTGGGGCTGGCGGTGCGGCGCGGCCTGCGCCCGCTGTATTCGCTGTCGGACGCGGTGGCGCGGCTGGACGTGGTGCGCGCCGAGCGGCTGGAGGCCGGCAACGCCCCGCGCGAACTCGATCCGATGGTCGTCTCGATCAACACGCTGCTGGACCGCCAGCAGGCGGCGCTGGCGCGTGAGCGCCGGCTGGCCAACGAGGTGGCGCACGAGTTGCGCACGCCGCTGTCGTCCATCGTGCTGCAGGCGCGGGCGCTGGACGGCGGCCTTTCCGGGCCGGAGCAGGCCCAGGCGCTGGCCCGCATCGGGCAGGACGCACTGCGCGCCGGGCATGTGCTCAACCAGCTGCTGGCCCTGGCCCGTGCCAGCCGCACCCAGCTGCACGAGGCCGCCTCGCCCGTCGATCTGGCCGAGCTGGCGCGCCGGGTGAGCGCCGACTACGCCCAGGCCGCCTGGGCGCGCGAGGGCAGCATCTCGGTCGCTGCGCCTGCCGCCCTGGTCTGGCACGGCAACGCGGTGCTGCTGGAGATTGCGCTGCGCAATCTGCTCGAAAACGCCCTCAAGCACACGCCGCACGGCACGCGCATCGAGGTGCAACTGGGGCAGTCCGACAGCGGTGCGCCCTGGGTTCAGGTGTGCGACGACGGCGGCCGCGACCGCGCGCAGGGCGCGGCGCCCGCCCCGGTGGACAGCCTGCACCTGGGACACGAGATCATTGCGCGCGTGGCCGAGGCCCACGGGGCCCGCTTCGGCGCGAGCGATGCGCCGCCGCCCTTCACCACCAGCTACCGTCTGGAATTCACGGAGTCCATGGCCGGGCCGCCGGGATAAAATCGCCGGTTACGAAGCGGTTACCGCCGCGATCGCCGGCCCCCCGAGGGGGCCTTTGTGCCTTCCCCACCATTGAACGGACCCATCCCATGCCTCTCGTCTCGATGCGCGAATTGCTCGACCATGCCGCAGAAAACCGCTACGGCATTCCCGCTTTCAACGTGAACAATCTGGAGCAGGTCCAGGCCGTCATGGCCGCCGCCGACGAGACGGGCGCTCCCGTCATCCTTCAGGCCAGCGCCGGTGCCCGCAAGTACGCTGGCGAGGCTTTCATCAAGCACCTGATCCAGGCCGCCGTCGAAGCCTATCCGCACATTCCCCTGGTCATGCACCAGGACCACGGCCAGAACCCCGCCGTGTGCCAGGGCGCGATCGACCTGGGCTTTTCCTCCGTGATGATGGACGGCTCGCTCGAAGCCGACGGTAAGACCATCGCCAGCTACGAGTACAACGTGGACGTGACGCGCAAGGTCGTGGACATGGCGCACAAGGTCGGCGTCACGGTCGAGGGCGAACTGGGCTGCCTGGGCTCGCTGGAAACCATGAAGGGCGACAAGGAAGACGGCCACGGCACCGACGCCACCATGACGCGCGAACAACTGCTGACCGACCCCGAGCAGGCCGCCGACTTCGTGAAGCGCACCCAGCTCGACGCGCTGGCCATCGCCATCGGCACGAGCCACGGCGCCTACAAGTTCACGCGCAAGCCCACCGGCGACATCCTGGCCATCGACCGCATCCAGGAAATCCACCGCCGCATCCCCAACACCCACCTCGTGATGCACGGCAGCTCCAGCGTGCCGCAGGAGTTGCTGGAAATCATTCGCCAGTACGGCGGCAACATGAAGGAAACCTACGGCGTGCCCGTCGAGGAAATCCAGAAGGCCATCCAGATCGGCGTGCGCAAGATCAACATCGACACCGACATCCGCCTGGCCATGACCGGCGCGGTGCGCAAGTTCCTGGCCGAGAATCCCGAAAAGTTCGACGCCCGCGAATGGCTCAAGCCCGCGCGCGAGGCCGCCAAGGCCATCTGCAAGCAGCGCTACATCGAGTTCGGCTGCGAAGGCCAGGCGCCCAAGATCAAGGGCCACAGCCTGCAAGTGGTGGCCGGCCAGTACGCTGCGGGCGCGCTGGCCCAGGTGGTGAACTGACGGACCCTGCCGTGCGGGAGCGCTCGTGCTCCCGCACGGCAGGCCCGGCGCATTCGCGTGCGCCGGGCCTTTGCCATTGGGGCGTGGCGGTGCGCTGAAGCGCATCGGGTAAGCTCGGGCGCAGTGAGCGGAGATCGCCGAGCACAGCCAGCCGGGAGACAGACAACATGCAGATAGGTGTACCAGCCGAGTCCATGGTTGGAGAAACCCGGGTCGCCGCGACGCCGGAGACTGTCAAGAAGCTCAAGGCCCAGGGCCACGCGGTGCGTGTCCAGACGGGCGCCGGCGTGGCCGCCAGCGTGCCCGATGCCGCCTATGCCGCCGTGGGTGCTGAGATCGTGGACGCCGCCTCCGCCTGGGGCGCCGACCTGGTGCTCAAGGTCCGCTGCCCCACCGAATCCGAAATGCCCCTGCTGCGCCCCGGCGCCACGCTGGTTGGCATGCTCAATCCCTTCGACGCGGCCGGCCTGCAGCGGCTGGCCCAGGCCGGCACCACCGCCTATGCCCTGGAAGCGGCGCCCCGCACCACGCGCGCCCAGAGCATGGACGTGCTGTCTTCCCAGGCCAACATCGCCGGCTACAAGGCCGTGATGATCGCGGCCGACAAATACCAGCGCTTCTTTCCCATGCTCATGACCGCCGCCGGCACGGTGAAGGCCGCGCGCGTGGTGGTGCTGGGCGTCGGCGTCGCGGGCCTGCAAGCCATCGCCACGGCCAAGCGGCTGGGCGCGGTGATCGAAGCCTCCGACGTGCGGCCCTCGGTCAAGGACCAGGTGGAATCGCTGGGCGCGAAGTTCATCGACGTGCCGTTCGAAACCGACGAAGAGAAAGACGCCGCCCAGGGCTCCGGCGGCTACGCGCGCCCCATGCCGCCCGGCTGGCTCGAGCGCCAGAGGGGCGAGGTGGCCAAGCGCGTGGCCCAGGCCGATGTCGTCATCACCACCGCGCTCATTCCCGGCCGGCCCGCGCCCGTGCTCGTCACCGAGGCGATGGTCGAGTCGATGAAGCCGGGCTCGGTGATCGTCGATCTGGCCGCTCCCCAGGGCGGCAATTGCCCGCTGACCGAAGCCGGCCAGACCGTGGTGCGCCACGGCGTGACCCTGGTCGGTGAAACCAACTTGCCCGCGCTGGTCGCGGCCGATGCCTCCGCGCTCTATGCGCGCAACGTGCTCGATTTCCTCAAGCTCATCATCAACCCCGAAGGGGCCCTGCACGTGGACCGGCAAGACGACATCGTCGCTGCCTGCCTCGTGGCCCATGAAGGCGCGGTCACCCGCGCATGACAAGACAAGTATTCCTGTGAAGACCCGGCTTATCCCCCAGCTCCCCCTGTCCCGTCTGTCCCGCCGCCTCGGCGGCCCGCTGCTCGCCATCGCGGCCCTCTGCGGCCTCGCCGCCTGCGCGCCGGTGCAGCCCGCGCTGCCCCACGTCGGCCGCGCCCAGCTCGACCTGCCGCCTGGCGACTGGGAAGTGCTGGGCCGCCGCGATGAAGTCATCGACGTGCTGCCCGACGACACCGCCGCCGACCTGCCCACGCAGATGACCGCCATGGGCCTTCGCGGCCCCGGCAAGGACCGCCCGCTGCTGGCCGTGCTGCTGGTGCAGACCAACAGCACCAACTTCCCGCGCGACACCACCCTCTGGACCGCCCCCTGCACCGAGCAGCAGGGCGTGTTCGTCGAGGACAAGGCGCAGGGCAGCCCCGCGCGGATCGACTGCCTGCGCTACAAGCGCCGCGCCGACACCGAGGACTACCTTGCCAAGAACCGCCCTTCGGTGGCGCAGTGGCTGGCGATGAACAAGGCTGCGCCGGCCAAGCCTTACTCGCACGTGTTCTTTCGCTACGCCACCAACGGCGGCGCCTTCATCTCCGTCGATGCGGTGGTCGATCAGCGACTGCTGCGCCCGCCCACGCGGGACAACGAAGCGTTTCTTCGCGCTGGCCGCCCTGCGCTCGAATGGGGCGACAAGATGGCGCAGGCCGCGCGCTTGAGCACTTCGATGATGGACGGCCGGCTGGTCGTGCCGCCGTTTCCGATCGCCCCGCCCCAGTAGTTCGTTCGCTCTCAAGGAGTGCTGCCATGGATGCCGTTTCCCCCACGCTGATCAACCTGATCATCTTCGTACTGGCCATCTATGTCGGCTACCACGTGGTGTGGACCGTGACCCCGGCCCTGCACACGCCGTTGATGGCCGTGACCAACGCGATATCGGCCATCGTCATCGTCGGCGCCATGCTGGCCGCGGCGCTCACGGAAACGACGCTGGGCAAGACCATGGGCGTGCTCGCGGTGGCGCTCGCTGCGGTGAACGTGTTCGGCGGTTTTCTCGTCACGCGGCGCATGCTGGAGATGTTCCGAAAAAAGGAACGCAAGGCGGCTCCCGCCCCCACCGGCACGGTGGCTGACGAGAAGGTCAAGAAGGCCGCACCATGAGCATGAACCTCGTCACGCTGCTGTACCTGGTGGCCAGCGTCTGCTTCATCCAGGCGCTCAAGGGGCTGTCGCATCCCACCACGTCGATCCGGGGCAACCTGTTCGGCATGGCCGGCATGGCGATCGCGGTGCTCACCACCGCCGCGCTGATCTGGAGCGTGGCGCGCGGCGCGCCGATGGGCCTGGCCTGGGTGCTGCTCGGGCTGCTCGTCGGTGGTGCGGCCGGCACGGTGATGGCCCAGCGCGTGGAGATGACCAAGATGCCCGAGCTGGTCGCCTTCATGCACAGCATGATCGGCCTGGCGGCCGTGTTCATCGCTGTGGCTGCGGTGGCCGAGCCCTGGGCCTTCGGCATCGTGCCGCCGCCCGTGCCGGCCCTCGCCAGTGCCACGACGGCTGCGGGCACGGTGCTGGTGGAAGGCTTCGCGCGCCTGCCGATTCCGTTCGGCAACCGGCTGGAGCTGTTCCTGGGCGCGGCCATCGGGGCCATCACCTTCAGCGGCTCGGTGATCGCCTTCGGCAAGCTGTCGGGCAAGTACAAGTTCCGCTGGTTCCAGGGCGCGCCGGTGCAGTTCAAGGGCCAGCACCTGCTCAACCTCGTGCTGGGCCTGGCGACGGTCGCGCTCGGGCTGGCCTACATGGCCACCGAAAGCTGGACCGCCTTCTTCGCCATGCTGGCGCTGGCCTTCGTGCTGGGCGTGCTCATCATCATTCCCATCGGCGGGGCCGACATGCCCGTGGTGGTGTCCATGCTCAACAGCTACTCGGGCTGGGCGGCGGCGGGCATCGGCTTCAGCCTGAACAACAGCATGCTCATCATCGCGGGATCGCTGGTGGGCAGCTCGGGCGCCATCCTCTCCTACATCATGTGCAAGGCGATGAACCGATCGTTCTTCAACGTGATCCTGGGCGGGTTCGGCGGCGATGCGGCGGCGGCATCGGCAGGCGGCGCGCAGGCCCAGCGCAACGTCAAGAGCGGCAGCGCCGACGACGCCGCCTTCGTGCTGGGCAACGCCGAAACCGTGGTCATCGTCCCCGGCTACGGCCTGGCCGTGGCGCGCGCCCAGCATGCGGTGAAGGAGCTGGCCGCCAAGCTGGCCGAGAAGGGCATCACCGTCAAATACGCCATCCACCCCGTCGCCGGGCGCATGCCGGGCCACATGAACGTGCTGCTCGCCGAAGCCGAGGTGCCCTACGACCAGGTGTTCGAGATGGAAGACATCAACGGCGAGTTCGGCCAGGTGGACGTGGCGATCATCCTGGGCGCCAACGACGTCGTGAACCCCGCCGCGCACACCAAGGGCAGCCCCATCTACGGCATGCCCATCCTGGAGGCCTACAAGGCCAAGACGGTGATCGTGAACAAGCGCTCCATGGCCGCGGGCTACGCCGGCCTGGACAACGAGCTGTTCTACATGGACAAGACCATGATGGTTTTCGGCGACGCGAAAAAGGTCGTCGAGGACATCGGCAAAGCCATCGAATAGCGCGCGAATCCCCGTGGCGCGTCCTTCGGGCCAGCGCTGTGGGCGGGCGTGCGCTTTAGGGAAACTACAGGCCCCCGGCCTCACTGCCCGCGACGACAATGCGGGCTCCTTTTTGTAACAGCAGGTTTGGAGACATACAGCATGAATGACCGCCCGTGGCTTGCCGCCTACCCACCCGGGGTGCCGGCCGACATCGACCCGGCGCAGTACCCCTCGCTCGTCGCCCTGATGGAAGAAGCGTTCGGCAAGTACGCCGACCGCGTGGCCTACAGCTTCATGGGCAAGGACGTGACCTTCGGCGAGACCGACGTGCAAAGCCGCCAGTTCGCGGCCTACCTGCAGGGCCTGGGGCTGGCCAAGGGCGACCGCGTCGCCGTCATGATGCCCAACGTGCCCCAGTACCCGGCGGTGGTCGCGGCCATCCTGCGCGCAGGCCTGGTGGTGGTGAACGTGAACCCGCTGTACACCCCGCGCGAGCTGGAGTACCAACTGAAGGATTCGGGCTCCAAGGCCATCATCATCATCGAGAACTTCGCCGCCACGCTGCAGGCCTGCATCGGCGCCACGCAGGTCAAGAACGTGGTGCTGTGCGCCATGGGCGACCGGCTGGGATTCCTCAAGGGAATGATCGTCAACTACGTGGTGCGCAGCGTGAAGAAGCTGGTGCCGCCCTTTTCGCTGCCGGGCGCGGTGCGCTTCAACGACGCGCTGTCGCAGGGCGCGCGCGGTGCCTTCAATGCGCCCGACCTGCGGCCCGACGACGTGGCCCTGCTGCAATACACCGGCGGCACCACGGGCGTGAGCAAGGGCGCGGTGCTCCTGCACCGCAACATCATCGCCAACGTGCTGCAGGCCGAGGCCTGGAACGCGCCCGTGATGCAGGCCGTGCCGGCCAACGAGCAGCCCACCACCGTCTGCGCGCTGCCGCTTTATCACATCTTCGCCTTCACGGTGAACATGATGATGAACATGCGCACCGGCGCCAAGAACATCCTGCTGCCCAATCCGCGCGACTTGGTGGCGGTGCTCAAGGAACTGTCCAAGCACACCTTCCACAGCTTCCCGGCCGTGAACACGCTGTTCAACGGGCTGGCCCACCACCCCGACTTCGACACGGTGAACTGGAAGAACCTCAAGGTGTCGGTGGGCGGCGGCATGGCGGTGCAGGCCGCGGTGGCCAAGCTCTGGCTGGAAAAGACCGGCTGCCCCATCTGCGAAGGCTATGGCCTGTCGGAGACCAGCCCCACGGTCGCCTGCAATCCGGCCACGGAGAAGGCCTACACCGGCACCATCGGCGTGCCGATCTCCAGCACCTACATGAAGCTGATCGATGACGACGGCCGCGACGTGTCCGAGCCCGGCCAGCGCGGCGAGATCGTGATCAAGGGCCCGCAGGTCATGGCCGGCTACTGGCAGCGGCCGGACGAAACGGCCAATGTCATGACCGAGGACGGCTACTTCAAGTCCGGCGACATCGGCGTGATGGACGAGCGCGGCTATTTCAAGATCGTCGACCGCAAGAAGGACATGGTGCTGGTGAGCGGCTTCAACGTCTATCCGAACGAGGTCGAGGACGTGGTGGCCATGCTGCCCGGCGTGCTCGAATGCGCCGTGGTCGGCGTGCCGGACGAGAAGACGGGCGAGGCCGTCAAGCTCGTCATCGTGAAGCGCAACGACGACCTGACCGAAGCGCAGGTGCGCGAGTTCTGCAAGGCCAACCTCACCGGCTACAAGCAGCCCCGCGTGATCGAGTTCCGCGAGTCGCTGCCCAAGACCCCGGTGGGCAAGATCCTGCGGCGAGAGCTGCGCGACAAGCGCCCGTGAGTTGCGTCGTGTTCACGCCCCGCCGCGCCGTGGTGCGGGCGCGGGTGCGGGTGCGGGTGCGGGTGCTGCGGGCTGTGCCGGCATTGCGTCCGTGACGACCGCCATCCTCAGCGCGCTCGCCGAAGAGCAGCAGGGCCTCATCGACGCGCTCGGCCGGGGGCGGCGCACGCTCCACGCGGGCCGCACCTTCTGGAGCGGCGGTCTGCACGGGCGCGAAGTGGTGCTGGCGCTGTCGGGCATCGGCAAGGTGGCTGCGGCCACCACCGCCACGGCGCTGATCGAACGCTTCGGCGCCGCGCGCATCGTGTTCACCGGCGTGGCCGGCGGCCTGGGCACGGACGTGCAGGTCGGCGACGTGGTCGTGGCGCAGGACTTCCTGCAGCACGACATGGACGCCTCGCCCCTCTTTCCCCGCTGGGAGCTGCCCGGTTACGGGCGCACCCGCTTGCCGTGCGATGCCGGCATGGCCGAGCGGCTGGCGGCGGCTGCGGGCGAATGCCTGGCGTCCGGCGCGGCCGGGCTGCTGGACGGCGCCGGGCTGCCGCCCACCTTGCGTGAGCCGCGCGTGCACCGGGGATTGATCGCGAGCGGCGACCGTTTCGTGTCGACCCTGCAGGAATCGCAGGCGCTGCGCGAGGCATTCACCGCAGCCGGCCACGCGGTGCTCGCAGTGGAAATGGAAGGCGCCGCCGTGGCCCAGGTCTGCAGCGACTACGGCGTGCCCTTCGCCGCCGTGCGCACCGTGTCCGACCGCGCGGACGACGCCGCGCACGTGGACTTTCCCCGTTTCGTGCAGGCCGTGGCCAGCCGGTATGCCGATGGCATCATCGGGCGGTTTCTCAGTACGCTATAAAAACAATAGCTGCGTGCCCTAGTGATGATTGCGCTGGAGGCCGATTCGGCTCTCAATGGGCAATTTTCGACGGGGCGCGTGCTTGGAGGCCGGCGGACGCCGCACCGCGCGCTCCGGGTCTGTAAGCTGCTTCAAAATCAATAGCGCAATGCCCTAGTACTGATTGCGCTGGAGGCCGATTCGACTCCAGGTCGGCGATTCTCAGCAGCGCGTGTGCCTTCACGCCAGCAGACGCCGCGGAAGCGGCTCCGCCGGGCCGCAGGCGTCGTCCCCCTGGGGGACGACGCGCAGCGGCTCAGGGGGGGTCATTTCAACCAGCCGCGCTTGCGGAAGTACCACATGGGGCCGAGCGCGCTCGCCACCATGAGCGCCAGCGCGTAGGGGTAGCCGAGCGACCAGTCCAGCTCGGGCATGAACTTGAAGTTCATGCCGTAGACGCTGGCGATCAGCGTCGGCGGCAGCAGCGCCACGCTGGCCACCGAGAAGATCTTGATGATCTTGTTCTGGTTGATGTTGATGAAACCGACCGTGGCGTCCATCAGGAAGTTGATCTTGTCGAACAGGAACGCCGTGTGGTTGTCGAGCGATTCGATGTCGCGCAGGATCTGGCGGGCCTCCTCGAACTGCTCGGCGTTGAGCATCTTGCTGCGCATCATGAAGCTCACGGCGCGGCGCGTGTCCATCACGTTGCGGCGGATGCGGCCGTTCAGGTCTTCCTGGCGCGCGATGGCGGCCAGCACCTCGCCGGCGCGGGCGTCGGTGACGTCGCCGGCCAGCACCTGAACGCTGACCTTCTTCAAGTCGTCGTAGATGCCTTCGAGCGTGTCGGCGGAGTATTCGGCGTCGGCATCGAAGAGCTTGAGCAGCACCTCCTTCGCATCCTCGATCAGCCCCGGCGCCCGGCGCGCGCGCATGCGCAGCAGGCGGAAGACGGGCACGTCTTCGTCGTGGATGGAAAAGAGCACGCCCTTGCTCTTGAGCGTGTCGTTGACGAGGTTCAGGATGAACGCCACGCGCACCGAGCGCGGGTCGTCTTCGTCGTCGATGAGAAAGTCGCTGCGGATGTGCAGCTCGCCGTTGTCTTCTTCATAGAAGCGGGCGGATTCCTCGATGTCCTCGTCCATGGCGTCTTCGGGGATGAAGAGGCCGTAGTGCTGCTTGACCCAGCGTTTTTCTTCGAGGGTGGGCGACTCCAGGTCGACCCAGATCGGCTGGAACTGAGCCAGCTCTTCCAGGGATTCGATTTCTTCCTGGACGAGCCTGCCGTTGGCGAGCGTGAAAATGTTGAGCATGTGGGCTCACTCCCGGTGTGTGATGGGCGTCTGCGAGGGGGCGGGGGCCGCTTTCAGCCCTCGGCAGGCCGGGAGCTGAAAGCTACCAACTGGGGTAGGTTTCCACGGAGGAATCTCCAAAATTGCAAGCCGCGGATTATGGCATTGCGCTGCGTCAATTCAGTGACACGCGCCAGGGTGTACAGGGCTTTGCAGCCCTTTGCGGAACAGTGCCCGAGGGGGCTCAGGGCGCGTCGGATGCGGGTCCGTCCGCGCCGGGGGCGGGAGCGCCCGCGGCACGGACAACGGCCAGCGCGCGGCACAGGTCCGCCCAGGCGGCGGCCTTGGCCTCAGGGGCGCGCAGCAGGTAGGCGGGGTCGTAGGTGACGATGGCCGGCGTGCCGTCGGCCAGCGCGTGCGCATTGGCACGCAGCCGTCCCAAAGGCTCACGGCTTTCCAGCACGGCGCGGGCCGCACCCAGGCCGAGCACCAGCACCATGGCCGGGCGCAGGGTGTCCAGCGCCTCCTGCAGGGCCTGCGCGATGCCGGCTTCGCCAGGGGCGCCTGCGCCGGTGCGCTGCACCGCCGCGAAGAACACCCGCGGATGGTGGTGCAGGCGCATGGCGCGCAGCATGTTGTCCAGCAGCTTGCCGGCATCGCCGGTCAGCGGGGCTTCGGGCGTGGCGCTCTCGGCCAGCACCAGCCAGCCGGAGCCCAGCTCGGCAGGGACCATCGATGGATCGGCCTGCGGATACAGCGGCCGGGCAGGGTGCATGGCTGCCGTGGTGGCCGCGCTGTCTTCCCTTGCCGCTGGCGCGGCCACCGACGCGGCAGGCGCGACGGGTGCCGCCCGATGGGCCGGGCGGGCCACGGCGGGCGGCGCTGAGACGGGCCGCGGGTCGGCGGACGGTGCTGCAAGTGGAGGCCGGCCGCCGTCCTGGGGCGGTGCCGCCGGGCTGGGCGCTGCCGGTTCCGGGGAAGCCGCTGGCGCGGCCGCCGGTGCCCAGACGGTGATGCCCATCTCCGCCAGCATCGCGCGCTGGCGTGCGTCGAGGTCGAGGCTCATAGCGCGAGGCTCATCACGACGGCGTCTTCGCGCTCGCCGTTGTGGGCGGGGTAGTAGCGCTTGCGTTCGCCCACGAAGCGAAAGCCCCGGGCTTCGTAGATTTCGCGCGCCCGCAGGTTGCTCACGCGCACTTCCAGCCAAAGCCATTGCGCGTTGCAGCCACGGGCCCACAGGGCCAGCGCGTCCAGCAGCAGGCGGGCCCAGCCCTGGCGCTGGTGGGCGGGCGCCACGGTGAGGTTGAGCAGGTGCACTTCGTCCACGCCTTTCATGGCCACGAAGTAGCCGATGAGTGTTTCGCCGGCCAGCAGCAGCTGGGTTTCGTAGCCCGCCGCCATGGCGTCGATGAAGTTGCCCCGCGTCCAGGGGTGCGAGTACGCGGCCTGCTCGATCACCAGCAGCGCATCCAGGCGCGCCAGGGTGAGGGGCTCGAACCGGGCCTCGTCGGGATAATGCGCAAGAGCACTCATGGGGCAGGGGATGGTTGGGTCGGCGCAGCGGCTGCGGCGTGCTTGGCCGCCATGCGCTCCGCCGTGGTCTGCGCCACCTTGTCGCGCACGTACAGCGGCAGCGCTTCGCTTGCCGGCTGGCCTTTGCCCGCAGCCAGGCGGGAGGGCGCCAGGCGCAGCAGCGCCGTGGCGGTGGGCAGGGCCGATACATGAAGGGCTTGGGGCGCCAGCCGCTCGCCATAGGCGGCGCGTGCGTTGCCGGCCACGGTATAGCCGGGCGGGACGTGCACGGCCTGCGGGGCGCAAAGGCCGAAATCGCCTTCTCCCAGCCATTGGCCATCGCCCTGCAGTTCGAACCGGGCGGTGTACACCTCGTCCATGCGCGCGTCCAGCACTGCGACCACGCGCGTACAGCCCTGGGCTTGGCGGGCCGCTTCGGCAAGGGCCAGCAACGTGTCGATGGGAAGCACCGGAACGCCGGCGCCGCCACGCGCCCCGAAGGCCAGCCCCTGGGCCACCGAGCAGGCCGTGCGCAGCCCGGTGAACGACCCTGGCCCGCGCCCGAACACCACCGCATCCAGCGTGTCGAATGACAGTCCTGCGTCGGCGAGCAAGGCACGGATCGCCGGCAGCAGCGTGGCCGAGGCTTGCGCACCGCCGGGACCGCTGTGCTCCCAGGTCGCATCCCCGCGCTGTACGGCGATGGACAGGGTGTCGGTACTGGTGTCGAAGGCGAGCAGGTTCATGGCGTGGGGAGGGCGGCTCCCTGTAGCGCCGTGGCTGCTGAAACGCAGCGGTGCGCCGCACCGGGTGCAAGGAGGCCGGTGCACATTATCGGCGCCCCGGCCGCCATGCGGCGATCAGGCCCGGTGCAACCCCGCTGCGTGCCGGCCGGTCAGGCGGTCGCGGCTTCCAGGGTGGCTTGCTGCGCCAGGGCATCGCCTTCGCCCGCGAGCAGGCCCAGCGGGGCATCGGGGGCCGGCTTGTCGCAGGGCTGGGCGCCCACGCGGGTCGCGATGTCGCGGGCCGCGGGCGAGAAATAAAGCCACAGGTTGTCGCTGGCGAGGTCGTAGCTGGAGAAGAGAGCGCGCCCCGAGCCCGGGGGCGTCATCAGGAACTTCGCCATGAAGATCTGCTGGATCCGGCGCGCGGGCTCGAACGCGTCCTGGTCGTTGCCGAGAGCCAATTTGTACCAAGTGCTCACAGTTGCCTTTCTCCCGGTGGCCGGGACGTCATGATGGAGGCCATCCTAGGGTGAACCCCAGCGCCTTCGTCCCTCCGCCCGGGCGCATCGGTTTGTAGGACGAATGCCGGTTCTCGGCCCCGCTGCGGTTTGCACCCGCGCGCTGGGAGACCCCCTCGGTAGACTCGCCGCCCATGTTGCAAGTCTTTTCATCGCGCAGGCCGATGGCACTGCGCGCCG
Source organism: Acidovorax sp. SUPP3334 (assembly GCF_030159055.1). Taxonomy (GTDB): domain Bacteria; phylum Pseudomonadota; class Gammaproteobacteria; order Burkholderiales; family Burkholderiaceae_C; genus Paracidovorax. The sequence continues at coordinate 73,353 of NZ_BQXQ01000016.1, forward strand.
CCACGTTCGTGGCGCTCGCCGGCATGGCGCTGCAGGCCCCGGCCCAGCCCCCCGTCCCGTCCCCCGACACCGCTGCCCAAGGCGCGCTGCCCCCGGCTGTGGAGGCCGCCCTGCAGCGCGCCAAGCTGCCGCGCGATGCCCTGTCGATCCTGGTGGTCGATGCGGAGGGCCGGCAGGCGCCCCGGCTCGCCTATCGTGCCCAGGTGCCGGTCAACCCGGCGTCGGTCATGAAGCTGGTCACCACCTACGCCGCGCTGGACCAGCTGGGCCCGGCATTCACCTGGGACACGCCGGTGTACCTGGACGCCCGGCCCCAGGCCGGCAGCCTGCAGGGCAACGTGTACATCAAGGGGCAGGGCGACCCCAAGCTGGTGGTCGAGCGGCTGTGGCTGCTGATGCGCCGGCTGCGGGCGCAGGGCATTCAGGTGATCGTGGGCGACATCGTGCTGGACCGCAGCGCGTTCGACGTGCCCGACCACGACGCCGCGCGCTTCGACGGCGAGCCGCTGCGCCCCTACAACGCATCGCCCGACGCGCTGCTGGTGAACTACAAGTCGATCTCGATGACCTTCGTGCCCGATGCGGCGGCCGGCATCGCTCGCGTGCAGTACGAGCCCCCGCTGGCGGGCGTGCAATGGCCCGCCACCGTGCCGCTCGCCGCGCCGGGCGCGGACTGCGGCGACTGGCGCACGGCGCTCAAGGCCGAGCTGGCCGACCCCGCGCGCATCGCCTTCCAGGGCGTGTACCCCGCAGCCTGCGGCGAGCGGGCATGGGCGGTGGCACCCGCCGATCCCGCCGGCTACGCGGCCCGCGCCATCGAGGGCATGTGGCGCGAACTGGGCGGCAAGCTCACCGGCAGCGTGCGCGACGGGCGGGTGCCCGCCGGCCTGGTGCCGGCCTTCAGCACGCCGTCACCCGCGCTGGCCGAGGTGGTGCGCGACATCAACAAGTACAGCAACAACGTGATGACGCAGCAGGTGTTTCTCACGCTGGCGCTGCAAAAGAACGGCCGCGGCACCTTCGACGGTGCGCGTGCCGTGGTCGGACAGTGGTGGCGCCAGCGCTTTCCCGGCACCGAGGTGCCGGTGCTGGACAACGGCGCGGGCCTGAGCCGCGAGGCGCGCATCAGTGCCCAGGCGCTCGCGCGCATGCTGCAGGCGGCCTGGGCGTCGTCCGTCATGCCCGAGCTGGTGGCGTCGCTGCCGATCACCGGTGTGGACGGCACGCTGCGGCGCAGCCAGGGCCGCTCCGTGGGCGCCGCCCACCTCAAGACCGGCAGCCTGCGCGACGTGTCGGCGATGGCCGGCTATGTGGACGGCGCCAGCGGCCGGCGCTACGTGATGGTGGCCATCGCCAACCATCCGAACGCCGCAGCGGCGCGCCCGGCCATCGAGGCGCTGGTGGACTGGGTGGCCAGCGACCGCTGAGAAAGGCCGCAGCGCGCGCGGTGCTCCGCCGGGGCGCGACGGGGCAGGTATCGGTACTTCCCCTGTGCCGCGCCGGGGAAGTGCGGGTTTACGATAGGTCTTGGTAAAACGCACGACCGTGCTATTTTTCAACCTGACGGAGTACACCTTGATCTCGAAAATCACAAAAAACAGAGCTTCCTGGGCAGTAACCGCACTGGCGGCGGCATCCCTGCTCGCCGCATGCGGAGGCGGCGGGTCGGACACGACCCCCGCCGTGAGCGTGAATTCGGTGAAGGTCATGGGCGATAGCCTGGCCGACAGCGGCACGTTCGGCTTCAAGTTCACCGTGCAGGGCACGGCGGCCACAGGCGCCGGCTCCAGCGCCGTCTGGCCCGAGCGCGTCGCCACGACCTACGGCCAGACCCTGTGCCCGCACTACCTGTCCAGCGGCACCGCGTTCACCACCCGTGCCGAGTGCACCAACTACGCCGTGGGCGGCGGGCGCATCAATCACCTGACCGCGCCCACCTCGCCAGCGTCCATCACCCGCCAGATCCAGGATGCCGGCGCGGCTGGCTTCTCCGACCGCGATCTGGTGCTGATCGACGGCGGCGCCAACGATGCGGCCGATCTGATCGGCGCATACCTGCGCATCCCGAGCGATGGCGGCGCCGCCTACCGCGCCGTGCTGGGCACGCTGCTGGACGCCAACACCATCACCGCCGCCATGAACGGCGGCGCGACCGGCATGGCGCAGGTGGGCGGGCTGTACATGCAGACGCTGGCAACGCGCTTTGCCGCCACCATCAAGACCAACACGCTGGACAAGGGCGCCAAGCGCGTGGCGGTGCTCAACGCACCGGGCATCACCGTGACCCCCCGGTTCCGTCTGGTGGTGGCATCCATCGCCGCTTCGAGCGGCGCGGCCGCCGCAGCCCAGGCCGAAGCGCTGTTCGACGGCTGGATCCAGGCCTACAACGCCCGCCTGGCCGCCAGCCTGGGCACCGACAGCCGCCTGGCGTTGGTGGACTTCTACAGCTCGTTCAAGGACCAGGCCACCAATCCGGTCCAGTACCAGCTGACCAACGTGTCGACCGCCGCCTGCCCGCCCACCGGCGTGGGCGCCGATGGCCTGCCGACCTACACCTTCCCCACCTGCACGTCGGCCGCCCTGTCGGCCCGCACACCTCCCGCAGGCGCCACGGGCGGCGCGGACTGGTGGAAGTCCTACGGCTTCGCCGACAGCTTCCATCCCACGCCCTACGGTCATCAGCTGATCGGCCAACTGGTGTCCCGTTCCCTGTCCACCGCCGGCTGGCTCTGAGCCCGCGCCCGACCCATCAAGGAGTTTTCATGAAGCCATTTTCCTGGGCCTGCGTGGCGATCGCCGCGGCAGCCCTCTGCGGCACGGCCAGCGCACAAGTGGCGGGCACGTTGAGCGTGCGCGTGGGCGCCACCCAGATTTCGCCGCAAACCAAAAGCGGCAACCTGAGCGCGCCGAGCTTTCCCGACACCCGTGTGGACGTTCGTTCCGACACCACCCTGACCGGCGGGCTGAACTACATGCTGACCGACCACTGGGCCGTGGATGTGCCTGTCGGCCTGCCTTTCAAGCACGCGTTCTATGGCGACGGAGCCATCGGCGGCGTGGGCAAGGTGGGCGAGACCAAGGTGGTGCCCGCCACGGTCATCGCGCAGTACCGATTCCTGGAGGCCAATGCGGCCTTCCGACCGTATGTGGGCGTGGGCGTGACGTATGCCAAGTTCTTCAAGGAGCGCACCACCGCCACGCTGAACGCGATGACCGGCGGCACGCCGGCCAATCCCATCACCGCGTCGATCGACGACAAGTGGGGTGCGACGGCGCAAGTCGGCTTCGTATGGCAGTTCAACGAGCGCTGGTTCGTGGACGCGGCCTATTACAAGACCGCCCTCAAGACCACCACCCACCTGTCCACGGGGCAGAGCATCGCCATCAAGCTCAACCCCAACGTGTTCACGGTCGGCATCGGCTACCGGTTCTGACGGCAGCCGCCTGGATTGCCACCCCGTGCGAGCCACGGGAGCGGGCATAAAAAAGCCGACCCGAGGGTCGGCTTTTTCCATGGGCGTGCGCCGTGCTTACCAGCGAGCGCGCAGGCGGTCGTACGCGTAGGTGCCGAACTGGCGCTGGGCCGAAGGCGTGAAGTACACGGGGTCGGCGAACACGTACTTGTCCTGGGCAGCGCCCGGCAGCAGCGTGGAGGCGTTGCACAGCAGCGAATTGACCCGGCCTGCGCCGATGCCGATGCCGTTGTTCGCGTCCACCGACGTGCAGACGGCGTTGTCCTTGTCGGTGAAGCCGTAGCCCGATGGCGAGCCCACGAACACATTGCCGTAGTAGGCCAGGTCCACGTACAGCACCGTGGTGCCCAGGTCTTCGATGTTCACCAGCAGGGCCTGGTTGAACTGCGTGCTGGCGTTGCTCAGCAGCGTGGTCTGGTTGATCGACACGGCCCAGGGGCTCTTGCCCAGGTCGTACGTGCCGGTCACCACCACGTGCTTGGCACCGGCGTTGGACAGGCGGCGCACCTGCGCGGCCAGTTCCTTGCCGGCCGTGGCCGCATTGGCCAGGAACTGCGCGCTGGTCTGCGTGCCCGCGTTCACCGCGGCCATGCCGGCGATCACGTCGCTGATGCCGCCGTTGATCATGACCAGATCGTTTTCAGCGAAGCCGCCCTTGGACAGGAAGGTGTCGATCTGCTGGGTGACGGACGGGGTGGTGGTGCGGCCGGCCGCGTCGGTCGTGGCCGTCACGCGGGCGTTGCCCTGGGCGTAGCCCGTGCCGCCTGCAGCCGCGGGCGTGAAGGTCTTGCCGTAGTTGTTGGCGATCTGCTGGGTCCAGTTGTTGATGCTGCCGTCGTTGACCGTGTAGCGGGCGCCGTTTTGGCCCATATCGCTGAAGCCGTCACCGAACGTGATGAACCGGTCGGGCGTGATGGCCGACTCGGTTGTGCTTGAACCGCAAGCCGCGAGCAACGTGGCCGTTGCACAAGCGGCGACCACGAGGGTGCGGCGCATCCAATTTGCTGCCATGGGTTTTTCTCCAGAAAATGTGGCGAGAGTTTAACGACTGGCGCGGCGTGGCCTGCAACAGGGCGTGCAATAGGTCTATGGTCCGGCCCTATGCCGCCGCGGCGCGCTGCAGGCGGTCGCGCACGCCCTCCCATTCGGGGGTGGCGGGCGGGGTTTCGATCCAGATCAGCTTCACGCCCTCGTCGTCGAAGGCGCGCAGCACGGCAAACAGCTGCTTCGCGGTGGCTGCGGCGTCGTCGGGCATGCGCCGCACCTGCACCTTGGCCGACCGTGGGCGCAGCGCGCTGCGCGCATAGACCGCCAGGTGCGCGGCATCGGCGCCCAGCAGGTCCAGCCCGGTCTGCAGGGCCTTGGCATCCATCAGGCGCACCTTCGCCGCGGGGGCGTAGTGGGCTTCCAGCGTGCCTGATGCCCGTGGCGTATGCGCGGGCAGCTCTTCTTTCGATAGCGGCGCCAGGCCGCAGGCCTCGGCGATCTGCGCGCGGGTGATCGCCCCGGGGCGCAGCAGCACCGGCACGCCGCGCGTGCAATCGACGATGGTCGATTCGATGCCCACGCCGCAGGGCCCGCCGTCCAGCACCAGCAGCGCATCGCCCAGTTCGTCCTGCACATGCAGGGCGGTGGTGGGGCTCACGCGGCCGAAACGGTTGGCGCTGGGCGCGGCCACGCCCCAAACGGGGTGGCCTTCCAGCGCGGGGGCTTCCGAGGCGCAGGCGCGCAGCACGGCCTGGGCAACGGGATGGGCGGGGCAGCGCAGGCCCACGCTGTCCTGGCCGCCCGTGGCTGCCGTGGCCACGCCGGGCCGGCGCGGCAGGATGAGGGTGAGCGGGCCGGGCCAGAACGCATCGACCAGCGCCTGTGCAAACGCGGGCACCTCGCTGGCGAAGTGGGCGATGCCTGCCGCGTCGGCCACGTGCACGATCAGCGGGTGGTCGCTCGGCCGTCCCTTGGCCGAGAAGATCTGCGCCACGGCCGCATCGCTGGCCGCGTCGGCCGCAAGGCCATACACCGTCTCGGTAGGCAGTCCCAGCAGCGCGCCCGTGCGCAGGGCGCGCGCGGCGGCGGCGATGGATTCGGGGCGTTGGCCGTCGAGGATCATGTCGCGTCAGGCCCGGATCAGAACGCCGCGATGCCCAGCAGCGCTGCGGCCTGCAGCGCGTTGGCGCGCGCGGCTTCCACGGTGGGCGCCGTGACATTCAGGTGGCCCATCTTGCGGCCTGGCTTGGCCTCGGCCTTGCCGTACAGGTGCAGATGCGTGCCGGGCAGCGCCAGCACGGCTTCCCACGCCGGCGTGCGGGCGTGCGGGCCGCCAGCGAACCACAGGTCTCCCAGCAGGTTGAGCATCACGGCCGGGCTGTGCTGGCGTGGCTGCGTGAGCGGCAGGCCGGCCATGGCGCGAACCTGCAATTCGAACTGCGACACATCGCAGGCGTTCTGGCTGTAGTGGCCGCTGTTGTGCGGGCGCGGGGCGATCTCGTTGACCACCAGTTCGCCGCCGTCGAGCACGAAGAACTCCACGCACAGCACGCCCACGTAGTCCAGTCCGTTTGCTATCGATTTGGAAGCATTCACCGCATGTTCCACTAGGGCATGAGGCATATTTCCCTCATGAACCTCGGTGACCGCCAGAATGCCGTCCCGGTGCAGATTGCGCTGCACGGGCAGGTGCACGCAGGTGCCGTCGGCCCCGCGCGCCACGATCACCGAGCATTCGAGCGCCAGGGGCAGCCTCTTTTCCAGCACGCACGGGACGCGGCCCATGGCCTGCCAGGCGGCGGCCAGCTCGGCCGGCGTCTTCACGCGGGACTGGCCCTTGCCGTCGTAGCCCATGCGGGCGGTTTTCAAGATGCCCGGCAGGAGATCGGGCGCCACGGCCGCCAGATCGGCGGGGGTCTCGATCACGGCGTAGGGCGCGCAGGGCACGCCGCAGCGCACGAAGTGGGCTTTTTCCTGGGCGCGGTCCTGCGCGATGGCCACGGCGCTCGCGGCCGGAGCCACCGGCCGCTCGGCGCCCAGCGTGCGCAGCGCCTGGGCCGGCACGTTCTCGAATTCGGTCGTGATGGCATCGCACAGGCCCGCCAGTTGCGCGAGGCCGTCCGGGTCTTCATACGCGGTGCGGATGTGGTGGTGGCTCACCCGGCCGGCGGGGCTGTCGGCATCGGCATCCAGCACGGCCGTGAAGTAGCCCATGGCCTGCGCCGCGTGCACGAACATGCGGCCGAGCTGGCCGCCGCCGACCACGCCGAGCGTGCTGCCGGGCAGCAGCGGGCGCGCCGGGCTCGTGGGCGCGCTCATGCGGACACCGGGGGCAGGGCCATGGCGCGCGCCGCGGCCGTCTGCTCGGCACGGAAGGCTTCGAGCTTCGTGCGCAATGCCGGGTCCTCGGTCGCCAGCAGGGCCACGGCAAAGAGCGCCGCATTGGCCGCGCCGGCCGTGCCGATGGCGAAGGTGGCCACGGGAATGCCCTTGGGCATCTGCACGATGCTGTGCAGCGAATCCACGCCCTGCAGATGGCGGCTGGCCACCGGAACGCCCAGCACCGGCACGGTGGTCTTGGCGGCGATCATGCCCGGCAGGTGGGCGGCCCCGCCCGCACCGGCGATGATGGCCTTGAGCCCGGCGCCGGCCGCCGCTTCCGCGTAGGCGAACATGTCGTCCGGCATGCGGTGGGCCGAGACCACGCGGGCTTCGTGGGGGATGCCGAATTGCTGGAGAATCTGCACTGCGTGCTGCATGGTCTCCCAGTCGCTGCTGGAGCCCATGACCACACCGATCTGGATGGGTTTCATGTGAGTGGGGCGCTGGAGAACCGGCCGCCCGCCGAAGTGGAACCCGCGATTTTACTTTTTGTGTGCCGAGCGCACCCACCATTCCTGAACACATGATCGATGTCACCGTAGAGAATTTTGAAACCGAAGTCATCGCCGCCTCGATGGAAGTGCCCGTGCTGGTAGACTTCTGGGCCCCCTGGTGCGGGCCTTGCAAGTCGCTCGGCCCCATCCTGGAAAAGCTCGAAACGGAATACGAAGGCCGTTTCAAGCTCGTGAAGATCGACTCCGACCAGGAGCAGCAGATCGCCGGCATGTTCGGCATCCGCAGCATTCCCACCTGCGTGCTGCTGATGAACGGCCAACCCGTCGATGGCTTCACGGGCGCCCAGCCCGAAGGCCAGGTGCGCGCCTTCCTCGACAAGCACGTGCCCACCGCCGAAGCGGCCCTGGCCGAAGAGGAAGAAGAACTGGCGCTGGACGCGCTGGCCGAAGGCGACACCGACACGGCGCTGGAAAAGCTCCAGCACGCCGTTGCCACCGATCCTGCCAACGACGAAGCCCGCTTCGACTACGTCAAGCTGCTGCTGCAACTGGGCCGCGAGGACGATGCCAAGGCCGCTTTCGCCCCGGTGATCGCCAAGGCCCCGGGGTCGCGCAAGCTGGGCGCGCTCAAGGCCTGGATGGATGCTATCGATTTCGTAGCTATGGAGGCAAGCGATCCGGCGGCAATGGCCGATTTCGATGCCAAAATCGCCGCCAACCGCCGTGACTTCGATGCGCGCTTCGCCCGTGCCCGCTGGTTCATGGCGCACCAGCGCTGGACCGAGGCGATGGACGAACTGCTGGAAATCCTCATGCGCGACAAGGCCTGGAACGACGAGGCCGCACGCAAGACCTGCGTGGCCGTGCTCGAGATCATCGAGCCGCCCCGGGTGAAGGTGGCCGAGGGCCAGATTCCTCCGCAAGACCCGGTGGTCGCGACCTATCGCCGCCGCCTGTCCAGCGTGGTGCTGAGCTGACCGGCGCCCAGGCCACCGAAACAGCCCGGCCCATGGGCACTGAACGGGCGCGTTCGGCCGCCCTGGCGGCGGCATCGGTACTGGCGCTCGCCCTCGCGGGCTGCGCCACATCGCCCCCGCCGGACGCCATGGTCATCGGCACGGTGTTCTCGCGCGAGCGCCTTTACGTGCCGCCCGACGAGCCGGCCGTGTTCGAGGCGGCCCTGCTCGACGTCTCCAGGCCCGATGCGCCGCCCACCGTGCTCGGGCGACAGCGCATCGAACTGCCGGGGCCGCCGCCCTACCAATTGCAGATTCCTTTCCGGTCCGCGCTCACGCAGCCGCTGCTGCCGGGCCGCTACCGGGTTCGCGCCTCGCTGTCCCTGCATGGCTACGTGCGCTTCGCCTCCGACGGCACCCACCCGTTGCCGCCCGACCCCGCCTATCGGCGGGTGGACGTCGAACTGCACCGCCTGCCTTTGGACAAAGCGACCGTGCAGGCCGAGGTGCCGCTGCGGCAGACCTATTGGCGGCTGGTGGAAATCGACGACACCGCCGTGCCGCCCGCCCCCGCGGGAGCGCCCGAGCCGCATCTGGTGATGGACGGCGAAGGGGGCCGCGCGCGCGGCGCAGGGGGCTGCAATCGGTTTCTGGCCAGCTACGCGGTGGACGGCGTGCGCCTGCGCATCACGCAGATCAACACAACGCTGCAGCTGTGCCTGCAGGCGGCGACCCTGGAGGGCCGCTTTCTGCAAGCGCTGGGCGACGTCCGCGCCTACCGCCAGGAAGGGCGGCAGTTGCTGCTGCTCGACGAAGAAGCGCGCGTGCTGCTGCGGCTGGAGGCCACCGAACTGGAGTGAGGCGGCCAGGCGGCCCGTGGGCCGTCAGGAGGCACCGTGCCGCAGCGTGCGCGGCGAGACCGTTCAGCCGACCAGGCGTTCGAGCGCTTCGCGGTACTTGGCCGCGGTCTTCTCGACCACTTCGCGCGGCAGGCGCGGTGCGGGTGCGGTCTTGTTCCAGGGCTTGCCGTTGATCTGCGTTTGCTCCAGCCAGTCGCGCACGAACTGCTTGTCGTAGCTGGGCGGGTTCTCGCCGGCGGCCAACGCGCTTTCATAGCCTTCCACGGGCCAGTAGCGCGAGCTGTCGGGCGTGAGCACCTCGTCCATCAGCACCAGCGTGCCGTCGGGGGCCAGGCCGAACTCGAACTTGGTGTCGGCGATGATCATGCCCTTTTCGAGTGCGATGGCGGCGGCCTCCTGGTAGATGGCGATGCTGATGTCGCGGATCTTCGTGGCCAGTTCGATGCCGATCATCTCCACCGTGCGCTCGAAGGTGATGTTCTCGTCGTGCTCGCCCATCGCGGCCTTGGCGGCCGGCGTGTAGATGGGCTGCGGCAGCTTGGCCGCGTTGGTCAGGCCCTCGGGCAGTTGCACGCCGCACACGGCGCGCGATTCCTGGTATTCCTTCCAGCCGCTGCCGGCCAGGTAGCCGCGCACCACTGCCTCGACGGGAATCGGCCGCAGGCGCTGCACCAGCATCGAACGGCCCCGCACCTGGGGCGCCTCGTCCGCCGTCACCACGCTCTCGGGGTCTTCGCCCGTCAGGTGGTTGGGGCACAGGTGGCCCAGCTTGTCGAACCAGAACAGCGCCATCTGCGTGAGCAGTTCGCCCTTGCCGGGAATCGGCTCGCCCATGATCACGTCGAAGGCCGAGAGGCGGTCGCTGGCCACCATCAGGATGCGGTCGTCGCCCACGGCGTAGTTGTCGCGCACCTTGCCGCGCGCGAGCAGCGGCAGGGACGTGAGGGCGGAGGTGTGCAGTGCGGAGGAAAGGGGCTGGGTCATGGTGGGTGAAGCGATTGCGAACGGGAAAGCCGCGGCTCTCGGTGGCAGGGCCGGCCAGTCCGCGATTTTAGGGCGTGCGCCGAAGCCGCCGATTCAGCGGGAGTCTGCGGGAAAACCGGGGGGCAGCCGGGCGTGTGGAAGACGGCCGGGCGCTCTGGGGGAGCGGTGCGCTGCCGGCGCTGGCGATGGGCGTTGAAGCCTCAAGGGGGATGCGGAGCAAAGCCCGCCTATTGTGCGCCGTTTTGCGGCGTTTGGCACCTTGGCGGCCAAGACCCGCCCGCCGACTTCGGTATGCGTTTGCAATTGCCGCAAGCCGGGCGCATAGTCGATCCAACACATGCATGAGTTGCCCTTTCGCCGGGCCGTCCGATCCAAGACCGTGAGGACGGCGTTTCTTCAACGAGAGCCCAGGAGGCTAGTTTATGAACCTGACGATCAGCGGTCACCACCTCGAAGTTACCCCCGCATTGCGCGCCCATGTGACGGACAAGCTGGACATCATCAGCAAGCATTTCGACCAAGTGGTCGATGTCAAGGTGCTCCTCACGGTCGAGAAGCAAAAGGAAAAGGAAAAGCGCCAACGCGCGGAATGCAATGTGCATGTGAAAGGCAGTGATCTGTTCGCCGAGAGTTCCCACTCCGACCTGTATGTGGCGGTCAACGAACTGGTGGAAAAGCTGGACCGCCAGGTGGTCCGGTACAAGGACCGCATCCAGAACCACCATCACGGTGCCATCAAGCGCGAGCTCATGGCCTGATTTGCCGCCAAGGGCCTGAGCAGCCAGGCCCTTCGCAACGCCGCCCCCCGAGGGGCGGTTTTTTTGTGCCCCCTCAAGGTGCTCAGGGTTTATGCTAGGGGGTGCATAATCGCAACCCTTCACCATGAACCGTCTTGCCTCCATACTGCCTGCCGCTCAAGTGCTCGTGAGCGTCGATGCCACCAGCAAAAAGCGCGCTTTCGAAGAGGCAGGGTTGTTGTTCGAGAGCCAGCACGGCCTTTCGCGCGCCCTCATCACCGACAGCCTTTTCGCCCGCGAGCGCCTCGGCTCCACCGGCCTGGGCCATGGCGTCGCCATTCCGCATGGCCGCATCAAGGGCCTCAAGGCTCCGATGGCCGCCGTGTTCCAACTGGCCCACCCCATCGGTTTCGATGCGCCGGATGAGCAGCCCGTCGGCCTGCTGATCTTCCTGCTCGTGCCCGAAGCGGCCACGCAGAAACACCTGGAAATCCTGTCCGAGATCGCCGAGCTGCTGAGCGACGGCTCGCTGCGCGAGCGCATCAAGGGCAGCACCGATGCCTCCGAGCTGCACGGCCTGATCGCCGGCTGGCAGTCTGCCCAGGCCACGGCCTGATCCGCATCCACCGCGACCGACACCGCTGAGATTCCCGTGAAACCCAATGTTGTCAGCGCCGATGTCCTTTTCGAAGAATTCCGTGGCCTGCTGAAGTGGGAATGGGTCGCCGGCCTCGGGGCTTCCGAGCGGCGCTTCGACGAGGTCGCCGTGCGCTCCGCGCGCTCCGGCGCCGACCTGGTGGGCTACCTCAATTACATCCACCCGTACCGGGTGCAGATTCTGGGCGAGCGCGAAACGGCGTACCTGACCAACGCCACGCCCGAGGATTGCAAGCGCCGCATCGCCCGCATCGTGACGCTGGAGCCGCCCGTGCTCGTGCTGGCCGACAGCCAGGTGGCGCCCGATGCGCTGCTGTCCATGTGCGAGCGCGCGCAGATTCCGATGTTCTCCACGCACGAGTCGTCGGCCTTCGTCATCGACGTGCTGCGCGCCTACCTGTCCAAGCACTTCGCCGACCGCACGACGATGCACGGCGTGTTCATGGACATCCTGGGCTTGGGCGTGCTGATCACCGGCGAGTCGGGCCTGGGCAAGAGCGAACTGGGCCTGGAGCTGATCTCGCGCGGCAACGGCCTGGTGGCCGACGATGCGGTGGACCTGTTCCGCATCAACCAGACCACCATCGAAGGCAAGTGCCCCGACCTGCTGCAGAACCTGCTGGAAGTGCGCGGCATCGGCCTGCTGGACATTCGCGCGATCTTTGGCGAGACCGCCGTGCGGCGCAAGATGCGGCTCAAGCTCATCGTGCACCTGGTGCGCAAGGAAACGCTGGAGCGCGACTACGAGCGCCTGCCGTACGAGCCCCTCACGCAGGATGTGCTGGGCGTGCAGGTGCTCAAGGTGGTGATCCAGGTGGTGGCCGGCCGCAACATCGCCGTGCTGGTCGAGGCGGCCGTGCGCAACACCATTTTGAATCTGCGCGGGATCGACACCTACCAGGAATTCGTGGAGCGGCACCGCCGCGCCATGGAGCGCGACGGCTCCTGAGCCTCAAGAAGACGACTGCGCCCACCGAATCGGCCGGGGCGCCAGCCAGCAGGCGTCAGCGGTGCGGGTGCGAGGTGGCCAGCTTGGCGCACGTGGCGCATTGGCCGTACAGGGCCATGGAATGGTCTTGCACCACCCAGCCCTTGGCTTTGGCAACCAGCTGCTGGCGCTTTTCGATCTCGGGGTCGTAGAACTCCTCGACCTTGCCGCAGACCGTGCAGATGAAGTGGTCGTGGTGCTGGCCCTCGTTGAGCTCATACACCGCCTTGCCGCTTTCGAAGTTGCTGCGGTTCAGGATGCCGGCCTGCTCGAACTGCGTGAGCACGCGGTACACCGTGGCCAGGCCGATGTCCGAGCGCTCTTGGAGCAGTACGCGGAACACGTCTTCCGCGGTCATGTGGCGCTGCGCGCCTTTCTGGAAGATCTCGAGGATCTTCAGGCGCGGCAGGGTCGCCTTCAGGCCGGTGCTCTTGAGTTCGTCGATGTTCGTCATGACAGGGGTTTCCGTGTACCAAACCAGCGTGCCAAAGCCCGGGAGAACCTGCCGCTACAATGGGTCGGATCATATCGCCTATGCCTACATCCATGTCCGTTTCCGCCCGCTGCAGCGCCCGTTGGGCCCTGACCCTGTTGTTCGGCGCCAGCTTGACGGCCTGCGGCAGCTTCGATAGCGCCAGCAACCGCGTCGCCAACCTGGTCACTCCCTACAAAGTGGATGTGGTGCAGGGCAATTTCGTCTCTCGCGAGCAGGTCGAGGCGCTCAAGCCCGGCATGGGCCGACAGCAGGTCAAGGAAATCCTCGGCACGCCGCTCGTGACCAGCCTGTTCCACGCCGACCGCTGGGAATACGTCTTCACGCTCAAGCGCCCCGGTGTCGAAGTGCAGTCGCGCAAGCTGACCGTGTTCTTCAACGGCGACCTGTTCGAGCGCGCCGAGGGTGACGAGATGCCGACCGAGGCCGAGTTCGTCGCCACGCTGGGCACCCGCACCCCGAAGAACAAGGTGCCGGTGCTGGATGCGACCGAGGCGCAATTGGCCAAGTTCCCCAAACCGGCCACGGTTCCAGAGCCCGCCGATTCTCCCGTGCCCACGCCGCCGTCCAGCTACCCGCCGCTGGAATCGTCGACCCGCTGATTCCCGCCGGCCAGGGCCTGGTGCTGACCAGCCCTGCGGCTTAGCCGCTGATCTTTTCATGACCGCCTCCACTTCCCCGACCGCTTCTTCCTCCACCCCTTGCCGCGTGGCCGTCGCCGGGGCGTCCGGCCGCATGGGGCGCATGCTGATCGAGGCCATCCGCGCGACCGACGGCGAATGCGTGCTGGCCGGCGCGCTCGACGTGGCGGCGAGCCCCGCCATCGGCTCGGACGCGACCGCCTTCCTGGGCCATGCCAGCGGCGTGGCCATCACGGCCGACGTGCGCGAGGGCCTGCGCCACGCCGACGTGCTGATCGACTTCACCCGCCCCGAAGGCACCATGGCCCACCTCGCGGTGTGTGCCGAGACGGGCGTGAAGATGGTGATCGGCACCACGGGCCTGTCGGATGCGGACAAGGCCGAGATCGCCGCCGCCAGCGCGCGCACGGCCATCATGCTGTCCCCCAACATGAGCGTGGGCGTGAACGTCACGCTCAAGCTGCTGGAGCTGGCCGCCAAGGCCATGTCCACCGGCTACGACATCGAGATCATCGAAACCCACCACCGCCACAAGGTGGATGCGCCCTCGGGCACAGCCCTCAAGATGGGCGAGGTCATCGCCCAGGCCCTGGGGCGCGATCTCAAGGACTGCGCCGTCTATGCCCGCGAGGGCATCACCGGCGAGCGCGATCCTTCGAGCATCGGCTTTTCCGCCATCCGCGGCGGCGACATCGTGGGCGACCACACGGTGCTGTTCGCGGGCACCGGCGAGCGCATCGAGATCACCCACAAATCCGCCAGCCGCACGACCTACGCGCAAGGCAGCCTGCGCGCCGTGCGGTTCCTCGCCGCACACCAGACCGGCCTGTTCGACATGTTCGACGTGCTGGGCCTGAACGCCGCCTGACGGCCGGCGCGCACGCGATGGACGGCCTGCACTGGTGGCGTCAGGGCGACGCGGTCACCCAGATCAGCGCGCTGCTGCTGCTGGCCATGTCGGTCGCCAGCTGGGTCGTGATCGTGTGGAAGGCGCTGCTGATGCGCCGCGCCGGCGGCGACGTGGTTCGCGCCATCGCGGCCTTCTGGCAAGCCCCGTCGATCGCTTCCGCCGAGGAACGCCTTCCCGCCTTTGACCGCGATGCGCTCGTGATGCCGCTGGTCCAGGCCGCAGGTGCGCTGGCCGGAGCCGCCGGCAACGGAGCCGCGACCCTGGCCGCGCGCGGCAGCCTCTCGCAGCAGCTCACGCGCGGCCTGCGCGATGCGCTGCATGCCGTGCTGGGCCGGCTGCAGTTCGGGCAGGTGCTGCTGGCCACCGTGGGCTCCACCGCGCCGTTCGTGGGCCTGCTGGGCACGGTGTGGGGCATCTACCATGCGCTCACGGCCATGGCCGGCGCGGGCCAGATCACCATCGACCGCGTGGCCGGGCCCGTGGGCGAGGCACTGGTGATGACCGCCGCCGGCCTGACGGTGGCCATTCCCGCCGTGCTGGCCTACAACGTGTTCGGCCGCTTCATCGGCCGCATCGAGGCCGACCTCGAAGGCTTCGCGCGCGATCTGCGCGAGCTGGTGCTGGACGACGCCGGCATCGCCCTGCCCGCCGCGGCGAACGACTGACAGCGGGGCGATCGCGCCATGGCATTCGGCCGCCTCGAACGCACCGCCGGGCCCCAGCCCATGAGCGACATCAACATGACCCCGCTGGTGGACGTGATGCTGGTGCTGGTGGTCATCTTCATTCTCACCGCGCCGCTGCTGGCCAGCTCGATCCGCCTCGATCTGCCCCGCGCCGAAGGCGCCACGCCGGGCGCGCCGCCGCAGTCGGTCACCCTGGTGCTCGACAAAGCGGGGCAGGCCTACCTGGACGATGTGCCGCTAGCACCGACCGCGCTGGCCGAGCGGCTCGCGCAACTGGCCGGGCAGCGGCCCGATACGGAAGTGCAGTTGCGCGCCGACGCCGCCGTGCCCTATGGGCGGGTGGTGGAGCTGATGGGCGCGGCCAACGCGGCGGGCCTGCGGCGCATTGCCTTCGTGGCCGATCCTGCCCCGACGGCATCGCCGGCCACGCCGCGTTGATCTTCGGGCTTCATGGCCTGGCATGGCCCGCTCGGCAGTTCGTACCGTCCACTGGCGGCATCGCGCCTAAAATCACCGGCTGACATCCCGCTCACTTTCTTTCGTGGCCGCAACGTGGCGGCCCCGCCAACCCATGCAAGACAAATACAACCATACCGAGGTCGAGCGCGCCGCGCAGGGCCACTGGACGGCCACCGACGCCTACCGCGTGACCGAGGATGCGAGCCGGAAGAAGTTCTACGCCTGCTCCATGCTGCCGTACCCCAGTGGCAAGCTGCACATGGGCCACGTGCGCAACTACACCATCAACGACATGCTCGCGCGCCAGTTGCGCATGAAGGGCATGAACGTGCTGATGCCGATGGGCTGGGATGCCTTCGGCCTGCCGGCCGAGAACGCGGCGCTCAAGAACGGCGTGCCGCCTGCGCAATGGACGTACGACAACATCGCGTACATGAAAAAGCAGATGCAGGCGATGGGCCTGGCCATCGACTGGTCGCGCGAGGTCGCCACCTGCGACCCGAGCTACTACCGCTGGAACCAGTGGCTGTTCCTCAAGATGCTGGAAAAGGGCATCGCCTACCGCAAGACCCAGGTCGTGAACTGGGACCCGGTGGACCAGACCGTGCTGGCCAACGAGCAGGTGATCGACGGCAAGGGCTGGCGCACGGGCGCCACGGTGGAAAAGCGCGAGATTCCCGGCTACTACCTCAAGATCACCGACTACGCCGAAGAGCTGCTCGGCTTCGTCACCGGCGACCAGCTGCCCGGCTGGCCTGAGCGCGTGAAGCTCATGCAGGAGAACTGGATCGGCAAGAGCGAGGGCGTGCGCTTCGCCTTCCCCCATGACATCCGCGCGGCGGACGGCACGCTGATCGGCGACGGGCGCATGTACGTGTTCACCACGCGCGCCGACACCATCATGGGCGTGACCTTCTGCGCCGTGGCGCCCGAGCATCCGCTCGCTGTCCGCGCAGCGCAGGGCGATTCGGCCATCGCCGCCTTCGTCGAAGAATGCAAGAGCGGCGGCACGACCGAGGCGGAACTGGCCACGCAGGAAAAGAAGGGCGTGCCCACCGGCCTCGTGGTCACGCACCCGCTCACCGGCGAGGAAGTGCCCGTCTGGATCGGCAACTACGTGCTCATGGGCTATGGCGACGGCGCCGTGATGGGCGTGCCCGCGCACGATGAGCGCGACTTCGCCTTCGCGCTCAAGTACGGCATCGACATCAAGCAGGTGGTGCTGGTCGATGGCGAGACCTTCGACTATCACCGCTGGCAGGACTGGTACGGGGACAAGCAGCGCGGCGTCACCGTCAACTCCGACAGCTTCAGCGGCCTGTCCTACCCCGAGGCCGTGCAGGCCGTGGCGCATGCGCTCGCGCAAAAGGGCCTGGGCGAAACCAAGACGACCTGGCGCCTGCGCGACTGGGGCGTCTCGCGCCAGCGCTACTGGGGCACGCCCATTCCCATCATCCATTGCGACGAGCACGGCGCCGTGCCCGTGCCCGAACAAGACCTGCCGGTGGTGCTGCCCACCGACTGCGTGCCGGACGGCTCGGGCAACCCGCTGCACCACCACGAAGGCTTCCATGCCGGCGTGACCTGCCCGGTCTGCGGCAAGGCCGCGCGCCGCGAAACCGACACCATGGACACGTTCGTGGACAGCTCGTGGTACTTCATGCGGTATTGCGACCCGAAGAACAGCGAGGCCATGGTGGCCGGGGGCACGTCCTACTGGATGCGAGACCAGCAAACTGCTACTGGCGGCGCTGGAATGGACCAGTACATCGGCGGTATTGAACACGCCATCCTGCATCTGCTGTACGCACGCTTCTGGACCAAGGTGATGCGCGACCTGGGACTGGTGACCGTAGATGAGCCGTTTGCACATCTGCTCACGCAGGGTATGGTGCTCAACCACATCTACTTCACCCGCGATGAAAAAGGCGGCAAGAGCTACTTCCCGCCAGAGGATGTGACGCCTGTGCTGGATGCGCATGGTCGTATCACCGGCGGCAAATTGAATGAGGCTGAAGGCCGGTTCGAAAAGGGCTTGCTGCTCGAATACGGTGGCGTAGGCAAGATGGGAAAGACCGAACGCAATGGCGTCGATCCCCAGGACTTGATCGCCAAATACGGCGCCGACACCGCGCGCCTGTACACCATGTTCACCGCGCCACCCGAAGCCACGCTGGAGTGGAACGATGCAGCCGTGGAAGGCAGCTACCGCTTCCTGCGCCGGGTGTGGAATTTCGGCCTGAAGCTCGCGGCCATCGACAAGGACGCGGCGCTGGCCAGCGCTGCCGGCGCCACCCGCTTGAAGGAAGTGCCCTTCGGCAAGGAGGCCAAGGCCCTGCGGCTGGAGATCCATACCGTGCTCAAGCAGGTGGACTACGACTACCAGCGCATGCAGTACAACACCGTGGTCTCGGGCGCGATGAAGATGATCAACGCGCTGGAAGACTTCAAGGCAGAAGGCAGCGCCGGCGCCCCGGTCGCGCTGATCGAAGGCTTCGGCATTCTGCTGCGCGTGCTGTACCCGGCCACGCCCCACATCGCGCACAGCCTGTGGAGCGGCCTGGGCTACGCCGGCGCGCTGGGCGACCTGCTCGATGCGCCGTGGCCCCAGGCCGATGCCGATGCGCTGGTGCAGGACGAGCTGGAGCTGATGCTGCAGGTCAACGGCAAGCTGCGCGGCTCCATCCGCGTGCCCGCCTCGGCCGACAAGGCCGAGATCGAGCGCACCGCCCTCGCGAGCGAGGCTTTCGTCAAGCAGGCGGACGGCGCCACGCCCAAGAAGATCGTGGTCGTGCCGGGCCGCCTGGTCAACGTGGTCATCTGACAATGCAAAAACGCACCCTCCTGTCGCTGCTGGCCGTGGCGCCCCTGGCCGCCTGCGGCTTTCACCTGCGCCGCGCGCCCGAGTTCCAGTTCCGCTCGCTCTACGTGGAGGCCGGCGGGGGCTCGCCCCTGGCGCGCGAGCTGCAGCGCACGCTGCAGGGCGCGGGCGGCGACCTCACGGTGCTGCGCGATCCGGCGCAAAAACCCACGGCCGAAGCGATCTTCGAGCTGCTGTCCGAGCAGCGCGAGCGCGTGGTCGTGGGCTACAACGCCTCGGGCCAGGTGCGCGAACTGCAGTTGCGCCTGCGCATCCACTTTCGCCTGCGCAACCAGCAGGGCGCGGAGCTGGTGCCCGACACCGAACTGCTGCAGCAGCGCGACGTGAGCTACAACGAAAGCATCGCGCTGGCCAAGGAGGCCGAAGAGGCTCTGCTGTACCGCAACATGCAGACCGACCTCGTGCAGCAGCTGCTTCGCCGGCTCGCGGCAGCCCGCCCGCTTTGATGGCTGATGTAGCTTGCGCTATTGTTTTAATAGCTGTCAGAGCATGTTTCACTAGGGCGCAAGGCCCTTTTCGTTCAAAAATTCTGCCCCGCTCGCTCCCATGCAAGTCGCCCTGAACCAGCTCGCCGCGCACCTGCAAAAGGGCGTGCGGCCGCTCTATACGCTGCATGGCGATGAGCCGCTGCTGCAGCAAGAGGCGGCCGACGCCATCCGGGCGGCCGCGCGCAGCCAGGGCTACACCGAGCGCAGCAGCCACACGGTGGCCGGCGCGCACTTCGACTGGAGCGCCGTGCTGGCGGCCGGCGGCTCGCTCTCGCTGTTCGCCGACAAGCAGATCGTGGAGATCCGCATCCCCTCGGGCAAGCCCGGCAAGGACGGCGGCGTGGCCCTGCAGCAGATCGCCGAGGCCGCGCAGGGCAACGACAGCACGCTCACCCTGGTACTGCTGCCGCGCCTGGACAAGGCCACCCGCACGGGCGCCTGGTTCAGCGCGCTGGACGGCCGGGGCATCTCGGTGCAGATCGACCCGGTGGAGCGCGCCGCGCTGCCGCAATGGATCGCCCAGCGCCTGTCGCTGCAGGGCCAGCGCGTGGCCGATGGCGAAGAGGGGCAGCGCACGCTGCAGTTCTTTGCCGACCGCGTCGAAGGCAACCTGCTGGCCGCGCACCAGGAGATCGCCAAGCTGGCGCTGCTGCACCCGCCCGGCGAACTGTCGTGGGCACAGGTCGAGGCGGCGGTGCTCAACGTGGCGCGCTACGACGTGTTCAAGCTCTCCGAAGCGGTGCTGTCGGGCCAGGTGGCGCGCGTGCAGCGCATGCTCGACGGCCTGCAGGCCGAGGGCGAGGCCGAAGTGCTGGTGCACTGGGCGCTGGCCGAAGACATCCGCGGCTTGAAGCGCGTGAAAGACGCGCTCAACGCCGGCAAACCCCTGCCGATCGCGCTGCGCGAAAACCGCATCTGGGGCCCGAAGGAGCGCCTGTTCGAGCGCGTCGCCCCGCGCCTGTCCGACGCGGCTGCCGCGCGGCTGCTGCAGTCGGCCCATACGGTGGACGGCATCGTCAAGGGCCTCAAGGTGCCCGACTGGCCCACGGACGGCTGGCAGGCGCTGCAGCGGCTGGCGCTGCAGCTGTGCAAGGCCTGCGGGGCGCGGTGACCGGCAACCCCGCGGCCAAGCGCAAGCCATCGCGGCCTGCGTTGCGCCTGCCGGCGGATGACGCCACCAACGGCTGGTCGGCCATCCTGCCGCCACGGGCACCGCGCCCGGCGCTGCAGGGCACCGTGCGGGCCGACTGGCTGGTGTTGGGGGCCGGCTACGCCGGCCTGGCTGCGGCACGCCGCCTGGCCGAACTGCGACCGCATGCCCGCGTGGTGCTGGTCGATGCCGGCACGGTGGGCGACAACGCCTCGGGCCGCAATTCGGGCTTTGCCATCGACGTGCCGCACAACGTGGGCAGCTCGCTCGAAGAACTGCGGCAGGCCGTGCACTACCAGCGCCTGCTGGCTGCCGGCATGGCCGATCTGCAGCAGTGCATTGCCGCGCACGCCATCGACTGCCAGTGGCGCCGCGCCGGCAAATACCACTGCGCCGTGGGGCCTGCCGCCGAGCGCACGCTGGCCCACCACGTGGCGGAGCTGCGCGCCCTGAACGAGCCCCACGAACTGCTGGGCCGCGACGCGCTCGCGGCGCGGCTGGGCACCCGCTACTTCGCGGCCGGCCTGTACACGCCGGGCACGGTGCTGCTGAACCCGGCCGCGCTCTGCCAGGGCCTGGCGGCGGCGCTGCCGCAGCAGGTCGCCCTGTACGAGAACACGCCCGTGCATTCGCTCGACATTGCGCCGCACGCCATCGTCGCGCACGCGGCGCAGGGGCGCATCGAGGCGCCGCAGCTCATCGTGGCCAGCAACGGGTTCGCCCAGCAACTCGGGTTTTTTCAAAGCGAGACCTTTCCGCTGGCCACCTTCGGCTCGCTGAGCGCGCCGCTCACGCCCGCGCAGCGCGAGCGCCTGGGTGCCCCCGAAGGCTGGGGCGTGACGCCCGTCAACGCCGTGGCCGGCGCCACGCTGCGCTACACCGACGATCACCGCCTGCTGGTGCGCCAGGGCTTTGAATATGCGCCGCGCTTTCGCGTGGCGCCCGCGGTGCGCGAAAGCGTGCGGCGCATGCACCGGGCCGTGTTCGATGCGCGGTTTCCGCAACTGGCCGACGTGCCCATGGCGCACTTCTGGGAAGGCGCCATCGCCATCACGCGCAACGGCGCGCCGCGCTGGGGGCGCTTTGCGCCCAACGTGCATGGCGTGGCGGGCTGCAACGGCGTGGGCATCGTCAAGCACACGGCGCTGGGCGCGCTCGCGGCCGATCTGGCGCTGGGGCAGGACCACCCGTTGATCGCCGATGCCCTGGCCCTGGGCGCTCCCCGCCGCATGCCGCCCGAGCCGTTCATGGGCCTGGGCGTGCGGGCCTACATCGCCAAGGAAAAATGGGCAGGGCGGGCAGAGCGGTGATCAGCCGGCCGCGCGCAGCGTGGCCCCGGCCTTGTCCGCCCATTGCTGCAGGCTGTCCAGCAGGTCCTTCTGGCTGAACGAGCAGCTTTCTTCCGAAAACAGCGCGCTCGATTCGAGCCGGTCGAGCAGCCCGTGCAGCACCTCGGCGTAGCGCGGGGGCAGGGTGGCCAGCAGCGCGGTCTGCGCGCGGGCGGTGCCGCTCAGCGTGGTGGCCGGGCCGCCCTGCGTGCGGCATTCGGCCAGGGCGGATTGCAGCACGGCCAACTGGGCCAGTGCCGGCGCCGGTTCGGCCGGTTCGATGAGGTGAAGGTCTGGTGAGGTCGTCATGCGCCAAGGGTAGCGGCAGCGCCGCGGTCAAAGCGCCGTCAGGTGTTCGTACAGGATGACCGAGCCGATTCCGATCAGCAGCAGGCCGCCCACGGCTTCGGCCCAGCGGCCCGCGATGTTTCCCAGCACCCGCCCGACCATCACGCCGATCGTGACCATGGCGAAGGTCGCCAGGCCAATGGCGGCCGCCACGGGCAGGATGCCCACATCCACGAACGCCAGGCCCACGCCGACCGCCATCGCATCGATGCTGGTGGCGAAACCGGTCACGGCCAGCAGCCAGAAGCCATGGCGGGCGGGTTTTTCGGTTTCGGCCTCGGGTGCCTGGAAGGCCGCGTACACCATGCGCAGCCCGAGGACGGTCAGCAGCGTGAATGCGATCCAGTGGTCCCATTCCTTCACATAGCCCGACGCGGCGTAGCCCAGCGCCCAGCCGGCGATGGGGGTGAGGGCTTCGATGATGCCGAAGATGGCGCCGGTGCGCAGGGCTTCGGACCAGCGGGGTTTCTGCAGGGCGCTGCCCTTGCCGACGGCGGCGGCAAAGGCGTCGGTGGACATGGCCAGCGCGAGCAGGGCGGTGGAGGCGAGATTCATGGTGGGGAAGTCGTTGTGCGGCCGGGCGAGCGCAAAGGCACGCCCCCGCTGCCCGACCTTTCGTCGCGGAGGCATGCCGATGGTCTCGCCAACCGCAACGGTTGCCGGCGCCACGGCATGCAGCATGCCGAGTGTGTTGACGCAGGCGCCTTCGTGCAACGCTCGAAATACATTGCACGAAAGCCGGCTACTCCCCAAGGGAGTGCGGATTATAGATAGAAGCCCCTGCCGGCCTGGGGCCGTGTCAGCCCTTGCGCGTGCGGGGGCTTGGCCGCTGTCAGAATCCGCGCCACCCCGATGAGCGTGCCCCCGACCGTGCCAGACCCTTCCTCCCTTCCCGCGGCACCGCCGCCCACGCCGCGGCAGGCGCTGTATGCCCTGGGCCTTGCCACGGCCACGGTGCTGGCGCTGGTGGTCCTCGGGCACGACGGCCGCCGCGTGGCGCAATTGATGGCGCTGGCCCTGCCCGCGCTGCTGTGGCTGGCCTGGCCGGTGCGCAGCGATGCCGTGCACCGGCTGCGCACCGCCGCCGTGTGGCTGTGGGCCATGGCCTTCGCGCTCGACGGCGCGGCCCGCGCCTATTTGCTCAATGCCTACCAGGCCGCGCCCGACAGTGCGCTGGTGCTGAGCGCCGCTGCCAACACCACGGGCCGCGAGAGCGCCGAATACCTCTCGATGCACTGGCGGTCGGTGGCCGTGTGGTGCGGAGCGCTGGCATGCGCGGGGCTGCTGGTGGGCCGCAGCGCACGCCGGGGGCTTCGCACATCGGCCCGGTGGCCGCGCTGGTCGATCGCGCTGCTGTGCGGCCTGCTGTTGCTGAGCGCCTTGGGCTACGCCAGCAAACCCTGGCGCCGGCTGCATCCGGTGGCGTACTGGCTGCACTGGAACGCGTCGGTGAACGGGCTGCGCAGTGGCTGGTCCGACCTGGAAAAGCAGCGCAGCGCCGCGCTGGAGCGCGCGCGCGTGGCCGCGCCGGCCTTGACGCGCACGGGCCCGTCCACCGTGGTGCTGGTGGTGACCGACAGCATCAACCGCGACAACATGGGGCTGTACGGCTATGCCCGCCCCACGACGCCCCGGCTGCAGGCGCAGCAGCAACTGCTGGGCACGGAGATGGCGGTGCTGCGCAACGCGTGGTCGGTCGATGCCAGCACGCTGCCGGCTATGGGCAACCTCTTCGGCTTCGGGCAGCCGGGCCGGGCCGACGGCCAGCATCTCATCGCGCTGGCGCGCGCGGCCGGCTACAAGACCTGGTGGATGAGCAACCACGACGACGTGGCGATCGAGCAGCAGCATGCGCGCATGGCCGATGTGGTGGACATGGTCAACCGCACGCCGGGCCGCTCGGGCGCATCGCTGGACGGCGAGTTGCTGGACTGCGTGCAGGAAGCGCTGGAAGACCCCGCCGAGCGCAAGCTGATCGTGGTGCATCTCATGGGCGCACACCCGCACTACCGGCTGCGCTTTCCAAGCGGCGACAACCCGTTCGAAGACCACGCCGACGCGGTGGACGCGCAGTTGACCGGCCAGGGCCGGTCCGCCTGGGTGCGGCGCTACCGCCAGCAGTACGACGCGGCGTTGCTGTACAACGACTTCGTCGTGGCCGAGACGCTGCAGCTGGCGCGCAATGCGGGCCGCACGGACGGATACCGGGCGTGGATGTACCTCTCCGACCATGGGCAGGAGGTCGGCCACGGCAGCGACCGTGCGGGCCACAGCCCCTCGACCGCTTCGGGCTACCGCATTCCTGCGTTGATCTGGCGCAACGAGGCGGCGCAGCCCGTGTCCGCCGCCATGCAGTTGCGGCCATTCCGTGCCGACTGGGCGGCCTGGACGCTGGCCGATCTGCTGCACATCGACTGGGCCGGCGCCCTGCCGGAGCGCAACGTGCTGGACGACCGCTACCGCTGGGTGGCGCCCACGCTGCCCGTGGCCGTGCCGTCGTTTTTCGACTGACGGCAGGCAGGCCGGGGATGCCGGTGCCCCGAGGTTCTGAAGGAAATCGGCCTCTACCGCAATAATCACTAGGGGGTTTGCTATTGATTTGGTAGCGTTTGCGCGAGCCATCGACCGGTGGCGTTTGGCGGGGCGTTGCGCAAGATGTGCCAGCATCGGGGGATTGCGCCGATGGACCGGGAAAAAAGCCGGTCCGCCTTTTATTTCGCCAGGAGATGTCATGAGCTTTTTCCCCCTTTTCGCGACCGGCCGTGGCGCGCGCTGGCTCGCTGCGGCCTGCGTCGCGGTGCTGGGCGCCGGCCCCGCCTGGGCGCAGGGCACGATCAAGATCGGCGAGATCAACAGCTACAAGGCCCAGCCGGTCTTTCTGGAGGCCTACAAGAAGGGCATGCACCTCGCGGTGGACGAGGTCAATGCCGCTGGCGGCATCGGCGGAAGGAAGCTCGAACTGGTCACGCGCGACGACAACGCCAGCCCCGGCGAGGCGGTGCGGCTGGCCGATGAGCTGGTGTCGCGCGAGCGCGTGGATCTGCTGGCCGGCACGTTCCTGTCGCACATCGGGCTGGCGCTCGCCGACTACGCGCAGCAAAAGAAAAAATTCTTCCTGGCGAGCGAGGCGCTCACCGACAAGATCACCTGGCAAAACGGCAACCCCTATGCCTACCGCCTGCGCTCGTCCACCTACATGCTGTCGGCCGCGCTCGTGCCCGATGCGATCAAGCTCAAGAAAAAGCGCTGGGCCATCGTGTACCCCAATTACGAATACGGGCAGTCCGCGGTGGACACGTTCAAAAAGCGCATGAAAGAGCAGCAGCCCGACATCGAGTTCGTCACCGAGCAGGCCGCGCCGCTGGGCAAGCTCGATGCCGGCAGCGTGGCCCAGGCCATCGCCGATGCCCGGCCCGATGCGATCTTCAACGTGCTGTTCGGCCCCGATCTCGCCAAGTTCGTGCGCGAGGGCACGACACGCGGCCTGTTCAAGAACACCCCGGTGGTCAGCGTGCTCACCGGCGAACCCGAATACCTGGAGCCGCTGCGCGACGAGGCGCCCGTGGGCTGGATCGTGACGGGCTACCCCTGGTACAGCATCGATACGCCGGCCCACAAGGCATTCGTCGCGGCCTACCAGGCCAAGTACGGCAAGGAAAGCCTGCGGCTCGGTTCGGTGATCGGCTACGACACCATCAAATCGCTGGCCGAAGGCGTCAAGCGTGCGGGCGGCAAGACCGATGCCGAGTCGATGGTCAAGGCGTTCAGCGGCCTCAAGGTGCCCACGCCCGACGGCACGATCGAATACCGCGCGCTCGACCACCAGTCCACCCTGGGCGTGTACGTGGGCAAGATCGCGCTCAAGGACGGCAAGGGCGTGATGGTGGACTACCGCTATCTGCCCGGCGAGACGCTGCTGCCGCCCGATGCCGAGGTCCGCAAGCTGCGCCCCGTGCCCTGACCCGGCCGCTGGGCCGCTGCCATTGCCTGCCTTCGACGACACCGCCATGGACCTCTCCGGCTTTCTGATCCAGCTGCTCAACGGGCTGGCCGAGGCGTCGTCGCTCTTTCTGGTGGCGGCGGGCCTGTCGCTGATCTTCGGGGTGACGCGCATCGTCAACTTCGCGCACGGCTCGTTCTACATGCTGGGCATCTACCTGGCGTATTCGCTCGTCGAGCGGGTGGGCGGCATGCTGGGCGGCCCCGTCGGCTACTGGTTCGGCCTGATGCTGGCGGCGCTGCTGGTGGGTGCCATCGGCGCGCTGGTCGAGGTGGTGCTGCTGCGGCGCATCTACAAGGCGCCTGAGCTGTTCCAGCTGCTCGCCACGTTCGCGCTGGTGCTGGTGGTCAACGACGCGGTGCTGTGGCTGTGGGGGCCCGAGGAATCGCTGGGCCGGCGCGCGCCGGGCCTGGCGGGCTCGATCGAACTGATGGGCCGGCAATACCCCACCTACAACCTGCTGCTGATCGCCATCGGCCCGGCAGTGCTGGGCCTGATGTGGCTGCTGCTCACCCGCACCCGCTGGGGCACGCTGGTGCGCGCCGCCACGCAGGACCGCGAGATGCTCGGCGCGCTGGGCGTGAACCAGGCGTGGCTCTTCACGGGCGTGTTCGCGCTGGGCGCGATGCTGGCCGGGCTGGGCGGCGCGGTGCAGCTGCCGCGCGAGCCGGCCAGCCTGGCGCTGGACCTGCGCGCCATCGGCGAGGCCTTCGTGATCGTGGTGGTGGGCGGCATGGGTTCGATCCCGGGCGCGTACGTGGCCGCGCTGCTGATCGCCGAGATCAAGGCGCTGTGCGTGGGGCTGGGCACGGTGCATTGGTTCGGCGTGGAGATTTCGTTTTCCAAGCTCACGCTGGTGGTGGAGTTTCTGGTGATGGCGCTCGTGCTGGTCTTGCGGCCCTGGGGCCTGATGGGCCGGCCGCAGGCGGTGAGCCGCAATTCGGCGCCCGTGGAGGCGCCGCTGCGCCCAGGCACGCCGCTGTTCAAGGCCGCGGTGCTGATCGTGCTGGGCGCCATGGCGGCGCTGCCGCTGCTGTCGGCTTGGCTGCCGTATGCCACCGTGCTGGCGCAGGACGTGCTGGTGGCGGTGCTCTTCGCCGTGAGCCTGCACTTCATCATGGGCCCGGGCGGCATGCATTCGTTCGGCCACGCGGCCTATTACGGGCTGGGCGCGTACGGCGCGGCGGTGCTGCTCAAGGCCTTCAGCATGCCCATGCCGCTGGCCATGGCGGCGGCCCCGCTGATCGCCGGGGCCGCCGCGTTCGTCTTCGGGTGGTTCTGCGTGCGGCTGTCGGGCGTGTACCTGGCCATGCTGACGCTGGCGTTCTCGCAGATCGTGTGGTCGGTCGTGTTCCAGTGGGATGCAGTCACCGGCGGCTCCAACGGCATGATCGGCGCATGGCCCCCGCCGTGGCTCGGCGGCACGGCCTACTACTACCTCACGCTGGCGCTGGTGGCGCTGTCGGTGTTCGCGCTGCGGCGCGTGCTGTTCGCGCCGTTCGGCCTCGCCTTGCGCGCGGGCCGCGATTCGGCGCTGCGGGCCGACGCCGTGGGCATCGACGTCAAGCGCGTGCAGTGGGCGGCCTTCGTGATCGCGGGCGTGTTCGGCGGCCTGGCGGGCGGCCTGTTCGTGTTTTCCAAGGGCAGCATTTCGCCCGAGGCCATGGCGGTGGGCAAGTCGGTGGACGGGCTGGTCATGGTGCTGCTGGGCGGCATCCAGACGCTGCTGGGCCCCATCGTCGGGGCGGCCGCTTTCAATGTGCTGCAGGACACCATCATGCGGGCCACGGACTACTGGCGCGCGCTGTTCGGCGGGGTCGTCCTGCTGCTGGTGCTGGCGTTCCCGCAGGGCATCGCGGGCTTTGCGCAACAGGTCGCGCATGGCCGCGCCGCACGGCGCCGGGCCCGGGTTCCCGCAATGCCTGGGGAGGCACGGCCATGACCTTGCTGCAAGTGCGCGACCTGCGCAAATCCTATGGCGGCGTGCAGGCCGTGGACGGCATCGGCTTCGATCTGGCGGAAGGCGAGCTGCTGGCCCTCATCGGCCCCAACGGCGCGGGCAAGTCCACCACCTTCGACATGGTGGGCGGGCAGACGCCGGCTTCGGCCGGCTCCGTGCGGCTGCAGGGGCGCGAGCTGGTGGGCATGAAGCCGCGGGCCATCTGGCGCCTGGGCGTGGGCCGCACGTTCCAGATCGCGGCCACCTTCGCATCGCTCACCGTGATCGAGAACGTGCAGATGGCGCTGCTGTCGCACCACCGCCGCACGTTCGCGCTGTGGCGGCCCGCGGCGCCGCAGTACCGGGGCGAGGCGCTCGCGCTGCTGGCGCAGGTCGGCATGGACGCGCAGGCCGGCCGCGCGTGCAGCGAACTGGCCTATGGCGACATCAAGCGCGTGGAATTGGCCATGGCGCTCGCCCACGGCCCCCGGCTGCTGCTGATGGACGAGCCCACCGCCGGCATGGCGCCGACGGAGCGCAACGACCTCATGGCGCTGACCAAGCGCCTCGTCGTGGAGCGGCGCATGGCGGTGCTGTTCACCGAGCACAGCATGGACGTCGTCTTCGCCCATGCCGACCGCGTGATCGTGCTGGCCCGGGGGCGCCTCATCGCCGAAGGCACCGGGCAGGCCATCCGCAACCATCCCGAGGTGCAGGCGGTGTACCTCGGCGCCGGCACCACCTTCGGCCAAGGCCGAGCCGGCGGCGGCGTAGCGCAGGCGGGTGCGGCATGACGGGGGCTGCACCCGATGGGGCCGCGCCGCTGCTGGAGGTGTCCGGCCTGAACGCCTGGTACGGCGCGGCGCACATCCTGTTCGACGTGTCGCTGCAGGTGCGCCGGGGCGAGGTCGTGGCGCTGATGGGCCGCAACGGCGCGGGCAAGTCCACCACTTTCAAGGCCATCATGGGCCTGCTGGCCAAGCGCCAGGGACGGGTGGATTTCATGGGCCATTCCATCGCCGGGCTGCAGCCCTTCGAGATCGCGCGGCGCGGGCTGGGCTTCGTGCCCGAGGACCGGCGCGTGTTCGCCGACCTCACCGTCACCGAGAACCTGGAGGTCGGCCGCCAGCCCCCGCGCCGCTGGTCCGACGCAAGCGAGGCACCGTCCTGGACGCCGGCCGCGCTGTACACGCTGTTTCCCAACCTCGGCGCCATGCAGGACCGGCCCGGCGGGCAGATGAGCGGCGGCGAGCAGCAGATGCTCACCGTGGCGCGCACGCTCATGGGCAACCCGTACCTGGTGCTGCTGGACGAGCCGTCCGAGGGCGTGGCGCCCGTGATCGTCGAGCAGATGGCGCAGACGATCCTGCAGCTCAAGGCCCGGGGCGCGAGCATTCTGCTGTCCGAACAGAACGTGCGCTTCGCCGAGATGGTGTGCGACCGGGCCTATGTGCTGGAAAAGGGCCAGATCCGCTGCGAAGGATCGATCGACGCGCTGTCGCGCGACGAGGCCGTGCGCCGCGCGTACCTCGCGGTGTAGTCCGCGGATGGACCCGATCCGCCACGCCGCCATGCCCGCGTCCGGGCCGGCCCACGGCGTGGTCGGCGTGCTGCTGGCCGCCGGCCACGCGCGGCGCTTCGGCAGCGACAAGCGCCGCGTGCCCTGGCCCGGCCATGGTTCGCTGATGGAGGCCGCGATCGCGCCGCTGCAGGCCGTGTGCCCCCGCGTGGTCGCCGTGCTGCCGCCGGGCGATGCCTGGGGGCTGATGCTCTGCCGGCGCCTGCAGGTGGAGGTGGAGGTGGCCTGGTCGTTCCGCCGCAGCGCGGGGCTCGCCGCCTCGCTGTCGGCCGCCCTGCCGCAGGTGCGCGGCGCGCCGGCCATCGTGGTCGCACTGGCCGACATGGGGGACGTGCGTGCCGACACGCTGCGCGCGCTCATCGCCGCCTGGCAGCGCCGGCCGGAGCACGCCGTGCTGCCGGTGTTCGGCGGCCGGCCCGGCAACCCCCGGCTGATTCCCGCACCGCTGTACCCCCGCCTGGAGCGGCTGTCGGGTGACGATGGCGTGCGCCGGGCGCTGGACTGGAAAGCCGCCCAGGCTGCCCCGTGGACGACCCGGGCGTGCTGCGCGACCTGGACACGCCCGACGGGCTGGGCTGACGGCGACGGGCCAGGGCTACCTGGCTTCCTCGGTGGCTTCGGGTCGAATCGGCCTCCAGTGCATATTCCATTAGGGGGTATTGCTATTAATTTGGTAGTGGATCGATAAAAGGGCGGTGCGCGCCGGGCCGCCTGCTTCGGGCACGGCAGCCCCCGGCCCATGCCCGCCACATCCCCCCGCTCGCGCAGGGGCAGCCAACTGGGTCAAAATCACGGCCATGAACGCGCTCCATATCGCCGAATACACCCATGGCCTCGGCATCCAGGCAAAAGCGGCTTCCGCGCTGATGGCACGGGCGCCGGCAGCTATCAAAAGCAAGGCACTTCTCGCCCTGGCCCGGCTGCTGCGCGAGCAGACCGCCCCCCTTCAGGAGAGCAACGCCCGCGATCTGGAGCGTGCGCGCACCGCCGGCCTGGCCGAACCCATGGTGGACCGGCTCAAGCTCGCCCCCAAGGTGCTGGAGACCTGCGCGCTGGGCTGCGAACAGCTGGCCGCCATGGGCGACGTGATCGGCGAGATCACCGGCATGCGCCAGCAACCCAGCGGCATTCGCGTCGGCCAGATGCGCGTGCCCATCGGCGTGTTCGGCATGATCTACGAGAGCCGCCCCAACGTGACCATCGAGGCCGCCAGCCTCAGCATCAAGAGCGGCAACGCCTGCATCCTGCGCGGCGGCTCCGAGGCGATCGACTCCAACAAGGCCCTGGCGGCCCTGGTGCAGCAGGCCCTGGCCGAGGCCGGCCTGCCCGAAGACGCGGTGCAACTGGTGCAGACCACCGATCGCGAGGCCGTGGGCCACCTGATCGCCATGCCCGAATACGTGGACGTCATCATTCCGCGCGGCGGCAAGGGGCTGATCGAGCGCATCAGCCGCGATGCCAAGGTACCCGTCATCAAGCACCTGGACGGCAACTGCCACACGTACGTGGACGACCCCTGCGACATCGCCATGGCGGTGAAGGTGGCCGACAACGCCAAGACGAACAAATACAGCCCCTGCAACGCCAGCGAAAGCCTGCTGGTGGCGCGCGGCGCCGCGGCCGACTTTCTGCCCCGGATCGGCGCGGTGTATGCCGCCAAGGGCGTGGAGATGCGCGGCTGCCCCGAATCCCTCGCCCTGCTGGCCGGCGTGCCGGGCGCGAAGCTTGTGCCTGCCACCGAGCAGGACTGGAGCGAGGAATACCTCGCCCCGATCATCAGCGTGAAGGTGGTGGACGGCCTGGACGAGGCCATCGCCCACATCAACCGCTACTCCAGCCACCACACCGATGCCATCCTCACCACCCACCACGGCCATGCCCAGCGCTTTTTGCGCGAAGTGGATTCGGCCAGCGTGATGGTGAACGCCAGCACCCGTTTCGCCGACGGTTTCGAATACGGTCTGGGCGCCGAAATCGGCATCAGCACCGACAAGTTCCATGCCCGCGGCCCGGTGGGCATCGAGGGCCTCACCTCGCTCAAGTACGTGGTGCTGGGCGAGGGCGAAGTGCGCCACTGATGGACTCTCGCAGGGGCCAGCGGCCCGGCGAAGCGGAACACTGACATGAAAATCATCATCCTCGGCGCAGGCCGCGTCGGCTGCAGCGTGGCCGACAGCCTGGTGTCCGAGCAGAACGACATCACCGTCATCGACACGGACGCCCAGCGCCTTCGCGATCTCGAATCGCGCTTCGACCTGCGCGGCGTGGTGGGCAACGGGATCGATCCGGAAGTGCTGGCCGAAGCCGGTGCGCGCGACACCGACCTGCTCATCGCCTGCGCAGCGCAGGACGAGACCAATCTCGTGTGCTGCAAGGTGGCCCAACTGCTCTTCAACGTGCCCACGCGGATCGCGCGGGTGCGGTCCTCCGGCTTCGACCGCGACCGCGAAGACGCGGCGCTGCTGCTGGGCAAGGACGGCTTCGCGGTGGACCGCATCATCTGCCCGGAGGAATCGCTCACCCGCTACATCGGCAAGCTGGTGGAGTACCCCGAAGCCCTGCAGGTGCGTGAATTCGCGGGCGGGCGCGCCTGCCTGGTGTCGGTGCGCGTGCGCACCGGGGCGCCGGTGGCGGGCATGCGCATCGGTGAAATGCGCGCCAGCGCGCCGGACGTGGCCATGCGCGTCGTGGCCATCTACCGCCGCTTTCCCGAAGAGCCCGACCGATTCATCGCCTGCGACGGCACCACGCGCATCGAGTCGGGCGACGAGGTCTTCGTGCTCTCGGCGCGCGAGCACATTCCGCAGGTGCTGGCGGCGTTGCACCAGCGCGGCGGCCTGCCGGCGCCGCCGGTTCGCCGCATCATGATCGCCGGCGGGGGCCGCGTGGGCCTGCGCCTGGCGCGCCAGCTCGCGCAGCAGGGGCGTTTTCACATCAAGGTGATCGAAGGCAACCCGGACCGCTGCATCGAACTGGCGTCCACGCTGCCCTCCGAGGTGCTGGTGCTGCAGGGCGATGCCACCGACGAAGACCTGCTGGGCGATGAAAACGTCGAAGAGGTGGACCTGTTCCTCGCGCTCACCGACGACGACGAGGACAACATCATGGCCTGCCTGCTGGCCAAGCGCATGGGCGCGAGCCGCGTGCTGGCGCTGATCAACCGGCGCTCGTACGCCGACCTGATGCACGGCACCCAGATCGACATCGCACTGTCGCCCGCGCAGGCCATGCTGGGCGAATTGCTCGCCTACGTGCGGCGCGGCGACGTGCAGGCGGTGCACAGCCTGCGCCGGGGCGTGGCCGAGGCGCTGGAGATCGTGGCGCGCGGCGACCGAAAAAGCTCGCGCGTAGTGGGCCGCAAGGTCAGCGACCTGCACCTGCCGCCCGAGGTGCACATGGGGCTGATCGTGCGCGGCCTGCCGAGCGCGGAGCCGGCGGATTCCGATGCCCCGGCCTTCGTGGCCGAGCCCGAAGTCATCATTCCGCGCAGCCACACGGTGATCGAAAGCGGCGACCATGTGGTGTTCTTCCTGCCCCACAAGCGCCTCGTGCGCGAGGTGGAAAAGGCCTTCCGCCTGGGCGCCACGTTCTTCTGAGCCGTCGGCCCCCGGGTTTGCTTCATCTTTCCTTCAGCACCGCTGCATCGCTTTAACGGCGTCCTCCTCACGTTTTCACACCGACACCATGGCGGACATCCTTCCCGTTCTGCGCGTGCTGGGCGCGCTGCTCTGCATGTTTTCGCTGGCCTTCGGCGTGCCGCTGGCCGCTTCGTGGTGGGCGGGCGATGGGCTGTGGCCGCAATATGCGTGGGCGCTGGGCGCCACGCTGGCGTGCGGTGCCGGGCTGTGGGCAGGCCTGCGCCACCATGCCCGCGAACTGCAGCCGCGCCACGGCATCATCCTGGTATCGCTGGTCTGGGTGGTGCTGCCGCTCTTCGCGGCCCTGCCGCTGATGCTGGCCATGCGCCAGATCGGGCAGCCGATGTCGTTCACCCACGCCTATTTCGAGGCGGTTTCGGGGCTGACCACCACGGGCGCCACGGTGCTCACCGGGCTGGATGCGCTGCCGCTGTCGATCAACGTATGGCGCACTTTCATGCAATGGCTGGGCGGCATGGGCATTCTCATTCTGGCGGTGGCCGTGCTGCCGCTGCTGGGCGTCGGTGCCAGCCAGCTCTTCAAGGCCGAGGCGGCCGGCCCGGTCAAGGACACCAAGCTCACCCCGCGCATGACCGAAACGGCCAAGGGCCTGTGGGGCGTTTACGTGCTCTTTTCCCTGGTGTGCGCCCTGGCGTACTGGCTGGGCGGCATGGCGCCGGCCGATGCCGTCATGCACATGTTCACCACGGTGAGCCTGGGCGGGCTGTCGTCGCACGACAGCAGTTTCGGGTACTTCCAGTCGCCCTTGCTCGAATCGATCGCGGTGGTGTTCATGGTGGTGGCGAGCTGCAACTTCGCGCTGTATTTCGTCGCGCTGCGCAAGGGCCACTGGCGCAGCCTGTGGTGCGACCCCGAGATGCGCGCCACGGTGCTCACGCTGCTGGGCGGCGGGCTTTTCGTCGCGCTGCTGCTGTGGGCCAAGGACGTGTATGCGCCGCTGGCCGCGCTGCGCCACGGGCTTTTCCACGTAGTCTCCGTGGGCACCACCACCGGGTTCGCCACCACCGATTACCTGGCCTGGCCCGTGTTCGCGCCGGTTTTCATGCTCCTGCTGTCGGGGGTGGCGACCAGTGCGGGATCGACCGGCGGTGGCATCAAGATGGTGCGCATGCTGATCTTGCTCAAGCAGGCCCGCCGCGAGATGACGCGCCTGGCCCATTCCCGCGCCGTGCAGCCCGTGCGGCTGGGCCGCGCGGTGGTGGACAACCGCATGATCTTCTCGGTGCTGGCGTTCATGCTCGTCTACGGCGCGACGGTGACCGTGCTCAGCATGGTGCTGCTGCTCACCGATCTGGACCTGGTCACCGCTTTCTCTGCCGTGCTGGCCAGCGTGAACTGCACGGGCCCGGGGCTGGGCCTGCTCGGACCGTCGGCCACATTTGCGGTGCTGACGGAGTTTCAACTCTGGGTCTGCACCCTGGCCATGCTGCTGGGGCGCCTGGAAATCCTGAGTTTCATGGTGCTGCTCACCCCGGCGTTCTGGCGCCGTTGACCACCCGCCGGGTGGCGAAAGCCAGCGTCCGGGGTTGCGAAGCCGGGCCGCATCCCCATATCCCTACAATTCACCGCGTTTTTCGTCTTCCGAGGGCTTCCATGGTTCCGCATCTCATCACAGCCCTGACGGGGCCGATCAACGAGCTTGAACAGCGCATTCTCGATTCCATGCCCGCGATCGAGCGTTGGTTCCGCCTGGAATGGATGGAGCACACGCCCCCGTTCTATACCTCGGTGGACATCCGCAATGCCGGCTTCAAGCTGGCCCCGGTCGATACCAATCTCTTTCCCGGTGGCTGGAACAACCTGACCACCGACATGCTGCCGCTGGCCGTACAGGCGGCCATGGCCGCCATCGAAAAGATCTGTCCCGAAGCCCGCAACCTGCTCATCGTGCCGGAGAACCACAGCCGCAACACGTTCTACCTGGCGAACGTGATCCAGCTGCAGCGCATCTTCAACATGGCCGGGCTCAACGTGCGCGTGGGCTCCATCAGCCCCGAGATCAAGAAGCCGACCACGGTGACCCTGCCCAACGGCGATTCCGTCACGCTGGATCCGGTGATCCGCACCAAGGGCCGCCTGGGGCTCAAGAACTTCGACCCCTGCACGATCTTGCTCAACAACGATCTGTCGGCCGGCCCGCCGGGCATTCTGGAAGACATCCACGAGCAATATCTGCTGCCGCCGCTGCACGCCGGCTGGAGCGTGCGCCGCAAGAGTCGCCACTTCCAGAGCTACGAGGAAGTGTCCAAGCGCTTCGGCAAGCTGCTGGGCATCGACCCGTGGCTCATCAACCCGCTCTTCAGCCGCTGCGAAGGCGTCGACTTCAACGAAGGCACGGGCATGGAAGGGCTGCGCGCCGCCGTCGATGCGCAGTTGGGCAAGGTGCGCCGCAAGTACAAGGAATACGGCATCAACGAAAAGCCCTTCGTCATCGTGAAGGCCGACAACGGCACGTACGGCATGGGCATCATGACCGTGCGCGATGTCAAAGACCTGGATGCGCTCAACCGCAAGACCAAGAACA
Organism: Acidovorax sp. SUPP3334; assembly: GCF_030159055.1. GTDB lineage: Bacteria > Pseudomonadota > Gammaproteobacteria > Burkholderiales > Burkholderiaceae_C > Paracidovorax. The sequence goes on from NZ_BQXQ01000016.1 coordinate 108,917, forward strand.
AGATGGCCGTCATCAAGGACGGGCAGACGGTGAGCGACGTCATCATTCAGGAAGGCGTCCTGACCCAGGAGCGCGTTCACGAGGCCGTGGCCGAGCCAGTGGTGTACATGATGGACCGCTACGTGGTCGGGGGCTTTTACCGCATGCACGCCGAGCGCGGCGTGGACGAGAACCTCAACGCCCCCGGCGCGAGCTTCGTGCCCTTGGCGTTCGAGCACAGCACGCACCTGCCCCAGCCGGGCGCCCGCCCTGGCGCCAGCGCCCCCAACCGCTTCTATATGTATGGCGTGGTGGCTCGCCTGGCGATGCTCGCGGCCAGCTACGAGCTGGAAGCCACCAATCCCGAGGCCGAGATCTACGACTGACGGGCGGACGGCCGTCTGCCTTGCCCAGTTGCTGCATTGCAACAACTGGGCGGGGGCCTCACCATCAGCGGCGAGCCGCGCCACAATAGCGGTCCCAAAATATCGGAATCTCGATGGGCCGTGGTGCCATCGGGCCAGTCTGTGCAAAGTTCCAAGTCCTCGCTCGCGGCGCTCACCCTGGGCGCCATCGGCGTCGTGTATGGCGATATCGGCACCAGCGTGCTGTATGCGGTCAAAGAGGTGTTCGGCTCGGGCCACGTGGCCTTCATGCCCCAGAACGTCTACGGCATCCTGTCCATCTTCTTCTGGACGCTGACCACCATCGTCTCTCTCAAGTACGTGGTGCTGGTTCTCAGGGCCGACAACAACGGGGAAGGGGGGCTCATCGCCATGCTGGCGCTGGCGTCCCAGGCGGTCAAGGACAAACCCCGGCTGCGCAGCGTGCTGCTGTGCATCGGCATCTTCGGCACCTCGCTCTTCTATGGCGACGGGGTCATCACCCCCGCCATCTCGGTGCTATCGGCCGTCGAGGGGCTCGAAGTGGTGTCGCCGCACTTCGGCAAGGCCGTGATTCCGCTGACTTTGGTCGTGCTGTTTTGCCTGTTCGCCGTTCAAAAACGCGGCACGGGCGGCATCGGGCGGTATTTCGGTCCTGTCACCTTGGTGTGGTTCTTCTGCCTGGCCGCGCTGGGTATTCCGCACATCATCGGCCACCCTGAAATTCTGGGCGCCCTGAGCCCGCACCACGCGCTGCTCTTCATCTGGCATAACCCGGGCACCAGCTTCATCGTGCTGGGCGCCGTGGTGCTGTGCGTGACCGGTGCCGAAGCGCTGTATGCCGATCTGGGGCATTTCGGCAAAAAGCCCATCCGCCTGGCCTGGTTCAGCGTGGCGATGCCGGCGCTCACCATCAACTACTTTGGGCAAGGCGCCTTGCTGCTGGCCGAGCCTGAAGCGGTAAAGAACCCGTTTTACATGATGGCTCCCGACTGGGCGCTGATCCCGCTGGTCATCATGGCCACCATGGCAACCGTCATTGCTTCGCAAGCGCTCATTACCGGCGCTTTCAGCGTGACCAAGCAAGTCATTCAGCTCGGTTACCTCCCGCGCTTGAACATCCAGCACACCAGCGTGCGGGACACGGGCCAGATCTACATCCCGTTTGTGAACTGGATGCTTTTCGTCGCCATCGTGCTGGCCGTGGTCATGTTCCGCTCCAGCAGCAACCTGGCGGCGGCGTACGGCATCGCCGTCACGCTGGACATGCTCATCACCACGGTCCTGACTTTCTTCGTGATCCGTTACGGCTGGAAGTACCCGCTTGCGTTGTGCGTGGCGGCCACGGGATTTTTCTTCGTCGTGGATCTGGCTTTTTTCAGCTCCAACCTGCTCAAGCTGTTCCAGGGGGGCTGGTTCCCCCTGTTGATCGGTGGCATCGTCTTCACCCTGATGATGACGTGGAAGCGTGGGCGCGAACTGCTCAACGAAAAGCTGCGCGACGACTCTTTGGATCTGCGCGACTTTCTCACCGCGGTGTTCGTCAGCCCTCCAACCCGTGTGGACGGCACCGCTGTGTTCCTGACCGCCGAGACGGGCTCGGTGCCCAACGCGCTACTGCACAACCTCAAGCACAACAAGGTCTTGCATGAGCAGAACCTGTTCGTGACGGTGCGCAGCCATGAGGTCCCGTGGATCGGCCTCGACCGGCGGCTACAGGTCGAACCCCTCGGCGGCGATTGTTGGCAGGTAGTCGTGCATTACGGCTTCAAAAACGATCCCGATCTGCCCAGCGCTTTGGCACTCATGCGGGGGCGAGGCTGCGAACTCGAGGCGATGACCACCAGTTATTTCCTTTCGCGGGATGTTGTCATTCCCACCATTGGTAGCGGCATGGCCCCATGGCGGGAAAAACTCTTCGCACAGATGCACCACAACGCGAGCGGCGCTGCCGGCTTCCTGAATCTGCCGGGCAATGCGGTCGTGGAGCTGGGGTCGAAAATCGAGATTTGAGGGTTGGCGGCCTTTTAGCCGTTTGCCGCTGCATCCCATTGCCATACATGCTATTGAATTAATAGCGTGTGGCGTTTTGCAAGATCGGCCGCCTCTGCTCTTGATGCCTTGAGGCCGTATTTAGCACTTTTCTGGCTGCCTTGAAGGGCCTTGGCCTTTGCTGTCTCCAAATCAGCCTATGAGCATGCTGGCCGGCAGCCCTTGGCTATTTGTGCAACATTAACTGCCGCACGTATGCACCTGTCGTGCAGCCGATCCCTCTCTTCCGCAGACCATGAACATTCTCTTCATCGCTGATCCGCTCGAACATTTCAAGATATACAAGGACACCACGTTCGCCATGATGCGGGAGACTCAGCGTCGAGGCCATGCCATCTCTGTGTGCCAACCCTCGCAGATCGCCTGGCAGCGCGGCGGCCGAGTGACGGCGCGAGTGCAAGACATTCAATTGACGGGCGAATCGGATACTTGGTTCACCTCGAACGGGAACAGGGAGGTCGCGCTGGTGGAGTTCGGTTGCGTGCTCATGCGCAAAGACCCTCCTTTTGACAGCGAGTACTTCTATGCAACGCATCTGTTGGAACAAGCGGAGCGGGAGGGTGCTCGCGTATTCAACAAGCCCAGGGCGTTGCGCGATCATCCAGAGAAGCTGGCGATCATGGAGTTTCCCGAGTTCATTGGCCCTACGCTGGTCACAAGGGATGCGGAGGACATTCGTCGCTTCCACGCTGAGCATCAGGACATCATCCTGAAGCCGCTGGACGGAATGGGCGGCATGGGGATTTTCCGCGTCAGGGAAGATGCGCTCAATCTGGGAAGCATCATCGAGACCCTCAATAAGGACGGATCTCAGAGCGTGATGGTCCAGAAGTTCCTTCCTGAGATCGTGGATGGTGACAAGCGTGTACTCATCATTGGCGGGAAACCTGTTCCTTATTGCTTGGCGCGGATTCCTCAAG
>NZ_BQXQ01000017.1 GCF_030159055.1 Acidovorax sp. SUPP3334
CCGGGCCTGCAAGGCCCATCATGCACAAGGCGCAGACCGCCGCAGGCCCTCATCACGCATTCAAACGGCTGCTGGCGCCCACTCGTCCCTATTGGGATTCGTCAAACATGGGTTGTGAGAGGCTCCCTTATACCCAGTCCGGGGATCTGGATAGGGCATTCCATAAGCGAATATTTTGGCCTCCGCTGTCTCATTGATCAGCTGCTGACAAACAGATCCATTGCACAGCGCAAAGCTATCTCCTTTGGCCCAAGCCTTCACCTCATAATTCACAACGGTACGCACGAAAAATACAATATCTTCCTGTGACGGCGGCATGGAAGAACAGTTAACACAAAGAAAGCGACCATAATCAGCAGCCAACACCGCAACTGCAATGGAAACGAGGCCCGCAGCCACCACCTTCCGATTGATTTTCTCCATGAGTTACTTTCCATTCAATGATTCGATGATTTTTTTCGACTCAGCACGCCCCAACTTGCGCTGCTCTTCAGAAAGTCCCGATTCAGCCCCATTCAGAAAATTACTCTTGAGCAAGGCCTGCCGTTTTGATTCATCGCGACCCGCCAGATAATGCCATGCGTGTGCATAAGCGTAGGAAAGCGTGGGATCGTAAAGATCGCTGAATACCGCATTCGGACGCTCGGGCACAGGTTTGTTGCCGTACACATCGGAAAGGAGCAGCAGAGCACCGATCTGCCCTTGCTGTGCAGCCACGTTCAACCATGAGACTGCCTGCCCCTGCCACTCTTTGACTCTCGGGTGTTCCAGAGTTTGAGGACCAGTGGATGTACCCCATTTTCCCAGGGGCCCCGCTGTGTAGAAAGCCACCATCGCCTCCAAATCCCCGTCTTTCGCCCAACCGCTCAAAATCTCCGAGCGTAGTTCGTAATCAGCATCTGAAAGGCGGGCACACATCTGGCTTTGGGCATGCACTTTGGAATCCAGAGCGGCAGTTTGAGCCGTCACACCCGAACGGCTCTTTTCTGCCACCGCTGCCTCCCTGTTCAGGTCGGCAGAGGCACAAAAAGAAAGCCCTGCGACGACCTCCTCCTGTATCGGCCGATCTTTTTTACCTTGGCGATATTCAACAACGCCTTGCCAGACAGGACGCACCGGTGTTTTCAAACCGCTTGCAAGCAATTTGGCACTCACCGACGGAGGGGCATTTTTATCCCCTGAATTGAGGTCGCTGGACGAACTGTTCCCTAAATTTTTTTGGGAGGTTTTGCCCAGAGGGGTCGTTTCGGCATATTTACTTGCCGGCAAAACATTCCCCTGCCATCGCACCAAAGCAATGCCCCCTCCAACAATCAATATTGCACCAATGATAAAAAATGCATTAATCTTCATTCGCGTGCAATTTTATTAATAAATAAAAAATGATTGATTTTATTTCGTTCTTGCCGCAATTCACCGTACGTCAATTGCTCGACTTCAGCTTCAATGACAAGGGAATTCAAATCATGCCATTTTTATTTATCCACCATGATGCGATGCCCCATCGATTCATTGCGACTTTTTTGAAGGTGGGCCCAACGCTCTGACTCAACCGCCATCTCCGACACGGAAAGTTGTGGCGTGAAGTGAATCCCGGCACAACTCAAGCTTCTGGCAAATTTCCAAAATCCACAGGAACTGGCGAGTTCTCTCACGACGGTGATGGGAATTTTGTAATTTTGGGCGAGGAAATTCAGCAAGGCTGTGCCGTAGCCCTGACGCCGATACGCGCTGAGAATTTCGACGTCATAGACATAGACACGGTCATTCAAAGGAGAGACTGCATAACAAGCCTCTCCTACCGCCATTCCCTCGCGATTTTTGATCACGACTTTCACATCCGGATTGGGTGCTGTGAACGTCATATAGTAATTTCTTGTCACATCCATGGTGATCTCTGGAACATGAGCGAGGCGCTGACGCGCACGCCAGTTGGACAGTAAATTGATCATTTTTATTCTCCCTATAATTTATTTAAATACCGGAAAAAATTCGAATCCCATCAAGCCCCACGGGCATTTTTCAGAGGGTTCAAAAAAGATAAGCTGGATGACTTTAGCGATTTGCGTTTCGCCCGTACAGGCAATTTGTTGCAAACCGTTTTTTTTATTGAAATCGTTCTGGCTCGATAACCGAAACCACGCAGGTGGGTCATGGGGCGATATTTCGGAATCCTCTCGGCAACGTCCGAGGCAGCCGTGCCACGGAAAGCATCGGCCCTTATCGACTGGTGCCAAGGTTTCCATCACCAGGATGGAGCGCAGAACGTGAGCAGATAGCCGGCGCACCCATCGCAAGGCGCATCAATGCATGACTACCGTCGTTTTTCCCTGAGCCGCAACCCGGAGAAAAGCCGCGCCTATTTCGAAAGGCTAGCGGCCCGCGATCATCTTGAGGCCCAGCCCCAAGAACACCGTGCCGGCCACCCGGTCCAGCCACAGGCCGGCGCGGGGCCGGCGGTTCAGCCAGGCACCGATGGCGCCGGCAAAGTAACCGAGCAGCCCGAACAGCAACGCCGCCTGCAGCGTGAAGACGAGCCCCAGCAGGCCCAGCTGCAGTGCGACGTTGCCTTGCGCAGGCACCACGAACTGCGGCAGGAACGACAGGAAGAACAGCACCACCTTCGGGTTGATCGCATTGGCGAGCATGCCCTTGAAGAACAGGTTCCCGAGCGATTGCGCCGGTGCGCCCGAGGCATCGACGCGGCTGGCGCCGGGGCTGCGCAGCGCCTGAATGCCCAGCCAGATCAGATACGCACCGCCCAGCCACCGCAACCCCGTGAAGGCGACGGGCGACGCGGCGATCAGCGCGCTCACTCCCACCACGGCCAGCAGCGTGTGGCTCAGGCACCCCAGCGCGCAACCCAGGCCGAACACGATGCCCTGCCATCGCCCCCGGGACATGCCCATGCCCAGCACGAGCAGGTTGTCAGGGCCGGGCGTGGCCGTGATGAGCACGGCGGTCAAAAGGAAAGCAAGCAGCTGGGCGAATGTGAGCATCGGGCCATGATATTCGCGCCTCGCCCCTGCCAGCCGGTGGCGGACTGCGCAGGGCTGAGACACCGCCTGCCCACCCAAAAAAAGGCCGCGCTGTGCAGCGCGGCCATGTCACTCGCCAGCGGCGATCACACGTTCATGATCGACACGAGGCGCGTGTTCAAGTGGGCTTCCACCGCTTCGGAACCGCCTTCGGAGCCGTAGCCCGAATCCTTCAGGCCGCCGAAGGGCAGTTCGGCCGCAGGCGCGGCAGGCTGGTTGATCCACAGCATGCCCACTTCCAGGCGCTGCGACAGCAGGTGCGCGTTCTTGAGCGAGCGCGTGAAAGCGTAGCCGGCCAGGCCGAACGGCAGGCGGTTGGCTTCGGCGATGGCGTCTTCGATCTTCTCGAAACCGCGCACCGCGGCCACGGGGCCGAAGGGCTCTTCGTTGAAGATGCGGGCCGACAGCGGCACGTCGTTCAGCACGGTCGGCTGGAAGAAGTTGCCTTCGGTGCCGATGCGTTCGCCGCCGGTGGCCAGTTGCGCGCCCTGCTGCACCGCGTCGGCCATCAGGTCGGCCATGGCGGTGATGCGGCGCGGGTTGGCCAGCGGGCCCATCTGGGTACCGTCGGCCATGCCGTTGCCCACCTTGAGGCCCTGCGCGTGGCGCGACAGCGCGGCCACGAACTCGGCACGGATGCTTTCATGCACCAGGAACCGCGTGGGCGAAATGCACACCTGGCCCGCGTTGCGGAACTTGGCGCCGCCGGCGGCCTTGATGGCCAGTTCGACATCGGCGTCTTCCGCCACGATCACCGGAGCGTGGCCGCCCAGTTCCATGGTCACGCGCTTCATGTGCTTGCCGGCGAGGGCCGCCAATTGCTTGCCCACGGGCGTGGAGCCGGTGAAGGTCACCTTGCGGATGATCGGGTGCGGGATGAGGTAGTTGGAGATTTCGGCCGGATCGCCATAGACCAGGCCCACCGTACCGGCCGGCACGCCCGCGTCCGCGAAAGCGCGGATCAGTTCAGCCGGGCTGGCCGGGGTTTCTTCCGGCGCCTTCACGAGGATCGAGCAGCCGGCCGACAGGGCGGCCGCCAGCTTGCGCACCACCTGGTTGATCGGAAAGTTCCAGGGCGTGAAAGCCGCCACGGGGCCCACGGGGTCCTTCACGACCATCTGGCGCGCGGCCAGGTTGCGGGACGGCACGATGCGGCCGTACACGCGCTGCGATTCGTCGGCGAACCACTCGATGATGTCGGCGGAGGCCATGGTCTCCATGCGGGCCTCGGCCAGGGGCTTGCCCTGCTCCTGCACCATGATCGCGGCGATGGCGTCAGCGCGTTCGCGCATCAGGGCGGCGGCGCGGCGCATGGTCTTGGCGCGGTCCACCGCGGGAATGTCGCGCCAGGCTTCGAAGCCCTTTTGCGCGGCTTCCAGGGCACGGTCCAGGTCGGCCTTGCCGGCATGCGCCACGCGCCCGATCTCCTTGCCGGTGGCGGGGTTGTGCACGGCGATGGACTTGCCGTCGGCGGCGTCCTGCCACTGGCCTGCGATGAAAAGGCGGGTGCTGGGGTAACTCATTGTGTGAATGCTCCTGCTGACTGGATGGGTGAAAAGAAGGGGCGAACCCTGCCGCGGGCGCCGAGGCCGCGCGGCAGCAACGGGCAACTATAGGCCCGTTCGCCCAGGCGTGCAGCCCGTCGGGAGACACCCGCGGCGGCCGTGTGGGAGCAGCCCTCGAAGCCCGCCGCCGCGGCCTTGCACCGGTCAGGGCCGCGCGGCGGCCACCTGCGCCGGGGCATCTCCCCAGCCACCGCCCAGCGCGCGAATGAGCCCCACCGTCGCCGTGTATTGCGCGGTGCGCACCTGCAGCGCCTGGCGGCGGTTGCGCAGTTCGCTGCGGCGCGCGTCCAGCAGTTCGAGCTGGCTCACCAGGCCGTTTCGGTAGCGCGAGTCCGACAGCTGGGTCGCCCGCGCGGCGGCCTGCACGGCGCGGCTCTGGGCTTCGGCCTGGCCTGCCAGCAGGCGCAGTGCGCCCAGTTGGTCCTCCACCTCGCGGAACGCCGTGAGCACCTGGCCGCGGTGCGCTGCCAGTGCGCCTTCCAGCCGGGCGCGGGCGCCCTCTTCCTGCGCGGCGCGCTGGCCGCCGTCGAAGATCGGCAGCGACAGCAGCGCGCCGATGCCCCACGAGCGGGCCGACCACTTGAAGAGGTCGCCCAACTCGGGCGAGGCATAGCCGCCATTGCCGGTCAGCGTGACGGCCGGAAACCAGGCCGCCTGCGCCACGCCCACGCGCGCCTGCGCCGCGAGCACCGAGGCCTGCGCCGCCGACACGTCGGGCCGGCGTGCCAGCACCGTGCCGGGCACGCCGGCGGGAATCACCGGCAGCACGGCTTCGCCAGCCGTGCCTGTACCGGCGGCGGGCGCCACGGTGAAGCCGCTGGCCACATCGCCCACCAGCACCGCCAGGGCGTTGTTCAGCAGCACCTGCTGGCGCTCCAGCGCCAGCGCTTCGGACTCGGTGGCGGCCACTTCCGTCTGCACGCGCGCCACGTCCAGCTCGGCCACGTCGCCGGCCTGGTAGCGCCGCTGCGTGAGGCGCAGCGTGTCGCGGTAGGCGGCCATGCTTTCCTCCAGCAGCGTGCGCTCGGCCTGCACCGAGCGCCATTGCAGATAGGTCTGCGCCACATCGGCCTGCACCATGAGCCGCGTGCTCTGCAGCAGCGCGTCGCGTGCCTGCGCGTCGAGCCGCGCGGCGTCGCTGGCCTGCGACAGGCGACCGAACAGGTCGAGTTCGTACGACACGTTCAGGCCGGCCGTGGCCAACGTGGCCGGCACCGGGCCGCCCGTCGCGGTGTTGGCGCCCGCCTGGCGCGAAACGCCCGTGGACACGCCGACCTGCGGGGCGCGATTGGCATCGGCCGAGCGCAGCAGCGCACGGGCTTCTGCCAGCCGCGCGGCGGCCTCCTGCACGGTGGTGTTGCCGCGGCCGGCACGTTCCACCAGGCCATTCAGCACCGGGTCCTGAAAGCCCAGCCACCATTCGCCGCGCGGCTGCGCTTCGGCAGGGGGTGCCGTGGTCCAGGACCGCGCACCGTCGGCCTCGCTGAACGTGGCCGGCACGGCCACGCCGCCATGCTCGGGTGCGGGGGCGACCGGGCTGCTCATGCAGCCGGCCAGCACCAGGGCTGCGGCCAGCGGCACCAGGCGCGACCAGGACGGCATAAAAATCGACTTCATGGGGGCAGTCATTGCAAGACTCCTTCGCTCGCTCATTCGTCATGCCCGCGTGGCGATGCCAGCACGGGGTGGGCCACGGCGCCGGGACCGGCCCCGGGAGCACCGGACGTACCGGTCAGGGGCGCGGTGTGGCTGCCGTGCTGCTGCAGCGGCCGGTTGCCGGCCAGGCGGCGCAGCACCACGTAGAACACCGGCGTGAGGAACAGGCCGAAGGCCGTCACCCCGATCATTCCGGCGAAAACCGCCACGCCCATGGCGCTGCGCATTTCGGCGCCCGCGCCGGTGGACAGCACCAGCGGCAGCACGCCCATCACGAACGCCAGCGACGTCATCAAGATGGGGCGCAGCCGCAGGCGGCTGGCCTCGATGGCGGCCTGCACCGGCGTGCGGCCGGCAAACTCCAGCTCGCGGGCGAACTCCACGATCAAGATCGCGTTTTTCGCGGACAGCCCCACCAGCACGATGAGCCCGATCTGCGTGAACACGTTGTTGTCGCCGCCGCTCAGCCACACGCCCGTCATCGCGGCCAGCAGGCCCATCGGCACGATCAGGATGATGGCGATGGGCAGCGTCAGGCTCTCGTACTGCGCGGCCAGCACCAGGAACACCAGCAGGATGGCGATGGGGAACACCAGCACGGCGGAATTGCCGGCCAGGATTTCCTGGTAGGTCAGCTCAGTCCATTCGAAGCTGATGCCCTGCGGCAGCGTCTCGGCGGCGATGCGCTCGATGGCGGCCTGCGCCTGGCCCGACGAGAAGCCGGGCGCGGGCCCACCGTTCACATCGGCCGACAGGAAGCCGTTGTAGCGCATGGCGCGCTCGGGGCCGAAGCTGGGTTCGAGCTTCATCAGCGCCGACAGCGGCACCATCTCGCCCGTGGTCGATCGCACCTTGAGCAGGCCCACGTCCTCGGCCCGCGCGCGGTAGGCCGCATCGGCCTGTACACGCACGCTGTACGTGCGGCCGAACTGGTTGAAGTCGTTGGCATACAGGCTGCCCAGGTAGATCTGCAGCGTCTCGAAGATGTCGGTCACCGGCACGCCCAGTTGCCGCGCCTTGGTGCGGTCGATGTTGGCGTACAGCTGCGGCACGTTGACCTGCCAGCTCGTGAACAGGCCCGCGAGTTCCGGCGTCTGGTACGCCTTGCCCATGAAGGACTTCACGGCGGCGTCCATGGCTTCGTAGCCCAGCGAGGCGCGGTCTTCGATCTGCAGCTTGAAGCCGCCCGTGGTGCCCAGGCCCGCCACGGGGGGCGGCGGGAACATGGCGATGAACGCGTCCTGGATGCTGCCGAAAGCCTGGTTCAACTGCCCCGCCACGGCGCCGCCGCTCTGGTCTGCGCGGTGGCGCTCGGCGAAGGGCTTCAGCGTGACGAACACGATGCCGGAGTTGGAGCTGTTGGTGAAGCCGTTGATCGACAGGCCCGGGAAGGCGATGGCGTCTTCCACGTTGGGGTTCTTCTTGACGATCTCGCCCATGCGGCGGATCACGTCTTCGGTGCGGTCCAGCGTGGCGCCGTCGGGCAGCTGCGCGAAGCCCACCAGGTACTGCTTGTCCTGCGCGGGCACGAAGCCGCCCGGCACGATCTTGAACAGGCCCCAGGTGGCTGCCACCAGTGCGGCGTAGATGACCAGCATCAGCGCCTTGCGGCCGATGACGCGCTTGACGCCGCCGCTGTAGGCTTCGGAGCCGCGGTGGAACACGCTGTTGAAGCGGCGAAAGAACCCGCCCAGCACCTTGTCCATGCCGCGCGTCAGAGCGTCTTTCGGCTCATGGTGGCCCTTGAGCAGCAGTGCGCTGAGCGCGGGCGACAGGGTCAGCGAATTGATCGCCGAGATCACCGTGGAGATCGCGATGGTCACCGCGAACTGGCGGTAGAACTGGCCCGTGAGCCCGCTGATGAAGGCCAGCGGCACGAACACCGCCACCAGCACCAGCGCGATGGCGATGATGGGGCCGGACACTTCGCGCATGGCCTGGTACGTTGCCTCGCGCGGGGTCAGGCCCGCCCCGATGTTGCGCTCCACGTTCTCCACCACCACGATGGCGTCGTCCACCACGATGCCGATGGCCAGCACCAGACCGAACAGGCTCAAAGCGTTGATCGAAAAGCCCAGCAAATGCAGCACGGCGAACGTGCCCACCACCGACACCGGCACGGCCAGCAGCGGAATGATGGAGGCGCGCCAGGTCTGAAGGAACAGAATCACCACGACCACCACCAGCGCCACGGCCTCCAGCAAGGTCTGGATGACCGACTTGATCGAGGCGCGCACGAATTGCGTCGGGTCTTAGGCGATGCGGAACTCCACGCCCTCGGGCATGTTCTTTTGCAGCTCGGCCATCGTCTTGCGCACGTTGGCCGAGATGTCCAGCGCGTTGGAGCCCGGCGCCTGGAACACGCCCATGCCCACGGCCGGGTCGTTGTTGAGCAGCGAACGCAGTGAGTAGTCGGCCGCGCCCAGTTCCAGCCGGGCCACGTCGCGCAGGCGCGTCACCGCACCGTCGCTGCCCGTCTTGACGATGATGTCGCCGAACTCCTCTTCCGTCGTGAGGCGCCCTTGCGCGTTGATGGACAACTGCATGTCCACGCCCTTCAAGCCGGGCGACTGGCCCACCACGCCGGCGGCGGCCTGCACGTTCTGGCCACGGATGGCGGCCACCACATCGGCTGCGGACAGGCCGCGCTGCGCGACCTTCTGCGGGTCGAGCCAGGCGCGCATCGAATAGTCGCCGCCGCCGAAGATCTGCACCTGGCCCACGCCGGTGATGCGGGCGAGCCGGTCCTTCACGTTGAGCACGGCGTAGTTGCGCAAATAGTCGATGCCGTAGCGTCCGTTGGGCGAGACCATGTGCACGACCATGGTGAGGTCGGGCGCGCTCTTGACCGTGGTGACGCCCAGGCGGCGCACTTCCTCGGGCAGGCGCGGCTCGGCCTGCGAAACACGGTTTTGCACCAGTTGCTGCGCCTTGTCGGGGTCGGTGCCCAGCGCGAAGGTCACGGTCAGCGTCATCACGCCGTCGGTCGTGGCCTGGCTGCCCATGTAGAGCATGCCTTCCACGCCGTTGATGGATTCCTCCAGCGGCGTGGCCACGGTTTCGGCGATCACCTTGGGGTTTGCGCCCGGATACTGGGCGCGCACCACCACGGAAGGCGGTGCGACCTCGGGGTATTCCGAGATCGGCAGCGCGCGCAGCGCGATCAGCCCGGACAGGAAGATGAGCACCGACAGCACCCCGGCAAAAATCGGGCGGTCGATGAAAAAGCGGGAGAGATTCATGGCGTTCTTTCTTGGCGCTCCGCGATCACGCTGCGGGCTGCTTCACGGCGGTGCGGGCCTGCTGGGCCCCGTCGCCGCCCAGTTCGGCCTTGGCGGTCATGGGGACGTCTTGCGGGGCGACCTGGGCACCGGGGCGCACGCGCTGCAGGCCGTTCACCACGATGCGCTCGCCGGCCTTCAGGCCCGAGGTGACGACCCGCAGGCCGTTCACCGGCGCGCCGAGCTGCACTTCGCGGTATTCGGCCTTGTTGCCTTCGCCCACCACCATCACGTACTTCTTGTTCTGGTCGGTGCCCACGGCGCGCTCGTTGATGAGCACGGCCTGGGTGTTCTTCACCTGGCCCATGCGAATGCGCGCGAACTGGCCTGGAATGAGCACGCCGTCGGCGTTGTCGAACACGGCGCGCACGCGCACGGTGCCGCTGCGGGTATCGACCTGGTTGTCGATCAGTTGCAGGTGCCCGGTGTGCGGCGTGCCGCCCGCCGTGCCCGTGCCCATCTGCACCGGAATGCTCTCGATGAGCGTGCGTGCGCTCTTGCCCGAGCGCAGGCCTTCCAGCGCCTTGGCCACGATCTGCTCGTCGGCGTCGAAGCTCGCGTAGATAGGGCTGACCGACACCAGCGTGGTCAGAATCGGCGCACCCGCGCCAGCGGCCACCAGGTTGCCCACCGTCACTTCGATACGGCCCACGCGGCCGGACACCGGGGCACGCACTTGCGTGTACCCCAGGTTCAGGCGCGCCGTCTGCAGTGCGGCTTGCGCGGCACGCAGGTTGGCATCGGCCTCTCGCTGGGCGTTCACGCGCTCGTCGTGCTCGCGCTGGGCGATGGCACGCTCTTCCCACAGGCGGGTGGCACGCTCCATCTCGCTGCGGGTGTAGGAAACGCGGGCCTGCGCGGCGACGACCTGCGCTTCGGTGCGGTCCACTTCGGCCGCATAGGGCGCGGGGTCCACGGTGACGAGCAGGTCGCCCTGCTTGACCAGCGAGCCTTCACGAAAGTGCACCGCCTGGACGGCGCCGCCCACGCGGGGGCGGATGTCCACGCGCTGCACGGCTTCCAGCCGGCCCGAGAATTCATCCCACAGGGCGATCTCCTGCTGCAGCACGGCTGCCACCGACACCGGCACGGCAGGCGGCGCGGCCTGGGGGTTGGGGGATTCGGCATGCGATGGTTGCAATCCGAAGACGGCACCGCCAGCGGCGGCGACGGCGGCTGCAGCGCCGGCGGCAGCCCACCAGCGGCGACGGGAAGGCATGGATTGTTGCGGGTTCATGGTGGAAGTCCTCCGGGTTTGTTCAAACGGCAAAAACGTGAAATCGATCGGGCAAAGCACGCCCCTTCCGGCACGCAATGGCCAGAAAAAGCAGGAAACAACGGGATGCCGCTGCAAACGGCGATGCGCAGCATCGAACCTCAACCACCGTTGAGGTCAATGCGCGCCGCGGTCAGCCGTCAGCAGCGGTCAGTAGGCAATGGGCAATCAGCGGGTGTTCAGGACGGTGCGGTCCATCGGGTGGCCTCGAAGAAAAGGCGGAACTGCGCCTGGACCTCTGGCGCACAGGGGCACTGGCCATTGCCGGACTGCAGCAGCGCGTCGGGCCATTGGTTTGCCTTGGTGAACACGTGCCGCGTGACCTCAAGCCCGGCGGCCTGCAACCGGGCGGCGTAGGCCAGCGCCTCGTCGCGCATGGGGTCGTCATCGCCCACCAGAACCAGGGTGTGCGGCAAACCTGCCAGGCGCTGGGCCATCGCGGGAACCGCATAGGGATGCTCGGCATCGCGGGTGCAGCGCAGGAACTGCAGCCACCCGTCGGCCCACTTGCAGGCCGTGGACTCGCCCATCGCCGCGCGCACCGAAGGCGTGCCGCCGCAGGGATCGAGCATGGGAGAGAGAAGGATTTGCCCCGCCAGCGGAGGATGGGCCTGGTCGCGCGCCATCAACGCCACACCGGCGGCCAGATTGCCGCCCGCCTCTTCGCCGGCCACATACACGCTGGCGCCGGGACCGGCCAGGCGGGTGCGATGCTTGTGCACCCACTTGAGCACGGCGTACCCTGCATCCACCGGCTGGGGGAAAGGATGGTCGGGCGAGAGCGGGTACGCGACCGAAACCACGAGCGCGCCGGCACGCTCCAGCAGTTGGCCGACCGTGCAGCCGTTGTCCAGATCGCCCGCCACGAAGGCGCCGCCATGAAAATGCACCACCAGCGGCAGTGTTTCTTTCGGCTTCTTGCGGCCATACATGCGCACGGTCACCTCCTGCCCCTTGGCCACCTCAATGGTGGTGTCGGTGCAGGAGGACGATGGGAGCGATGTAGGTTGGGTGCTGGACATGGCGGTGACCGGACAAGACCGGGTGATGTGAAATGTAGCGACGCGACCGCCCACAATAAATCCGCCAAACGCCACAGCTCTGTTTCCGATTGCACAACAATCGGCGGCGTCGGCCCGTGTGAAAATTCCCTGGCCCCATTCGGGGCCAGAGAGAGAAGGAGAACCCATGGACCAGATCCAGGCCATGCGGATATTCGCGAGGGTGGTGGAGGCCGGCACCTTCACGCGCGCTGCCGATTCATTGCAATTGCCCAAGGCCACCATCACCAAGCACGTTCAGGCGCTGGAGGCGCGGCTGCGCGTGAAGCTGCTCAATCGCACCACGCGCCGCGTGACCGTGACCGCCGACGGCGCGGCCTACTACGACCGCACCGTGCGCCTGCTGGCCGACTTCGACGACATCGAGGCCAGCATGACGCACGCGCGCGCCACGCCGAGCGGCCGTCTCAGGGTGGACGTGGGCTCGTCGGTGGCGCGGCTGCTCATCATTCCGCGGCTCGAAGAGTTCCAGGCGCGCTTTCCCGACATCCAGATCGACCTGGGCGTGAGCGACCGGCCGGTGGACCTGATCGGCGACAACGTCGATTGCGTGATCCGCGGTGGCGAGCTGACCGACCAGTCGCTGGTGGCGCGCCGCATCGGCAACCTGGACTTCGTGACCGTCGCTGCGCCGTCGTACCTGGAGCGCCACGGCACGCCCGGCCACCCGCTGGATCTGGAAACCGACCACAAGAGCGTGATCTATTTCTCGCCCCTGTCCACGCGCCGCTACCCGCTGGAGTTCGTGCGCGACGGAAAGATGATCGAGATCACCGGCCCCTCGCAACTGGCGGTGAACGAATCCAACGCCTACTCGGCCGCGCTGGTCGCGGGGCGCGGCGTGGGCCAGATCACGCTGTTCCAGGCGGCCCGCCTGATGGAGCGCGGCAGCCTGGTGCGGATACTGCCCGACTGGCACATTCCGCCCATTCCGGTCTATGTGGTGTACCCGCCCAACCGGCACCTGAGCGCCAAGGTGCGGGCCTTCGTGGACTGGGCAGCGGAACTGTTCGCGAACGAAAAGCACATGCAGCGGTGAGGGCGGCCCGCCGCCCTCATGGAACCCTTTTTTCCGCCCCGAATCAATTGCTACATTATTGATAGCACAATCCCCTAGTGGAATATGCGCTGGAGCCTTTTTTCATGCAGACCCCTGCCGTGCCGCACCAGGCCGGCCACGCGGGCCGTATGCTTGCCGCCATGACTGAATCCGAAGTCCCTGAAGCCAGCGAACCCCGCGAGCCCGCCAACCCCATTGCGTCCAGTGCGTCCGGCGAAGCACCCTCCAGCTCTCCCGCACCGGGCACGCAGCCGGCCCGGCAACCGCGCAACCCGCTGCACGGCCTCACCCTCGAAGCCATCGTGGTCGCGCTGCACGACCACTACGGCTGGGAGGGACTGGCCGACCGCGTGGCGCTGCGCTGCTTTCAAAGCGACCCCAGCGTGGCGTCGAGCCTGAAGTTCCTGCGCAAGACGCCCTGGGCGCGCGAGAAGGTAGAGAGCCTGTACCTCTTCATGCTGCGCGAGCAAAAGCGCCAGCGCGGCGGCCAAAGCTGATCGCGGCCGGCACGGCGATGCAGCGCAGGCCCGTTGCCTGACAGGCGCGGCGCCCCGCCCCGATTCGTTCACGTTCACGTTCACGTTCACGCCGCACGGCAGCAGTTCACGCGCCTCGGCGGCGCATTCGTCGCAATCGGCTCGCAGCGAAAAGCCCGGGTGGGCACATTGGAGGCACGGAAGGCAGCACGCCGTTCCGCCCCTTCAAACCGCCCCTGAGGAGCCTTTCATGCCGACCCTTTTGAACCGTTCAGGCCAGACGCCTTTTCGCACCGCCTTCGCCCTCTATGCCCTGTGTGCCGTTGCAGCCGCTTCGGCGGCAGTGGCGCAGGTGCCACCCTTGCCCCCAGCGCATGTGGCCACCGGCACCGCCGCGGTGGCATCGGTGCCGATGAAGGATGCGGCCAACGCCAACGCAGGCCGCACGCGCGACGAGGTGGTGGCGGAGCTGCTCTGCGCCTGCGCCTCGGGGGAGCTGGATTTCATGGCCATGCAGTCCCACGGCCTGCCGAGCCCGCCCGTGAACCGCGCCGTGCCCGAATGCGATGCACTGGCGCAAACGGCCGTGGCCGGCGGCGCCGCGGCACCTTGACCCGGCGCGGCGGTTGGAAGACGCCCAGGCGCTGCGGCGCAGCAGGCTTCAGCCCGGCACCGGCAGGAGGAAATCGCGGCTGATGCCCGCGCCCAGTTCGTTCACGCGGTCCAGGAACTGCGTGAGGTAGGCATGCAAGCCCGTGGACAGAATCTCGTCGATGCGGCCATAGCGCAGGTCGGCCAGCAGCCGGCCCGCCTTGCGCTGGGTTTCGGACGACTGGTCGTTGGCGACGACCGCCAGGTTCTCGCCCACCTCGTGCAGGCTGGCATGCAGCGAGCGCGGCATGTCACGGCGCAGGATGAGCAGGTCGGCCACGCGCTCGGGCGTGATGACGTCGCGGTACACGCGGCGGTACACCTCGAAGGCCGACACGCTGCGCAGGATCGCGCTCCAGTGGTAGAAGTCGAACTCCTGCGGCGCGGCGCGGCTGCGGTCGCGCGTCACCGAGCCGTGAAAGTCGCTCTGCACCGCGTGGAACTTCACGTCCAGCAGCCGGGCGGTGTTGTCCGAGCGCTCCAGGAACGTGCCCAGCCGCAGGAAGTGGAACGCTTCGTCCTGCAGCATGGTGCCCAGCGTCACGCCGCGCGACAGGTGCGAGCGGTATTTGACCCACTCGAAGAACTGGCCCGGATCGCGCTCGAACAAGTTGCCTTCCAACTGGCGGTGCAGTTCCAGCCAGGTCTGGTTCTGGGTTTCCCACACCTCGGTGGTGAGCGAGCCGCGCACGGCGCGCGCATTCTCGCGCGCGGCACGCAGGCACGAGAGGATGGAGGACGGGTTGTCGCCATCGCGCACCATGAACTCCAGCACCCCTTCGCGCGTGACCTCACCGTGCCGCGCGGTATAGGCCGGAATCAATTCGCTGATCGACAGCAGGCCCAGCCAGCTTTCCTGCGCCACGGCGGCGGACTGCGGCAACAGCGACGTTTCGTAGCTCACGTTGAGCATGCGGGCGGTGTTTTCTGCCCGCTCGGTGTAGCGGGACATCCAGAACAAATGATCGGCGGTGCGGCTCAGCATGCGCTCTCCTCGGGCAGAAAACCCCGCACGCGCTGCGCGCACTCGCGGTGTGTTGATGAAAGCCCGCCTGCGGCGGTCTTTTCTGCCCGCTCGGTGTAGCGGGACATCCAGAACAAATGATCGGCAGTGCGGCTCAGCATGCGCTCTCCCCAACAGAAACTTCACGAACCACCTGCAAATGCGTGCAATGGCGCAATGCACGGAAATATCGAAGGGCCTGCGTCTTCATGCAACGCTCCCTTCTTCCCCGAGCACCCAGGTGTCCTTGGTGCCCCCCCCTTGCGATGAATTCACGACGAGCGATCCTTCCTTGAGGGCCACGCGGGTCAGGCCGCCGGCCGCCATCTGCACCTTCTGCCCGCTCAGAACGAAGGGGCGCAGATCGATATGGCGCGGTGCGATGCCCGACTCCACGTAGGTCGGGCAGCTGGACAGCGACAGCGTGGGCTGGGCGATGTAGCCGGACGGGTTGGCCAGCACGGCCGCGCGGAAGTCTTCGATCTCGGCCTTGGTGGCGGCCGGTCCGATGAGCATGCCGTAGCCGCCGGCGCCGTGTACTTCCTTCACGACGAGTTCGTGCAGGTGGTCGAGCACGTAAGCCAGATCGTCGGGCTTGCGGCAAACCCAGGTGGGCACGTTGGCGAGAATGGGCTCTTCGCCCAGGTAGAAGCGGATCATGTCGGGAACGTAGGGGTACACCGACTTGTCGTCGGCGATCCCCGTGCCCACGGCATTGCAGATCGTGACGTTGCCCGCGCGGTAGGCGTTCATGAGGCCCGCGCAGCCCAACGTGGAGGTGGAGCGGAACACCTTGGGGTCGAGAAAATCGTCGTCCACGCGGCGGTAGATCACGTCCACGCGCTGCAGGCCGCGCGTGGTGCGCATGTAGACGAAGTCGTCCTTGACCACCAGGTCCTGCCCTTCGACCAGTTCGACGCCCATCTGCTGGGCGAGGAAGGCATGCTCGAAGTAGGCGCTGTTGTACATGCCGGGCGTGAGCACCACCACCGTCGGCTGCGCCGTGGCGGCCGGGGCGCTGGCGCGAAGGGTGTCCAGCAGCAGATCGGGATAGTGGGCCACGGGCGCCACGCGGTGCGTGCGGAACAGCT
The DNA here is from genome assembly GCF_030159055.1 of Acidovorax sp. SUPP3334. GTDB lineage: Bacteria > Pseudomonadota > Gammaproteobacteria > Burkholderiales > Burkholderiaceae_C > Paracidovorax. The sequence goes on from NZ_BQXQ01000017.1 coordinate 16,159, forward strand.
CGGGAAACAGCCGCATCATCATCTTGCGGTTTTCCAGCATGTACGACACGCCCGAAGGCACGCGCAGGTTGTCTTCGAGCACGTAGTAGATGCCGTTGCCGCTGGCGTCCGGGGCGCGGACGATGTCGATGCCCGCGATGTGCGCGTACAGGTCGCGCGGCACATCGACGCCGGCCATCTCGGGCCGGTACTGGGCGTTTTTCAGGATCAGGTCGGAGGGGACGATGCCCGCGTGCAGGATGTCCTGGCCGTGGTACACGTCGTGGATGAAACGGTTCAGCGCCGTCACGCGCTGCACCAGCCCCTGCTGCATGCGCGCCCACTCGTGCGCGGGAATGATGCGGGGGATGAGGTCGAAGGGAATGAGCCGCTCGGTGCCCGCGCCATCCTCGTCCTTGGCGCCGTACACCGCGAAGGTGATGCCCACGCGGCGGAAAATCATTTCGGCTTCGGCGCGGCGCGCCTGCATCGCATCGGCCGGCTGGGCCGACAGCCACTGGCCGTAGCGCTTGTAGTGGGGGCGCACGTCGCTGCCGTCGAACGGCAGCATCGTGTACATCTCATCGAACTTCTGCATAACTGGTGCCTCCTGCAACCAGCATAGCAAGTTGTGCGCCGGATTCAGCCGACTTTCGCGACTCATCCATGCATTGCGCGAGACGGCCCATGAAACCGCATCGAACGGCGGCACGCGGTTCGCCGCCCGTCCGCCCCGCCACTAACGCAGCGGGGCCGGCGTGTGGTGCCAGTAGCGGCGCGCCGCGTCGCGTTCGCACCGCCACTGGCCTGGCGAGGCGGACGCCCAGGTGGCCGCGCCGCAATGCGCTGAATCGACCAGCACCGCGCCCCGGTCGCGATACCGCGCCACCACCTCGGGCGCCGGGTGGCCGAACCGGTTGCGGTAGCCCGCCTGCACCAGTGCGGTGCGTGGACGGGCCGCGTCCAGGAACGCCGCGCTCGATGAGGTCTTGCTGCCGTGGTGGGGCACCAGCAGCACATCGACCGGCGCCACCAGGCCGCGCGCGAGCAAGGCCGCCTCCTGCGCCTGCTCGATGTCGCCCACCAGCAGCGCCGAGGGCGGCTTGCCCTGCGGTGTGGCCGCGGCCGTGATGCGCAGCACGCAGCTCTGCGTGTTGGGCCGCACGGCAGCGCGCGGGCCGGCAGCCGGCACGGACAGGAATGCGTGTACGTCCAGCGCCTGCGCCTCGTGCGGGTGCAGCACTTCGAACAGCACGCCGTCCCACGCCCAGCGTTGGCCTTCCACGCAGGGCACGGCAGGGCGCAATTGCTGCAAGGCGTGTTCGTTTTCGATCGACCCCATGAGCCCCGCCTTCGGCTGCTGCGCCAGCACCGCCGCCGCACCGCCCGTGTGATCGGTGTCGCGATGGCTCAGCATCAGCAGATCGATCCGCTCCCCCAGGGCGCGCAGCAGCGGCACCAGCACCCGGTCGCCGGCATCGCTCTCCAGTCCATAGCGCGGCCCGGCGTCGTACAGCATGGCGTGGTGCGCCGTGCGCACCAGCACGGCCTGGCCCTGCCCCACATCGGCCGCCAGCAATTCGAACTGGCCGGGCGGCGGGCGCTGCGGCTGCCAAAGCAGCACGGGAACCAGCAGCGGCAGCCCCAGGGCGCGCAATGGCCAGGGGCCGCGCAGGGCCAGCAGCGTGCCACCCGCCACGCCGGCCACGCCCGCCCACACGGGCGCTGCCGGCAAAGACAGCGACGCCCACGGCAAGGCGGCCAGCCCCAGCAGCAGCGCGGCGAACGGCTGCACCGACCACGCGGCAGCGGTCCACAACGGCGACCACACGGTGCCGCCCAGCGCCAGCGGGGTGACCACCAGCGTGATCCACGGAATCGCCACCAGATTGGCCAGCAGGCCCACGACCGACACCTGCCCGAACAGCAGCAGCGTGAGCGGCGTGAGGGCCAGCGTCACCACCCACTGCTCGCGCAGCATCGATACGAATCGGCCCGGTGCCGCCGTCTTTTCTGCCCCTATTGCTATCGAATTGGAAGCAAACAGCACCGCCACCGCCACGAAGCTGAGCCAGAACCCGGCCTGCAGCAGCGCCCAGGGATCGAACAGCACGACGACCGCGCAAGCCAGCAGCCAGACCTGCGGCCACGGCCAGCGCCGGCCGGACAGCCGCAACAGCGCCACTGCAGCCAGCATGCACACCGTGCGCTGCGCCGGCACGCCCCAGCCGCTGAACAGCGCATAGGCCCAGGCCAGCAGCACGCCGCCAGCCAGCGCCGCCGTGGGCGCGGGCAATGCGAGGCACAGCCGAGGACCCCTGCGCCACAGCGCGCCCACAACCGCCGCCGCGAGCCAGGCGAACAGCGTGATGTGCAGCCCCGAAATGCTGACCAGGTGCGCGACGCCCGTGGCCCGAAAGACATCCCAGTCGGCCCGGTCGATGGCCCGCTGGTCCCCGGTGACCAGCGCCGCCACCACGCCCGCAGCGCGGGCCCGGGCCATGCCGTCCCCATCGTCCGTGCCCGGCTCCATGCCGACAGGGGCGAGATGGGCCAGGATGGCATCGCGCACCCGCTGGCGGGCGCGCTGCACCGGGTAGTTCCAGGTGGCATCGATCCGCTGCGGTGGCTCGTCGCGCAGGCCGTTGCGCACGTATCCGGTGGCCTGCACGCCTTGCTCCCACCACGACAGTTCGGAATCGAACCCATGCGGATTGCGCAGGCCGTGGGGTGCTTTCAGGCGCACCGTCATGTGCCAGCGCTCGCCCGCCCGCACCTGGGCCGCCAGGCGCCGCACGTCGGCCACGCCAGCCGCCTCGCCGAAGGCGCCCGTGTACCAGGCCACGTCGATCAGCGGCGGCACGGCGACGTTCCGGCCGTCCAGCTCCGCCGACTCCACCGCCATGCGCAGCCGCACGCCCGTGTCGGCCACCTGGGGCATGGCGGCCACCAGCCCCACGATGCGGATGTCCCGCCCCTCCAGCGCGTCCGGCAAGGCCCCGCTCGAAAACAGGATGGCCCGCAGACCCGTCACGCCAGCCATGGCCACCAGCCCGGCGGCGAACATGAAGCCGCGCGACCGGCACCATCGGGGCAGCATGCGGCCGGGGAGCGCCGCAGCGGCCAGCGTCCCGGCCACTCCGCAGGTCGCCGCCATGGCATACACCGCCGTGGTCCACAAGTGCGCCTGCGCCAACTGCACAACCGCCCCGCCCAGCACGCCGCAAAGCCACCATGGCAGCCGCCAGGGGCGGCCGGTAGAAGGCGGCTCCGGAGCATCGGGGCCGTGGGTGGAAGGCGACATGCCCGGGATGCTAATGGTGGAGAGGGGCGGCTTTCGGAGATGGCGGGCGAAAGATGCGGGCCGGCTCTGTCTCCAATTGGCATCAGTCGTTTTCCATCTAACGGCATCACGGCTTCGATACAGCCCGCCAATCAGTTTCGACTTTACTTTTACATATTGTGACGTATCATTTGAATCATATTTATCACTTTTATGCTTCGAGGAGTTTTTTCATGTCCGTTCGAAATCTCACCGTCCGTGCGCAGCTGACGCTCTCATTCGGCGTGCTGGCCTTGCTGGTGCTGCTGGCCTCCAGCGTGGCGGTGTGGGGGCTGAACGGTGCCAGGGAGAACTTCAACGACTACGTGCATGGCGTCAACGTGCGCGCCAAGCTGGCCGAACAGGTGCGTGCCGCGGTGGACAGCCGCGCCATCGCGGCACGCAACCTGGTGCTGGTCACGAGCCCCGCCGACATGGCGCTTGAAAAGGCAGCGGCCCTGGAAGCGCACAAGAGTGTCCAGGAAAGCCTGGGCAAACTGAAAGACATGGTGAGCCACAACGAGGTGCCGCCTTCCGTCAAGAACCTGGTGACCGAAATCGACAAGGTGGAGCAAGCCTACGGAAAAGTGGCGCTGGACATCATCAACCTGGCGGTGACGGGCCAGCGCGATCAGGCCATCGCCAAGATGAACGCGGAATGCCGCCCGCTGCTGGCGGCACTGATCGCCAGGACGAACGAATACTCCGTCGCCACGGATCGGCGCGCCACCGCGATGGTCCAGGAGGCCGAGGCCGAATTCCAGTGGCAGCGCTCCCTGCTGCTGGGCGCGTGCCTGCTGGCCTTCGCTGCGGCAGCGGCGGCCGGCGTGCTGATCACCCGCAGCCTGACCCGCGCCCTGGGTGCGGAACCTGCCGAGCTGAGCCTGGCGGCACAGCGCGTGGCCGAGGGCGACCTGTCCGACATGCAAGGCTTGGCGAACGCCCGGCCCGGCAGCGTGCTCGCCTCGCTGGGCACCATGCAAAAGAGCCTGGTGGCCATCGTGGCCGAAGTGCGGCACGCCAGCGATTCCATCTCCACCGGATCGATGGAAATCTCCACCGGCAACACCGACCTGAGCCAGCGGACCGAAGAGCAAGCCAGCTCGCTGGAGCAAGTGGCCTCGACCATGGAGCAATTCAGCACGACGGTGCGCCACAACGCCGACAACGCCAAGCAGGCCGACCAGCTGGCGCAGAACGCCGCAACGGTGGCGACCCAGGGCGGCGGCGTGGTGACCCAGGTGGTGAAGACCATGAAGGACATCAACGACAGCTCGCGGCAGATCTCCGACATCATCGGCGTGATCGACAGCATCGCCTTCCAGACGAACATCCTCGCGCTGAACGCGGCGGTGGAAGCGGCCCGTGCGGGCGAACAGGGCCGCGGTTTCGCCGTGGTGGCCTCGGAAGTGCGCAACCTGGCGGGCCGTTCGGCCGAAGCCGCCAAGCAGATCAAGGGCCTGATCGGCACCAGCGTGGAGCGCGTGTCGCAGGGAACGGACCTGGTCGATCAGGCCGGCCGCACGATGCAGGACGTGGTCGGCGCGATCCAGCGCGTGACCGAGATGGTGGCGCAGATTCGCGGCGCCAGCGCCGAGCAGAGCATCGGAGTGGGCCAGATCAGCCAGGCCATCAGCCAGATCGACCAGACCACGCAGCAGAACGCCGCCTTGGTGGAGGAAAGCGCCGCGGCCGCCCAGAGCCTGGAGCAGCAAACGCGCAGGCTGCTGGACGCGGTGGCGATCTTCAAGCTCAACGCCCATGCCGCCTTGCCTGCCGCCACGAGCCTTCCGCCCGGTGGCAGCCCGCGCAGCCTCGCCAAGGCACTTCCGGCCTACGGCGCGCGGCGCCCCGCCCTGGCCTGAGCGCGCGCCACCTCGGGGTGCAGTGACCCGGGCGGTTCGCTGAACCGAAGCGGCTGCGGCCCTGGCGAAAGCCTTTCGACGCTCGGGTGGGCCGCGCCGGGTTCGAAACGCCAGGCGGGTTGTGCAACACTTGCGCGCTGTGCCACGGGCTCTCTGTCCGTGGCATTTCGCCTTCCGTTTTGCCTTCCACCGCTGCCCCGAGGAACACCATGAGCGTTTACGACAAGCTGAAAGAACTCGACATCACCCTGCCCCCCGTCTCCGTGCCTGCCGCGGCCTACGTGCCCTACGTGCAGACCGGCAACCTGGTGTTCCTGAGCGGACACATCGCCCGCAAGGACGGCAAGCCCTGGGCGGCGCAGTTCGGCCGCAGCATCACCACCGAAGAAGGCAAGGCCGCGGCCCGCGCCGTGGCGATCGACCTGCTGGGCACGCTGCATGCGGCCACCGGCGGCGACCTGAACCGCGTTCAGCGCATCGTCAAGGTGATGAGCCTCGTGAATTCGACGGGCGACTTCACCGAGCAGCACCTGGTGACCAACGGCGCGAGCGAGCTGTTCGGCCAGGTGTTCGGCGACAAGGGCATCCACGCCCGCAGCGCCTTCGGCGTGGCGCAGATTCCGATGGGCGCCTGCGTCGAAATCGAACTGATCGCCGAACTGGGCTGATCCAGCATCGCCGGCCCCACGGGTCGGCATCGCGCGGGACCGGGGCAGCAGGCGCTGGCCTCTGACCCAGCGCAACACAGTTCCTCCATTCCGGAACGTCCGCCGTTCCGGCTGTGCCCTCTGTGCCCTCTGTGCCCGCCCGGAGCCTAGGGCGCTGCCATGGCAAGGTGCTCGCCGACCGCTGAAAAGCTTCAGCGGTACCGGCACCCCAACACTCCCTTAAAAAGACGTCCAGTCGTCATCGCCGCCGTTGCCTTTGGCCCCCGCAGCCACGGCCGCCGGCTTGGCCAGCGCAGGGGTGCGAGACGGCGCTGGCGCAGCAGACTTGGCGGCGCCCGAGCCCGTCGCACTGGTGCGTCGGACGCCCGGCTGCGCTGCCGGGACGGGCGTACCCGCCTGACGGGCCGCCGTGCCCAAAGCCGGCGCGCCGCGACCGCCCTTCGCTGCAGCGAGGGCAGCAGCAGATGACGCAGCCGGGGCGGGCATGCGCGCAACGACGGTCGCGGCGGCTGGCGCGCGCGCTGCGGCGCCCATGGCCGGCGCAGCGCTCGCCACGGCACCGGGCTCTCCATCGACCCGGAACGCCGACACCGTCCTGGCCAGATGGTCCGCCTGCTCGCGCAGGCTTTGCGCGGCCGCGGCACTCTCTTCCACCAGCGCGGCATTCTGCTGGGTCATCTGGTCCAGGTGGCCGACGGCCTGGTTCACCTGTGCGATGCCGGAACTCTGCTGCGTGGCCGCCGCCGTGACCTCGCCGATCATGTCGGCCACGCGCTGCACGGACTGCACGATGTCCGCCATCGTGGCCCCGGCGTCCTGCACCAGCCGCGACGATGATGTCTTCGATCTTGCGGCTGCTCTGCTGGATCTCTTCCATCGTGGCCACCACCTGGGACACCACCTCACCGCCGCGCCGCGCCACGCCCGAGGCGCCTTCGGCCAGCCCGCTCGCCTCGCGCGCGCTGCCGGCGCTTTGCTGCAGGGTGCTGGAGAACTGCTCCATGGTCGCCGAGGTCTGCTGCAGGTTGCTCGACGTCTGCTCCGTGCGCGCCGACAGGTCCTGATTGCCCGCGGCGATCTCCGCGCTGGCGATGGCGATGCTGTCGGTGCTGCGGCGCACCTGCTGCACCATGCGGCCCAGCGAATCGCCCATGGTCTGCAGCGAGCGCAGCAGCTCGCCGAACTCATCGCCGCGCACCGAAGTTTTCGCGGCGCTCAGATCGCCGCCCGCGATGCGCGCGGCCAGCGCGTTGGCCTCGGCCAGCGGCTGCTGGATGCTGCGAATGAGAAAGTACGCACCCGCCACGATGGCCGCCACGAGCAGCGCCACCGCCAGTGCGCCCATGCGCACCGTCACCAGCCGATCCGCCGCCACGGCCTCCTGCCCTTGCACCGCATTCCTTTGCTGCAGTTGCACGAAGTCGCGCAGCGCCTGCAGGTAGGCGGCGACGGCCGGGTTGTAGCTTTGCTTGACCAGGGTCGCGGCCTCGGCCTGTTGCCCTTGGGACTTCAGCTGGCGGGCACGGGTGCGCAGATCGGTCATGCCCTTGCGGGTGGCGGCGATGGCCGCCATCTGCGCCTTGTCGGCGTCCGAGAGCGGCAAGGCTTCCAGCGATTTCTGCACCTCGGTGATCTGCGCGGACGTGGCGGCGATCAGGTCCTTGAACTCGGCCTCCAAGGCCGGGTCGGTGCTCACGATGATGGCCTGCGTGCGCGCGGCATTGGTTTCGGTCAGGCCGGCCCAGCGCAGCGCCGCTTCCACGCGGGTGGCCGTGTCGGCCGAAACCTGGGCAGAGCGCGCCTGCGTGGCGGCAGAACGGGCGGCCGAGGTGCCGACCACGGCGGCCAGGGCGAGCACGATCGCCAGAACCGCCCACCAGAGCTTGTGGGAAATGCGCAGATTCTTCATGGCCGATCTCCGTTGGCTCCGTAAAACCCAGTGATGGAGGGCCCATGGTGCGCACGGTTGGAGGGCTTGTGCAGCGCACAAACCCTTGGGCGCGGAGGCGCGAAAACCCCAGCCCCGGCCCTGCCCTGGAGAGCCAGGGCCGTCGGATTACTCGACCCGGAACAACGCTGCAGGCTTGAAGCCCAGGTCCGCCGCCTTGCCCTTGCGTCCGCGGGGCGAGCGGGCGTTGTTCAGCGAGCGGATCTCCAGCGTCTCCTCGCGCTCCTTGCCGCCACGCCCCAGGCCTTCCAGGCGGATGCTGCGCGTGTACGCCACGGCGCCCGCCAGGGTGTCCTTCGGCTCCAGGTCGATCAGCATCAGGCCGCGCCCGCCATTGGCCATGGTCTTCAATTCGCCGATCTCGAAGGTGAGGATGCGCCCGCCCGCCGAAGCGCAGGCCACGTGCGTGGCCGCCGGCAGCAGTTGCGCACCGCTCGTGCCCCAGGCGTGGGAGGGGCGGCACACCGTCTCGCCCTCGCCCAGCGACAGGAACGCCTTGCCGCCGCGCTGGCGCGCCGTCATGTTCTCCACCGAGGCCAGGAAGCCGTAGCCCCCCGACCCGGCCAGCAGCAGCGTGGCGGTGGCCGGCCCTGCGAAGTAATGCAGCAGTTGCGTGCCCGATTCCAGTTCGATGAGCGTGGTGACCGGCTGCCCGTCGCCCCGCGCACCCGGCAGCACCGACACCGCCACCGAATACACCCGGCCGTTGCTGCCGAAGGCCAGGAGCGTATCGACCGTGCGGCATTCGAACGTGGCGTACAGACCGTCGCCCGCCTTGAAGGCGAAGCTGCCCGCCTCATGCCCGTGCCCGCTGCGCGCGCGCACCCAGCCCTTTTGCGAGACGACCACGGTGACGGGCTCGTCCACCACGCGCACTTCCGCGATGGCTTTCTTCTCGGCCTGGATGAGCGTGCGGCGCGCGTCGGCGAAGGTCTTTGCGTCGGCCTCGATCTCCTTGATCATCAGCCGGCGCAGCGAGCCCGGGTTGCCCAGGATGTCTTCCAGCTTGCCCTGCTCGGTGCGCAGTTCCTTCAGTTCCTGCTCGATCTTGATGGCTTCCAGCCGGGCCAGTTGGCGCAGGCGGATTTCCAGAATGTCTTCGGCCTGCCGGTCCGACAGCGCGAAGCGCGCGATCAGCGCCGCCTTGGGCTCGTCGCTCGCGCGAATGATGGCGATCACCTCGTCGATGTTGAGCAGCACGATCTGCCGCCCTTCGAGGATGTGGACGCGGTCCAGCACCTTGGCCAGGCGATGCTGCGAACGCCGCGTGATCGTGCCCTGGCGGAAGGCGATCCATTCCTCGAGCATCTTGCGCAGCGACTTCTGCATGGGCTTGCCGTCGCCACCCACCATGGTCAGGTTGATGGGCGAAGAAGTCTCCAGGCTCGTGTGCGCCAGCAACGTGGTGATCAGCTCCTGCTGCGGCACCTTGCCGGTCTTGGGCTCGAAGACAAGCCGCACCGGCGCGTCCTTGCTCGACTCGTCGCGCACGGCATCCAGCACCCCCAGCACGCTGGCCTTGAGCTGCACCTGGTCTTGCGACAGGGCTTTCTTGCCGGCCTTGACCTTGGGGTTGGTGATTTCCTCGATCTCCTCCAGCACCTTCTGCGTGCTGACGCCGGGCGGCAGCTCGGTCACGATGAGCTGCCACTGGCCGCGCGCGAGGTCTTCGATCTTCCAGCGCGCGCGCACCTTCAAACTGCCGCGCCCCGTTCGGTACGCGTCGGCGATGTCGCCCGCCGTGCTGATGATCTGGCCGCCGCCGGGATAGTCCGGCCCGGGCACGATGGCCATCAGCTCGGCCTCGGACATCTGCGGCGTCTTGATCAGCGCCACGCAGGCATCGGCGATCTCGCGCAGGTTGTGGCTCGGGATCTCGGTGGCCAGCCCCACGGCGATGCCGCTGGCGCCGTTCAACAGCGCGAACGGCAGGCGTGCCGGCAGCTGGCGCGGCTCCTGCGTGCTGCCGTCGTAGTTGGGCATGAAATCGACCGTGCCCTCGTCGATCTCGTCCAGCAGCAGGCTGGTGATGCGCGACAGCCGCGCTTCGGTGTAGCGCATGGCCGCGGCGCCGTCGCCGTCGCGGCTGCCGAAGTTGCCCTGGCCGTCGATCAACGGATAGCGCTGGTTGAAGTCCTGCGCCAGGCGCACCAGGGCGTCGTACGCCGACTGGTCGCCGTGCGGATGGAACCGGCCCAGCACGTCGCCCACCACGCGGGCGCTCTTGACCGGCTTGGCCGCCACGTTGCGGGTCGGGCCCGAATACCCCAGGCCCATGCGGTCCATGGAATAGAGAATCCGGCGCTGCACGGGCTTGAGGCCGTCGCACACGTCGGGCAGCGCGCGGCCCTTGACCACGGACAGCGCGTATTCCAGGTAGGCACGCTGGGCGTAGCCGGCCAGGCCCAGGTTGTCGCCCGTGTCAGGCGAGGAAAGATCGAGAGGGGTTTGGTCGCTCATTCGGGGTCGGAAAAGTCAAGGGGCGCTCGGGGCGCCGACGTTGCGGGCCGGCAGGCCGGCCGCAGCGCTGAGGGGTTTTATGTCGTCGGAGCCGGCGCCCAGTTCCATGCGCACGCGGCCCGGGGCGGCGCGTTGTGCCAGCAGCGGCGCCGGGGGCTTGAGCTGGGCATACAGGCCCAGCACGCTCTTCACGTAGTTCTGCGTTTCGCGGTAGGCCGGAATGCGGTTGCCCGCGCGCTGCACGGCGCCCTCGCCCGCGTTGTAGGCGGCCAGCGCCAGGTCCATCCGGCCGTCGAAAAGGTCCAGCAGGTGCCGCAGGTAGCGCGTGCCGGCCGACACGTTGATGGCGGGCTCGGTGAGCTTTTGCTCGACCGAGCGGCGCGCCTCGCCCGCCACGCCGAAGCGGAACGCCGTCGCGGGCATGAGCTGCATCAGCCCCACCGCGCCCTTGGGCGAAACGGCGCGGGCGTCGAAGCCGGATTCGGTGGCGATCAACGCCTGCAGCAGTTCGTAGTCCACGCCGTTCTGGCTGGCCGAGGCGCGCAGATGGTGCTTGACGCGCTTGTAGTCCGGCGAGATGTCGAAGAACGCCAGCAGCCATGCACCGGACGGCGTGGCCACGGAGGAACCCGCGGCGGCCACGGGCGGGCCATCGCGGGTGAAGTCGAAATCGTTGCCGCGGAAAAACAGCCCGTAGCGCCCGTCCACCTGCTCGGCCGCGAAATGCGTCACGCCGCGTTCGTCCACATAGGCCCACAGATCGGCGCGCGCTGCTTGCTGCAAAAACAATAGCAGCATGCCGGCGCAGAACATGCGCCAGAGGCCGAAAAGGCTCAAACGCCTGGGCTGGTCGGACCACGCCATGGCCATGGCTCAGATGTCCACTTCCACGGCGTCGCCATGCAGTTCCATCAGTTCGCGGCGCGCGGCCGCTTCGCCCTTGCCCATCAGCTTGGTGATGAGGCCCTCGGTGGCGGCGAAGTCCATGTCGCCCAGCTGTACGGGCAGCAGGCGGCGCGTATCGGGGTTGAGCGTGGTCTCCCACAGCTGCTCGGCGTTCATCTCGCCCAGGCCCTTGAAGCGGCTGATCTGGCACTTCTCGCGCGCCACGCCGTCCTTGGCGCATTTGTCGAGAATGGCCACCAGCTCGCCTTCGTCCAGCGCATACATCTTGGAGGCCGGCTTCTTGCCACGCGCCGGCACGTCCACGCGAAAGAGCGGCGGGCGCGCCACGTAGATGTGGCCGGTCTCGATGAGCTTCGGAAAATGCCGGAAGAACAGCGTGAGCAGCAGCACCTGGATGTGCGAGCCGTCCACGTCGGCGTCCGACAGGATGCAGACCTTGCCGTAGCGCAGGCCCGACAGGTCGGGCGAGTCGTTGGGACCATGCGGGTCCACGCCGATGGCCACCGAGATGTCGTGGATTTCGGTGTTGCCGAAGAGCCGGTCGCGGTCCACCTCCCAGGTGTTGAGCACCTTGCCGCGCAGCGGCAGGATGGCCTGGCTTTCCTTGTCGCGGCCCATCTTGGCGCTGCCGCCAGCCGAGTCGCCCTCGACCAGGAAGACCTCGTTGTGGGCCAGGTCGCGGCTCTCGCAGTCGGTGAGCTTGCCGGGCAGCACGGCCACGCCGGAGCCCTTGCGCTTCTCGACCTTCTGGCCGGCTTTCTGGCGCGTCTGCGCCGCCTTGATGGCCAGCTCGGCCAGTTTCTTGCCGTAATCGACGTGCTGGTTCAGCCACAGTTCCAGCGCGGGGCGCACGAAGCCGCTCACCAGCCGCACGGCATCGCGCGAATTCAGGCGCTCCTTGATCTGGCCCTGGAACTGCGGGTCCAGCACCTTGGCCGACAGCACGTAGCTGGCCCGGGCGAAGACGTCTTCGGGCAGCAGCTTCACGCCCTTCGGTAACAGCGAGTGCAGTTCGATGAAGCTCTTGACGGCGTTGAACAGGCCGTCGCGCAGGCCGCTTTCGTGCGTGCCGCCGGCACTGGTCGGAATCAGGTTGACGTAGCTCTCGCGCACGGGGTGGCCGTCTTCGGTGAAGGCCACGCACCAGGAGGCGCCCTCGCCTTCGGCGAAGCTCTCGTTGTGGCGGTCGGCAAAGCCTTCGCCCTCGAAGAGCGGAATCACGGGGTCGCCGTTCAGGGTCTGGCCCAGGTAGTCGCGCAGGCCGCCCTTGTACTGCCAGGTCTGCGTCTCGCGCGTCTTTTCGTTCACGAGGGACACGGACACGCCGGGCATCAGCACCGCCTTGCTGCGCAGCAGGTGCGTGAGCTCGGCCATGGGCAGCGCGGTCGCCTCGAAGTATTTGCCGTCGGGCCAGACGCGCACGGTGGTGCCCTGCTTGCGCTCGCCCGCCGCCAGCGGCCGGGCCACCAGCGGCTCGGTCACATCGCCGCCTTCGAACACCAGGCGGGCGATCTTGCCTTCGCGGTGGGTGCTGGCCTCCAGCCGCAGCGCCAGCGCGTTGGTCACCGACACGCCCACGCCGTGCAGCCCGCCCGAGAAGCTGTACGCGCCGCCCGAACCCTTGTCGAACTTGCCGCCGGCGTGGAGCCGGGTGAAGACCAGTTCGATGACCGGCGCCTTCTCTTCGGGGTGCAGGCCGAACGGGATGCCGCGGCCGTCGTCTTCCACGCTCACCGAGCCGTCGGCGTGCAGCGTGACCTTGATCTTCTTGCCGTGGCCGGCCAGGGCTTCGTCGGCCGCGTTGTCCAGCACTTCCTGAACGATGTGCAGCGGGTTGTCGGTGCGGGTGTACATGCCCGGACGCTGCTTGACAGGCTCCAGTCCCTTGAGGACGCGGATCGAACCTTCGGAGTATTCGCTGGGTGGAGTGGAGGAGGGTTTGGCTGCCATGGGGGCGGATTGTAGTGCCGCAGGGCCTGCCAGGCTGTATGCAAACCCAGTTCCCATCCGATCCTGTGGAAGACCCCAGGGAACTTTCTGCGGAATGCACCGCGGCGGCAGCGGCGCGATCCCCCCGGTTTGGCTACATTTGCCGGATGCAGCAAGAGCCCAAAAACCTGTCCATGGCCCAGGTCCTGATCTGCGGCGCCGCCATCGTCACGCTGTCCATGGGCATCCGCCACGGCTTCGGGCTGTGGCTGCAGCCCATCACGCAGGACATGGGCTGGACCCGCCAGTCGTTCGCGCTGGCCATCGCGATCCAGAACCTCGCCTGGGGCTGCTTCGGGATTTTTGCCGGCATGGCGGCCGACCGGTTCGGCGCCTTCCGCGTGCTGATCGGCGGGGCGGTGCTGTATGGGCTGGGGTTGGCGGGCATGGCCCTGTCGCCCACACCGACGCTCTTCGCCCTCACGGCGGGCGTGCTGATCGGAGCGGCGCAGGCGGGTACCACCTATGCGGTGATCTACGGCGTGCTCGGCCGCCAGATCGCACCGGAAAAGCGCTCCTGGGCCATGGGCGTGGCGGCGGCGGCCGGCTCGTTCGGGCAGTTCCTGATGGTGCCGGTCGAAGGCCAGCTCATCGTGCGGCTGGGCTGGCAGGAAGCGCTGCTGGTGCTGTCCGCCTTCGTGCTGCTGATCGTGCCGCTGGCGTTCGGCCTGCGCGAGCCGGGCTTTCAGGGCCGCGCGGCGGGCCAGCGTTCGCAGACGGTGGGCCAGGCGATGGGCGAGGCCCTGCGCTACCCGAGCTTCCTGCTGCTGACCGCGGGCTATTTCGTGTGCGGCTTCCAGGTGGTCTTCATCGGCGTGCACATGCCCAGCTACCTCAAGGACCACGGCATGTCGCCGCAGGTCGCCAGCTACGCGCTCGCGCTCATCGGCCTGTTCAACGTGTTCGGCACCTACATCGCGGGCTCGCTGGGCCAGCGCAACCCCAGGCGCTACATCCTCGCCTTCATCTACTTCGCGCGCGCCGTGGTGATCACCATCTTCCTGCTGGTGCCGCTGTCGCCCATGTCGGTGTACGTGTTCTCGGCCGTGATGGGCGCGCTCTGGCTGTCCACCGTGCCGCCCACCAACGCCACGGTGGCGCAGATCTTCGGCGTGCAGCATCTGTCCATGCTGGGCGGCTTCGTGTTCTTCAGCCACCAGATCGGCAGCTTCCTGGGCGTGTGGCTGGGCGGTTATCTGTATGACACCACCGGCAGCTACGACGTCGTCTGGTATCTGTCGATCGGCCTGGGCGTGCTCGCCGGGCTGGTGAATCTGCCGGTCAAGGAAGGCCCCATCCACCGGGCGCCGCAACCCGCATGAACGGACCGCACATGCGCACCACCCCGCATGGCCCCGCCCACAGCGTGCCGCGCCGGCCGGCCAGCACCCGGCGCACCGGGTGGGCCTGGCGAACCGGGGTTTGGGCCGCCGTGGGCGCCGTGCTGCTGGGCACGGTCTTTCTGCTGTACGCCGAGCCGGATTTCATGGTGATGATGGCTGACCAGATGTGGGCGTGCTTCTGAAAGCATCTGCATCAAAACGGCCTCCAGCGCATATTCCCCCAGGGGGTATCGCTATTAATTTCATAGCATGACATTTTCACAGGCCACCGAGCCGCCTTCGGAATGGGTCCGCCGCTGGGCCCACCTCGTCGCGCCCGGCGCCAGCGTGCTGGACGTGGCGTGCGGCACGGGCCGCCACCTGCGCTGGTTCCACGGCCGTGGCCACCCCGTGGCGGGCGTGGACCGTGACCGCGAGGCCATCGCGCCGCTCGGGGACATGGGCGAAGTGGTCTGCGCCGACATCGAAGCCGGACCATGGCCGTTCGCCGGCCGCACGTTCGATGCCGTCGTCGTCACCCGTTACCTGTGGCGCCCGTTGCTGCCCACGCTGGTGGCCAGCGTGGCACCCGGCGGCGTGCTGCTGTATGAGACCTTCGCCGCCGGCAACGAAACCGTCGGCCGCCCCTCGCGGCCCGACTTTCTGCTACGCCCCGGGGAACTGCTGCAAGCCTGCGCGGGTCTGTGCACCGTGGCCTATGAAGATGGCTTCGTCGATGCGCCTGCGCGATTCGTCCAGCGCATCGCGGCGGTCCGCCTCGCACCGGGGGCTGCGCCAGGGCGACACCGGCTCGCACCGCCTCTCTAGTTAGAATGCGCCTTTACCCGTTTTCCACTGCGGACATGACCCTTCCCAGCTCTCTCACCGGCAGCATCGTCGCCCTCGTCACTCCCATGCACGAGGACGGCAGCGTGGACTATCCCACCCTGCGCCAATTGATCGACTGGCACATCGCCGAGGGCACCGACTGCATCGGCGTGGTGGGCACCACCGGCGAGTCGCCCACGGTGAACGTCGAAGAACACTGCGAGATCATCCGCGTGGCCGTCGAACAGGCCGCCAGGCGCGTGCCCATCATGGCCGGCTGCGGCGCCAACTCCACGGCCGAGGCCATCGAACTGGCCCGCTTCGCCAAGACCGTCGGCGCCGACACGCAGCTGCAGGTCGTTCCCTACTACAACAAGCCCACGCAAGAGGGCCAGTACCAGCACTTCAAGGCCATCGCCGAAGCCGTGGGCGACCTGCCCATCGTGCTGTACAACGTGCCCGGCCGCTCGGTGGCCGATATGCTGCACGACACCGTGCTGCGCCTGGCACAGGTGCCCGGCATCATCGGCATCAAGGAAGCGACCGGCAACATCGAGCGGGCGCAATGGCTCATCCGCGACGTGCCCAAGGGCTTCGCCGTGTATTCGGGCGACGACCCGACCGCCGTGGCGCTCATGCTGTGCGGCGGCCAGGGCAACATCAGCGTGACCGCCAACGTGGCGCCTCGCCTCATGCACGAACTGTGCGTCGCCGCCCTGGCCGGCGACGTGCGCCGTGCCATGGAAATCCAGTTCCAGCTCATGCCCGTTCACAAGCAGTTGTTCGTCGAAGCCAACCCGATTCCGGTGAAGTGGGCGATGCACCGCCTGGGCCGTTGCGGCGGCGCGATGCGCCTGCCCATGACCCCGCTGAGCCAGGGCAACGAAGCCGTGGTGGAAGCCGCCCTTCGCGCCGGCGGCTTGCTGTGACCCTGCCGCACTGCCCGCATTGCTCCCCCCAGACATCAAAGAGGATTTCCGCGTGAACGCTATCAACCGCCTGGGCCTGCTGGGCCTTGCCATGGCCCTGTCTGCCTGCTCCGTCCTGGAGAACGACAAGATCGACTACAAGAGCGCCACCAAAGGGGCGACGCTCGAAGTGCCACCCGACCTGAACCAGGTCTCGCGCGATTCACGCTATGCGGTACCCGGCGGCGTGGTGTCGGCCGCAGCCTTCGAGGCGGGCCAGTCGCAAAAGCCCGTGGGCTCCGTCAACGCGGCCACCCGCAACATCGGCGACGTGCGCATCGAACGCGACGGCAACCAGCGCTGGCTGGTCGTGAGCCGCCCGGCCGACGCCCTTTGGGACCCGGTGCGCGACTTCTGGACCGAAAACGGCTTCGTGCTGGTTCAGGAACAGGCCAACCTCGGCATCATGGAAACCGACTGGGCCGAAAACCGCGCCAAGCTGCCGCAGGACATCATCCGCTCCACCATCGGCAAGATGTTCGACTCGGTGTATTCCACCGGCGAGCGCGACAAGTTCCGCACCCGCCTGGAGCGCGGCCCCAACGGCAGCACCGAGATTTTCATCAGCCACCGCGGCATGGTCGAGGTCTATACCTCCGCCCAGAAGGAAAGCACCGTGTGGCAGCCCCGCCCGGTCGATCCTGAGCTGGAAACCGAATTCCTGCGCCGCCTGATGGTCAAGCTGGGCGTGAGCCAGGAACAATCCCGCGCCATTGCCGCCACACCGGCGCAGCAGGTGCCCACGGCCCGCATGGCGCGCCAGGGCAACGTGCCCGTGGTCGAAATGGACGAGAACTTCGACCGCGCCTGGCGCCGTGTCGGCCTGGCGCTCGACCGCACCGGCTTCACCGTGGAAGACCGCGACCGCGCGCAGGGCATTTACTTCGTGCGCTACGTCGAACCGACCGAAAAGAAAGACCCTGGCCTCTTCGGCAAGCTGCTGGGCCGCTCGTCGGACGCCGCGGCTCCGGTCAAGTACCGCGTCGTGGTGCGCAGCGTCGAGAACAAGAGCACTGTCTCTGTCCTGAACGCTGCCGGCACGCCAGAAACCTCGGCCAACGCCGAGCGCATCGTCCGCGTGCTGACGGACGACCTGAAGTAACACGGGGCCCCGGGGCTGCGTGCTGCGTTTCAAGAACCTGGGCAGCGGCAGTTCGGGCAACGCCACCGTCGTCGAAGGGCGCAGCGGCACGCAGGTGCGGCGGTTGCTCATCGACTGCGGGCTCGGCCTGCGGCAGCTGGCGGTGCGCCTGGGCGCAGCCGGCCTGTCGCTCGATGACCTCGACACGCTCTTCATCACCCACGAACATTCGGACCACGTGGGCTGCATGGAGAAGCTGGCGCTGCGGCACCGCATTCCGGTCTGGATGAGCCATGGCACGCACTCCGCCATCGGCGCCCCCGAACTGGACGGCTTGCTGAACATCGCCCAGGACGGAGTGCCCATCGATCTGGGCGCGTTCGAAGCCCTGCCCTTCACCGTGCCACACGATGCACGCGAGCCGCTGCAGCTGCGCTGCAGCGATGGCGAAACGCACATCGGCCTGCTGACCGATCTGGGCCATGCGACCGACCATGTGCTCGCCCACCTGAAGGGCTGCCATGCATTGCTGCTGGAATCCAACCACGACCCCGAACTGCTGGCCGGGTCGAGCTATCCGGCGTTCCTGAAGCGCCGGATCGGCGGGCTCTATGGCCATCTGGCCAACACCGTGGCGGCCGACATCCTGCGCGCCATGCAGCACACCGGCCTGAGCCGCGTGGTCGCCGCACACCTCAGCGCGCAGAACAACCGTCCCGAACTGGCCCAGGCCGCCCTGGCCTCGGCCTTGGGATGGGAGCTATCGCAGGTGGACGTGGCCAGTCCGGTCACGGGCTCCGACTGGATCGCCTGCCACTGAAGGCAACCCCCGCCCTGCGGGAGGCCCGGCCATTCCTGCGGGCATCGACCGCGCCCCCGCGCCAGAAACAAAAAAGCCCCGACCTGGTGGTACGGGGCTTTTGTCCGACGCTACGGCACCAGGTGCCGAAGATCGGTGGATGCGATTACTTGGCGGTCGAAGCGCCAGCAGCGGCTGCGGCAGCTGCGTCGGCAGCGGCCTTGGCTGCGTCGCCTGCAGGAGCGGAAGCTGCGTCGGAAGCGGGAGCCGACATGGAGGTTGCTGCTGCATCGGAAGCGGCAGGCATCACTGCAGGAGCGGGTGCGGGTGCGGGTGCCGGGGCTTCCACAGGAGCGGGAGCCGGTGCAGGAGCGGCAGCTTCTTCTTTCTTGCCGCAAGCGGCGAGAGCGACGGAGGCGACCAGGGCAGCCAGAACGAGAGAGTTCTTCATTTCAGTTTTTCCTATTGGACAGACGGATCTTGAATTACCGCCATCGGCGCCCTCTTGCAGCGTGCTCTTTGGCGGTGCTTGGCGCTCAGGGGCGCCTTTTTTACCTCAACCGCAAATTATAGGGAGATTCAGTCAATACAGACTAACACTGACGTGACGTTTTGTTTCCCAGCGGTAAACCCATCGGGATCCATCGCGCTTCACAGGCCGAGCGTCGTGGCTGGAAACCCGGGCGAACTCTTGCGCAGCAGCCATTCGTTGAGAGCCTCGCGCGCCAGCAGGCGGCGCTCCGGCTCGCGGCCTGCCACGCCGGCGCAGCGCTCGGGGTCGAGCCGCTGAAGGACCCACGCATCGGACCAGAGCACGCTGGGCAACTCCAGCCGGTCGGCCGATGGCGCACGCCGGCATTCGATCACGTGGTCCCACACGCCCCGCCACTGCACGAACCGCGCATGGCGCCGCACCATCTCGTCGTAGGTTCCCGCCAGCAGCGTCAGTCGTCGGCCCCGCCGCGCCCAGGCCTGCAGCGAGGCCACCACTTCGCGTTCGCCGAGCGGCCAGTCGTGGAAATCGAAATCGCTCAGCACGATCTCGCTCCAACCCTCCCTGGCGGCGCAGGCCAGCGCATCGCGCACCCACTGGCGGAAATCGTTTCGGCCATTGAACCGCCCGGCAGGCAGGGCCGCTGCGGACTCGGCGTAGGGCAATTCATCGGCCATGGCAACTCCTTCGATCCTTTCAGGGACGGCGGTGCCGATTCACTCCGGCGCGGCCCAGGCGTGCGCCCAGCCGGTCTCGCACCAGGAAGACAGCAGTTCGAGCGCATCGTCGCTGGCGCGGGCCAGGTCGCGGCGGTGGAGCACGCGCTCATCCGCCAGGCGGCGCATCAAGGTGGCGTCGCGGCCGGCAGCCAGGTAGCTGTCGCCGTTGATGAACACATGGCGCGCGTCGTACAGCATGCGCGTGCGGCGATCCAGTTGCACGCCTTCGAGCATGCCACCCGCACGACCGGGCTCGAACCACACGTTGGGCTTGGGCTCGGTCAGGCTTTCGCCCAGCGCCCGCTCCAGGGCCAGCGGCTCGGACAACGCGCGCTCCAGCGCTTCGCGAGCAAAAGCCTGCAGCGCCTGAGGAATCTCACCGGGCTGCGCCAAGGCTGGCTGCGACGGGTCGCGGTACAACTGCGGCGGGGCGTCGTCGTCGTCACCGGCATCGTCGGCCAGCCGCGACAGCAATTCCTGCGCAATGCCTGCACGGGCGGGCGCCCGGAAACCGATGGAATAAGTCATGCACTCGCCCTCGGCCACGCCGTCGTGGGCATAGCGGGGTGGCAGGTACAGCATGTCGCCGGGCTCGAGCACGAACTCCTGCTCGGGCTCGAACTCCGCCAGCACCTTGAGCGGAATGCCTTCGCGCAGCGAAAGGTCCTTTTGCCGCCCGATGCGCCAGCGGCGCCGTCCGTGGGCCTGCAGCAGGAATACGTCGTAGCTGTCGAAGTGCGGCCCGACACCGCCGCCATCGGACGCGTAGCTGATCATGAGATCGTCCAGCCGGGCCCGCGGCACGAAACTGAATTGCTCCAGCAGTGCATGCACCGCATCGTCGTGCAGATCGACACCCTGCACCAGCAGCGTCCACTCGCGCGTGGTGAGCGGGGGCAGCGAGCGGCGAGCGAACGGCCCATGCCTGAGCTTCCAGGCACCCGCCTTCAACTGCACGAGGCGCGATTCGACGCTTTCCTGCGCAGCCAGCGCGAACAGCTCGGCGCGGCCCAACGGCGGTGTGAACGCGGGGACGGCCTGGCGGACCAGCAAGGGCTTTTTCTGCCAGTGGCGGTGCATGAATTGCGCCGGCGTGAGGCCGCCCAGCAGCGCCAGAGGTTGTTGAACATCCATGGGGAAAATACGCCGTGTGTGCGGCTGAGGGTCGAACTGCGACAATTCTCCTATGGAAATCAACCAACAATGTGTGGTCGCTTTGACCTGGATCTTGAAAGACACCCTGGGCGAGGAGCTGGATGTGCTCGATGAGCCGGTGGAATTTCTCGTCGGCGGCGACGACCTGCTCACCCGCATCGAGGAGGCCCTGCAAGGGCACGCGGCCGGAACGTCGCTCTCCTTGCACCTGGAGCCGGAGGAAGCCTTCGGCGACTACCAGGACACCCTGCTCTTTCTGGAACCGCGCAACCTTTTTCCGGCCGACCTCGAAGAGGGCATGACGGTCGAAGGCAGCGCGTTGCCCGAAGGCACGAATCCGGCAGCGCCCCGCGACGTGCTCTACACGGTCGCGCAGATCTACCCCGAGCACATCGTGCTCGACGGCAACCACCCGCTGGCGGGCATTGCGCTGCGCCTGCATCTCACGGTGCAGAGCGTGCGCGAGGCGACCGAAGAAGAGATTGGCCGCGGCTCCGCCGGAACCGGTTTCTTCCGCATCCAGACGCCTTCTGCCGACAGCCCTACCCTCCATTGAGCTGATCCGGCCAACCCCTTCACACTTCCCACCTGCGCATGCGAAACGGGCTCCGAGGAGCCCGTTTTGCATGGCCGGCCAATGCGCCACAGCGCATCAGCCAGAAGGTCAGGGGGATCAGATGCGCGAGATCTGGCCGCCGTAGAGGCGAACGCGGTCGCCCGTGCGCAGGTCGCCCGGCGTGCTCACGTCATACACGCGCTGGCCGCCTTGGTCCAGTTGGATGGTCACGCGATAGCCTTCGACATGTCCATCGTTGTTGTTGCCGGTCCGGCCCTCGATCTGGTTGCCGACCACGCCGCCGCCGACAGCACCCAGCACGGTCGCTGCGGCACGTCCGCTGCCCTTGCCGACCTGGTTGCCCAGAACGCCGCCGGCCACCGCGCCCAGCACGGCGCCAGCACCGCTGGTGCCCTTGCGGCCCTGCAGGGTTTCGATGTTGGAGACCACGCCGAACTCGGTACCGTTCTGGTTCTGGTTCTGGTTCTGGTTTTGGTTCTGCGCAGCAGGGTAGGACGAGTAGCCCGGCTGGGGTTGGGCAGGGTAATTGTTGGAGTAGCGCGGCTGCTGGGCGCAGGCGGAGAGCAAGGTCACCAGAGCGACGGAACCAGCCAGGGTGGCAGAGCGGATGAAACGGGACATAAGAGTTCTCCTTCAGAGCGATGCGCAGGCCGTGAAAGCCTTTGACGTGAAGCGGATTGCACCATGCAGCCCGCTACCGAACCCGCCGGGCAATCGCGGCCAGGCAGGCAAGACAAAGACCGGCAGCCATGTCGGCGCCGGCCTACAAAAAGACGACGGGAAGGTGATCGGGATCAGGATTGACCGGTCGATCCGTAGCCGCCCTCACCGCGCTGCGTAGCGGGGAAGTCGCTGACCACGTTGAACTGCGCCTGCACCACCGGCACGATCACCAGTTGGGCCAGCCGCTCCATGGGCTCCAGAACGAAGGCAGTGCCGCTGCGGTTCCAGGCGCTGACCATGAGTTGTCCCTGGTAATCGCTGTCGATCAGACCCACCAGGTTGCCCAGCACGATGCCGTGCTTGTGCCCCAAACCCGAGCGCGGAAGGATCAGTGCCGCATAGGCCGGATCTTTCAGATAAACCGCAATGCCGGTCGGTACGAGTTGCCAGGCGTTGGGCTCGAGGTTGAGCGGCTCCTGAAGGCAGGCCCTGAGGTCGAGCCCGGCACTGCCCGGGGTGGCGTAGGAAGGCAGTTGCTCTGCCATGCGGGGGTCGAGAATCTTGACGTCGATCTTCACAAGCTCAGTTCATTTCTTCGGGTAACGGGGAAAGGAAGGCTGGCGCGCTGCATGGCGCAGCGCTGCCAGCAAGGATTGCAGCGGTGTGGTGCGGCCGGTTTCCTGCGCTGACATTGCGCCAGGCGCCTGGGTCGAAACACGGGCGGGCAGAAGATGTCCGGCCGCCCCCAGGCCCAGCCAGAAAAGGACCAGCAGTATCAGGCCGAACAGCGAGCCCCAGCCCGCTACCAGCCACAGCAGGCCTTTGGCCCATATGAGCATCAGCAGCAGTGCACGCGCCTTGCCCAGCCGTGTGGATGCGCCGGTGCCCAGCACTTTCGGAGCGACCCGGCCCAGGAGGGTATCGCGGGCGGGGGATTTCGCGGCGGCAGCGATGCGGGCAGTTGCCGACCGCTCACCGAAAAGATCGGGGCGCGCGCCAGGAATGGCCGGCCCCGCAGGTTGCTGCAACTGGACGAGGCGCTCGACATAGCTTGCGAAATCGCCGTCGGGCGGCGTATCCCATTCAGGCCGGAGTGGATGTTGCACGGACAGTGGCCGGTGTCAAAAGCTCAGGCCGCGCCAGCGAGGCGCTGGGCGATCTCGGCAACCAACTGCCGGGCGAGGTCACGTTTGGAAGCCCGCGGCAGTTCGCGATGGCCCTGCGCGTCCACCAGCAGCAGCGCGTTGTCGTCCTGGCCGAAGGTGGCCGGGCCGATGTTGCCAACCAGCAGCGGCACACCCTTGCGTTGGCGCTTGGCGCTGGCATGGCGCAGCAGGTCTTCGCTTTCGGCAGCGAAGCCGACGCAAAACAGTTGCCCTGAACGCGCACGATCCGACTGCGCCACCCGGGCAAGAATGTCCGGGTTTTCCACGAAAGCCAGCGCAGGCACCTGGCCAGACCCGTCCTTCTTGATCTTGTGGTGGGCGGCTTGAGCGGGGCGCCAATCGGCCACGGCGGCGGTTGCTACAAAAACAGTAGCATCAGGGGCATTCTGCACTACGGCGTCAAGCATATTCTGTGCAGATTGCACGTTCAAGCGTCGCACGCCGCGGGGCGTGGGCAGGTGCACCGGCCCGGCCACCAGCGTGACCTGCGCGCCTGCTTCGCGGGCGGCGCGGGCGATGGCAAAACCCATCTTGCCGCTCGACAGGTTGGTAATGCCGCGTACCGGGTCGATGGCCTCGAACGTCGGCCCGGCCGTCACCAGCATGCGCTGGCCCGCCAGCACCTTGGGGGCGAAAAAGGCGATCAACTCTTCGATGAGTTCGGAAGGCTCCAGCATGCGGCCGTCGCCGGTTTCGCCACAGGCCTGGTCGCCATTGCCCACGGCCAGCACCACGGCACCGTCGCGCGCCACTTGCGCCAGATTGCGCTGCGTGGCCGGGTGGGCCCACATTTCGCGATTCATGGCGGGCGCCAGCAGCAGCGGCACGCGGTCGATGGGCCTTGCCAGACAGGTAAGGCTCAGCAATTCGTCGGAGCGGCCCTGCGCCAGCCGTGCGATGAAGTCCGCGCTGCACGGTGCGATGACGATGGCGTCCGCCTCGCGGCCGAGGTTGATGTGCGGCATGTTGTTGGGCTCGCGCGCGTCCCACTGCGAGTGGTACACCGTGCGCCCGGTCAGCGCCTGCATCGTGACGGGCGTCATGAACTGTGCGGCCGCCTCGGTCATCACCACCTGCACGGTGGCCCCGGCCTTGATGAGCAGGCGGGCGAATTCGGCCGATTTGTAGCAGGCGATGCCGCCGGAGAGTCCCAGGAGAATGTGTTTGCCGGCAAGCTCGTTCATGGCGCGCAATTTAGCAGACGGGGGCCTCGGGCTTGCAGAGCGCCGGCCAGGGCCATGATGGCCGGCCTCTATAATCCCAATTTCCCACCACCTAAAAAGACATGACCAAATTTGTCTTCGTCACCGGCGGTGTGGTGTCTTCCCTGGGCAAGGGAATCGCCTCAGCCTCCCTTGCCGCGATCCTCGAATCGCGGGGCCTCAAAGTCACCCTCATCAAGCTCGACCCGTACATCAACGTGGACCCGGGCACCATGTCCCCGTTCCAGCACGGCGAGGTTTTCGTCACCGACGACGGCGCCGAAACCGATCTCGATCTGGGCCACTATGAGCGTTTCATCGAAACGCGCATGAAAAAGACCAACAACTTCACCACGGGCCGCATCTACCAGTCCGTGCTGGAGAAGGAACGCCGTGGGGACTACCTCGGCAAGACGGTGCAGGTCATCCCGCACGTCACCAACGAAATCCAGGAATACATCAAGCGCGGCGCTGGCGTAGGCACGGGTGACGCGGTGGATGTCGCCATCGTCGAAATCGGCGGCACGGTGGGCGACATCGAGTCCCTGCCCTTCCTCGAAGCCGTGCGCCAGTTGAGCCTCAAGCTCGGCCCCAACAACGCCGCCTTCGTGCACCTGACCTACCTGCCCTGGATCGCCGCGGCGGGCGAGCTGAAAACCAAGCCCACGCAGCACACGGTGCAGGAACTGCGCAAGATCGGCATTCAGCCCGACGCCCTGCTGTGCCGGGCGGACCGCCGCATTCCCGAAGAAGAGCGCGGCAAGATTTCGCTGTTCACCAACGTGCCCGAGTGGGGCGTGATCAGCATGTGGGACGTGGACACGATCTACAAGGTGCCGCGCATGCTGCACGAGCAGGGCCTGGACGGCCTGATCTGCGACAAGCTGCGCCTGAACACGCCGCCCACGACCCTCAAGCGCTGGGACCAGCTCGTCTACGAAACCGAGCATCCGCAGGGCGAAGTCACCATCGCCATGGTGGGCAAGTACGTCGATCTGTCCGACAGCTACAAGTCGGTGAACGAAGCGCTGCGCCACGCCGGCATGAAGAACCATGTGCGCGTGAAGATCGAGCACATCGATTCCGAAACCATCGGCGCCGCCGATGCGGCCGAGAAACTGGCCAAGTACGACGCCATCCTGGTGCCCGGCGGCTTCGGCGCGCGTGGCGTGGAAGGCAAGATCAGCACGGCCCGCTATGCCCGCGAGCACCAGGTGCCTTACCTGGGAATCTGCCTGGGCATGCAGGTGGCCACTATCGAATACGCACGCCATGTGGCCGGCCTCAAGGACGCCAACAGCACCGAGTTCGAACCCGCCACGCCCCATCCCGTGATCGCACTGATCACCGAGTGGAAGGACGCGGACGGCACCATCAAGACCCGCGACGAAAACTCCGACCTGGGCGGCACCATGCGCCTGGGCGCGCAAAGCTCCGACGTGGCAGCCGGCACCCTGGCGCACGAGATCTACGGCAACATCGTCACCGAGCGCCACCGCCACCGTTACGAAGCCAACGTGAACTACCTGGAGCAACTGCGCAAGGCAGGCCTGGTGATCTCGGCGCTCACGCAGCGCGAGCAGCTCACCGAGATCGTCGAACTGCCCAAGAGCGTGCACCCCTGGTACATCGGCGTGCAATTCCACCCCGAGTTCAAATCGACTCCGTGGGACGGCCACCCGCTGTTCAACGCCTTCATCAAAGCAGCGGTCGAGCGCCAGAAGCGCCAACAGCCGGCCCTCGCCGCGGCGTAAGCGCCCGTCCTGCAGCAACGACCGCCAAGAAAAGTAGAAAGACCTGCCATGAAACTCTGCGGCTTCGACGTCGGCCTGGAACACCGCTTCTTCCTCATCGCAGGCCCCTGCGTGATCGAGTCCGAGCAACTGCAGATGGACGTGGCCGGCCAGCTCAAGGAAACGGCGGCAGCCCTCGGCATTCCGTTCATCTTCAAAAGCAGCTTCGACAAGGCCAACCGGTCGTCGGGCACCAGCTTTCGCGGCCCCGGCCGTGAAAAGGGCCTGGAGATCCTGGCCAAGATCCGGCGCGACCTGGGCGTACCGGTGCTGACCGATGTGCACACCGAGGACGACATCGCCGAGGCCTCCAAGGTGGTGGACGTGCTGCAAACGCCCGCCTTCCTGTGCCGCCAGACCGACTTCATCCGCGCCGTGGCGCAGTCGGGCAAGCCGGTGAACATCAAGAAGGGCCAGTTCCTCGCGCCGCACGACATGAAGAACGTGATCGACAAGGCCCGCGCCGCCGCCCAGGAGGCAGGCCTGCCCGAGGACAGCTTCATGGCCTGCGAACGGGGGGCGAGCTTCGGCTACAACAACCTCGTCTCCGACATGCGCGGCCTGGCGATCATGCGCGAGACCGGCGCACCGGTCGTGTTCGATGCCACCCATTCGGTACAGCTGCCTGGCGGCCAGGGCACGAGCAGCGGCGGCCAGCGCGAAATGGTGCCGGTGCTGGCACGCGCTGCCGTCGCCGTGGGCGTGGCGGGCCTGTTCATGGAAACCCATCCCGACCCGGCCAAGGCCCTGTCCGACGGCCCCAACGCCGTGCCACTGAAGCACATGAAGGCGCTGCTGGAAACGCTGGTGGCCCTGGACACCGTCACCAAGCGCAACGGATTCCTCGAAAACAACTTTGGAGCTTAAAACATGAGCAGTAGTTACGTCATCGCATCCGTCACCGTCACCAACCCCGAGCAGTTCGAGGAGTACAAGAAGTGGAGCACCCACGCCATGCAGGTGCATGGCGCCGAGGTCTGCATCCGCGGCGGCAAGGTCGAGGTGCTCGAAGGTGACTGGAACCCCGGCCTCACCGTGCTGCTGAAGTTCCCGAGCTTCGAAGCGGCCCGCGCGTTCTATGACACGCCCGAATACCAGAAGGCCAAGGCAGCCCGCGACGGCGCGGCCGTCATACGCATGGTGTGCATCGAAGGCGTGTGAGCTTCAAGCATCTTGTTGGTCTGTTGATCGCATTTGCTGACGCCAGCAACCAGCGCTGATGATTCACTTTTCAGTGGTCGTGCTGTCGTCCTTGATCATGGGTTTGTTGCTTACGCCGACGATCTATATCGCCATGGGCGCGCTCGGGGGTTTTGCAACGGCTTTTACCTTCATCTCCTTGCCTTTGCTGCTCGCATGCACACTGTTCCTTCTGTGTCGATTCCTCGCAAAGCCGGGGTCCACCGCGACTCCAAGGCAATGGCTGGCTGGACTCGAATCCATCGCATGGCTCGGGGTCGTGTTTTTCTTGTTTATCGTCTCGGGCTTCACCCTGCTCACTCACGCAGAGCGCGTCGGCCTTTTTTGCACGCTGCTGTTGATCGCCTCCTTCTTGGCAGCGCCCTGGATGGCGTTGCGACCTTCCATGCTGGCGGCCCGAATCGCGCGCTGGCCAGCGAGATGGGTTTCAGCATCCTCATTGATCGCTCCCGTGGTTTTGATCGTGGGCAGTGCCATGTACCTGCACACGCCTGAACACTTTTTATAGCCTCATATCCTTGTTACGTGGGTTGGTGCGGACACCGCCATGATCGTTGCCGTTGACTGAGCGCAACCCGCCGCCAATCGATAATTCTTTTAAAACTGGAGAACCTTGAATGAGTGCCATCGTTGACATCGTAGGCCGCGAAGTGCTGGACAGCCGCGGCAACCCCACCGTTGAATGTGACGTGCTGCTGGAATCGGGCGTGATGGGCCGGGCGGCCGTGCCTTCGGGCGCATCCACCGGCAGCCGTGAGGCGATCGAACTGCGCGACGGCGACAAGGGCCGCTACCTGGGCAAGGGCGTGCTCAAGGCCGTGGAGCACATCAACACCGAGATTTCCGAGGCCGTGCTGGGCCTGGACGCTTCCGAGCAGGCCTTCCTGGACAAGACGCTGATCGACCTGGACGGCACCGACAACAAGAGCCGCCTGGGCGCCAACGCCATGCTGGCGGTGTCCATGGCCGTGGCGCGCGCCGCGGCCGAAGAGTCCGGCCTGCCCCTGTACCGCTACCTGGGCGGCATGGGCGGCATTCAGTTGCCCGTCCCGATGATGAACGTGATCAACGGCGGCGCACATGCCAACAACAGCCTGGATCTGCAGGAGTTCATGATCGTGCCGGTGGGCGCACCGAGCTTCCGCGAAGCCGTGCGCTGGGGCGCCGAGGTGTTCCACGCACTGAAGAAGATCATCAACGACAAGGGCATGAGCACCGCCGTGGGCGACGAGGGCGGCTTCGCCCCCAGCGTCGAAAACCACGAAGCCGCGATTCAGCTCATCCTGCAGGCCATCGACGCCGCAGGCTACACCGCTGGCGAACAGATCGCCCTGGCCCTGGACTGCGCAGCCAGCGAGTTCTACAAGGACGGCCACTATGTGCTGGAAGGCGAAGGCGGCATCCGCCTCACGGCCCAGCAATGGACCGACATGCTGGCGGCCTGGGTGGACAAGTACCCCATCATCTCCATCGAAGACGGCATGGCCGAAGGCGACTGGGACGGCTGGAAGCACCTGACCGAACGCCTGGGCGAGAAGGTGCAGCTGGTGGGCGACGACCTGTTCGTCACCAACACCAAGATCCTGAAAGAAGGCATCGACAAGCGCATCGCCAACTCGATCCTGATCAAGATCAACCAGATCGGCACGCTGACCGAAACCTTTGCCGCCATCGAGATGGCCAAGCGCGCCGGCTACACGGCCGTCATCTCGCACCGCTCGGGCGAAACCGAAGACAGCACCATCGCCGACATCGCGGTCGGCACCAACGCGGGCCAGATCAAGACCGGCTCGCTGTCGCGCTCCGACCGCATCGCCAAGTACAACCAGTTGCTGCGCATCGAGGAAGACCTGGGCGATATCGCCCACTACCCCGGCCGCGCTGCGTTCTATAACCTTCGCTGACCCTGTTGCCCCCTGCGGGGCGGCCACCGGGCCGATCTTTTCCGGTCATTTCCCTTAACTGCCCAGCAGCCTCAGGTTTCCATGAATTCCCGCATCGTTCCGCTGGTGCTGCTGCTCCTCCTCGTGGGGGTGCAGGCGCAGCTGTGGACGGGCCGTGGCAGCGTTCACCATGTGCAGGAAATGAGGGAGAAGATCGCGGTCCAGAAGCAGGCCAATGCCGAGGCGCGCCAAGCCAACGAGCGCCTCACCTCTGAAGTGCACGATCTTCGCGACGGCCTGGACATGGTCGAAGAAAAAGCGCGCAACGAGTTGGGCATGGTCAAGCCCAACGAAATCTACGTGCAGGTGACCCACCGCTGAGCGCGGGCATCTGCGGTGGTTTTCCTTGTCTGCCTTTCCGGTCCGCATCGCCCTGCTGGGCACGCCTGGCGAAAGCCTGGATGGTTTTGCCCGCAACGTTCTACGGCATCTCGACCCGGCCCATGCCACCCTGGATACCTGCCCTGCTCTGATCGCAGCGGTGCTTGATTGCCTGGACGCGCACGATGCCCCATCGCGGGCGGAGACTGCGAGACAGGCGTTGGCGTCACTGGCCAATGCCCATGCGGCGACGGGGGCGTTGACCCTGCTCGTTGGCCTGGAAGGCACGGGCAGCCTGGCGTTGCCGCCAAAGCCTTCATTGCCGGCTCCGCCTCGGCACGCCCTATCGGAGCGGTTCGATGCCTGTCTGCGCCAAGCGCTTTCCGACGCCGGGGTGGCGTACCGCGTGCTGTACGGCAGCGAGGACGAGCGTTTGCGATCCACACTGATTGCTATAAAAAGCATAGCTTCCAGCGCATTGAATACGGCGGCGGGGCCGGTTTTTGACTCCAATGCGCTGCGCTCGGTCCGGCTGCGCGCCTGGGCGTGCGAAAAATGCAGCGACCCCGAATGCGAACACAAGCTGTTCACCGCGCTGCGCGGCTGATGCCCCCGGCAGGCGCCAAGGCATACCCCGAAAAAAGACTCCGCCGCCCTGACGGAGCCCCTTGGGCAGCGGCGCAGCCGTTACTGAACGCTCGACGGCCCTGGCAAT
Source organism: Acidovorax sp. SUPP3334 (assembly GCF_030159055.1). Taxonomy (GTDB): domain Bacteria; phylum Pseudomonadota; class Gammaproteobacteria; order Burkholderiales; family Burkholderiaceae_C; genus Paracidovorax. The sequence continues at coordinate 46,241 of NZ_BQXQ01000017.1, forward strand.
TGCTTGCCCGGCTCGGTGAAGATCTGCGCGGCATCGACCGCGTCGTAGCGGTATTGCTGGCCGCAGAACTCGCACGCCACCTCGATGTCGCCGCGTTCGGCAAGGATGCTTTCGGCCTCTTCCACGCCCAGGCTGCGCAGCATGGCACTGACGCGCTCGCGGCTGCAGGTGCAGGCGAAGCGGGGGCCGTCCACGCCCTGGCTCGGCACGAAGCGCAGCAGTTTTTCTTCCCAGAACAGGCGCCGCAGGATGGTGTCGACGTCCAGCCCCAGCAGTTCGTCGCGCGTGAGGCTGGCGGCCAGCGTGGCGATGCGGTTGTAGTCCTCGTTGCGGCCGATCTCGTCCTCGTTCTCGCGGTAGGTCATTTCGCCCGCCAGATTGCCCTCGCCCTTGATCGGCATGCGCTGGATGAGCAATCCGGCGGCCACCTTGTCGTCGGCTGCCAGCACGAGGGTCGTGTCGAGCTGTTCGGACTGCAGCATGTAGTGCTGCAGCACGTCGCTGAGCTTTTCGATCTTCTCGTTGTGGTCACCGTGCAGCGGCACCACGCCCTGGTAGGGCTGCTGACCCGGCAGGCGGTCCTTGGGGTCGAGCGTGATGGCGCAGCGACCGCCGCCGCCCACGTTCACCATGTCGCTCAGGCGCGCGGTGTCGGGCACGTCGCCGTTCACCGACGCCGTGGCGCGCAGGCTGAGGTCCGACTGCACCTCCGCCACCGCCAGCTTGACCGGGCCGTCGCCGAAGACCTGCAGCACCAGCGCCCCGTTGAACTTGATGTTGGACTGCATCAGCACGCCCGCCGCCGCCATCTCGCCCAGCAGCTCGCGAACCGGAGGCGGGTAGGCACCGGACGTGGTGTTGGCGGCGCGCCGCGCGAGGATCTCGGTCCAGGCGTCGGTCAGGCGCACGATCATGCCGCGCACGGGCAGCCCATCGAAAAGAAACTTGTGGAGTTCAGACACCTGATTGATTCCTGAAAAATGATTGCGCCGCGGCTCAGGCCAGCTTGCGCAGCCCGGCGCGAAAACGGCGGGCGTTGTCGATATAGGACTGCGCGCTTTTGCGCAGCCCTTCGATCTGCTCGGGCGAGAGCTGGCGCACCGCCTTGGCGGGACTGCCGATGATCATGGAGCCATCGGGAAACTCCTTGCCTTCCGTCACCAGCGCGCCGGCGCCGACGAGGCAATGCTTGCCGATCTTCGCACCGTTGAGCAACACCGCGCCGATGCCGACCAACGATTCGTCGCCCACCGTGCAGCCGTGAAGCACCACCTTGTGGCCCACCGTGACGCACTCGCCCAGCACCAGCGGCTGGCCGGGGTCGGAATGCAGCACGCTGCCGTCCTGCACGTTGGTACCGGCCCCGATGGTGATCGGTTCGTTGTCGCCCCGCAGCACCGCCCCGAACCAGATGCTGGAGGCTTCGCCCAGCACGACGTTGCCCATCACCTCGGCACTGTCTGCAACCCACGCCGAAGGCGCGGTGCGGGGTGATATGCCATCGAGTTCATAAAGCGCCATCAAAGTCTCCTTTTTTTGTAAGCCGGGCCGAATCCTAGAATTGTAGGGATGGACCTTCGCCAATGCGCTCTCTCGGCCCTGTGCCTGACCGATCCCCAGGCCAAAGCCGCCGCCACCATGGACCTGCACGCGCGTGCCGCTACCGGCTCCATCGGCACCCGTGGGCCTGCCAGCCCCGAAGACGCAACCGCCCTGCCCGGCCGGCCAGAGCGGCCCACCTTGCTGCGCCACACCGAAGTGGCCCGCCGGTCTCCGGCCACGCACGAAGGCCGCGCGGTGCTGATGCATGCCATTGCCCACATCGAGTTCAACGCCATCAACCTCGCGCTCGATGCCGTCTGGCGGTTCGACGGCATGCCAGAGGCTTTCTACCTCGACTGGCTGCGGGTGGCCGCCGAAGAAGCCACGCACTTCGGATGGTTGCGCGAACACCTGCGCGGCATGGGGCACGACTACGGCGACTTTCCCGCCCATCAGGGCCTGTGGACCATGTGCGAGAAGACCGCCGGCGATATCGTCGCGCGCATGGCCCTGGTGCCGCGCACGCTGGAGGCCCGCGGGCTCGACGCCACCCCGCTCATCCAGCGCAAGCTGCGGCAGGTAGGCACGCCGGATGCACTGGCCGCCGTGGACATTCTGGACATCATCCTGCGGGAAGAGGTGGGGCACGTGGCGATTGGTAACCATTGGTATCGCTGGCTGTGCGAGCGGGACGGGCTCGATCCGCTGGCGCATTACGGGCTGCTGGTGCGCCGCTATGAGGCGCCGCGCCTGAAGCCCCCGTTCAATGCCGAAGCCCGCCGCGCTGCGGGGTTCAGCGATGCGGAAATGGAGTGGTTGCAGCATGGCTGACAAGGCCACGCTGCCTTACGATCTTTCCTACAATGCCCCAAACCCGCAGCCCCCAACGCCGAGGGGTGCGGCCCGTCCACCGATCGCCTTCAGTTCGCCACCCATGCCACAAACGCCTGTCGCCGGCACCTCTCCGTCCATTGCCCCCGAAAGCAACCCTGCAGGCGCGATGATCGCGCGGCAGGCCATCATGAACGGGCAGCAGGCAGTGGTCGGCTACGAGCTTTTCAACCGGTCCCGCGCCGGCCACGCCCACACCGCCGCCACGGACGTGTTCCTGGTGTTCACCGCGCTGTCCCATGCCGGCAGCGAAGAGCTGGTGGGCAAGAAGCTGATCTTCGTCAACTGCACCCATGAAAGCCTCTCGGGCGGCCACCTCGAGCTGGTCGATCCGGACAAGGTGGTGCTGGAAATTCCGCCCCTCGGCCATGCGGCCGCCGAGGAAGTCAGCACGCGGCTGCCGATCCTGTCGGGCTTGCGCGAACGTGGCTTTCACCTGGCGTTCAATCACACCGTGCTGGAGTCGGCCTATGCGCCCTGGCTGCCGCTGGCCGACTACATCAAGCTGGACCTTTCGGTGCTGGCACCGGACCAATTGGCGGTGCTCATCAAATACGCGGGCCGCCACTCCAAGGCCGAGCTGATCGCCGAGAAGGTCGAGACCGCCAAACAGTACGACATGGCGTCGAGCACAGGCGTGCAGCTGTTCCAGGGGTACTGGTTCTCGCGCCCGTCGCTGGTGGAAGCCAAGCTGCTCACGCCGGCGCAAAGCAGCATCATCCATCTCATCAATCTCGTGCGGCAACAGGCCAGCACGGACGAGATCGAAGAGGTCCTCAAGAAGGATGCGGGCCTGGCCTTCAACCTGATGCGGCTCATCAATTCGTCCGGGTTCGGGCTGACGCGCGAGATCACCTCGTTCCGGCAAGCGGTGATGCTCATGGGCCTCAAGAAGCTGTTCCGCTGGGCCGCCCTGCTGCTCACCGCTTCGCGCGCCGGTGGCATTTCCGCCTCGGTCGGTCACACGGCCGTGGTGCGGGGCCGGTTGATGGAATTGCTCGCTCTGGAAACCATGTCGCAGGATGAAGCCGACCAAGCCTTCGTGGTCGGCATTTTCTCGATGCTCGATCAGATGCTGAGCATGCCCATGGAGTCCGCTGTGGGGCTGTTGCACGTGCCGGAGACGGTGTCCGAAGCGCTGCTGGAGCGCACGGGCGTTCTCGGGGAACTGCTGCGGCTGGCGGAGGCTTGCGAATCCAGCGACGATGCCGCTTTCGACCAGGCGGCCAGTTCGCTGCAGCTGTCGAGCCAGCAGATCAATATGGCCCATTTGCAGGCATTGGCCTGGGTGGACCAGTTGGTGGAATGAGGTCCGGAGTGGGCGACACCGCGCGACTCTGGTGGTAAGGTCACCGAATTCATTCAAATCACTGACGCAGACCCCATGTCGAGCAACTCCGAAAACGCCCCAGCTTTCGAGAACACCGCCCCCCAGGGGGATGACGAGGACTCGAGCAACCTGGCGATCATTGCGCGCCAGGCGATCGTGGACGAGCAGCGCGCCGTTTTCGGCTACGAGTTGTTCGACCGCTCCACCGCATCCGACGCCCACACCGCCGCCAGCGATGCCGCCCTGCTCTTCAACGCCCTGTCGTACGCCGGCACCGAAGCCCTGGTGGGCAAGAAGACGGTGTTCATCAACTGCACGCACGAAAGCCTTGCCGGCGGACACCTGGAACTGATCCATCCCGAAAAGGTGGTGCTGGAAGTGCCGCCGCTGGCCGATGGCGCCACGGCCGAAGAAATCGAAGGCCGAGTCTCCACGCTGGAAGGCCTGCGCACCCGGGGCTTTCGGCTGGCATTCAATCAGAACGTGTTGCGCCGCACCTACGCTGCCTGGCTGCCGCTGGCCGCCTTCGTGAAGCTGGACATGCAGGCGTTCCGGCCCGAACTGGCCGAGCCGCTCGTCAAATTCGCCCGCGCCAACTCCAAGGCCATCCTGGTGGCGGAAAAGGTGGAAACCGCCGAGCAGCATGAACGCATGTCGGCCCTCGGTGTGAAGCTGTTCCAGGGCTACTGGTTCGCCCAGCCTGCGCTGGTGAAGGCGCAGACGATCCGCCCTTCGCAAGCGACGATCATTCAGCTCATCAATCTGGTGCGCAAACAGGCAAGCACGGCAGAGATCGAGGAGCTGCTGAAGAAGGACCCCACGCTGTCCTTCAACCTGTTGCGGTTCATCAACTCGTCGGGCTTCGGCCTGTCGTGCGAGGTCACCTCGTTCCGCCATGCGGTGATGATTCTGGGCTTGAAGAAGCTGTTCCGCTGGGCAGCGCTGCTCATGACCACGTCGCGCGCTGGCGGCTCTCCGCCGGCCGTGGGCCAGACCGCCGTGGTGCGCGGCCGCCTCATGGAACTGCTGGCGGCCGAACTGTTGCCGCCCGAAGAATGCGACAACGCCTTCGTGGTCGGCGTGTTCTCGCTGCTCGACACCATGCTCGGCGTGCCGCTGGAAAAGGCCCTCGACTCGGTCGCCCTGCCCCAGCCCGTGATCGATGCGCTACTGCACGACACGGGTGTGTTCGCACCGTTTCTCGAACTCACCAAGGCCTGCGAAAGCGGCGACGAGGTGGCCTTCGCCCGTTCGGCCGAAGCCCTGCATCTGTCCAACCGGCAAGTGAACTGGGCCCACTTGCAAGCGCTGACCTGGGCCGAAAGCCTGGGCGAATGAGCGGCAGGAACGGCTCCGCCCGTTAATCCGATGGCAACGGCGGGCTTTCGCCCCGTTGCCTTCGCCGGAACTCCGCGGGCGAGCAACCCACTTCCCGCTTGAAGAATTTGGTGAAATGGGTCGCTTCGTCAAAGCCCAGTCTGTCGGCGATCATGCCCACGGGCAACTCGGTGTGTACCAGCAACCGCTTGGCTTCGAGATTGATCCGCGCGGCGATAAATGCTTTGGCGGTCGTCCCCGTAGCGGCGGCCAAAGACCGGCCCAAGCTCTTTTCGGTATAGCCCAGGTGGCTGGCGTAGTCGGCGACTTGGTGCCACCTGGCGAAGCGCTCTTCGACCAACGCCTGAAAGCGCTTGAAGCGCCGTGATGCCGCGGACGGCGGTGGCTCCACCGGCTGTTGCCTGGCTTGAAAGAGGTTCAGCCGGGCCAGCAGGGCGTGGAGTTGATGGCGCAGCAAGGCGTGCATGTGATCCAGGGCGGCGTCGAGATGCGTGTCATCGTGGATCTGTTGAATCGAACGGGTCACCGTTCGCAACCCGTCTCGATCCAACAGCACCTTTTCGGGCAACCTCCCCTGGCTCGGCACGAGCGAAAAATCGCCGGACACTCCAGCGGCGGGCACCGCAAACTCCGGGCGGAACAGGACGATCCAGCCATCCCATCCTTCGTCACGCCCGAGGTTATGGGCCTGCCCTGGCCGCAGCACCAGGAACGTTCCCTGGGCACAGGCAACCGGCTGGAAATCCACCCATTGGATGCACTCTCCCCGGGTGATGCACACCAGCATGAAAAAGTCGTAGCGGTGCGTCGTTTGCACCTGTGCCTTGCCACCGCGGCGCCATAGCTCGCTGGCGGGATACACCTCCAGATCGAACCGGTAGGGTGCCTTCGGGTCGTAGGGCAGCCGCCGAATGTCGGCCTGCAACGCGCTTTGCCGAGGCCGCTTCGCCGTCATCGTCATCTGCGCCCCATCTTCTTTATGAATGTCCTAAAAGTACCATTGATTGTCGAGTTTCGACCGTTCAATTGGACTTCATCTGTCCAACAATGACCATTCAAAATTTCAAAGAGACGGAAACCTCATGACCGGCCTCGACATTTCCAAAGCCTACATTCACGCAGTTCAGACCGGTGATCAGGCGGCCTTGGGTTCATTGATTTCTCCCGACGTGATCTGGCACCAGCCCGGCAGCCACCAGTTTTCCGGTACCCACCGGGGAATGGCGCAAGTCGGCCCGATGCTGGGCAGGATGATGAAAATCTCCAAGGGCACCTTCACGATCACCCATGCCAGCCATTACATGGCCAATGGCGATTGGGTCGCCGTTACCCTGGAGTTCGCCGGTGAAGCCAATGGCATCACGATGAAGCAGCAAGGGCTTGACCTCCTGCGCATCGAGGGAGGCCGGATCGTCGAGGTCCGCCTTTTCTCCAGCGATCAAGCGCAGGAAGACCTGTTCTGGGGGCATTGAGACTGAAACGGGCCCGCCTTTTTCAACGAATCCGCGCTGCCGAAGCTGGCCCATCGCAAGCAGCGCGTTTGCTCCAGCGGGCGGACGCACACCTGCCCTGTACCGGCCACCCAACGCCTTGCGACTCAATTCATTTGAATGCCCGCCGCGCGAATGATGCGGGCGTTGTTCTGTGATTCGTCCGCGATCTGCTTGGCGAAATCGGAGGCCTTGCCGCCCTGGGGCACGTTGTCGGTGGCCTCGAGCCGGGAGCGCATGTCGGGCAAGGCCAGGGCGTGGTTGATCTCGGCATTCAGCCGCTCCAGGATGGGCGCTGGCGTGCGGGCCGGCGCGAACACGCCGAACAGCGAGCTGACGTTGGCTGCGGGAATCCCCAATTCGGCCAGCGTCGGCACGTCGGGCAAGGTGTCGAGCCGAGCGGGTGCGCCGACCGCCAGCGCGCGCAGCTTGGCGGCCTTGATTTGCTGCATGACGGCGGGGCCGGCGTTGGTGGACAGTATTTCGAACTGCCCGCTGAGGGCATCGTTGAGCTGCTGGCCGCCGCCCTTGTAGGGTACGTGCGTGATCTGCACCTGCGTGGACTGCATGATCTGCTCCAGCATGATGTGCCCGAGCGAAGCCAGTCCCGAAGTGGCCCAGCGGACCTCACCGGGCCTGGCTTTCGCCGTCGCAAGCAGCTGGCGGAAATCCTTGGCCTGGTTCGACGGCGTGCCCAGCAGCAGCCGGCGGGAAGGATCGGTCATGAATGACTCCGGGTGCGCAAAAGAAACCCTGATTGTCCGCGCCTGCCGAACCTGCCAGCCCCTCGCGCGGCCCCGAGCCTGCAGATTCCACAGCCGCCTACCCGCGAGGATGGTGCTGCGCGTGCAGCGCCTTGAGCCGCTCGCGCGCCACGTGGGTATAGATGGTGGTGGTGGAGATGTCCGCATGGCCCAGCAGCAGTTGCACCACGCGCAAGTCGGCCCCGTGGTTGAGCAAATGCGTGGCGAAGGCATGGCGCAGCGTGTGGGGCGATAGTGGCACGGTGATGCCGGCCACCTGCGCCTGTTTCTTGACGATGACCCAGAACATCGCACGCGTCATGCCCGCTCCGCGCTGTGTCACGAAGAGATCATCGGTCTGCTGACCGCCCAGAATGGCGGCGCGGGCGTCGGACAGGTAGCGCTCCAGCCATGCGGCCGCTTCGTCACCGAACGGCACCAGCCGCTCCTTGCCGCCTTTGCCCATCACGCGCAGCACGCCTTCGCGCAGGCCCAGCTGAAACGTCTTGAGCGTCACCAGTTCGGTCACGCGCAGGCCGCTGGCGTACATCAGCTCAAGCATGGCGCGATCCCTCATGCCCAGCGGATTGCCCGTGTCCGGCGCGCGCAGCAAGGCCTCCACCTGGGCTTGCGACAGCGTCTTGGGCACCCGCAGCGGCTGGCGCGCGGCCTGCAGGCGAACGGTCGGATCGGCCACGATATGCCGCTCGCGCAGCGCCCAATGGAAGTAGCGGCGCAGCACGGTCAGGCGCCGGTTGGCCGACGTGGCGCGGGTCTGCGCGTGGCGCGCTGCGAAGTAGCCCTGCAGGTGGTGCTCTTGCGTGGCGTCGATGCGCAGCGGGGCGGGCGGCTGCTCCGCCAGCCACTGGGCATACAGCGTCAGGTCGCGCCGGTAGGCGGCCAGGGTGTTGCGCGAAAGGCCGTCCTCCAGCCACAGTGCGTCGATGAAAGTGTCGATGGAGGTCTGGCTATCGGGGAGCATGGCAAAACCATAGCACGATCAAAAAAAGAAAGGCCCGCGGGCAGTGCCTGCGGACCTGGTCGGATGCTGCGATGCAGCGCGGTATCAGTCCAGCGACAGCTTCTGCTTTTGCACCACCGTCTTGTAGACCTCGAACTCGGCCTTGATCTGCTCGGCGAACTGCTCAGGCGTGTTGCCGATGATGATCGATCCGGTGTCTTCGATGCGCTTGCGCACGGCGGGATCTTCCAGGGCCTTGCGCACGCCGGCGTTGATCTTGTCCACCACGTCCTTGGGTAGGTTCTTCGGGCCGAGGATGCCGTAATAGGCCATGCGGTTCACCGGCTCCAAGCCCACTTCCTTGAAGGTGGGCACGTTGGGCAACGCAGCCACGCGCTGGGGCGCCGCCACCACGATGGGCACCAGGCGGCCATCCTTGATGAAGGCCAGCGCCGAGGGCAGGTTGTCGAAGATCATCGGAACCTGGCCGGCCACCGTGTCGTTCAGGGCCGGACCGGCGCCGCGGTAGGGGATGTGCGTGACGAAGGTGTCGGTCAGGCTCTTGTACAGTTCCATCTGCAGATGGCCGATGCCGCCCGTGCCCGACGACGAGTACGAATATTTGCCGGGCACCTTCTTGATTTCGGCGGCGAACGACTTGTAGTCCTTGGCCGGAAAGCTGGGGTTCACCGCGATGATGTTCGGCGTGGCCGCGATGTTGATGATCGGGGTGAAGTCGGTCAGCGGGTTGTAGGGCGTCTTGGGGTTGATCGCAGGGTTGGCGGCCGTGGTGGACACGGTCGCGATGCCCAGCGTATAGCCGTCGGGCGTGGCCTTGGCCGTTTCGGCCGCACCCACGACGCCACCGCCACCGGCCCGGTTGTCCACGATCACCGGCTGGCCCAGCGCGCGCGACAGCGGGTCGGAAATCACGCGGGCGATGATGTCCGTCGTGCCACCGGGCGCAAAGGGCACCACCAGCCGGATGGGTTTGGTGGGATAGCCTTGGGCCATGGCACTGCCAGTGGCCACGACGAGAGCCAGACCCACCCAGTTTCGGCGCTGCATAGAAGTCTCCTTGTACTGCATGAACACGTTAAAACGATGGTGTGCATCCTAATCGCTGGCGCACGCCGATCGTGGTCCGCATTGCAGTCCACAGTGAGGGATTTCCCGCGCCATGACGGGCGGTTCCGAGCAGCAGAAAGGGGCTCAAACAGGAGCTGGAGGGTGGTGCGAGGCCGCTCCCGGCGAGGGGCGGCAAGTGAGTGGTTCGAACATGGTTCGGCGCTGGGCTTGGGGCAGGCTCCGAGTCAGGCCAGGGTGTCCCAGATCAGCTTGGCACCCACGAGCATGGTGCCAGCCAGAAACACTGTTTTCATTCGCGCAGGCGACAGCACCCTGGCCACCCAGGCGCCCAGCACACCGCCCAGTGCACAGCCGATGAAGAGGGGAATGCCCCACTGGAAATCGACCACCCCATGGGTGATGAAGGTCGTCACGGAAGACCCGATCACCAGCAGGTTGAGCCGCGTCATCACCGAAGCGCTGTCGGAAAACGACAGCCCGAAGAAATGCATCAGCGCAAAGATGAGAAACGTGCCGAACCCCGCGCCGAAGAATCCTGAATACACGCACAGCGCGAAAATGGTGGCGATCCCGGCAAGCGGCAGCTTGCTGGAGGCTTGCGGCTTGGCCGTGCTGGCGCAAAAGTCGGTGCGGTAGGTGATCCACAGCACGACCGCCATCATGGCGGCGACGAGAATCCGCAACACCCGGTCATCGACGCCCGTGACGATCAGCGAGCCCATGATGGACCCCGCCACGGCCAGGGGCCACAGCACCCAGGGAATTTGTACCGGAGCGCTCACGGCCCGGCGATGGGCGAGCGTGCCGGTGAAGAACGAGCCCACGAGCGCGAACTTGACGGTGGCGATCGCCACCGCCGCCGAGTGCCCCATCAGCAGCAGCAGCGGCACCCCGATGGTCACGCCCCCGCCCACCGTGACGGCAACGCCCCCCACCAGCAGCCCCATCAGGGCCATTGCCCAGAGCATCACCATGTGAGGGATGGCTCGTCGTTGCGCAGCACTTCGATGGCGCGGCGCGACATGGCATCGGCCATGTGCAGCCCGCCCGGGCCACCGCCGCCCCCGCTACCGCTGGAATGCGCCATGTAGCGGCGCAGCACGGCCATGCGCAGGGGCACGCCGTAGGCCGCCTGCAAAAAATACTTGTTCTGGGGCGTGGCGTCCACGTCGGTGTCCAGTTCTTCGGTGCGGGGCAGGCAGTGCATCACGGCCAGCCAGGGCGGCGCCTTGGCCAGCAATTCGCGGTGCACGCGGCACCGATCCAGTTGCCGCTGGTACAGCGCGCCATCGCTGAATTTTTCGCGCTGCACACGCACGACGTACAGCAGATCGACCTGCCCCATCATGGCCTGCACCGAGGCGTGCAGGCGGATGGGCCGGCCGGCTGCGGCGACCAGGGCGGCCGGCAGGGGACTGCCTTCGTCGGCCTCGTTGGCGGCATCGACGGCATGGAGTTCGATGTTGTTGAACAGCTTCAATCCGGCGAGCAGCGACTTGGCCGCGCGCGAGTACCGCAATCCCCCGACGAAACCCACACGCAGGCCGTCGATGGTGTCGAAGTGCTCGCGTGCGGTGTACAGGTCGATCAGGGTCTGGGTGGGGTGCCGGCCGAGCCCCTCGCCCGCGTTGATCAGCGGTACGTCGATGGTCTCGGTGATCTGCTCCATGACGCCATGGTCCGGGTGCCTGGCGATGAGCGCATCGGCGTAGTAGCCCGCCATGCGGGTGGTGTCGAGCAGGCTCTCCCCCAGGCTCTGGCGGGTGCTGTGCATGTCGAAAACGCTCAGTACGCGGGCACCGAGCCGGTAGGCTGCGGATTCGAAACTCAACCGCGTTCGCGTGCTGGGCTGGCAAAACAGGGTGAAGACGATCCTTCCGGACAGCGCGTTTCCGAACGACTCGGGAAACCGGCGGATGTCATCGGCATCGGAGAACAGCGATTCGATGTCTTCGCGCGACAGATCTTCGATGGAAATCAGATTTTTTGAGGCCATGCGCCCTCAATCATTGCAGCTCAGACAAACACAAGGCGCTATCGGTGCGCGCTTTGCGCACCGATAGCAGCTTGCTACCTCCCTCCCGGCTTTATTCTTATCCTGGAGATTTTTTATGTGCGTTGAATATTGACGGCAATGCTTCCATAAGTGAAGATTTGCAGTCTTATACAAAACATAAGCTAAGCCTATGGAACGTACCTTGGATCTCGATCAATTACGAACCTTCGCGCTGGTGCTGGAACTGGGGAGTTTTTCTGCTGCGGCACTTCGGCTGGGTGTGACCCAGCCTGCGGTGAGCCTGCAGGTGAGAAATCTGGAGCGCCGCCTTTCGGTCAGGCTCATCGAGCGGCTGGGCCGCCGCGTGGGGCCCACACCGGCAGGCGCCGATCTGCTGGCACATGTTCCGCATGTGTCGGCCGCAGTGGCCAACGCCGTGAGCGCCGCGACGTTCCACTCCGCGGGGGTCACCGGGCGGGTTCGCCTGGGCACGGGGCTGACCTCGTGCCTGTACCTGCTGCCGCCCATCCTGCATGACCTGCGGCGGCGCTATCCGTCGTTGAGCATCATCGTGAGCACCGGCAACACCGACGACTACGTGCGCCGCATCGAGGACAACTCGATCGACGCCGCCATCGTGACGCTGCCCATCGTCTCGCGGGCCGTGGCCGCCATTCCCATCGTGCAAGACGAGTTGATGGCCATCTGCCGCCGCGGCACGTGCGATTGGCCGGCGGCGGTCACCCCGCAGATGCTGAACCAGTACCCGCTCGTGAAGTTCGAGCCGGGCAGCAGCACGCGCGGCATCGTCGATGCCTGGCTGAGCACCGGCGGCGGGGCGCCCCCGCCCGCTGCCGTGATGGAGTTCGACAGCGTCGAAGCCATCAAGGCGATGGTGGCGGCCGGGCTGGGCTGCAGCATCCTGCCGCGCATGGCCCTGTCGGGCTACAACCGCCGCAACGATGACCTGGAGCTGCGGCCCCTGGACCCGCCGCTGTACCGCACGCAAGCCATCATCACCCGCCACGACAAACCCATGAACCGGGGCTTGCAGAAAGTGATCGAGGCCATCGTCGAAGGCGGCAAGGCAGCGGCGCCACCGGGTCGCTGAGGCGTCTCGCCCGCCGCGGCATCGGCCAAGGGGCGGACAGCCGCGCGTTATCCTGCACGCCGTGAATTACGCGCAGCTCCTTTTCCCCGACTTTGCCCTCATCCTATGCGGCTACCTCGTGTGCCGCTACACACCACTCAACCGCAGCGTCTGGCAGCCGGTGGAGAGCCTGGTGTACTACCTGCTCTTTCCCGTCCTGCTGTTCCAGTCGATCGTCAAAAGCCCCATCCACATCGGCGAGGCTTCGGGGCTGATCGGCGCGGGCGTGGCGACGGGCCTGGTGGGCATTGCGCTGGCCTACAGCCTGCCATGGCTGCCGGGGCTGCGAGGCCGCATCGACCCGCGCGACCATGCGGCCAGCGCCCAGATCGCCTTCCGCTTCAACTCGTTCATCGGCCTGGCGCTGGCGGAACGGCTGGCCGGTGCGCAGGGCCTCTTGCTGATCGCCGTGCTGATCGGGGTGTGCGTGCCGCTGTTCAACGTGGCCGCGGTGTGGCCCATGGCACGCACGGGGCAGCACGGGTTCTTGCAAGCACTGCTGCGCAATCCGCTCATCGTGGCCACCGGCTCCGGGCTGGCGGCGAATCTGATGGGCTTTCACATTCCGGTCTGGATGGAGCCCACGGTGAGCCGCATCAGCGCAGCGTCGCTGGCGCTGGGGCTCATGGCGGCGGGCGCGGGCATGCAGTTCGGGCTGCTCACGCGGGGCAAGCTGCTGTCGGCTTCGGTGCTGACCATCCGGCATCTGGTGCAGCCCGTGATCGCATTCGGCATGGCGCAGTTGCTGCGGCTCGATGCCGTGCAGACCACGGTGCTGCTGGCGTTTTCCGCCCTGCCCACCGCGTCCACCTGCTACGTGCTGGCGGCGCGCATGGGCTACAACGGCCCGTACGTGGCGGGACTGGTCACGCTTTCCACGCTGCTGGGCGTGTTCAGCCTGCCGTTCGCATTGGCCGTGCTGCGGTAGGCGGCACGTCGCCCGGCAGCCCGCCACACGATCGCCCACCGATCACCACACGCCCATCCACCGCAGCATCGCCGCCATCGCCGGCATGAGCAGCGCGGTGGCGATGCCGTTGAGCGCCATGGCCAGCGCGGCGAACGAGCCTGCGGTCGGGTTCGTCTGCAACTCGCGCGCGGTGCCGATGGCATGCGCGGTCAAACCCACGGCGAAGCCGCGCACCACGGGGTCGTCGTTCAGCCGCAGCAGGCGCAGCAGCGGCCCCGCGATCACCGCGCCGGCGATGCCCGTGATGGCAACAGCCACCGCCGCCAGCGAGGCGATGCCGCCCAGGCGCTCCGCCACCGCGGTGGCGATGGGAATGGTGGCGGATTTGGGAGCCAGCGACATCAGCGTCTGCAGCGAGCCGCCCAACGCCCAGGCCACCAGCACCGCCGACGCGATGGCCGCCACCGACCCGGCCAGCAGCGCGACGGCCACCGGCAGCCATATCTGCCGGATCCTGCCCAGTTGGCCGTAGAGCGGCACCGCCAGCGCCACCGTGGCCGGGCCGACGAAAAAGTGGATCAACTGCACGCCTTCGAAGTACACCGGATACGGCACGCCGAGCACCAGCAGCACGCACACGATGCCCACCACCGCCGTCAGCACGGGCAGCAGGAAAGGGTTGTTGCCGCTGCGGCGGTACAGCCACACCGCGGCCAGATAGGCCAGCAGCGTGAGCGCCAGCCAGGGCAGCGGCGAACGCTGCAGCGCCCCCAATGCGGCCAAGCCCGTGACGGCAGTGATCGGGTCGGTCATGCGGAGGCCCTCATGCCGGCGGTTCCGAGGGCTTGGCGCGGAGCAGCAGCCAGTGCAGGGTGAGCGCGGTCACCGCCATGGTCACGGCGGCGCCGACGATGCAGGCGATGAGAAAAGGCTTCCACTCGTCTGCCACGCGGCCGAAATGCACCATCACGCCGGTCACGGTCGGAATGAAGAGCAGCATCATGTGCTGCAGCAGGGTCGAGGCCGTGGACTGCAGCGCCTCGGGCACGCGCCGGCGCCAGGCCAGCCACCCCAGCAGGAGGAGCATGCCCACCAGCGCCCCCGGCAAGGGCCAGCCGGTCAGGCGCACCGTGGCCTCCCCCAGCAGCTGGAACGCGATGAGCAGGAACAGGGCGTAGATCATGGGCAGCGCGGTATTGTCGGCCAGGCTCGCCCGGCCGGCGATGGGACATTCGGCATTCGGGCGCATTCGATTGCTATTTAATTGATAGCGTAATGCCGCCGTATTCATTGCGCTGGAGGCCTTTTTGACCCAAACCCCATTCCACGTGCTCCCGCACCAGCGGGCTCGGGTCCGAGGCGCGGGACTGCAGGGCGGCCTGCACGCCAGGGTCGCCCGTGGCCCGCAGGGCATTGCCCAATGCCACGGCCACATTGCGCAGCCAGCGCTCATGCCCGATGCGGCGGATGGGACCGCCCTCCGTCATGCGCAAAAACGTGGGCTCGTCCCATGAAAACAGGTGGGCCAACTGCTGGCCCGCCAGGCCCGGCCGCGCGTCGAAATCGGGCAGGCGGCTGGTCTGCGCGAACTTGTTCCAGGGGCACACCAACTGGCAGTCGTCGCAGCCGTAGATGCGGTTGCCCATCAAGGGCCGCAGTTCGGCGGGAATGGGGCCTGCGTGCTCGATCGTGAGGTAAGAGATGCAACGCCGGGCATCCACCCGGTGCGGCGCGACGATCGCCTGCGTGGGGCAGATGTCCAGGCACGCCTGGCAACTGCCGCAGTGCGCGGTGACCGGCTCGCTGGGGTCGAGCGCCATGTCCACGTAGATCTCGCCCAGGAAGAACATCGACCCCGCCTCCCGGTTGAGCACCAGCGTGTGCTTGCCGCGCCAGCCCTGGCCGCTGCGGCTGGCCAGCTCGGCTTCGAGGACGGGTGCCGAATCGGTGAACACCCGGTGACCGATCGGGCCCACGGCCTCGCCGATCCGGTCGGCCAGCTTCTGCAGGCGCTGGCGCAGCACCTTGTGATAGTCGCGCCCCCGGGCATAGACCGAGACGATGCCTTCCGCAGGGCGCTCCAGCCGCGCGAATTCGATCGCCTGCCAGCCGGGGCCCGGTGCATTAGCGCCCGCCGGCGCGCCCTGCACGGGCGTGTCGCGCGGCAGATAGTCCATGCGCGCGGTGATCACGCTGACCGTGCCGGGCACCAGTTCGGCGGGGCGGGCGCGGCGCAGGCCGTGCGCCTGCATGTAATGCATCTCGCCATGGAACCCTTGCGCCAGCCACTGCATCAACCCCGGTTCTGCGGACGACAAGTCCACACCGGCCACGCCGATTTGGGAGAATCCCAGTTCGCGGGCCCAGCCTTGCATTTGAGGAACGAGTTGACTGCTGCTGAACATCACCACCGGATTGTAGAAAGCCCCCCTGCCGACGCGCCCGTCGCGTTGCGCTGGCACAGCGAGGAAGACACGGCCGCCTTCGCCGCGCGCCTGGCAGCGCAGCCCCTGATCGCCAACGCCTTCATCACGCTGCACGGCGACCTGGGGGCCGGCAAGACCACGCTGGTGCGCCACCTGCTGCGCGCGCTGGGGGTGCAGGGCCGCATCAAGAGCCCGACCTATGCCGTGGTGGAGCCGCACGAGGCGCCGGGGCTGGCCATCTGGCATTTCGACTTCTACCGCTTCAGCGACCCTCGCGAATGGGAGGACGCCGGCTTTCGCGACATCTTCGCGGGCCCGGGCCTCAAGATCGCGGAATGGCCCGAGAAGGCCGCCGCGCTCATCCCCGTTGAAGACCTTGCTATACACATTGAAGCGACCGATGATGCCGAGCGGCACGTCACCCTTCAGGCCCATACCGTTTCGGGCCGCACTCTCGCACAAGGATCGAAGGCATGAGCGAAGCGCCCTTCCCCCCCCAGCCCTCCCGCCGTTCGCTGCTGCAGGCAGGCACCCTCGTGCTGTTGCTGGGCACCCAGCAGATCGCGCGGGGCGCCAGCATTCTGGCGGTGCGCGTGTGGCCGGCACAGGACTATTCCCGCGTCACCATCGAATCCGACCGCCAGCTGGTGGCCAAGCAATTCTTCGTGACCACGCCGCCCCGTCTGGCAGTGGACATCGAAGGCATCGACCTGAACCCCGAGCTGCGCGAACTGGTTGCGAAGGTGAAGGCGGACGACCCCAACATCGCCGGCATCCGCGTGGGCCAGAACGCGCCCAACGTGGTGCGGCTGGTCGTGGACCTGAAGCGCGCCGCGCTGCCCCAGGTGTTCACGCTCCCCCCAATTGCGGCCTACCAGCATCGGCTGGTGTTCGATCTGTACCCGGCCGAACCCGAGGACCCGCTGGAGGCCCTGATTGCCGAACGGCTGCGCGAGGCCCCGCCATCCGCGCCGCTGCCCAACATCGCCGCGGCCAAGCCCGGCACGCCCGGCGATCCCCTGGGCGAGCTGATCGCCCAGCAGAGCCAGCGGCCCGGCGCCCCGCCCCCGCCGGTCGGCCTGCCCGCGCCAGCGGCACCGGCCACGCCGCCGCCCGTCGTGGCGGCCGCCCCGACCCCGCCGCATGCGCCGCCGCCCACGCCTGCCGCCCCCGCCATCGCGAAGGCGACCGACCGGCTCATCATCGTGGCGCTGGACCCGGGCCATGGGGGCGAAGACCCCGGCGCCACCGGCCCCGGCGGCACGCGCGAGAAAGACATCGTGCTCAAGGTGGCGTACCTGCTGCGCGACCGCATCAACGCCACCACGGTCGGCGGCAATCCGATGCGGGCGTTTCTCACCCGCGACGCGGATTACTTCGTGCCCCTGGGCGTGCGCGTGGACAAGGCCCGCCGCGTGCAGGCCGACCTGTTCGTGAGCATCCATGCCGATGCGTTCACCACGCCGGCCGCACGCGGCGCCAGCGTGTTCGCGCTGAGCCAGGGCGGCGCCTCCAGCTCTGCCGCCCGCTGGCTGGCCAACAAGGAAAACCAGTCCGACCTGATCGGCGGACTGAACGTGCGGGTGCAGGACCGGCATGTGCAAAGCGCCCTGCTCGACATGAGCACCACCGCGCAGATCAACGACAGCCTGAAGCTCGGCAGCGTGCTGCTGGGCGAGATCGGCAGCATGGCCAAGCTGCACAAGCCCCGCGTGGAGCAGGCCGGCTTTGCCGTGCTCAAGGCACCGGACATTCCCAGCGTGCTGGTGGAAACCGCCTTCATCAGCAACCCCGAAGAAGAAGCCAAGCTGCGCACTGCCGCCTACCAGCAGCAATTGGCCGACGCGCTGATGCGCGGCATCACGCGATACTTCGCCAAGAATCCGCCGCTGGCGCGCAGCCGGTCCGTGTGAGCGCGCAGCCAGCGCAGCGGGCCGGCATTCAACAGGAGGATCCCATGGCCCTGCCCCACGCACGTTCCGGAGAAGTCGTCAGCCTGAGCCCGCTGGGCGACCGGCTGGCCGATACCGCCACCACGGCCATCATCAAGGGCGCCCAGCTCGAAGTGATCCGGGTCGTGCTGCCCGCCGGCAAGGATTTGCGACAGCACGACACGCCTGGCGAAATCACCGTGCACTGCCTGGAAGGCGAGGCCGAGTTCCACACGGCCAGCGGCGCCCGCCTGCTGCGCACGGGCGACTTCGTGCACCTGCAGCCCAAGGCGGCGCATTCGCTGCGCGCGGTGACCAACGCCTCGCTCCTGGTCACCATCTGCCTCGCCCCCGGCTGACAGAGGCCCGGCAGCGGCCTCCGGCCATGCGGGGGCACCTCCTACAGCGGGGCCCCTCGACTGCCTACACCGCAAGCGTCGGGCCGGGGCGATAGTCTGGGCATGGGTTGGGACAGGCGAATTGCAGCGGTTTACACGGCTGGCCTGTCCAGATTCCATAACCCCCAAAGACACAAGGAGCCAGTCATGAACTACCGCCATCTCGTTTCCGCCGCCGCTGTTGCAGCCGCTCTCGGCCTCGTCGGCTGCTCGTCCAACCCCACCAATGCACAAGTGGGCACCGGCGTAGGCGCCGTGGCCGGCGGTGTGCTGGGCAGTGCCGTCGGCGGCACCACCGCCACGGTCATCGGCGCTGGCGCTGGTGCGCTGATCGGCCATGAACTGGGTGAAGACCGCGACCAACGCCGCCGTTGATGCACCAGGGATGGTTCAACACCATCCCGCCTCTTCTGAAAAAAGCCCGCACGGTTTGCACCGTGCGGGCTTTTTTATTGGGCGTCCGCTGGACTTGCAGAGCGCCAGGGAGCCCGCAGTAAGCATCTCGCCACCGATCGATACGGTTTAGTGCACCGGGACAGAGCTAGCAGAGATACCATCGCGTTTTTCCACTCTGCAGAATATTTCCATGCATCCAGCGCCCTCGGCACCTTCCACTCAAAATCCTCTGGTTGAGCCTTCGCTGAACCGCCGCCGTGCAGCGTTGCAAATGATGGCGATCCCTGCGGCCATGGCTTCGGGCAGCGTGCTGGCGAACGGCGCAGGCGACTCGGCAGGCGATGCAGCGCTATCGCGATACGTCACGCCGCAGGGCGCTCATCTGCATTACCAGGACCGGGGCAAGGGCCCCGTGGTACTGCTGGGGCACAGCTATCTGTGGACCTCGGCCATGTGGGCACCGCAGATCAAGGCCCTGTCGCGGCACTTCCGGGTCATCGCACCCGACCTTTGGGGCCATGGCGCATCGGGGCCGCTGCCTGCGGACACGCAGGATCTGAAAGGCCTCGCGGCGCAGATGCTGCAATTGCTGGATGCCCTGCGCATCCGCGAGTGCGCGGTGGTCGGCCTGTCGGTCGGTGGCATGTGGGGAGCGGAGTTGGCGCTGAAGGCGCCGGACCGGGTGCGCAGCCTGGTGATGATGGACACCTTTCTCGGGGCCGAGCCCGAGGCGACGCGCCAACGCTACTTCGGCTTGCTCGACGCGATCGAGACCGGTGGAAAGGTCACGCAGCCCCTCATCGACGCCATCGTTCCGATCTTCTTTCGCCCAGGCACCGATCCGGCCAGCCCAAGGCCAGCCGCCTTCGGGCGCAGCCTGGCGGCGATGACGGCAGACCAGTTGCGCGACTCGGTGGTGCCGCTGGGTCGCATCATCTTCGGACGCGCCGATGCGATGGACCGGCTGGCCGGGCTCGACGCCCGCACCACGCTGCTCATGGGCGGCGACGAGGACATTCCACGGCCGCCGCACGAGATGCACGCCATGGCCGAAGTCATCGGTTGCGAGTCGGTGCTGATTCCGCAAGCCGGCCACATTTCCAACCTGGACAACCCTTCGTTCGTCACGCAGCAATTGACGGCATGGCTGGACCGCACGATGCGCTGACACCGACGCCGGCGAACGCCCGGGTGGCCGGGGCCTCGGCTGCCGGGTCAGGCCGTCTTCTGGCGGCCTGCGCGCCAGCCGCCGTAGAGCGCGATCAGGCCGGGCACCAAAATCAACGCCCAGATGATCTTGTCCAGGTTCGCCTGCACCCATGGGAAATTGCCGAAGAAGTAGCCCGCGGTGCAGATGCCCAGCACCCACAGCAGCGCTCCGCCCACGTTGAACGCCGTGAACTTGGCGCGATTCATCTCGGCCACGCCGGCCACGAAAGGCGCGAACGTGCGAATGAAGGGCATGAAGCGCGCCAGCACGATGGTGACGCCGCCATAGCGCTCATAGAAATCATGGGCCTGCTGAAACGCACGGCGGTTGAACCAGCGCGAATCGGGCCACTGGAATACCTTGGGCCCGAAATAGCGGCCGATCGAATAATTGCACTGGTCGCCCAGGATGGCTGCGGCGATGAGCACCGCGCAGGCCAGCGGAAAGCTCATGAGACCGGCCCCGCACAGCGCGCCGACGATGAACAGCAGCGAATCGCCGGGCAGGAAGGGCATCACGACCACGCCCGTCTCCACGAAGACGATCAGGAACAGCAGCGCATAGACCCACGGTCCGTAAGCGGTGACGAACGCCGCGAGGTGCTTGTCCACATGCAGGATGAAGTCGATCAGGAATTGGATGATTTCCAAGGGCAGGCCTTCTGAGGTGGGTTGGAGGGATGACCAATGCGGCGCGTACTCTAACCGCACTCCCTAGAATGCCGGGCAATGACCACAGAGCCCCCCCTGCGCCGACCGATCCGCGACCTGCCCGACGAACTCATCAGCCAGATCGCGGCCGGCGAGGTGGTCGAACGGCCCGCCTCGGCCGTGCGCGAGCTGGTGGACAACGCGCTCGACTCCGGCGCGACCCAGATCGCCGTGCGCCTGCTGGCGGGGGGCGTGCGGCTGATTTCGGTGGAAGACGACGGCAGCGGCATCCCGCAGGACGAACTGCCCATCGCCTTGCGGCGCCACGCCACCAGCAAGATCACCAACCTGCACGACCTCGAATCCGTGGCCACCATGGGCTTTCGGGGCGAGGCGCTCGCGGCCATCGCTTCGGTGTCGGAAATGGCCCTGCTCTCGCGCACGGCGGAGCAGCCCAGCGCTTTTCTGCTGGATGCGCGCAGCGGCGAACTGCGGCCCGCCGCACGCAGCCAGGGCACGACGGTGGAGGTGAAGGAGCTGTTTTTCGCCACGCCCGCGCGCCGCAAGTTCCTCAAGACCGACGCGACCGAGCTGGCCCACTGCATCGAAGCGGTGCGCCGCCATGCCCTGGCCCGGCCCGACGTGGGCTTTGCCATCTGGCACGAAGGCAAGCTGGTCGAACAGTGGCGCGCCACGCTGACCGCCAGCGACGGCTCCGATGAAGCCCTGCAGCAGGCGCTCGCGCGGCGGCTGGCCGATGTGCTGGGGGAAGACTTTCTCGCCGAATCGGTGCCGGTGCACCACCGCCATGGCCCCATCACGGTCACGGGCCGCGCCGGCCTGCCGGATGCGGCACGCTCGCGCGCTGACCAGCAGTTTTGCTACGTGAACGGCCGCTTCGTGCGCGACAAGGTGCTCACCCACGCCGCGCGCAGCGCCTATGAGGACGTGCTGCATGGGCAAAAGCAGCCCGTGTATGCGTTGTATGTGGCGATCGATCCGCTGCGGGTGGATGTGAACGTGCACCCCACCAAGATCGAGGTGCGTTTTCGCGACAGCCGCGAAGTCCACCAGGCCGTGCGCCATGCGGTGGAAAACGCCCTGGCGGTCCCCCGCGCGCAGGCGCTCGCCGCCGCCTCGGCCTCGGCCAGCGGCACGGAAGCTGCGTCAGGAACCGGTGCGGCGGAAACACCCGCCCTGTCGCCGACGGCTTCGTCCGGCCTGCCCGGGTGGAAGGCGCAGGCCGCCATCCGCTTCGACGAGCCGGTCGTCGGTCACCGCGTGAGCGACCTGCAAGCGCTGTGGGGCGCACCCAAAGCGCCCGCCGCTTCGACTGCACCTTTGGCCGAATGGGGCAACGCCAGCGATGCAGGCGGCAGTGGCGCAGCATCGCCCAGCCCCGCGCCGTGGCCCGCCGCTGCCCCGCACCATGGTGTGCGGCCCGCAGCGGAGGGCGCTGCACCACCGCACCCGGACGATGCGCCCGCCTGGCCCCTGGGCCGCGCCGTGGCGCAGATCCAGGGCGTGTACATCCTGGCGGAGAACGCCCACGGGCTGGTCATCGTGGACATGCATGCGGCGCACGAACGCATCGTGTACGAGCGCCTCAAGGCGCAGGTGGATGGCAGCGAGCGCATCGCCAGCCAGCCGCTGCTGATTCCCGCGACCTTCGCGGCGACGCCCGAAGAAGTGGCCACCGCCGAGGCGCAGGCGGACACGCTGTCGATGCTGGGGCTGGAGATTTCACCGTTTTCCCCGAAGACGCTGGCAGTGCGGGCCGTGCCGACCACGCTGGCGCAGGGCAACGCCGTGGAGCTGGCGCGCAGCGTGCTGGCGGAGTTGGCCGCACACGACGCCAGCACGGTGGTGCAGCGCGCGCGCAATGAAATTCTGGGTACGATGGCCTGCCACGGCGCGGTGCGCGCCAACCGCCGGCTCACCCTCGATGAAATGAACGCCCTGCTGCGCCAGATGGAAGTCACCGACCGCTCCGACCAGTGCAACCACGGCCGTCCGACCTGGCGCCAGTTGTCCATGCGCGAGCTGGACGCCCTCTTTCTGCGCGGACGCTGACACCCAGGCGCCGCAGGCTCGAAAAGGTCACCTGCCATGTCCCTGCGCCGCCACCCCTGCAACCTTCGCACCGCCTGCCAGGGCTATGGCATGGCGGCTCTGGCGGCCATTGCCGCGACCACCCTTCCCGCCCACGCAGGCCGGCCGCTGACGGTGGACGATGCCGGGGTGAACGCTCCAGGCGACGGGCATGTGGAACTGTGGTGGGAAGGGGTACACCACGACCGCGGCGCGGTGTATCTGGCACCCGCCTATGCGCCGCTGGCGATGCCGGGCCTGGAACTGGGCGCCCTGCTGGCCCGCGACCTCGACGGCCACTCCACCGTACAAAGCGTGGTGGCCAAATGGCAGTGGGCGCCACCGCCCGAGCAGGGCTGCCATGCCGCCAGCAGCGTCGCCCTGTGGCACACCCACCGCGAGCCGCGCAGCACGCTCGCCCTCGGCATGCTCGGCACCTGCATCGCCAGTTGGGGCGCGGTGCATGCCAACGCAGGCACGCTGCGCGCACCCGATCACCGCTGGCTACCCACCTGGGGCGCGGCGGTCGAATCCACCTGGGGCTCGATCACCGCCCACGTCGAAGCCTTCGGCCAGCGCGGCGGGCCGCCCACCTACCAGACGGGCGCCCTGTGGGAATGGACGCCGGGCTGGCAGCTGGACGGCGTGATCGGCCGGCGGCAGGGCCGGACCCTGCTGAGCATCGGCGTCAAACGCAGCTTCTAGGCCGAAGGATCACCCACCGGGTCAGTCGTCCCGTGCCGACCTGGCATGGCCGGGGAAGTCGGCGAACACGCCGTCCACGCCCAGGCGATAGAACAGGCGGTATTCGGCCTTGGGATCGCCCTTGAAGTCCGAGGCCAGGCGCTTGGCCTCGCTGCGGAACGTGTAGGGGTGCACGAACAGGCCGGCCGCGTGCGCATCGGACACCACCGAGGTCGCGGGCATCATCACGCGATCGCTCTCGTCGATCTTGCCGTCGCCGTTCAGGTCGTCGGGCTTGCCATCGTTGTTGTTGTCCACCAGCTTGGACGGGATGAGGTACGGCTTCCAGGGGCCGATACCGTCCGCATACGTTTTCACTTCCTTCAGGCCCGCAGGCGTCAGCAGGCTGGCGAAGGTGCGCTGGTCGCCGGCCACGGCGAAGTCATACGGCTTGTCGAAAGGCGCGGTCAGGTCGATGCTGCCGTCGGCCTTCACGTCGTTCGCATCCACCAGCTGCACCAGGCGCACCTGCGTCTTGGTGCGCAGGTATTTGAGGTTGGACACTTCGAACGACTGCAGGATGACGGGCGACGTCGCCGTGGTGTAGCCGTACTGCGAGAGCGTGCTGAGCAACCGGTCTTCCAGCCGCAGGTTCAGGTTGGCGTGGTACGTGGGATGCTTGGTTTCGATGTACACGCCCACGGTGCGACCCACGCGCGTGCCTTCGGACTTGGCGAGGTCCAGCACTTCGACCAGCGTCGGGATCTGGAATTTGCCGTTGAACGACTGGTCGCGCTCGGGCAGCGGCTGGATGGCGCGCAGCGTCTTGATTTCGGCCAGCGTGAAGTCGGAGGCGAACCAGCCCTCTTCCACCACGCCGTCCACCGTCTTCTTGGTCTTGCGATTGGCGAACTCGGGCCGGGTCGATACGTCGGTGGTGCCGGTGATGTTGGGTTCGTGCCGGGCGATGAGCACGCCGTCCTTGGTGGCGACGAGGTCGGGCTCGATGAAGTCCGCACCCAGTTCGATGCCTTTCTTGTAGCCTTCGAGCGTGTGGTCCGGCAGGTAGCCTGCGGCCCCGCGGTGGCCGATCACGAGGGGCTTGTTGCCATTCAGGGTGGGAAAATCGTCGCCATCGCTTGCGCAGCCAGCCAGTGCTGCCATGACGGCCAGGGCCAGCGCGGCCCCCTTGAAACCAGACAGGTTCATGCTCTACCTCGTTGATCGTTGAAGCCCGCCACTGTGGCGGCGCCCTATGACAAGACGGTGACTCGGGGGAACTTAAACCCCGCATTGCCATCGCGCGCGGTCTTGCACCAAGGCCGTGCCATCGATTCGGGGGCAAATCACCAAGAGCGGGCATCCTAAGGCGCAGCGCGGCGTGCCGTCACGGCCTATCGATGTTGCGCTGCAACGTGGGGCTGCATCGATTTTTCCTGCCACGAAGCAGGGTTGGCCCAAGGAACCGAATCACCCGACCCGCGCCACAATTCCAGGTGTAACAAAGCGCATCGGCGGGCGCGTTTCTTGCAAAAGGCGGAAAAGACGGGGATTTCCCGGTTTGCTATCAATAAGTGAGCTTCCAGCACAATATCCACCACGGCATACCGCCTAAAACACCTCTAAAGAACTTTCCACCCGCCGCGGCACTCAGTCCTACCCATGAAACGCTGGCCCCTCCTTTCATCGATCGCTCTTGCCATCGCCGTCACGGCAGGATGCGCCACCCTCGACGTGAAGCAGCGCGAATGGATCTTTCAGCCCAGCGACCGCGCCTGGGGAGGTGCCCAGGCCACCGACGACATGGAAGACGTCTGGATCGCCTTCGACTCGCGATCCACCGGCAAGGCGGAGAAACTGCATGGCCTGTGGCTGCCCGCCGCAAAAGCCGACGCCCCCGTGCTGCTGTACCTGCATGGCGCCCGCTGGAACGTATCGGGCTCGGCCGGCCGCATGCGCCGGATGCAGAGCATGGGCTTTTCGGTGCTGGCGGTCGATTACCGGGGCTTCGGCCGCAGCAGCGCCGCCCTGCCTTCGGAAACCACGGCCCTGGAAGACGCCCGCGCCGCCTGGGACTGGCTGGCGCAGCGCGCGCCCGAGCGGCCCCGCTACATCTTCGGGCACTCGCTGGGCGGCGCCATCGCCATCGATTTGGCCGCCATGGTGGACGACGAAAAGGGCACGATCGTGGAGGGCACCTTCACCAACATTCCCGAAGTGGTGGCCACCTTCAAATGGGGCTGGCTGCCGGTGTCGGGCCTGATCACCCAGCGCTTCGAGTCGGCGCGCAAGGTGGCGCACATCGGCTCGCCGCTTCTGGTGGTCCACGGCAGCGAAGACAGCCTGATTCCGCCCACGCTGGGGCGCAAGCTGTACGACGCGGCGCAGGAACCCAAGCGCTTCGTGCTGGTGGAGGGCGGCACGCACCACAGCACCAACACGATCGGCGAGCCCCAGTACCGAGCGGCCCTGGCCGACCTGTTCCAGGTGTATTGATCCGGTTCGATCCGTCCCGATGGGAGCAGGCTTGGCCAAGCCATTGCGGGCATGCCATCTGGTAGGCTCGCCCGAATGTCCGTCCCTCCCTTCGCCACGGCGGGCCAGGCGACACCGGCCGCGGCCATCGCTCCGGGCCTGGTCACCACCGTGCTAGAGCTGCTGCCTAGCCTGCACCCCATCGCCATCGCCACCGACCCGTACCGGCCCTCGCCGGCCACGCTGGCACGGCCCGATCCCCATGCCCTGCAGCCCGTGCAAAACCGTGGAAAACCGCATGCCCCGGCCTGAATCCCTTCCCTGCATCGCACTGGCAGGCCCCACCGCGTCGGGCAAGACGGCAGGCGCACTGGCGCTGGCGGCATCGCTGGCGCCGCACCAGCCAGTGGAGATCGTGAGTGTCGATTCGGCGCTGGTGTACCGCGGCATGGACATCGGCACCGCCAAGCCGTCGCCGGCCGAACTGGCGGCGGTGCCGCACCACCTGATCGACATCCGCGACCCGCTGCACGCCTACAGCGCGGCGGAGTTCGTGGCCGATGCGACGCGCCTCATCACCGAGATCCGCGCCCGCGGCGCACTGCCGCTGCTGGTGGGCGGCACCATGCTGTACTTCAAGGCGCTGCTGGACGGCATGGACGACATGCCGCCTGCCGACCCCGCCGTGCGCGCCGAACTGGAAGCGCGCGCCGCCGACATCGGCTGGCCCGGCATGCACGCCGAACTGGCCCGCGTGGACCCCGAAACCGCCGCACGCCTCGCCCCGGCCGACAGCCAGCGCATTCAGCGCGCGCTGGAGGTCTGGCAGATCGCGGGCCAGCCGCTGTCGCACTTTCACACTATCAAAAAGAGAGCAGAAAATGTCGCCAATGCTGCGGTGGATGCCCTTTTCTCTTTGGAGCCGGAAGACCGCGCCTGGCTGCACGGCCGCATCGCCCAGCGCTTCGACGCCATGCTGGGCGCAGGCTTCGTGGACGAAGTGCGGCAGTTGCGCGCGCGCGGCGATCTGCACCCCGACCTGCCCTCCATGCGCTGCGTGGGTTACCGCCAGGCGTGGGAGACGCTCGATGCGGAGGCCGCCACGGGCGTGCTGGACATGAAGGCCCTGCGCGAGCGCGGCCTGGCAGCCACGCGGCAGTTGGCCAAACGGCAGGTCACCTGGCTGCGCAGCATGCCGACGCGCCAGGCCATCGCCTGCGACGCGCCCGATGCCACGGCGCAACTGGTCGCGGCCGTGCACCGCCGGCTTTCCGAAAAGACACGCGCATGAACGAGGCACCCCCCGGCGCCCCGCCCGAGGCCGCCATGCCCGGCCCGGCCCCCGTGCTGCGCGTCCAAGGGCTGGGCAAGCGCTATGGCGAAGCCGATGTGTTCGCCCAGGTGGACCTGGCGGTCCACCCGGGGGAGTTCGTGGCCATCGTGGGCGAGTCGGGCGTGGGCAAATCCACGCTGCTGAACTGCCTGGCCGGCCTCGACACCTGGGACACGGGCCGCATCGTGCATGGCGGCACCGATCTTTCCACGCTGGACGACACACGGCGCGCGCTGTGGCGGCGGGCGCACGTGGGCTTCGTGTTCCAGGCCTTCCATGTGCTGCCGCACCTGGACGTGGCGCAGAACGTGGCGCTGCCGCTCATGCTGCTGGGCCGATCCGACCCGGCGCGGGTGGCGCACATGCTGGATGCGGTGGGCCTCGAAGGCCTGGGCGAGCGCCTGCCGCAGCAGTTGAGCGGCGGGCAGTTGCAGCGGGTGGCCATCGCCCGCGCGCTGGTGCACCGCCCCGCCCTGCTGCTGGCCGACGAGCCCACCGGCAACCTCGACCCAGCCACCGCCGCGCGGGTGATGGACCTGCTGCTGGCGCAAACGCGCGAGCACGGCGCGGCGCTCGTGCTGGTGACCCATTCCGAATCCGCGGCGGCCCGGGCGGACCGCCGGCTGCGCCTCACGGCCCACGGCATGGCCGTTTCCGGCCACGGCGCCTGAAGGCAGGCAAAGCGGCCATGCTCCGACTGCTGCGGACCTTTTCCTGGCAGGAACTGCGCCACCACCCCTGGCGTGCGGCCGCGGCCGTGGCGGCCGTCATGCTGGGCGTGGCGCTGGCGTTCGCGGTGCATGTGATCAATGCGTCCGCCCTGTCCGAATTCGCGCAGGCGGTGCGCAGCATCAACGGCCAGCCGGACCTCGAACTGCGGGCCACGCAGGGCAGCCTGCCCGAGGCGCTGTATGGTCCGGTCGCCACGCACCCGCTGGTGGCCCGCGCGGGGCCGGTGCTGGAGGTGTCGGCGCAGGCCAGCGTGCCCGGTGCCGCGGCACCCGGGCCGGGCGCAGCTTCCGTCCCGCTGCGCGTGGTGGGTGCCGATGCCCTGCTGCTGCCCACCATGGCGCCTGGCCTCATGCCCCGCGCTTTCGCCGATGCCGACCGGCTCGCGCTGCTGTCGCCGGCCACGGTCTTCCTGAACGGTGCGGCGCTCAAGGCGCTGGGACTGCGCGGCGACGGCAAGGACGGCCACGAAGGGAGCCTGCCATCGCTGCAATTGCGCATTGGCCTGCAAACCCGCACGGTGCGCGTGGCGGGCACGGTGACGGCCGGCGGCGCACCGCTGGCGGTGATGGACATCGGCGCC
This sequence comes from Acidovorax sp. SUPP3334, assembly GCF_030159055.1. GTDB lineage: Bacteria > Pseudomonadota > Gammaproteobacteria > Burkholderiales > Burkholderiaceae_C > Paracidovorax. Next base: position 74,587 of record NZ_BQXQ01000017.1, read on the forward strand.
GCGCAGGACCTGTTCCAGCGCGCGGGCGAGTTGAGCCGCATCGATGTCCAGCTGCGCCCGGGCGCCAGTGCCGATGCCTTCCGCCAGGCGCTGCAGGCCTCGGCCAGCGCATCGGCCGGCGCATCGGCCGGCGTGGCGGTTCTGCAGCCCGGCGATGCCACGGCACGCACCAGCAACCTGTCCCGCGCGTACCGCGTCAACCTGACGGTGCTGGCGCTGGTCGCGCTGTTCACCGGTGCCTTCCTGGTGTTCTCCGTGCTGGCGCTGAGCGTGACCCAGCGCGCCCCGCAGTTTGCGCTGCTGGCCGTTCTGGGCGCCACGCCGCGCCAGCGCCTCGCCCTGGTGCTGGCCGAATCGGCAGCGCTGGGCGTGGCAGGCAGCGCGGCCGGGATCGCCCTGGGCACGGCCCTCGCGGCCTCGGCGTTGCGCTGGCTGGGCGGCGATCTGGGCGGGGGCTATTTCGCGGGGGTACAGCCGGCGCTGCAATGGAGTGCGCCCGCCGCTGCGCTGTACGGCCTGCTGGGCCTGGCTGCCGCCCTGGTGGGAGGCTGGTGGCCTGCGCGCGCGGCGCAGCGCCTGCCGCCCGCGCAAACCCTCAAGGGCCTGGGGGCGGCGCTCGGCGGCCGGCAAAAGGGCTGGCCAGCCCTGGCGCTGGTCGTGGCGGGCGCCGTGCTGGCGGCCGCTCCGCCGGTGTTCGGCATTCCGCTGGCGGCTTATGTGTCGGTCGGGCTGCTGCTGGTGGGCGGCATCGCGCTGCTCCCTTGGGGCGTGGGTGCGCTGCTGAACGTTCTGGCGCCCTTGGCGGGCCGGCAGGTTCTGCCGCTGCTGGCGCTGGAGCGCGCACGACGCACGCGGGGCACCGCCGCCGTGGCAGTGGGCGGCGTGGTGGCCAGCCTGAGCCTGGCGGTGGCGCTCACGGTGATGGTGAGCAGTTTTCGCGGATCGGTCGGCCAGTGGCTGGACGCGGTGCTGCCCGCGCCCCTCTATCTGCGCATGGCCGGTGCGGCGGGCACGGACGACGGGCCGGCGTTTCCCGCCGGCTTCGACACCGCCGTGGCCCGGCTGCCCGGCGTGGCGCGCGTGCAGGCCCTGCGCACCAGCAGCCTGTTGCTGGACCCTGCCCGGCCCCCTGTCGCGCTGCTGGCGCGGCCGCTGGGCGGCGATCCGGCACAGGTGCTGCCGCTGGTGGGCACGCCGCTGGCCGTGCCTCAAGGGCGCATCGGCGTCTATGTGAGCGAGGCGGTGCTCGATCTGTACGGCGTGCGGCCCGGCATGGACTGGCCGCAGCTGTCAGGGTCTTTCAGGCCTCTGGCGCAAGAGAATCAACGGCAGGTAGCTATGTTTTTCATAGCAGGCGTCTGGCGCGACTACGTGCGGCAGTTCGGCGCGGTCACGCTGGACCGGGCGGACTTCGTGCGCCTGACGGGCGACGCCCGCTCCACCGACCTGGCACTGTGGCCCCGACCGGGCACCGATGAAGCCGCGCTGCGGCAGGCGATCGAAAGGCTGGCCGGCGAGGTGGCAGGCAGTTCGGCAGCAGGTGGGCCACAAAGTGCATCAGGGATCACGCCCCCCGCTGCGGGCGGCGCGCTGGAGTTCGACTCGGCGGCCGGCATCCGCGAACGGTCCCTGCGCATCTTCGACCGCAGCTTTGCGGTCACCTACTGGCTGCAGGCCGTGGCGATCGGCATCGGCCTGTTCGGCGTGGCGGCCAGCTTCAGCGCCCAGGTGCTGGCGCGGCGCAAAGAGTTCGGGCTGCTCGTGCACCTGGGCCTCACGCGCCGCCAGGTGCTGGCCGTCGTGGCAGGCGAAGGGGCCGCGTGGACGGCCATCGGCGCCGCGGCGGGCACCGTGCTGGGGCTTGCCGTGTCGGTGGTGCTGGTGCACGTGGTCAACCCGCAGAGCTTTCACTGGACCATGGACCTGCGGGTGCCGTGGCTGCGGCTTCTGGCGCTGTGCGCAGCGGTGCTGGCCACGGGCACGGTCACCGCGTGGCTCGCGGGCAGGGCGGCGGGCGGCCGGCAGGCCGTGTTGGCAGTCAAGGAGGATTGGTAACCGCGTAGCAAGTTCAAGGGCCACCTCGACGGGCGCGCCATGGGCGTTTACCCGATTGATGCACACACGTCACAAGCGTTAAATATTGTTTGCAAGACATTATTTATTTCACGATGATGCGAACCGATAGTTAAAAAAACACCGCACAGCGGACCCCAGAACAGCGAGCACGGGACAGGAGTGGCCCCGGCTTCACACGCTGTTCTTTCATCAAGGAAAACGGTATGAAAAACACCTTCGGGCGTCTCCTGTGCGGACTGGCGGCTGCCTTCTGCTTGTGCGGCCCTGCTTCGGCGCAGTGGGTCTTTCCACCGGGCTCGTCACTCGACGTTGCCGCGGGAGGCCAGACGGATCTGGGCTGCTCAGCGCTCGACATGCAAGGCACGCTGAACCTCAATGGCGGCACGGTGAACGTGGACACCGACGCCACCTTCGGCTCGGGCTCCAACGTCACGGGCAGCAATGGCGTCATCTCGGTGGGTGGCAACCTCATCTCCGGCGGCAACATCAATACCGGCAACAACACCGTGGTGCTGCGCGACGGCTGCGATCCCGGCAACACCAGCCAGATCAGCGGCAACTTCGTGTTCCAGAACCTGACGATCTCCAGCACCACCGGCCGCACCTTCGTGCTGCCTGCGGGCACCAACATCACGGTGCTGGGCACGCTCACCGTGCAGGGCGCGCCGGGACAGAACGTGCAGCTCGTGTCATCCAGCGGCACCACGGCCGTGGTCAACCTGGGCCCCAACGCCACCGTGGTGCGCAACTTCGCCACCGTGACCGGCACGGTCCAGATCGGTGCCGCGACCGCCGTGGCAGCCATTCCCACGCTCAGCGAATACGGCCTGATGCTGCTGTCGCTGCTGATCGGCATGGTCATGTACTGGAAGCGGCGCGAATTCGCGGCGTCCGTCCGCCGGGCCGGCTGACGGACGCCGCCAGCCATCCTGCGCTGAAAAACATTCACCACACCGATAGACAAGAGAGGGTTTCGCCATGTCCAAGAATCGCCTGCACCGCTACTGGGTCGTTCCCGCGCTGAGTTCCGTCCTCGCCCTGCATGCCGCTGGCGTGCTGGCTGCGGACATCTCCGTCACGCCGCCTGCCGGCGGAGGCTTCGTCGTGAAGGGCCAGGGCGGCCAGGAGCGCCTGCGGGTGCAAGGCACGGGCGAGGTCTATGTGCCAGGCCTGTCCACCACACCGACCAACAGCAACCTGGCTTGCTACGACGCCGGCACGGGCCAGTTGACGCAGTGCGCGGCGGGCGTTGGGGCCGGGGCGACAGGCGCCACCGGGGCCACGGGAGCAACGGGCGCCACCGGAGCGACGGGGATTGCGGGTCCGACCGGTGCGGCAGGGCCGACGGGCGCGACTGGCGTGACCGGTGCCACAGGGGCGTCCGGAACCGGCGCCACCGGCATCACGGGCGCGACTGGCGCTACAGGGGTGACTGGAGCCACCGGCGTGACCGGAGCTACCGGCCCAACGGGGTCAACTGGCGCAACGGGCACCACTGGCGCCACCGGCGCAACGGGGGTTACCGGCGCCACTGGCACGACCGGCGCCACGGGACCTACCGGCGCTCAAGGCATACAGGGTATTCAGGGCATCCAAGGAATTCAGGGCGTTACCGGTGCGACAGGCGTCACCGGTGCCACGGGAACCACGGGTGCGACCGGATCGACGGGTGCGACAGGCGCTACGGGGGCCACGGGCAGCGTGGGCACGCTCACGACCACGTCGAATACGGCAGCCTGCTTGGCAAACTCTGCCGGTACAGTCACCGCAACCTGCAGTAGCGGCAACGTCGTTTCAGGCGGTTGTTCGACAAATACCCCACTGACCAATTACCTGGTATCGACTCGACGCTCCGCAGTCAACGCTTGGACGTGCGGTTACTCCTGCGCTGACGCTAATCAGATGACGGCGGAAGCCTACTGCCAGTGATCTCGGTGGATGAGCGGATCGCATTGCATCGCATTTCATGATCCCCGTCCTATTGGGACTCGTTTCAAAGTGAGCGACTCGGGCATCTGCCTCAACATGATCGTGAAGAACGAGGCACCGGTGATCGCCCGGTGCCTCGCTTCGGTGCGGCCTTTCATCGACCACTGGGTCATCGTGGACACGGGCTCCACGGACGGCACGCAGGACATCGTTCGCCGCTTCCTGCAAGACGTGCCGGGCACCCTGCACGAACGCCCCTGGAAGAACTTCGCGCACAACCGCAACGAGGCCCTGGAACTGGCGCGGCCACATGCCGACTATCTGCTGTTCATCGACGCCGACGAACAGTTGCGCATGCCGGCGCAGTACCGCTGGCCGGCGCTGGATGCCGACGGCTACCTCTTCCTGTGCGACATGAACGGCTGGGAATACCAGCGCAACAGCATGGTGGCCGCGCGCGTGCCGTGGCGCTGGGAAGGCGTGCTGCACGAATACCTGTCAGCGCCGGCGCACGGGGCATGGCAGACGCTGGCGGGGCCGGTCATCGAGGTGGCGCACGACGGTGCGCGCGGCCGCGACCCCGACACTTACTTGCGCGACATCGCAGTGCTCGAACAAGACCTGCGCGAGCACCCTGACAACACCCGCACCGTGTTCTATCTGGCCCAGAGCTATCGCGATGCGGGCCGCCTGGCAGAGAGCCTGGAGTGCTACCGCCGCCGCGCCGCAATGGGGGGCTGGGATGAAGAGCGCTGGTACGCCGTGTTCCAGGCGGCGGTGCTGACCGAGCGCCTGCAGATGCCGGAAAGCGCCGTGCGCGACGCCTATCTCGCCGCCTACGCGCAGCGGCCCCAGCGCGCGGAGCCACTGTGCGAGCTGGCGCGCTACCACCGCCTTCGGTCTGAATTCGCACTGGCGCACCTCTACGCCCAGCAGGCCGCGCGCATTCCAAAGCCGGCTGACATCTTGTTCGTGGATGGCGGCGTGTATGCGTGGCGCGCGCTGGACGAACTGGCCGTCAGTTCCTTCTACGCCCCCGGCGCGCAGGACCAGGGCCGCGATGCCTTGCGCCAACTGCTGCGCGAGCAGCGCTTTCCCGCATCGGAGGCGCCGCGCATGCAAGCCAATCGCACCTTCTACGGGCTGTGACGGCCGGCGGGCCCCGCCCGGCCATCCGGTGGGGAGGCGGTGCCGACAAGGCTCACCGCTGCAAGGCGCGGCGGAAGGCCGACTCCGTCGCACGGTTCTCCCGCATCGAACCCTGTGGCCGTGTCAGCGAACCGTGGCGCCGCCCTTTGCAGTCATTGCAATGCCGGTGTTTTCTCGGCGAGACGACAATCGTGCGATGCGCCTGTCCGTCGCTCCCATTCCTGCCCGCCTCTTCACCCTGCGCGGCGCTGCGCACGGCGGGCAGTCCACCGGCTTCATCCCATGAGACTGCACATTTCCCCATCGCCCGCCAGCGATCCATGGCGCGCCAGCACGCGGCGTGCCTGGCTGGTGTCCGCTGCCGCGGCCGGCGCAGCGCCGTGGCTCATGGACCCTGCCCGGGCACTGGCACCGCGCACGCTGACCTTTCCGAGAGACCACGGCAGCCACCCGGATCTGCGCACCGAATGGTGGTACGTCACCGGACAGGCGCAGGCGGCGGGGCAATCCTGGGGTTTTCAGGTGACGTTTTTCCGGTCGCGCGTGGAGGCGGCGCAGCCGCTGCAATCGGCCTTCGCGGCCAGGCAGCTGGTGTTTGCGCACGCAGCGCTCACCGACCTGCGCGGCGGTACGCTGCACCACGACCAGCGCATCGCACGGGCGGGCTTCGGTATCGCGCAGGCGAGCGAGGCGGACACCAGCATCCGCCTGGGCGCATGGGCGCTCACACGCGCGCAGCAAGGCGCAGGGAGCCGTTACGCGGCGACGGTTCAGGCGGAAGGCTTCGGGCTGGAGCTGCAATTCGACACGACGCAGCCGGTGCTGCTGCAGGGCGCGCAGGGCTTGTCACGCAAGGGGCCCGATGCATCGCAAGCGAGCTACTACTACAGCCAGCCCCAAATGACCGTGTCGGGGCACTTGCAACTGGCGGGCCGGCGCATGGCCGTGGAAGCCGCCGGTTCGAGCGGCCTGGACAACCGGGCCTGGCTCGACCATGAATTCGGCGATGCGCTGGTGCCACCCGATGCGGTGGGCTGGGACTGGATCGGCATGAACTTGCTGGACGGCAGCGCCCTCACGGCGTTTCGCTTGCGGCACCGGAACGGGTCGGCACTGTGGGCGGGTGGATCGCTGCGCACCGCAGGCGGCGAAACCCGCGCGTTCGGGCCACAGGCCGTCACCTTCACACCGCTGCGCCACTGGGTCAGCCCGGCCAGCCAGGCCCGCTATCCGGTGCAGTGGCGAATCGAGACACCGGCCGGTACCTTCGAGGTGCATGCGTTGCTGGACATGCAGGAGCTGGACAGCCAGGCATCGACCGGCGCCATCTACTGGGAAGGCCTGAGCGAACTGCGGGACGGCTCAGGCCGCACCGTGGGGCGCGGCTACCTGGAGATGACCGGCTACGCGAAGCCTCTGCGGCTATAGCGGCTATAGCGGCTATAGCAGCGATATCGGGGCTGGCCGCAGCGGGGACCGGAGAACGCCCTGCATTGCAGCGCGCCCCCGGCTCTCGATGCACTTCGATCAGACCTTGCGTGGTGCGCGCCGGGGCAGGCGCGCGATGATCTCGCCCATGATCCCGCGGCGAAAAGCCAGCACGCAGACCACGAAGATCAGCCCCGTGACCATGGTGACCGACTCGCCCAGCGTGTTGAACCAGTCCACGCCCGTCAGCGAAGCGAGCAGGTGGCCGAATTCGCCGATCTTGTTTTCCAGCAGCACCACCACCGCCGACCCCACGAGCGGGCCCGACAGCGTGCCCAGGCCGCCGACCAGGGTCATCAGAATGACCTGGCCCGAGGCCGTCCAATGCACGTCGGACAGCGTGGCGAAGCCCAGCACCAGGGTCTTGAGCGAGCCGGCCAGCCCGGCGAGCGCAGCCGAGATCACGAACGCCAGCAGCTTGAAGCGGTGCGTGTCGTAGCCCAGCGAAATGGCACGGGGTTCGTTCTCCTTGATGCTCTTGAGCACCTGGCCGAACGGCGAGTGGATGGTGCGCACGATGAGCAGGAAGGCCAGCACCACGACCGCCAGCGCCACGTAGTACATGGTGAGGTCGCTGGACAGGTCGATGAGCCCGAAGAGCTTGCCGCGCGGCACGCCCTGCAGGCCGTCTTCCCCGCCCGTGAACGGCGCCTGCAGGCACGCGAAGAACAGCATCTGCGCCAGGGCCAGCGTGATCATCGAGAAATAGATGCCCTGGCGGCGGATGGCCAGCCAGCCGAACAGCAGCCCGAGCAAGGCACCGCCGGCCGTGCCCGCCAGCAGGCCCAGTTCGGGCGTGAGGCCCCAGACCTTGATGGCGTGGCCGGCGACGTAGGCCGCACCGCCCAAAAAGGCGGCGTGCCCGAAAGACAGCAGCCCGGTGTAGCCCAGCAGCAGGTTGAATGCCGAGGCGAACAGCGCGAAGCACATGAGCTTCATCACGAAGACCGGGTAGGCGCCCAGGAAGGGTGCCGCGAGCAGCGCGGCGAACAACAGGCCGTAGCCGATGGGGGCGAGTTTTTGGGAGTTCATGCGTGCGGCCCCTGCTTATCTCTCTTTGCCGAACAGGCCGGCGGGGCGGATGAGGAGAACGATCACCATGATGACGAACACCACGGTGGAAGAAGCCTCGGGATAGAACACCTTGGTGAACCCTTCGATCACGCCCAGGCCGAGGCCGGTCAGGATCGATCCCATGATCGAGCCCATGCCGCCGATCACCACCACGGCGAACACGACGATGATGAGGTTCTGCCCCATGAGCGGCGTGACCTGGTACACCGGCGCGGCCAGCACGCCGGCAAAGGCGGCGAGCGCCGCGCCGAACGCGTAGGTGAGCGTGATCATCACCGGCACGTTCACGCCGAAAGCCTCGACCAGGCGCGGGTTCTCGGTGCCCGCGCGCAGGTAGGCGCCGAGCTTGGTCTTTTCGATCACGAACCAGGTGCCCAGGCACACGACGAGCGAGGCCAACACCACCCAGGCGCGGTAGTTGGGCAGGATCATGAAGCCGAGGTTGGTGGCGCCCTCCAGCAGTTCCGGCGTGTCGTACCCCAGGCCCGAGACGCCGTAGATGGATCGGAACACGCCCTCGATCAGCAGCGTGAGCCCCAGCGTCAGCAGCAGGCCGTAGAGGTGGTCGAGCTTGTAGATCCAGCGCAGCAGCAGCCGCTCGATCAGTACGCCCAGCGCCCCCACCACCAGCGGCGCGGCCAGCAGCATCACCCAGTAGTTGATGCCCAGGTAGGTCATGCCCATCCAGGTGAGCATCGCGCCCAGCATGAACAGCGCGCCGTGCGCGAAGTTGATCACGTTGAGCAGGCCGAAGATCACCGCCAGCCCCAGGCTGAGGATGGCGTAGAACGACCCGTTGACCAGCCCCAGCAGAAGCTGGCTCAGCAGGCCCGGCAGTGAGACACCGAAGATTTGCATGGGAGGGCGCGAGTGGCAGTGAAGCGGTGAAAGGGGAGAGTCAGCGGAACAGGCGGCGCGTCATTTCCAGGCGGCGCACTTGCTCTCGGCCTTGGTGGCGAACACTTCTTCGCCAGGCAGCTTCTTGACGAGCTTGTAGTAGTCCCACGCGCCCTTGGATTCGGACGGTGCCTTGACCTGCATCAGGTACATGTCGTGCACGTAGCGGCCATCGGCGCGCAGCGTGCCGGCGCCGAAGAAGTCGTTCATCTTCATGCCGCGCCAGGCTTGCATGACCTTGTCGGCATCGGTGCTCTTGGCCGCTTCGACGGCTTTCAGGTAGTTCATGGTGGCGGAGTAGTCGGCCGCCTGGATCTCGGTGGGGCGGCGCTTGGTCTTTTCCATGAACTTGTCGGCGAACTTGCGCGTGTCGTCGTTCAGGTCCCAGTACCAGCTGGTGGTGAACTGCAGGCCCTCGGTGGTCTTGAGACCCAGGCTGTGGATGTCGCTGAAGAAGATCAGCAGGCTGGCCAGCTTCATGCTTTTGCCGATGCCGAATTCCTTGGCGGCCTTGATGGAGTTGATGGTGTCGCCGCCCGCATTCGCCAGGCCCAGCACCTGGGCCTTGGAGTTCTGCGCCTGCAGCAGGAACGACGAGAAATCCGACGCGTTGAGCGGGTGCTTCACGCTGCCCACCACGGTGCCGCCCTTGGCCTTGACCACGGTGCTCGCGTCCGCTTCGAGCGCATGTCCGAAGGCGTAGTCGGCCGTGAGAAAGAACCAGCTCTTGCCGCCGCCGTCCACGATGGTCGCGCCTGTGCCCTTGGCCAGCGCGACGGTGTCGTAGGCGTAGTGCACGGTGTAGGGGCTGCACTGTTCGTTGGTGAGGGCCGAGGTCGCCGCGCCGTTGTTGATGAACACGCGCTTCTTCTCCTGCGCCACCTTGGCCATGGCGAGCGCCGTGCCCGAGTTGGTGCCGCCGAACACCAGGGTCAGGCCTTGCGTGTCGATCCATTCGCGCGCCTTGGAAGCGGCGATGTCGGCCTTGTTCTGGTGGTCCGCGCTCATCATCTCAATGGGCATGCCCAGCACCTTGCCGCCGAAGTCGTCGATGGCCATCTGGATGGCCACGGCGCCGTTTTTGCCCTCCACGTCGGCGTACAGGCTGGACATGTCGGTGATGAAGCCGATCTTGACCTTGTCCTGCGCCTGCGCGGCCGATGCGGCCAGGCCCATGGCGCCCAGCACCAGGGCCAGCCGAGTGAGTTTGTTGCTGCTGTTTTTCATGTCTTTGTCTCCTGATCCCGGATGTGTTTTTTAAACCGTGCGCGTCAGGTCATTTCCACAGCGCGCATTTGCTCTCGGCCTTGGTGGTCCACACCTGGTCGGCGGGCAGCTTGCTCACGACCTTGTAGTAGTCCCAGGGCTCCTTGGATTCGGCGGGCGCCTTGACCTGCACCAGGTACATGTCGTGCGCGAAGCGGCCATCGGGCCGGATCACGCCCTTGCCGTAGAAGTCGTCGATGGGCGTGGACTTGAGCTTTTCCATCACCTTGTCGGCATCGAGCGTCTTGGCGGCTTCGACGGCCTTGAGGTAGTTCATCGTGGCCGAGTAGTCGGCGGCCTGGATGTCGGTGGGCATGCGCTTGGTCTTGGCGAAGAACTTGCGGCCGAAGGCGCGGGTCTTGTCATCCAGGTTCCAGTCCCAGCTCGTGGTGAGCAGCAGGCCTTCGGTGTTCTTGAGGCCCAGGCTGTGGATGTCGGTCACGAAGACCAGCAGGCCGGCCATCTTCATGCTCTTGTTGATGCCGAACTCACGCGCGGCCTTGATCGCATTGATGGTGTCGCCGCCCGCGTTGGCCAGGCCCAGGATCTGCGCCTTGGAGTTCTGCGCCTGCAGCAGGAACGAAGAGAAGTCCGATGCGTTGATCGGGTGCTTCACGCTGCCCACCACCTTGCCGCCCTTTTCCTTGACCACCTTGGCCGTGTCGGCCTCCAGCGCAGCGCCGAACGCATAGTCGGCCGTGAGGAAGAACCAATCCTTGCCCCCCTGCCCCACGATCGCGCCGCCCGTGCCCTTGGCCAGTGCGACGGTGTCGTAGGCGTAGTGCACGGTGTAGGGGCTGCACTGCTCGTTGGTGAGGGCCGAAGAGCCCGCGCCGTTGACGATGAAAACGCGCTTCTTTTCCTGCGCCACCTTGGCCATCGCCAGGCCCGTGCCCGAGTTGGTGCCGCCGAACAGCATGGTCAGGCCCTGCGTGTCGATCCATTCGCGCGCCTTGGAGGCGGCGATGTCGGCCTTGTTCTGGTGGTCCGCGCTCAACAGTTCGATGGGCTGCCCCAGCACCTTGCCGCCGAAGTCGTCGATCGCCATCTGGATCGCCACGGCGCCGTTCTTGCCTTCCACATCGGCGTACAGGCTCGACATGTCGGTGATGAAGCCGATCTTGACCTTGTCCTGCGCCTGCACGGAGAACGTCGCGAGGCCTGCGGCCCCCAGCAGGACGGCGAGCGCCTTGAGGTTCATCTTCTTCATGTCGTTGTCTCCTTGGGTCTTCGATGGAACTTGGGATCAGGGGATCGGGGGATCGAGGTGCTCTGGACGAAGGCGGTGGCCGAAGCAGCGCCGCGCCGGGTCAGACGCCCAGCAGTTCGTTGAGCACGGGCATCTTGGCCTGCAGCTCGGCAGCGCCGAACTGCTCGACGATGCGGCCGTGCTCCATCACGTAGAAGCGGTCGGCCAGGGGCGCGGCGAAGTGGAAGTTCTGCTCCACCATCACCACGGTGTAGCCCTTTTGGCGCAGCGTCGTGATCATGCGGGCCAGGGCCTGCACGATGACCGGCGCCAGGCCTTCGGAGATCTCGTCGAGCAGCAGCAGCTTGGCGCCCGTGCGCAGGATGCGCGCCACCGCCAGCATCTGCTGCTCGCCGCCCGACAGGCGCGTGCCCTGGCTGTGGCGGCGCTCGGCCAGGTTGGGGAACATGGCGTAGATCTCGTCCACCGACATGCCTTGCGTGCCCGTCTTGAGCACCGGGGGCAGCAGCAGATTTTCCTCGCACGACAGGCTGGAGAAAATGCCGCGCTCTTCGGGGCAATAGCCCACGCCCAGATGGGCGATGCGGTGCGTGGGCATGTTGATGGTTTCCGTGCCGTGGATGCTCACCGATCCCTTGCGGGCGCCCGTCAGCCCCATCACGGCGCGCATGGTGGACGTGCGGCCCGCGCCGTTGCGGCCCAGCAGCGTGACCACTTCACCCGGCTGCACCGTCATGTCCACGCCGTGCAGCACGTGCGATTCGCCGTACCACGCCTGCAGGCCGCGGATCTCGAGGGCCGGCGCGGTCATGCGTGGGCCCCTTGCAGCTGGCCATCGGTGGTGCCCATGTAGGCCTCCATCACCTGCGGATTGCGGGAAACCTCTTCATACGGCCCCTCGGCCAGCACCGCGCCGCGCTGCAGCACCGTGATGCGGTCCGCGATGGTCGAGATCACCTTCATGTTGTGCTCGACCATGAGAATGGTGCGGCCGGCCGATACCTTTTTGATGAGCTGCGTCACGCGGTCCACGTCTTCGTGGCCCATGCCCTGCGTGGGTTCGTCCAGCAGCATCAGTTCGGGCTCCATCGCCAGCGTGGTGGCGATTTCCAGCGCACGTTTGCGGCCATAGGGCAGATTGACGGTGGTCTCGTCGGCCAGGTCCTGCAGGCCGACTTCGGCCAGCAACTCCATGGCCCGCTGATCGAGCTGCTGCAGGCTGCGTTCGCTGCGCCAGAAGTGGAACGCGGTGCCCAGCTTGCGCTGCAGGCCGATGCGCACGTTCTCCAGCAGCGTGAGGTGCGGGAACACCGCCGAGATCTGGAACGAGCGAATCACGCCGCGCCGCGCGATCAGCGCAGGCCGCTCCCGCGTGATGTCTTCGCCATTGAACCGGATCACGCCGGAGGTGGGCTCCAGGAACTTGGTCAGCAGGTTGAAGCAGGTGGTCTTGCCAGCGCCATTGGGGCCGATCAGCGCATGGATGGAGCCCCGGTGGACGGCGAGATTGACATCGCTGACCGCAGTGAAGCCTCTGAACTCCTTGGTCAGGCTGTGGGTTTCGAGAATGACGTCGCTCATTGCGCCTTGGCCGCTCCGTGGTGGTGCTTTGGTGCCGGACAGGGCGCTTCGCCCGTGAGAGCGAGGCATCCTGGCCTGCGTTAGGTTGCACCGCATCCTAAGGCGCGCCCCTGCTGCGCAGATACTGGGACAAATGCCTATGTATAAACGCCTACCCGGCCGGCGGTCCGCGCCGCCCCCCGGGCGCTTCCGACGCGGACCGGGGGCAGGTATTGCCCCCACACATGGCTTTGGATGAAAACCGCTCCATGCCCTAGATCCGATTGCACTGATAGCTATCAAATAAATAGCAAACCTGTTTTGTGACAGGCTTCCCGGCAGGGCGCGTACCGATCCGGGCGCCGACTCCTACACTGCCACCATGCCCTCCTCCCCCACCCCCGGCGCGCCGCGCTCGCTCGGCGGCCTGCTGCCCTTTCTTCGTCCCTATGCCGGGCGCATTGCGCTCGCGCTGGTTTTTCTGGTGCTGGCGGCGCTGGCCACGCTGGCATTTCCGCTGGCGCTGCGCGAACTCATCGATGGCGGGCTGGTCGGTGCCACGCGCGGCGAACAGGCCATGCAGCTGCGCGAGCATTTCGGATTGCTGTTCGCCGTGGCCGTGGCGCTGGGCCTGTTCTCGGCCGCGCGTTTTTACACCGTGAGCTGGCTGGGCGAGCGCGTGACGGCCGACCTGCGCAACGCCGTCTATGCCCATGTGCTGGAGCAAAGCCCGCAGTTCTATGAAACCACGCAGACGGGCGAAGTGCTGTCGCGACTGACGGTGGACACGACGCTCGTTCAGACGGTGGTCGGGTCGTCGCTGTCCATGGGCCTGCGCAACGCGGTGATGGGCATCGGTGCGTTGGGGATGCTGGTGTGGACCAATCCGTACATCATGTCGGTGGTGTTCGCGGCCATCGTCGTCGTGGTGCTGCCCACGCTGTGGATCGGCCGCTGGGTGCGCCGCCTCTCGCGTGCCAGCCAGGACCGGGTGGCGGATTCGAGCGCGATCGCGGCCGAGGTGCTCAACGCCGTGCCCGCCGTGCAAAGCTACACGGCCGAGTCGCGCGAAGCACAGCGCTTTCAGGCATCGACCGAGAACGCGTTCCAGACCGCCGTGCGCCGCAGCCGGGCGCGGGCGGCGCTGGTGGCGTTCATCGTCATCGCCAACGCGGCGCTGCTGCTGTGGGGGCTGTACCGCGGCACGCAAGCCGTGCTGGCCGGCGAAATGTCGGCCGGCCATCTGGGGCAGACGGTGATCTACGTGATGTTCCTCGCAGGCGCCGTGGCCGTGCTGGGCGAGGTGTACGGTGACCTGCTGCGCGCGGCGGGTGCCACCGAGCGGCTGATGGAACTGCTGGCCAGCCGCTCGCCCATCGCCAGCCCTGCACAGCCCGTCGCGCTGCCGGGCACCGGCGGCGGCCTGCGCGTGGACTTCGACCGGGTCGCGTTTCACTATCCCTCGCGCCCGCAGGCGCCGGCCCTGCGGGGTTTCGATCTGCACCTGTCGGCCGGTGAAACCGTGGCGCTGGTGGGTGCCAGCGGTGCCGGCAAGACCACCGTGTTTCAACTGCTGCAGCGCTTTTATGACGTCGATGCCGCAGCGGGCGGCGCCATTGCGCTGAACGGCGTGGACATTCGCCAGCTGTCGCTCGCCGACCTTCGGGCGCACGTGGGCATCGTGCCGCAAGACGCGGTGATCTTCTCGGCCTCGGCCCTGGAGAACATCCGCTACGGCCGCCCGGGCGCGACCGAACAGGAAGTGCAGGAAGCGGCGCGTGCAGCCTTTGCACACGATTTCGTCATGGCCTTGCCCGAAGGCTATGGCACGTTTCTCGGGGAGCGCGGCGTGCGGCTTTCGGGCGGGCAGCGCCAGCGAATCGCCATCGCACGTGCGCTGCTCAAGAACCCGCCACTGCTGCTGGACGAAGCCACCAGCGCGCTCGACGCCGAGAGCGAACGCATGGTGCAGGCCGCCCTGGATGCTGCCATCCAACGCCACAGCGGGCAGCGCACCACGCTCGTGATCGCCCACCGGCTGGCCACCGTTCAAAATGCCGACCGCATCGTGGTGATGGACCAGGGACAGATCGTGGAAGAAGGCCGCCATGCGGAACTGGTGCGGCAAGGCGGCGTGTACGCCCGACTGGCGGCGCTGCAGTTCACCACGTGAACCACACGGGCCACGGGCCATTGACCCTCGGAATCCAGTGACGTGAGACGGAACGGGATAGAGGATTGAAGAGACGCCGGGACAGCGCCCCCACCCCCCACCCCCCACCCCCCACCCCCCTCGCCCTACTGCAGCGTTTCCTTGGCGGCGTCCGGCAGCAGCAGCGGCATCACGGCAATGCCCTCTTCCAGCAGCTGCGCGGCTTCCTGCGGACTGGCCTGCCCCCGAATGCCTCGCTCCTGCGTCTCGCCGTAGTGCATGCGGCGCGCCTCGTCTGCAAAACGCGGGCCGACATCTTCGGTGTGCGCGACGATGTGCCGGGCCACCCGCAACCATGCGGCGTGCAGAGCGGCGTCATTCGGGGCCGGAGGCGTCGGCGGATTCGGTAGGGACACGGTCACCGCGCCGCCAGTGGGCCGAGCGGCGGCATCCGGCGGAGAAGCGCCCAGGTTCAGGCGAGGTGCGCTCAAGCCCTTGCGGATTTCTCCGCTGCCGCACAGCGGGCACTGCACGAGATCGCGGGCCAACTGGCTTTGGAAATCGGCTTCCGACCCGAACCAGCCTTCGAACACATGGCCTTGTGCGCAATGGAGATCGAGCACCTTCATGAAAGCACCAGATAAACGCCCACAGCGCGGCCCTCAGGCCTTGCGCCGCAGCAGGTAGCGGTAGATGAAGCCGGGAAACGCCAGCGTGATGAACAAGGTGGCGGTGATCGCATAAAACTCCCACTGCTGGGGAGCGATCTGCCCGACACGGCGCTCCAGCAGCAGCGCCACGCCACCCACCACGAAGTACAGCACCACCATTTCGGCAAGCCGGACTGCCATGGGTTTGGCGGGCACGGCCCTGGGCCCGACCACCAACCATCGCTGGCTCAGAAAAGGCAGGTTGGCGCCCAGAGCGGCCAACACGATCACCAGCCAGATGGATGCAGTGGCGGACACGTCGTGAAGAACCGCTGGCGTAAAAGCGCAGGCGCGCTCAGGTGGCCAGTGCGCGAACGACCGCGTCGGCGCACAACGCCATCAGGCCGCCCGGCAGCAAGCCCAGCACCAGGATCAACGCGCCGTTGAGCGTGAGCACCATGCGCACGTCCAGCGGTGCCGACACGTTCACGGCCGTGAGCGGCGCGTCGAAATACATCACCTTCACTACACGCAGGTAGTAGAAGGCGCCGATCAGAGACATCAGCACGGCGAACACGGCGAGTGCGATGTACGGCGTCTGGCCGGAAGCCACCAGCGCCTGCAGCACCGACAGCTTGGCGTAGAAGCCCACCAGGGGAGGCAGACCGGCCAGCGAGAACAGGCACACCGCCATCACGCCGGCATACAGCGGGCTGCGCTGATTGAGGCCTGCCAGATCGGAGATCTCTTCGCTTTCGAAGCCTTCACGGGCCAGCAGCAGAATCACGCCGAAGCTGGCCAGCGTGGTCAGCACATAGCTCACCACATAGAACATGGAAGAGCTGTAGGCATTCTCGACCGCGTTGGCATCCACGTTGCCGTTGACCACGCCCGACAGCAGGCCGAGCAGCACGAAGCCCATCTGCGAAATGGTGGAGTAGGCCAGCATGCGCTTGAGGTTGGTCTGCGCGATGGCCGCCAGATTACCGACCAGCAGCGACCCGATGGCCAGCACCGCAAGCATCTGCTGCCAGTCGATCGCCAGCGGGAGCAACCCGTCCACCAGCAGGCGGATGGTGATCGCGAACGCGGCCAGCTTGGGCGCGCCGCCGATGATCAGCGTGACGGCCGTTGGAGCACCCTGGTACACGTCGGGAATCCACATGTGGAATGGCACCACACCCAGCTTGAACGCGAGGCCGGCCACTACGAACACCAGGCCGAACACCAGCACCTGATGGCGGATCTGGCCCGAATTGACGGCCTTGAACACCTGGCCGATGTCGAGCGAGCCGGTCGCACCGTAGAGCATCGACAGCCCATACAGCAGGAAACCGCTGGCCATCGCCCCCAGCACGAAATACTTCATCGCGGCCTCGGTCGAGGTCGCATGGTCGCGGCGCAAGGCCACCAGGGCATAGCTCGACAGCGTGAGCAGTTCCAGCCCCAGGTAGATCACGAGGAAGTTGTTGCCCGAGATCATGATGAAGATGCCCAGCAGAGCGAACATCGACAGCGTGAAGAATTCGCCGCCGCGCAGCATGCCGCGGTCGCCCGCATACGGACGGCCGTACACCAGCGTGACCATCATGGCGACGGTGGCGAAGCACTTGAGCCAGTTGCCCATGGCGTCGCTCACCACCATGTTGCCGAAGCCGTAGAACGTGTTGCCGGTGTTGGCATACAGGGCCTGAAGCACCGCCACCACGGTCAGGGTGAGCAAGGTGAGCACGTAGGTGCCCGTGCGCCGGGGGCTGGTCACGCCCAGGTCCACGAGCGCGATCACGCAGGCCATGACCAGGAGCACGATCTCCGGATACACCGCCAGCCAGCTGATGTTGTCAATCATCTCGAATCTCTCGTTTCAGTCTGGTCAGTTGAGCTTGGACAGCGCCACGTGCTTGAGCAGCTGCGCCACCGAGGCATCCATCACGTCGGTGAACGGACGTGGGTACAGGCCCATGTAGAGCACGGCGATGGCGAGCACGGCCATCACCAGGAACTCGCGGGCACCGATGTCCTTGAGATCCCTCACGTTGTCGTTGGCGACGGGGCCGAGGTACACGCGCTTGTACATCCACAGCGTGTAGGCCGCGCCGAAGATCAGCGCAGTGGCTGCGGCCAGGCCGATCCAGAAGTTGGCCTTGACCGCGCCCAGGATCACCATCCACTCGCCCACGAACCCGGCGGTGCCCGGCAGGCCGCAGTTGGCCATGGCGAACAGCAGCGCGAAGGCCGCGAACTTCGGCATGGTATTGACCACCCCTCCGTAGGCCGCGATTTCACGGGAATGCACGCGGTCGTACAGCACGCCGATGGACAGGAACATCGCGCCCGAAACGAAGCCGTGCGCAATCATCTGTACGAGGCCGCCCGACACGCCCAGGTCGTTGAAGATGAAAAAGCCCAGCGTAACGAAGCCCATGTGCGCCACGGACGAATACGCCACCAGCTTTTTCATGTCCTTTTGCACCATGGCCACCAGGCCCACGTAGATCACGGCCACGAGCGACAGCGCGATCATCAGCCACGCCCACTCCCGAGCGGCGTCAGGCGCGATGGGCATGGAAAAGCGCAGGAAGCCATAGGCGCCCAGCTTCAGCATGATGGCGGCCAGCACGGCGGAGCCGCCTGTAGGCGCCTCCACGTGCACGTCGGGCAGCCAGGTGTGCACCGGCCACATCGGCACCTTCACCGCGAACGCGGCGAAGAAGGCGAAGAACAGCAGGGTCTGCGCACGGGCCGACAGCGGCAGTTGGTGCCAGGTGGCGATGTCGAAGCTGCCGCCGGACTGGTTGTACAAATAGATCAGCGCGATCAGCATCAAGAGCGAGCCGAGCAGCGTGTACAGGAAGAACTTGAATGCCGCGTAGATCTTTTTCGGCCCGCCCCAGATGCCGATGATCAGGTACATCGGGATCAGCGTGGCTTCGAAGAAAACGTAGAACAGCAAGCCGTCGAGCGCGCTGAACACGCCGATCATCAACCCCGAGAGGATCAGGAAGGCGCCCATGTACTGGTTCACGCGCTCGGTGATCGACTCCCACGACGCGATCACCACGATCACCGTGATGAACGCCGTCAGCGGCACGAACCAGAACGAGATGCCGTCCACCCCCAGGTGATAGTGCACGTTGAAACGTTCGATCCATTGCGCTTTCTCGACGAACTGCGCAGCAGCCGAGGTGGCCTCGAAGCCGCCGTACAACGGCAGCGTGACGGCCAGGCCCACCAGCGAACCGATGAGGGCCAACCAGCGCACGGCACGGGCGTGCTCGTCGCGGCCGAAGGCCAGCAGCAGGGCACCGAATGCGATCGGAACCCAGATGGCAAGACTCAACAAACCCATTTTTCTTTTCCCTCTACTTGTTGAGCCACACGAAGTACGTCATGAGCGCGAAGATGCCCAGGATCATGACCAGCGCGTAGTGGTAGATGTAACCCGACTGGAACCAGCGCACCACCCCGGCGATACGGCCCACCAGCTTCCAGGAACCATTGACCAGAGCGCCGTCGATCACGGCCTGGTCGCCGCCCTTCCACAGGCCCATGCCCAGGGCGCGCGCACCGCGAGCGATGATGTTTTCGTTGATCCAGTCGAGGTAGTACTTGTTTTCGAACAGCACGTAGATCGGATGGAAGATGCGCTTGATCGCCGTCGGCAGGGCCGGGTTGACCATGTACATGTAGTAGGACGCCGCCACGCCCGCCAGGGCCAGCCAGAACGGTGCGGTCTGCAGGCCGTGCAGCGCCATGCCCACGGGACCGTGGAAGATTTCCGCCAGCTCCGCCATCGCGGGGTGCTTGGCGGCGTCGACGAAGATCACGTTCTTGAAGAAGTCGCCGAACAGCATGGGCTGGATGAACAGGAAACCGATCACCACGGACGGAATGGCCAGCAGGATCAGGGGCACGGTCACCACCCAGGGCGACTCGTGGGGCTTCGCATCATGGCCATGGCCGTGGTGGTCGTCATGGGCATGGTGGTCATCGTGGTGCGCATCCGGATTCTGGTCGTAGCGCTCCTTGCCATGAAAGACCAGGAAATACATGCGGAACGAGTAGAAAGCGGTAACGAACACGCCCGCAAGCACGGCAAAGTGGGCGAAGCCAGCGGCCGGCAGCGTGCTGGCATGCACGGCTTCGATGATGCTGTCCTTGGAGTAGAACCCCGAGAACAGCGGCGTGCCGATCAGCGCCAGCGAACCCAGCAGAGACGTGATCCAGGTGATGGGCATGTACTTGCGCACGGCACCCATCCAGCGGATGTCCTGGTTGTGGTGCATGCCCATGATGACCGAGCCGGCGCCGAGGAACAGCAATGCCTTGAAGAACGCGTGCGTCATCAAATGGAACACCGCCACCGAATAGGCGGAAGCACCGAGCGCCACCGTCATGTAGCCCAGTTGCGACAGCGTCGAATAGGCCACCACTCGCTTGATGTCGTTCTGGATGATGCCCAGAAAGCCCATGAACAGCGCAGTGATCGCACCGATCACGAGGATGAAGTTGAGCGCGGTGTCCGACAGTTCGAACAGCGGAGACATGCGCGACACCATGAAGATGCCGGCCGTCACCATGGTGGCGGCGTGGATCAGCGCGGAGATGGGCGTGGGGCCCTCCATCGAGTCCGGCAGCCAGACGTGCAGCGGAAACTGCGCGCTCTTGCCCATCGCGCCGATGAACAGGCAGATGCAGATGACGGTGATCAGCATCCAGTCAGTGCCAGGGAACGACAGTGCGCCCAGCTCGCCGGCCTTGCCGAAGATTTCGCCATAGTTCAGCGTGTTGGTGTACGCGGCGATCAAGCCAATGCCGAGAATGAAACCGAAGTCGCCCACGCGGTTGACCAGGAACGCCTTCATGTTGGCGAAAATGGCCGTCGGCTTGTTGAACCAGAAGCCGATCAACAGGTACGACACCAGGCCCACCGCTTCCCAGCCGAAGAACAACTGCAGCAGGTTGTTGCTCATGACGAGCATGAGCATCGAGAACGTGAACAGCGAGATGTAGGCGAAGAAACGGTTGTAGCCGTCGTCTTCTTCCATGTAGCCGATGGTGTAGATGTGCACCATCAGCGACACGAAGGTCACCACGCACATCATCATGGCGGTAAGGCTGTCCACGAGGAAGCCGACTTCCATCTTGAGGCCGCCGACGACCATCCAGGTGTAGAGCGTTTCGTTGAAGCGTGCGCCGTCCATCGCCACGCTCTTGAGCGTCATGGCCGAAAGCACGAAGGCCACCATGACACCGAGAATGGTCAGCGTGTGGCTCAGCCGCCGGCCGATTCGGTTGCCGCCGAAGGCCGTGCCGAAAATACCCGCCAGGGCGGAACCCACCAGCGGCGCCATGGGCACCGCCAGCAGTGTCGAAGCAGAAAGGGTTTGGCTCATTCTTGAGGACCTTGCAAGTACCGTCGACTCAACCCTTGAGGGTGTTGAGATCTTCCGCGTTGATGCTGGACTTGTTGCGGAACAGCAGCACCAGGATCGCGAGGCCGATGGCCGACTCCGCCGCAGCGACCGTCAGGATGAAGAACACGAACACCTGCCCGTGCATGTCGCCCAGGTAGTGCGAGAACGCGACGAAATTCATGTTCACCGCGAGCAGCATCAACTCGATCGCCATCAGCAGCACGATCAGGTTCTTGCGGTTCAGAAAGATGCCGATCACCGCGAGTGCGAAGAGCATCGCACCCAGCGACAAAAAATGGCCCAGGGTCAATGTCATGCCTTCTTCTCCTCGGCTGCGGGCGATGCTGCCACTTCTTCTGCTGGCTTTTGCGTCACGGCCACCTTCACCAGCTCCACACGGTCGCTGGCGCGCACACGGATCTGCTCGGACGGATTGATCGCCTTGCTGTCCTTGCGCTGGCGCAGGGTCAGCGCGATCGCTGCAATCATGGCGACCAGCAGAATGACGGCCGCGATTTCCACCGGGTAGAGGTATTCGGTATAGAGCAGCTTGCCCAGCGCCTTGGTGTTCGAATAGGGAACCACGTTGCCGGCTGCATCGACCACCGCAGCGATTGCCTTGGGTTCGTCCATGCCGCGAAAACCGCCCATCAGCACTGCTGCCATTTCCAGCGTGATCAGTGCGCCGATGAAAGCCGCCAACGGGAAATGGCGCCAAAAGCCCCGCCGGATGGTGTCGATGTGAATGTCCAGCATCATCACCACGAAAAGGAAGAGCACCATCACCGCACCGAGGTACACCAGCACCAGGGCGATCGCAAGGAATTCGGCCTTCAGCAGCAGCCACACGGCCGCTGCCTGTGAAAACGCAAGGATGAGATACAGCACCGCATGCACAGGGTTGCGCGCGGTGATCACTCGGAAGGCTGCAAACAGCAGCACGACCGAGAACAGATAGAAGAAACCAGTCTTGGCGTCCATGAATCGGGTCTTTTTAGAGGTTCAGGAGCCGCCTTCAGCGGTACTTGGCGTCGGCCGCCTTGGCTGCGGCAATCTCGGCCTCGTAGCGATCCCCGACCGCCAGGAGCATGTCCTTGGTGAAGTACAAGTCGCCGCGCTTTTCGCCGTGGTATTCCAGGATCTGCGTCTCGACGATGGAATCCACCGGGCAGCTTTCTTCACAGAAGCCGCAGAAGATGCACTTGGTCAGGTCGATGTCATAACGGGTGGTACGGCGGGAGCCGTCCGCACGGACGTCGGATTCGATCGTGATGGCCAAGGCAGGGCACACGGCTTCGCACAGCTTGCACGCGATGCAGCGCTCTTCCCCGTTGTCGTAACGGCGCAGGGCATGCAATCCGCGGAAACGCGGCGACAAGGGCGTCTTCTCTTCGGGAAACTGCACGGTCACCTTGCGGCGAAACGCATAGCGGCCCGTGAGGGCCATGCCCTTGACCAGCTCCACCAACATGAAGCTCTTGAAAAAATCCTTGATCGAAAAGGATGCAGTAGCAGCAACAGCAGTCATCAGTGTCCCCGCTCAATTCCAGATGTTCCAGGGCGAGTGCAACCACGCGCCCACGATAAGCAGCCACACGAGGGTGACCGGAATGAAGATCTTCCAACCCAGGCGCATGATCTGGTCATAGCGAAAGCGAGGGAATGTCGCGCGGATCCAGATGAACATGGACACCACGAGGAAAGTCTTGAGGCCCAGCCAGATCCATCCGGGGATGAAGTCCAGTGCCGAGACAGGCGACAGCCAGCCGCCCAGGAACATGATGACGGCCAGAATCGATACGAGCCACATGCTGGCGTACTCGGCCAGGAAGAAGATCGCGAAGCCCATGCCCGAATACTCGACCATGTGGCCGGCAACGATCTCGGCCTCGCCTTCGACCACGTCGAAGGGGTGGCGGTTGGTTTCAGCCACGCCAGAGATCAGGTACACGATGAAGATCGGCAGCAGCGGCAACCAGTTCCAGGACAGGAACCCCAGCCCCTTGGCAGCGGCCATGCCAGCGCCCTGCCCCAGCACGATCTCGGTCAGGTTCATGCTGCCCGACACCATGATGATCACGAGGAAGCAAAAACCCATCGCGATTTCATAGCTCACCATCTGGGCCGAGGCGCGCAGCGCGCCCAGGAACGCGTACTTGGAGTTGGATGCCCAGCCGGCAATGATCACGCCATAGACCTCGATCGAGGTGATGGCCATCACGAGCAGCAAGCCTGCATTCACGTTGGCCAGCGCGACATCGGGGCCGAAAGGAATCACCACCCATGCGGCCAGCGCCGGCATGATGGCCATCACCGGACCAAGCACGAACAGGCCCTTGCTGGCAGCAGCGGGTTGAATGATTTCCTTGGTCAACAGCTTGAGACCGTCGGCCAGCGGTTGCAGCAGGCCGAAGGGGCCCACACGGTTGGGGCCATGCCGCACCTGCATGAAGCCGAGCAGCTTGCGCTCCCACAGCGTGAGGTAGGCGACGGCGCCCATCAGGGGCGCCACGATGGCAACGATCTTGATCAGGTTCCAGATCACGGGCCAGACCGCTGCCGTCCACCAGGACTGAGCGAACAGATGCAGGCCGCCGTTGTACAGCGCGTCGATCATGCGGCGACTCCTTCAGCGGCGCGGCGGGCGTCGGCCGTCAACTGCAGCGAGGGGGCACGGCGCACCAGGCCGTCCAGCTGATAGATGCTGGCCACGACTGGAGCAGCCACTGCGCCGGAAGACACGGCGATTTCGGCGCGCGTGGTATTCACGAGGCGATCGGCTGGCAGTTGCGCCAGCGGAGCCGACACCGTCGCACCGGTGGACTTTGCAAGCACATCCTGCGAGGTTTCGAAATCCAGGCCCTGCACACCCAGCAGATTGCCCAGGACGCGAAGCACCTTCCAGGCAGGACGGGCATCGGCCAGCGGCTTGACCACGGCGTGGAAGCTCTGCACACGGCCTTCGGCATTGACGAAGGTGCCCGAGGTTTCGGTGAACGGAGCGATGGGCAAAAGCACATCGCTGAACTCCATGTTGGCCTTGAAGGGGCTCAGCGTGACGACCATCTCGGCCTTCGACAGCGCGGAAGCCGCCTGCGCACCAGCAGCGGAGTCGTACACGGGTTCGGTATTCAGCAGCAGCACCGCCTTGAGGTCCCCCGCCAGCATCTGGCCTGCATTCAGGCCGCCTTGTACCGGTTGTGCCCCCACGAACTGCGCGCCCACGGTGTTGGCGGCTTCGGTCAGGTACCCCACCACGGCGCCCGTCTGGGCACCGATCCATTGCGCCAGCGCCAGCAAGCCGGAAGCCTGGGCATGGTGGGCGGCAGCATTGCCGAGCAGGATGGCTTTGCTCTCTCCAGAGGCGAGCGCACTGGCAACAGCGGCCGAAACATCGGTCACCTGGCCACTGGCCACGGGCGCAGCGACGCCACGGTCTTTCGCCACGGCGGCGGCCACATCGGCCAAGGCCGCAGCCCAATCTTGAGCGGGGGCCACGATGGATTGCGCCATCGGCATGGCCCAGTCGCTCGCCACCGCATTGATGGCGCTGACCGAGCAGCCCTTGCGTGCGGCCTGGCGAATGCGTTGCGCGAACAAAGGATGGTCTTTGCGCAGGTTGGAGCCCACGACCAGCACGGACTGCAAAGAGGACAACGAGGCGATGCTCGTACCCAGCCAATGAATTCCGTCGGTCTGGGTGAAATCTGCGTGGCGCAGGCGGTGGTCGATGTTGTCGCTGCCGAGGCCGCGCACCAGGGCACCAGCGAGGAACAACTCTTCCAGGGTGCTGTGCGGGCTCACCAAGGCACCGATTTGCTGGGCGCCATGGTCAGCACGAATGCTCTGCAGGCCGTTGGCCACGTATTCGAGGGCAGTCTGCCAGTCCACTTCCTTCCATTCGCCACCCTGCTTGAGCATGGGGCGCGTCAGGCGCTCCTCGCCATTCAAGGACTCGTAGGAGAAACGGTCGCGGTCGGCGATCCAGCACTCGTTGACGTCTTCGTTCTCGAAAGGAACGACACGCATCACCTTGTGGTTCTTCACCTGGACGATGAGGTTGGCCCCCGTGGAGTCGTGCGGACTGACCGACTTGCGACGGGACAATTCCCAGGTCCGCGCGCTGTAGCGGAATGGCTTGCTCGTCAGCGCCCCCACGGGGCAGATGTCGATCATGTTGCCCGACAGTTCGGAATCGATCGTGTCGCCCAGCACCGTGGTGATCTCGGAATGCTCACCGCGGTGGATCATGCCCAGTTCCATCACGCCGGCCACTTCCTGGCCGAAACGCACGCAGCGAGTGCAATGGATGCAGCGGGTCATCTCCTCCATGGAGATCAGCGGGCCCACGTCCTTGTGGAACACCACGCGCTTTTCTTCTTCATAGCGCGAAGAAGACCCGCCGTATCCCACAGCCAAGTCCTGCAGCTGGCATTCCCCACCCTGATCGCAGATCGGGCAGTCCAGCGGGTGATTGATGAGCAGAAACTCCATCACCGACTGCTGGGCCTTGATGGCCTTTTCGCTCTTGGTGCGAACGATCATGCCCTGCGTCACCGGCGTGGCGCATGCGGGCATCGGCTTGGGAGCCTTCTCCACGTCCACCAGGCACATGCGGCAGTTGGCAGCGATGGAGAGCTTCTTGTGATAGCAGAAATGGGGAATGTAGGTGCCCGCCTTCTCGGCTGCATGCATCACCATGCAGCCCTCGGCGACTTCTACCTTCTGCCCGTCCAGTTCGATTTCAACCATATGCGTTCTCGCGATCAGGCAGAGGCAGAAGCCTGAGGGGTCTTGTTGCGGATCAGCGCTTCGAATTCAGGGCGGAAGTGCTTGATCATGGCGCGTACCGGCATGGCAGCGGCGTCTCCCAGAGCGCAGATGGTGCGCCCCTGGATGTTGTCCGCCACCGAATTGAGAAGGTCCAGATCGCCTTCGCGTCCTTCGGCGTGCTGGATGCGGTCGATCACGCGCCACATCCAGCCAGTGCCTTCGCGGCATGGCGTGCACTGCCCGCACGATTCATGCGAATAGAAATAGGACAGGCGCAAAAGGCTTTCCACCATGCTGCGCGAATCGTCCATCACGATCACGGCCCCCGAGCCCAGCATGGAGCCGGCCTTGGCGATCGAGTCGTAGTCCATCGTGCATTCCATGATGACGGACGCCGGCAGTACCGGAGCCGACGAACCGCCCGGGATCACGGCCTTGAGTTGGCGGCCCTTGCGCACGCCGCCTGCCAGTTCCAGCAGCTTGGCGAAGGGGGTTCCCATGGGCACTTCGTAGTTGCCGGGCTTTTCCACGTCGCCGGACACCGAAAATATCTTGGTGCCGCCGTTGTTGGGCTTGCCGCAGGCGAGATAGGCTGCGCCGCCGTTGCGGATGATCCAAGGCACCGCAGCAAACGTCTCGGTGTTGTTGATGGTGGTGGGCTTGCCGTAGAGCCCGAAGCTCGCGGGGAATGGTGGCTTGAAGCGCGGCTGGCCCTTCTTGCCTTCCAGCGATTCCAGCAAGGCGGTTTCCTCGCCGCAGATGTAAGCGCCGAACCCATGGGCCGCGTGCAGCTGGAAGCTGAAGTTGCTGCCCAGGATCTTGTCACCCAGATAGCCTGCAGCGCGCGCTTCCTCGAGCGCTTCTTCGAAACGGTCGTAGGTCTGGAAGATTTCGCCGTGGATGTAGTTGTAGCCCACGGAAATGCCCATCGCGTAAGCCGCGATGATCATGCCTTCAATCACGATGTGCGGATTGAACTGCAGGATGTCACGGTCCTTGCAGGTCCCCGGCTCGCCCTCGTCGGAGTTGCAGACGAGGTATTTCTGACCCGGGAACGAGCGGGGCATGAAGCTCCACTTGAGGCCTGTCGGAAAGCCCGCGCCGCCGCGGCCACGCAGGCCAGATTCCTTGACGGTCGCAATGACCTGGTCCTGGGTAAGGCCCGCGCCTTCGCCCTGCTCCAGAATCTTACGCAACGCGGAATAGCCGCCGCGCGCTTCGTAGTCCTTGATGCTCCAGTTGGTACCGTCCAGGCCCGCATAAATTTGCGGATCGATGTGGCGGTCATGGAAGCAGGTTTGAACGCCCGTCGCCTGGAACTGGGACAGGATCTGTGTGGCGGTGGTCATGCTTGCCCTTCCGCCCGAGCCGTGGATGCCACGCCTTCGGCTTGCCGCAGGCCATCCACGAGCTGATCGAGCTTGTCGTTGTCCATGAAACTGCACATGGTGCGGTCATTGACCAGCATCACGGGCGCGTCAGCGCAAGCACCGAGGCATTCGCATTGCTGCAGCGTGAACAGGCCATCGACCGTGGTCTCGCCCATTGTCACACCCAGCTTCTTTTCCAGGTGGTGCAGAGCTTTTTGCCCGTCGCGCAACTGGCATGGCAGATTGGTGCAGACGTTGAGCTTGTACTTGCCCGTCGGCTGCTGGTTGTACATGTTGTAGAACGTGGTCACTTCGTGCACCGCGATCTGGGGCATGCCCAGGTAATCGGCAATCACGACCTCGCTCTCGGTACTGACCCAGCCCTGTTCCTGCTGCACGATGGCCAAGCAGGCCATCACTGCGGACTGCTTTTGCTCTGCGGGGTATTTCGCCACTTCCCGTGCAAAGCGCGCCAGCGTTGCCTCGGTGATGCGGGACGCGCCCGCACCCACGCTTTTCGTCTCGGTATTCATCGGTCAATCTCCCCGAACACGATATCCATCGTGCCAATGATGGCCACAGCGTCGGCGATCATGTGGCCGCGGGCCATTTCGTCCAAGGTGGCCAGATGGGCAAACCCAGGCGCCCGAATCTTGAGGCGGTAGGGCTTGTTGGCGCCATCGCTCACCAGATAAATGCCGAACTCGCCCTTCGGGTGTTCGACGGCTGCATAGGCCTCGCCTTCGGGCACGCGAAAGCCTTCGGTAAAGAGCTTGAAATGGTGGATCAACTCTTCCATGTTCGACTTCATGGATTCCCGCGAAGGTGGTGCCACCTTGTGGTTGTCCGTGATCACCGGCCCAGGATTGGCGCGCAGCCAGTCAACGCACTGCTTGATGATGCGATTGGACTGACGCATCTCCTGCACGCGGACGAGGTATCGGTCGTAGCAGTCGCCGGTCTTACCCACTGGCACATCGAAGTCCATGCGGTCGTACACGTCATAGGGCTGCGTCTTGCGCAAGTCCCAGGCAATGCCCGATCCGCGGATCATCGGGCCGGTCATGCCCAGGTTGAGTGCGCGTTCCGGCGTCACGACGCCGATGCCGACCGTGCGCTGCTTCCAGATGCGGTTGTCGGTGAGCAGCGTTTCGTATTCATCCACGCATTTCGGAAAGCGCTGCGTGAAATCGTCGATGAAGTCCAGCAACGAACCGCTGCGGTTCTGGTTCAAGGCAGCGATCGCCTTGGCATTGCGGATCTTGTTCACCTTGTACTGCGGCATCGAATCCGGCAAGTCGCGGTAAACGCCACCTGGACGGAAGTAGGCCGCATGCATGCGCGCGCCCGACACTGCTTCGTACATGTCGAACAGGTCTTCGCGCTCACGGAAGGTGTAGATCAGGATCGTGGAGCTACCACAATCGTTGCCGTGCGAGCCCAGCCACATGAGGTGGTTCAGCAGGCGCGTGATTTCGGAGAACATCACGCGGATGTACTGCGCACGCAAAGGCACGTCCAGGCCAAGCAGCTTTTCAATGGCCAGGCAATAGGCGTGCTCATTGCACATCATCGACACGTAATCCAGCCGATCCATATAGGGCAGCGACTGGATGTAGGTTTTGTGCTCGGCCAGCTTTTCGGTGGCGCGGTGCAGCAAGCCAATATGGGGGTCGGCACGTTGCACCACTTCGCCATCGAGCTCAAGCACAAGGCGCAGCACACCGTGCGCGGCAGGATGCTGAGGCCCGAAGTTCAGGGAATAGTTCTTGATTTCAGCCATGGTGAATCACTTGTTGGCGCAAACGCCTCAGTGCAGGCCTCCGTATTTTTCTTCGCGGATGATGCGGGGCGTGATCTCACGCGGCTCGATCGTCACAGGTTCGTAGATGACGCGGCGCTGCTCGGCGTCGTAGCGCATCTCCACATGTCCGGACAGCGGAAAATCCTTGCGGAAGGGATGCCCGATAAAACCGTAGTCGGTCAGAATGCGCCGCAGATCGCTGTGGCCGTCGAACACGATGCCATACAGGTCAAAGGCTTCACGCTCGTACCAGTTGGCAGAGTTCCAGAGGTCGGACACCGAAGGAACCACCGGGAAATCGTCATCGGGACAGAACACCTTGACGCGCACCCGCTGATTCATGCTGACCGACAGCAGATGCGAAACCACGCAATAGCGCGGACCTTCCACACCCACATCGCCATAAGACGAGTAGTCCACACCGCACAGATCCACCAATTGCTCGAAACGGCAACCGGGCGCATCGCGCAGCATTTGCATTGCAGCCAGGTAGTCAGACGAGGCCACCACCAAGGTGACTTCGCCCAGCGCCACGGAAATCTGGCGCACCTTGTCGCCGAGCGCAGCGGCAATCGCGTCCCGAAGTGCTTCGGGTCGAATAGCAAAGGCAGTCATCGTCAACCCTTCAGACGCGAGCGATGGTGTTGGTGCGGCGGATTTTCTGCTGCAGCTGGATGATGCCGTAGATCAGCGCTTCGGCCGTCGGGGGGCATCCAGGCACATACACATCCACGGGAACGATGCGGTCGCAGCCACGCACTACCGAATAGCTGTAGTGATAGTACCCACCACCGTTGGCGCAGGATCCCATGGAAAGCACCCAGCGCGGCTCCGACATCTGGTCGTACACCTTGCGCAAAGCCGGCGCCATCTTGTTGCACAGCGTGCCTGCCACGATCATCAGATCGGACTGGCGTGGACTGGCACGAAACACTTCTGCGCCAAAACGGCCGATGTCATATCTCGCCGCTGCGGCGTGCATCATCTCCACCGCGCAACAGGCCAGACCAAAAGTCATGGGCCAGAGCGAACCCGTCTTGGCCCAATTCACCACCGAGTCGTAACTGGTGGTGATGAAGCCTTCCTTCATCACGCCTTCAATCATCGTGTCATTCCTTATGAAGACCGGTCATTCCCAATCCAGGGCACCCTTTTTCCACTCATAGGCAAAGCCGACGACGAGGATGGCCAGAAAGATGACTACGGCAATGAAACCCGTCAATCCCACTTCGTGCAGCGAAACAGCCCACGGAAACAGGAAAGCGATTTCCAGATCAAAAAGAATGAAGAGGATGGCGACGAGGTAGTAACGCACGTCGAACTTCATGCGCGCGTCTTCGAAGGCCTCAAAGCCGCACTCGTAAGGGGAATTCTTTGCGGCATCCGGGCGATTCGGGCCGAGCACATAGCCCAACACCAGCGGTACGACGCCGACACCGATGCCGACCAGGATGAACAAAAGGACGGGGAGGTACTGATCGAGGTTCATCTGGAGGATGTGCTCACCGCTGAAGCGGCACCCAAACGCCCCAGGATAGGCGTGTTGGATGGGCTTTTTGTTTTGGTGCCGTCGGCGAGACTCGAACTCGCACAGCTTTCGCCACTACCCCCTCAAGATAGCGTGTCTACCAATTTCACCACGACGGCTGATTTATGCATCTGGATGGCATGAGGAACCCGCTTGGGGTTTTGGCTTTCCAGACAATCCGGGATTCTACTCCGGAAAAACCCTGCTCCGAAGAGCCGGGTCAAATTTTGCGCTTTTCTTCTTACTTGGTCGGAATCTGACCCGCGCCGGAGGCCGGCACCACTGGCGCGACAGGCACCTGCGAGGCCGCACCGGAAGCTGGCTGAGCCGGCGCCACTGCCGCCGGCGTTTCCAGCACGCTTCCAACGCCAGCAGGACGGACATTGCCGAAATAGGCCAGCGCCAGGGTCGCCACAAAAAATACGCCCGCCAAAACAGCCGTGGTGCGGGACAGAAAGTTGGCACTGCCGCTGGCACCGAACAGGCTGCCAGAGCTACCACTGCCAAACGCTGCACCCATATCGGCACCCTTGCCATGCTGAATCAGGATCAAGCCGATCATTCCCAATGCGGCCAGAATCTGGACCGCCAAAATCACGTTCACAAGCGCGTTCATTCTCGATTACTCCTAATTTGATAGCTAGATGCCGGCGTCTTTATTGCGCGGCAGCAATGATTTGCAAGAAGTCCTGGGCCTTGAGCGATGCCCCACCCACCAGGCCTCCGTCAATATCGGTTTGCGCCAGCAACTGGGCGGCATTGGCTGCATTCATGCTTCCGCCGTACAGCAAACGAATGCTCCTGGCCTGAGAACTCGCCGCCGCCAGTTGCGCGCGCAACACCGCGTGCATCTCCTGCGCTTGCTCAGGGGTCGCGGTACGGCCGGTTCCGATGGCCCACACAGGCTCATAAGCCACGATGATTTCGCTGATGCAATGACCGTTCGTATGGATCACAGCGGCCAGTTGCCGCTTGACGACCGTCTCGGTCTGCCCCGCCTCCCGCTCCGCCAAGGTTTCGCCGACACAGACGATGGGCGCGATGCCTGCGGCCAGCGCGCGCTGCGCCTTGGCCGCAACCATCTCGTCGGTTTCTCCATGGTATTGGCGCCGCTCGGAGTGCCCCACCAGCACGTACCGCACACCGAACTCCAGCAGCATGGCCGCCGAGGTCTCGCCCGTGTAAGCACCCGCCTCATGGACCGAAACATCCTGAGCAGCCACCGCCACGGCGGAGCCATCCACAAGCGCCTTCACCTGCGCCAGATAGGGCGCCGGCACAGCCACCGCCACGTCGCAACCGGGTTGCTCGATCCCTGCACGCAGTGCATTCAATAAAGCCTGATTGGCAGCCAAGCTGCCGTTCATCTTCCAATTACCGGCGATCAGTTTCTTTTTCATGCGGACCATGTCAAAACAATCTTTCCTGCGTGCTGACTGGACTCCATCAGGGCATGGGCTTTTGCAGCGTCCGCAGCTGGAAACGTGCTATGAACGACCGGTCGCACGTCGCCGGATGCCAGCAGCGGCCAGACCTTCTCACTCAAAGCACTGGCGATGGCGCCCTTGAACGCTACGGAGCGGGGACGAAGCGTGGAACCCGTCACCGTCAGGCGGCGGCGCAACACCAAGCCGGCATTCAACTCCGCCTTGATGCCGCCCTGAACCGCGATGATCACCAGCCGCCCGTCTTCGGCGAGGCATTCGATTTCGCGGGCCACGTAGTCGCCCGCCACCATATCGAGCACCACGTCCACACCCTTGCCGCCGGTGATGCGCTGCACCTCCGCGACGAAGTCCTGGGTTTTGTAGTTGATCGCGTGGTGGGCACCGATTTGCAAGCAAGCCGCGCACTTCTCGTCGCTGCCAGCCGTGACGATGACCTTTGCACCGAATGCACGGCCCAGCTGAATGGCCGTCACACCGATCCCACTGCTGCCACCTTGCACCAGCAGCGTTTCGCCTTCGGACAGATGCCCGCGGTCGAAGACGTTGCTCCACACGGTGAAGAACGTCTCCGGCAACGAAGCCGCTTCAACGTCGCTGAAGCCCTCCGGCACCGGCAGGCATTGAACAACCGGGGCCACGCAATACTCCGCGTAGCCGCCACCAGCGACCAGCGCACATACGCGGTCGCCGAGCCGCAAGCCCGCCTTGGCCATCTCTGCCTCGTCGCCGCCTTCGATCACGCCAGCCACCTCGAGTCCGGGCAATTCCGATGCTCCCGGCGGGGGCGCATAGTTGCCTTTTCGCTGAAGGACGTCCGGCCGATTGATCCCGCTGGCAGCGACCCGAATCAGCAACTCGCCCTGGACAGGTTTCGGGATCGAGCGTTCGCTCAACCGAAGAACTTCAGGGCCGCCAGGGCTCTCGATTTCCACCACACGCATAGCAGTCACCTTGCCAAAAGAGTTGAGATGAATACAGCGCCAGCGCAGACCAGGTCTGCGCCAGCCGCTCTCATATCAATAGCATTTGAGCTCAGGCGTCCATCTGACCCGACGATTCGCCGGACGTCAGGGATTGCTGCTGCTGTTGCTGGTCTGCGCCATCGCGACGCTCGCGGCGTTGTTCGCCACGGTCCGAACGCTCGCCGCGCTCGGCGGGTGCGGGACGGCCACCGCCGTCACCCATTGGGCGATCGGTCAGCGCCTTCATGGACAGCTTGACGCGGCCTTTTTCGTCCGTTTCGAGCACCTTGACCTTGACGATCTGTCCTTCGGTCAGATAGTCGGTCACTTTCTCGACACGCTCGTGCGCGATCTGGCTGATGTGCAGCAGGCCATCCTTGCCAGGCAGCAGATTGATCAGCGCGCCGAAGTCCAGAATCTTGACGATCGGGCCTTCGTAGATCTTGCCGATTTCGACCTCGGCAGTGATCTGTTCGATACGGCGCTTGGCTTCGTCCGCCTTCGCGCTGTCGGTGGACGCGATGGTGATGGTGCCGTCCTCGTCGATGTTGATTTGCGTGCCGGTTTCTTCCGTCAGCGCACGAATCACCGCACCACCCTTGCCGATCACGTCGCGGATTTTTTCGGGATTGATCTTCATCGTGAACAGCTTCGGCGCGAAGTTGCTCACCTCGGTCTTGGCTTCGCCCATGGCCTCTTGCATCTTGCCCAGGATGTGCAGACGCGCTTCCTTGGCCTGAGCCAATGCGACCTGCATGATTTCCTTGGTGATGCCCTGGATCTTGATGTCCATCTGCAGAGCGGTGATACCACCCGTGGTACCGGCCACCTTGAAGTCCATGTCGCCCAGATGATCTTCATCGCCCAGGATGTCGGTCAGGACGGCAAAGCGGTTGTCTTCCTTGATCAGGCCCATCGCTATACCGGCCACGTGGGCCTTCATCGGCACCCCAGCGTCCATCAGGGACAGGCAGCCGCCGCACACCGATGCCATCGACGAGGATCCGTTGGATTCCGTGATCTCGGACACGACACGCATCGTGTAGGGGAATTCTTCCTTCGTCGGCAGCACGGCGATCAGCGCCCGCTTGGCCAACCGGCCGTGGCCGATTTCGCGCCGCTTGGTCGAGCCCATGCGGCCCACTTCGCCAGTGGCGAAGGGAGGCATGTTGTAGTGCATCATGAAGCGGTCTTCATATTCACCTGCCAGTGCGTCGATGCGCTGAGCATCACGCTCGGTTCCCAGCGTGGCGATGACCAGTGCCTGCGTTTCACCACGCGTGAACAGCGCGGAGCCGTGGGTGCGGGGCAGCACGCTATTGCGGATCTCGATGGGGCGCACCGTGCGGGTATCGCGGCCGTCGATGCGGGGCTCGCCCGACAGAATCTGGCTGCGCACGATCTTGGCTTCGATGTCGAACAGCAGGCCTTCCACCTTGACCGCATCGAATTCGACGCCTTCCGCTTTCAATGCGGACAAGACCGATGCAGTCGCTTCGCGCAGTGCCTGGGTGCGGGCCTGCTTGCTGCGGATCTGATAAGCCGCACGGAGTTTTTCTTCTGCCAGGGCGTTGACCTTGCCGATGAAAGACTCGTCCTTGGCGGGAGGCTGCCAATCCCAGACGGCCTTGCCAGCGTCACGCACCAGTTCGTGGATCGCATTGATGGCCACGTTGCCTTGCTCATGGCCAAACACCACGGCACCCAGCATGATTTCTTCGGACAATTGCTGCGCTTCGGATTCGACCATCAGCACGGCAGCCTCGGTGCCAGCCACCACGAGATCCATCTGGGAATTCTTGCGCGCCGTCTGGCCGGGATTCAACACGTATTCGCCATTGATGTAGCCCACGCGGGCTGCACCGATCGGGCCATTGAACGGAATCCCGGAGATGGAAAGCGCGGCGCTCACAGCGATCATCGCCGCGATGTCTGCGTCCACTTCGGGGTTCAGCGACACGGTGTGAATGACCACGTGCACTTCGTTGAAGAAGCCTTCGGGAAAGAGGGGGCGGATCGGGCGATCGATCAGGCGGCTTGTGAGCGTCTCGTGTTCGCTGGGCTTGGCTTCGCGTTTGAAGAAGCTGCCGGGAATCTTGCCAGCGGCGTATGTCTTCTCGATGTAATCCACCGTCAGGGGGAAGAAGTCCTGACCAGGCTTGGCAGTCTTGGAACCCACCACCGTGGCCAGCACGACGGTGTCTTCGATGTTCACCAGCACCGCACCCGATGCCTGGCGGGCGATTTCGCCCGTTTCCATGACGACGGTCTTGTCGCCCCATTGGAAAGACTTGGTGACTTTGTTGAAAATGCTCATTTTTGCTCCATTTTTGATAGCTGAATACACAGCTTCAGCTAGGGAAGGAGTGCAATTCAGAACACGATGCCATTCCAATGATTCAGTCTTTTTTCACCTTGAAAGACAAGGCCATTGGAATGACACAGCTTCGATCTGTTTTGCGGCTCCGAAGTAAAAAACGCCTGAGCTAGCGTGCTAACCCAGGCGTTTTGGCATGCGAATGCGCTTACTTGCGCAGACCCAGCTTGGCGATCAAAGCCGTATAACGCTCAGCGTCCTTCGCCTTCAGGTAGTCCAGCAGCTTGCGGCGGCGACTCACCATGCGCAGAAGGCCACGGCGACCGTGGTGATCCTTGGCATGGGTCTTGAAGTGAGGAGTCAGTTCGTTGATGCGGGCGGTCAGCAGGGCCACTTGCACTTCCGGGCTACCGGTGTCATTGGCAGCACGGGCATTGGCCTTGACGACTTCGGCCTTGATAGAGGATGCGATCATTGGTTTTCCTTGAATTGCGGGGCCGGTGAGTACGGCATGAACAGCCGCACAGCCCCTGACTTACTTGCGCAAGCGGCTGGAATGGCCACGAGCGTGCGTCTTGCACCATGCAAAAACTCGTCGATTGTACCCCGAGCCATTTTTCAAGACGCCTCACCCCTCGAACCAGTCGATCAGGATCGTGCGACGCGAAGCACCATCGCAGCCATCCTTGCGCTTCATCGCCGAACGCGCTGCCAGGAGCCAAGCCCAAGCCGGCCTCCTGCACTAAACGCTTGGCGAGAGTCAGCGAGTCGCCCTGCCCCGACATGCGAAAGAATGCATACATCGCGCCTTTGGGTAGCCCAACCTCGACGCCTGGGAGCGACTGCAATAGAGGCACCAAGGTATCCCGGCATATTTGAAGATGGGAAACGACACGCGGAGTGATTTCCGATGAATGCCGTAACGCGGCGAGTCCCGCTCGCTGCGTGAAAACACTGGTGCACGAGGTATTGAATTCAATCAGCTTACCAATGTCATGGGTCAGATCGGCGGGCATGACCAGCCAACCCAACCACCACCCTGTCATGGGCTTTGTTGCACAAACCGCCCCCTTTGCGCTGGTAGCCTGCACGCATGAGTGAACCCGTGCAGCCAAAGACCCGCTACAAGACCACCAATTGGACTGAGTACAACGCAGCACTCAAAGCGCGTGGATCGCTCACGATCTGGCTGGA